>NZ_VUKF01000006.1 GCF_009193185.1 Georgenia thermotolerans | reverse complement strand
GGCGGCGCCGTGCGCCGCCGCACCGGGCCGGGGGCGCCGCGCACCGGGGTGCGCAGCGGGCGGGCGAGGGGGCCGAGCAGGGTGCTCAGCGAGACCGGGGGCAGGGCACGCATGAGGGCCAGGGTGCCCGCCCGCCCGGCGCCCGGCGAGCGGAGGCGAGCGACCTCAGCCGGCCACCCGCTCCAGCACGACGGTGCGCTCGCGCGCCGCGAAGCCGTCGAGCTCGCCCGGCGCGGTGACGACAACGGCGCCGGCGAGCGCCTCCCGGGCCCGCGCGAACCGCTCGGGGGTGTCGGTGTGCAGGGTGAGCAGCGGCTGGCCCGCCCGCACCTCGTCGCCGGGCTTGGCGTGCAGCTCGATGCCCGCCACGGCCTGCACCGGGTCCTCCTTGCGGGCGCGGCCGGCGCCCAGGCGCCACGAGGCCACCCCGACGGCGTAGGCGTCGAGGGTGGTGAGCACGCCGTCGGCCTCGGCCAGAACGTCCTCGGTGTGCCGGGCCACCGGCAGGGCCGCGTCGGGGTCGCCGCCCTGGGCGGCGATCATCCGGCGCCACACGTCCATGGCCCGCCCGTCGCGCAGGGCGGCGGCGGGGTCGGCGTCGGGCCGGCCGGCGGCGTCGAGCATCTCCCGGGCCAGGGCGACGGTGAGGTCGACGACGTCGGAGGGCCCGCCGCCCGCGAGGACCTCCACCGACTCGCGCACCTCGAGGGCGTTGCCCACGGTGAGCCCGAGCGGGGTGGACATGTCGGTGAGCAGGGCGACGGTGCGCACGCCGGCGTCGGTGCCCAGCTCGACCATGGTGCGGGCGAGCTCGCCGGCGCGGTCGCGGTCCTTCATGAAGGCGCCGGAGCCGACCTTGACGTCCAGGACGAGGCTGTCGGTGCCCTCGGCGATCTTCTTGCTCATGATGGAGCTGGCGATGAGCGGGATCGCCTCCACGGTCGCCGTCGTGTCCCGCAGCGCGTAGAGCTTCTTGTCCGCCGGCGCCAGCCCGGACCCGGCCGCGCAGATCACGGCGCCGACGTCGTCGAGCTGGGCGAGGATCTCCTCGTTGCTCAGCGCCGCCCGCCAGCCGGGTACGGCCTCGAGCTTGTCGAGGGTGCCGCCGGTGTGGCCGAGCCCACGGCCGGACAGCTGCGGGACGGCGACGTCGAAGACCGCCACGAGCGGGGCGAGGGGCAGGGTGATCTTGTCCCCCACGCCGCCGGTGGAGTGCTTGTCGGCGGTGGGCCGGGACAGGCCGGAGAAGTCCATCCGCTCGCCGGAGGCGATCATCGCCTGGGTCCAGCGGGCGATCTCGGCCCGGTCCATGCCGTTGAGGAAGATCGCCATGGCCAGGGCGCTCATCTGCTCCTCGGCGACGGCGCCGCGGGTGTAGGCGTCGATGACCCAGTCGATCTGCGCGGGGCTGAGCGCCCCGCCGTCGCGCTTGGTGCGGATGACGTCGACGGCGTCGAACGGCTCGGTCATGCGGTCGCCTCCCGGGCGAGGTCCTCGGGCCCGAACGCCTCGGGCAGCACGTCGGTCATGGGGTGGATGCCGCTGGGCATCTCGACGAGCAGGTCCGGCCCGCCGTGCTCCCACAGCAGCTGCCGGCAGCGCCCGCACGGCACGAGCCGCTGCCCGTGGCCACCGACGCAGGTGAAGGCCACCAGGCGGCCGCCGCCGGAGCGGATCAGCTCGGAGACGAGCCCGCACTCGGCGCACAGCGTCACGCCGTAGCCGGCGTTCTCCACGTTGCAGCCCGAGACGGTGCGGCCGTCGTCGACGAGCGCGGCGGCGCCCACGGGGAACTTCGAGTACGGCACGTAGGCCCGCTCCATGGCCTCGTAGGCCAGCGCGCGCAGGGACTGCCAGGTGTCCTCGGAGATGACGGTCATCGCGCTCCTCGACGTCACTTGATGTACGGGATGTTCTCGGCGGCGGGGGCGCGCACCTTCCCGACCAGCCCGGCCACGGCGAAGATCGTGACGATGTAGGGCAGCATGAGCAGGAACTCCGAGGGCACCGGGGCGCCGATGGTCGACAGGACGGTGCCGAGGTTCGTGGTGAACCCGAACAGCAGCGCCGCGGCGACCGCGCCGTAGGGGTTCCACTTGCCCAGGATCATCGCGGCGAGGGCGATGTAGCCCTGGCCGGCGGACATCTCCTTGCCGAACGCCAGTCCGGAGCCGACGGTGAAGAAGGCGCCGCCCAGGCCGGCCACCGCGCCGCCGAGGAGGGTGTTGCGCACCCGGGTGGGGTTGACCTTGATGCCCACGGTGTCGGCGGCCTTGGGGTGCTCGCCGACGGCGCGCACCCGCAGGCCCCAGCGGCTGCGGAAGAGGAAGACCTGCAGGACGACCACGCCGGCGTACATGAGGTACACGAGCAGGGTCTGGTTGAACAGGACCGGGCCGATGACGGGGATCTCGGACAGCCCCGGGATGGGCAGCCGGGGCAGGCTCTGGCGGGCGTTGAAGACCTGCGCGTTGTCGGTGAGCACCGTGGAGAACAGGAAGCTCGTCAGGCCCACCACGAGCACGTTGAGCACCACGCCGACGATGATCTGGTCGACCCAGTAGCGCACCGCGAAGAACGCCAGCAGCGCCCCCACCAGCGCGCCGGCGACCGGCGCCGCGAGGAGGCCCAGGTAGGCGCTGGAGGTGAGGGAGCCGACGACGGCGGCGAGGAAGGCCCCGCCGAGCAGCTGGCCCTCGATGGCGATGTTGACGATGCCGGAGCGCTCGCACAGGATGCCGCTCATCGCGCCGAAGACCAGCGGCACGGACAGCGCCAGGGCGCCCTGGAGCAGCGTGGTGACCGGGATGACGGTCGAGCGGCCCGCGCCCACCCAGGTGAGGAAGGCCAGCACGAACGCGACGCCGAGGACGACGTGCGCCCACACCGGCACCGGGCGCCGGTCCACCGCCGCCTTGACGACGTACGCGGTGAGGGCCACGAGCACGAGGCTGAGGACCCAGTTCGTCGCGGTGGCGGGCAGGGCGAAGTTGGGGATGGCCAGCAGGTCCGTGGGGCGCGAGAGCTGGAAGGTGGTGTGCTGCCCCGGCTCGAGCAGCAGGGTGAACACGACCAGCGTCAGCAGGGTGAGGACGCCGTAGACGATCGGCCAGCGCCAGCTGATCGGCGCCAGGACGGCCGGCGCCGCCTCGCGCGGGCGGGCGGGTGTCGCGGTCGTGGTGCTCATGCCGCAGCCTCCTTGACGGCCGGGGCGGCGGCACGGCGGGGGCGGGCCCCCGGCGCCGGCAGCCGGAAGATGGCGCGGACCAGCGGGGGCGCGGCGATGAGCAGCACGATGACCGACTGGACCACGAGGATGATCTCGATCGGGGTGTTGGTGGTGGACTGCATGAGGAAGCCGCCCGCCTTGAGCGCCCCGAACAGCAGGCCCGCGACGAACGTCCCCACCGGCCGCGAGCGTCCCAGCAGGGCCACGGTGATCGCGTCGAAGCCGTAGCTCGCGGCCACGCCACCGGTGAGCACCTTCTCGGTGCCCAGCACCTGGGCCGAGCCGGCCAGGCCGCACAGCCCCCCGGCGACGAGCATGACCAGCACCGTGACCCGGTCCACCGACACGCCCGCGGTGCGTGCCGCGCGGGGGTTGGCCCCGGTCGAGCGGAACTCGAAGCCGAGCGTGGAGCGCTCGAGCAGCCACCACACGAGCACGGTGGCGGCGATGGCGAGCAGGAACCCGGCGTGGAGCCGGAACTGCCCGCCGAGCAGCAGCGGGTAGGTCGCCGAGTCGGTGGGGATGGGCGGGGACTTGGGGAACGGCGACCCGGGCAGCTTGAACGCCTGGGTCTGCAGCAGGTACGCGATGAGGTACACCGCGATGTTGTTGAGCATGATCGTCACGATGACCTCGTTGGCCCCGGTGCGGGCCTTGAGGACACCGGCGATGCCCGCCCAGATCGCGCCGCCGAGCGCCGCGCCCACGGCGGCGAGGAGCACGTGGAGCACCGGCGGGAGGTTGAACGTGAAGCCGATGAAGCCGGCGAAGATGCCGCCGAGGATGATCTGCCCCTGCCCGCCGATGTTGAACAGGCCGGCGCGGAAGCCGACGGCGACGCCGAGCCCGGCGAGGATCAGCGGCACGGAGAAGGTCAGCGTCTCGGTCAGCGGCCGGATCGCGCGGGCGAAGGAGGCCGCCTGGAAGTCGAAGACGGCGCCGCGGAACAGCGCGACGTAGGAGCTGGTGACCGTGTTCCAGGCCGTGGCGAAGAAGTCGGTGGGCCGGGCGAAGAGATACCCGAGGGTGTCCTGGACGTCGGGGTCGGCCAGGGCGATGAGGACCCCGCCGATGACGAGGGCGACGAGGACGGCGAGCACCGAGACCATCCAGCTGCCCGAGAGCAGGTCGCGGAAGAACTGCTGGCTGCGGGTCTCGCGCTCCGGGGCGGCGCGGCGGCGCCCGTTCGAGGGCGCCGGCGGCTCGGCCTGGGCGACGAGGTCGCCGGGCTGGGCGGCCGTCTGGGGGGTGACGTTGACGGGGTCGCTCACAGCGTTCCCTCCTGGTGACCGGCCGCGGCGTCCGCCGCCGCGAGCGTCGTCTTGTGCTCGGCGGCCTGCTGCTCCGCCTCGTCCAGCGGCACGCCGGCCATCATGAGGCCGAGGACGTCGCGGTCGGTGTCGCCGTCGACGACGCCGACGATGCGGCCGCGGTACATCACCGCGATGCGGTCGGCCAGCGCCATGACCTCGTCGAGCTCGGTGGAGACGATGACCACCGGGGTGCCGCGGTCGCGCTCGGCGACGATCCGCTTGTGGATGAACTCGATGGAGCCGACGTCGACGCCGCGGGTCGGCTGGGAGGCGACGAGCAGGCGCAGCGGCCGGGACATCTCCCGGGCGATGACGACCTTCTGCTGGTTGCCGCCGGAGAGGGTGGAGAGGGGGTCGTCGATGGAGGACAACCGGATGTCGAACTCGTCCGCCCGGGCGGTGGCGTTCTCGCGCACGACGGCGGGCCGCATGGACACGCCGGAGGCGAACGGCTCGGCGTCGTAGAGGTCCAGGACGAGGTTCTCGGCCACGGAGAAGCTGGCGATGATGCCGTCGGTGGAGCGGTCCTCGGGCACGAAGCCCACCCCGGCCCGCAGCCGCTGCTTGACGCCCTTGCCGAGCAGGTCCTCGCCGTCGAGCCGGAGGGCGCCGGAGACGGGCTTGGTCAGGCCGAGGATCGCCTCGGTCAGCTCGGTCTGGCCGTTGCCCTGCACCCCGGCGATGGCCAGGATCTCCCCGCGCCGCACCGAGAAGCTCAGGTGGTCGACCACCGCCGCGCCGCCCGCGTCCAGGACCACGAGGTCCTCCACCTCGAGGGCCTCCTCCCCCGGGCGCGCGGGCTCCTTCTCGACGGCCATGCCCACCGAGCGGCCGACCATCATCGAGGCCAGCTCGGTCTCGGTGGAGGTGGGGCTCGCCTCGCCGACCACCTTGCCGCGGCGGATGACGGTGATCTTGTCGGCGACGGCGCGGACCTCGCGCAGCTTGTGGGTGATGAAGACGATGGAGGTCCCGTTGTCCCTCAGCTGGCGCATGATCGCGATGAGCTCGTCGGTCTCCTGCGGGGTGAGCACGGCGGTGGGCTCGTCGAGGATGAGGACCTTGGCGTCGCGCGAGAGGGCCTTGATGATCTCCACCCGCTGCTGGGCGCCGACGGGCAGGTCCTCGATGCGGGCGTCGGGGTCGACGTCGAACCCGAACCGGTCGGAGATCTCCCGGACCCGCTGGCGCGCCTCGGCGAGGTTGATGAGGCCGGCCGCGCCGGTGGGCTCGTAGCCCAGCACCACGGACTCGGCGACGGTGAACACGGGCACGAGCATGAAGTGCTGGTGCACCATGCCGATGCCGGCGGCGACGGCGTCGCCCGGGCCGGCGAAGGCCACCGGCTTCCCGCCGAGCTCGATGTGCCCGTCGTCGGGCTGGTAGAGCCCGTAGAGCACGTTCATCAGGGTGCTCTTGCCCGCCCCGTTCTCCCCGAGGAGGGCATGGATCTCACCAGGCTCGACGACGAGGTCGATGTGGTCGTTGGCCACGAGCGACCCGAAGACCTTGGTGATCCCCCTGAGTTCCAGCTTCACGGCGTGCTCTCTCCTGTTGGTCGCGCTGGCCGCGCAAAGGGGTGGCGGTCGTCCGGATGGACCCTACTGCAGCGGAGAACCCGACGGCCCGGCCGGGTGGGCCGGGCCGCCGGGGTGCTGCGGTAGGTCAGTCCGCGCCTCAGGCGGGCGCGTTCTGCGTCTCGACCGTGATCTCGCCGGAGATGATCTGGTCCTGGAGCTTGGTCACCGCGTCCTTGAGCTCCTGGGGCACCTGGCTGTCGAAGTCGTGGAACGGGGCCAGGCCCACGCCCTTGTTCTCCAGGGTGCCGACGTACGGCTCGGCGGCGAACTTGCCCTCGGCGGCCTGGCCGACGGTGTCCTGGACCGCCTGGCCGATCTCCTTGACGACGGAGGTCAGCACGATGGAGCCGTACTCGGTGGACTCGAACCAGTCGGAGTCCACGCCGATGATGTGCACGCCGTCCGCGGCCTCGGCCGCGGCGGCCGCGCCCAGCCCGACCGGGCCGGCCACCGGCATGATGATGTCCGCGCCCTGGGCGATGAACTGCTCGGCCTGGTTCTGGCCCTTGGCCTGGTTCTCGAAGTCACCGGTGAAGGCGCCGTTCTGGGCCGCCTTGTCCCAGCCGAGGAGCTTGACGTCCTTGCCGTTGTCCTCGTTGTACTTCGCCACGCCGTCGGCGAAGCCGTCCATGAAGATCGACACCGAGGGGATCTGCATGCCGCCGAAGGTGGCGACGGTGCCGGTCTTGGTCATGCCGGCGGCGAGGTACCCGGCCAGGTAGGAGGCCTCAGCGGTGTTGAAGAGGATCGGCTTGGCGTTCTTCAGCTCCACCGGCTTGAAGTCGGCGTCGCTGAAGGCGGAGTCGATGAGCGCGAACTGGCTGTCGGGGTTCGCCTCGGCGGCGGCCTGGATGGCGTCCTCGAGGAGGAAGCCCACGCCGATGGTCAGCTTGCAGCCGGCCTGCACCATCGAGTCGACGTTCGGGGCGAAGTCGGCGTCGGACGTCGACTCGGCCGTCTTCTCCTGGATGCCGAGCTGGTCCACGGCGGCGGTGAGGCCCTCGTAGCCGGACTGGTTGAAGGACTTGTCGTCGAAGCCGCCGGAGTCCGAGACCATGCAGGCCAGGAAGTCCGCGTTGGCCGCGGTGTCGCTGGTCTGCTCCTGCCCGGCGGAGGTCTCGGAACCCGAGTTGCTCTCGGGTGCCGACCCACAGGCGGCGAGCGTCAGCGCGGCCGAGGCCGCGAGCGCCGTCGCGTAGATGCTCTTCTTCACGCGTGTCTCCTGCATGTGTGGGCCGAGGGCCGGCCGGGGCGGGTGGCGCGCTCTGCAGGGAGAGCCCCGCCTGATCGGTCGGGTTCGGCGGATATCACCCCCGACCCTACTGGTCGGAAACCGGCGCTTCTGCCACATCGTGAGACCGGTCCGGAAAGCGTTACCGAAATGTATCCCCCTCGCCAGGCGCCGGACACGTCGGTCCGCTACGTCGGGCCACCCGCGCAGCGGCCAACCGGTCCGCTCCGCCCCGTTCGCCCGGGGCGGGGGGCCTGGCCTACTCGGACCGGGCCTGCCCGGCGGTGCCGTCGCCGGCGAGGATCGCCGTGCGCGCGAGCAGCCGGGCGCCGATGCCGATGGCCCGCTCGTCGAAGACGATGTCCCCGCGGTGCAGGTCGTAGGAGGGCCCGCCCGGCGTGCGGGTGCCGAGGCGCACCATGGCGCCCGGGATGCGGGTGAGGTACCACGCGAAGTCCTCGCCCCCGAGCGACTGCTCGGTGAGGACGACGGACTCGGGCCCGATCACGTCCTTGGCGGCGGCGTCGATGGTGCGCACCGCCCGCTCCTCGTTGACCACCGGGGGGATGCCGCGGACGTAGCTCAGCTCGACCTCCACCCCGAGCGGGGCGAGCACCTGGGTCGCGGACTCCTGGACGAGCTTCGCGGCGCGCTGCCAGGCCCGGGCGTCCAGGCAGCGCAGCGTGCCGGTGAGGCTGCCGCTGGCGGGGATGGCGTTGGGGGCACGCCCGGCGTGGACGGCACCCCAGGTGAGGTTCACCCCGGCGCGCGGGTCGAGCCGGCGGCCGAGCACGGCGGGCAGCTGGGTGATGAGCTGGCCCAGCGCGAAGACGACGTCGCCGGTCAGGTGCGGGCGGGAGGTGTGGCCACCCTCGGAGGTCACCGTGATGGTCACCGAGTCCGAGGCGGCGGTGATGGGGCCGATGCGCGAGCCGACCCGGCCGACGTCGACCTTGGGGTCGCAGTGCAGGGCGTAGATCTGCTCGACGCCGTCGAGGACGCCCTGGTTGATCGCGGACTCGGCGCCGCCGGGCTGGACCTCCTCGGCGGGCTGGAACACGCAGCGCACGCCGATCGGCAGCTCGCCGGCGTCGTCGAGCGCCTTGAGGGTCAGCGCGGCGCCGTACAGGGCGGCGGTGTGGATGTCGTGGCCGCAGGCGTGCGCGAAGCCGTCGCGCTCGGAGGCGAAGGGCAGCCCGGAGGTCTCGTGCACGGGCAGCGCGTCGAGGTCGGCGCGCAGGCCGATGCGGCGCCGGCCCCGCTCGCGCGGGTCGGCGCCGATGTTGACGACGAGGCCGGTGCCCTCGAGCAGCCGCGGATCCAGCCCCGCCGCGCGCAGGCGCTGGGCGAGGTAGGTGGTGGTGCCGTGCTCCATCCGCGCCGTCTCGGGGTGGGCGTGGATGTGCCGGCGGACCTCGAGCAGCTCGGGCTCGAGCGAGTCGACCACCGCGTTGATCCGCCGCGCGACCGTGGAGTCCGTGGTGGCGGGGATGGTGGTGTGCACGCCCCCGACACTATCCCCGCCGCCTGTGAGCTGCCCGACACGCGCCGGTCGGCCGGTCCGGGAGGCCGTGGCGCGGCCGCCGCGCTTCACAGCAGCCGGTCGCGCCCGTCCCGCAGCAGGTCGACGACCTGCTTGACCTGCTGGGCGTGCGCGCGGGTGGTGACCAGGACGGCGTCGGGAGTGTCGACCACGACGGCGTCGGGGATGCCCAGCACGGTGACGGTGCGCCCCGAGCCGGGCACGACCAGGGCGCCGTCGGCGTCCACGGTCAGCACGTCGGCGGCGGGGCCGAGCACCCGCACGTCGTCGTCGGCCGGGGGCACGAGGGTGGCGAGGCTGGCGAAGTCGCCGACGTCGTCCCAGCCCATCGCGGCCGGGACGACGGCGACCCCGCCGCGGGCGGCGACCGGCTCGGCGATCGCGTGGTCGATGGCGACCTTCTCCAGGTCCGGCCACACCCGGGCGAGCACCTCCTGGCGGGCGTCGGTGTCCCAGGCGTCGGCGATCTCGCCGAGCCCGGCGTGCAGGGCCGGGCGCTCGGCGGCGAGGTGGTCGAGCAGGACCGCGGCGCGCACGACGAACATCCCGGCGTTCCACCGGTACTCCCCAGTGGCCAGGTACGCGGCGGCGGTGTCGGCGTCGGGCTTCTCGGTGAACCCGACGACCCGGCGGGCGGTGGGCGTGCCGGCCCCGCCGAGCGGCTCGCCGGCGCGGATGTAGCCGAAGGCGGTGGAGGGGCGGTCGGCCTCGATGCCGATGGTGACCACGTAGCCGGCGCGGGCCACGGCCACGGCCTCGCGCACGGCCCTCTCGAAGGCGGCGGTGTCGCGCACGACGTGGTCGGCGGCGAAGGACCCGACGACGACGTCGCCGTGGCGGCGGGCGAGCACGGCCGCGGCCAGGCCGATGGCGGCCATGGAGTCGCGCGGGCTGGGCTCGGCGAGCAGGTCGGCCTCGGCCAGCTCGGGCAGCTGGGCGCGCACCGCGGCGGCGTGCGCCGTCCCGGTCACCACGGTGACGCCACCGGCGCCGGTCAGCGGCCGCAGCCGGTCGACCGTCTGCTGCAGCAGGGTCCGGCCCGCGCCGGTGAGGTCGAGCAGGAACTTCGGGGCCGTGCGGCGGGAGAGCGGCCAGAGCCGGGTGCCGGCGCCCCCGGCGGGGACGATGGCGTGCAACAGGCTGTCGGACATGCGCACACCTTAGGGCGCCCCCGGTGCACGCCCGGCGCGGACCCGGCGCCCCTCAGGCGCCGGCCCCGGTCAGCCCGCGCGGTGGTTGACCGAGCTGCCGGTCAGCGGCACCCGCGCGATCATCCGCCACACGCCGTCGTCGCCGTGCTCGTACAGGCGCATGCTGCCGGCGGCGTAGGTCGCCTCGAAGTCCGCGAGCGCCCGGGCGGCGCGGTCGAGGGCGGCCTCCTCCAGCTCGTGGGCGACGGTGACGTGCGGGTGGTAGGGGAAGCGCAGCTCCTGGGCGAGCACGCCGGTGCGGAGCCGCCCCTGGAGGGCGGCGCACTGCTCGCCGCCCTGGACGACGCGGACGAAGACCACCGGGCTGACCGGCCGGAAGGTGTCGGTGCCCTGCAGCCGGACCACGAACGGCGCCTCGGTGGCGGCGACCTCGCCGAGCAGGTCCACGACCACGGGCAGCTGCTCGGGCTCGACGACCGTGGGCGGCACGAGCGTGATGTGCGGCGGGATCGCGCGGGCGAGCGGGTCCCCCACGCGCGCCCGGGTGGACTGGACGACGGTCGCGTACGGCTCGGGCACCTGGAGGGAGACCCCGATGCGCACCTGGTCCCCGACGCGCTCAGGCAGGTGCATCAGGGCCATCTCCTCTCGGGGCGCACGACGAAGGGGCGGAGGGTCACGTTGCCATCCTGACAGGTCCGCAAGCCGCCCGGTACGCCCCCCGCCCAGGGGGCCGTGGCAGGAAGCGGTCACCTGTCGGGGAAAACCCGCCTCCGACGACCATTCTGTGAGGTCTTGGTCGATTTTGTTGGGCCTGGCAAGATGGCGGCATGGCCCCACCGCAGGACACGACGACGCCGCTCCTGGCCCGGCAGCGCCAGGACTACATCCTCGCCCGGGTGACCGAGCACGGCGGGGTGCGCGTCGCGGAGGTCGTCGAGGCCCTCGGCGTCTCCGAGATGACGGTGCGGCGCGACATCACCGAGCTCGTGGCCCGTGGGCTGGTGGACCGGGTGCACGGCGGCGCCGTGGCCGCGGCGGGCGCCGCGCACGAGCCGCTCTTCCAGACCAAGGCGGGCCAGCGCACCGGGGAGAAGGAGCGCATCGGCGCCCTCGCCGCCGCACGGGTGCGCCCGGGCGACTCCGTGGCGCTCACCGCCGGATCGACCACCCTGGCCGTCGCCCGGGCGCTCGCCGCCCTGCCGCACCTGGCGACGCTGACGGTGATCACCAACTCCCTCCCGGCGGCCCAGGTGCTGCAGGAGGCGGCCGAGCAGGCGCGGGGCGAGGGCCGCCCCGCCCCGACGATCATCCTCACCGGCGGCGAGCGCACCCGCTCGGACGCGCTGGTGGGCCCGATCGCCGTCGACGCCCTGCGCACGCTGCGCGTGGAGTGGGCCTTCCTCGGCGCGCACGGCTTCGACCCGGAGATCGGCCTCATGACGCCCAACCTCGCCGAGGCGGCCACGAACGCGGCGATGGTCGCCGCCGCCCGCACCCCGGTCGCGGTGCTCGACGCGGCGAAGTGGGGGGTGCTCGGGCTGCGCACGTTCTGCCCGGTGGAGCAGCTCGCCGTCCTCGTCACCGACGCCGAGCCGGACGCCGCCACCCGGGCGGCGGCCGAGCGCCACGGGATCGTCGTGGAGGTCGCCGACGAGGCGGCGGGAGCCGGCACCGTGACGGCGGGGGCGAGCCCGGCCGGCACCGAGGGAGGACAGCGATGAGCGAGGACCCGGCGACGGCGGTGCGCCTCCTGGCGCCCACCGTGCGCAAGACGGCCACCCGCCTGGCGGACGGGCGGGAGCTGATCTACTACGACGACTCCGAGCCGTACCTGTCCGGCGAGGCGACGCGGCGGCTGGACGACCCGCGGCCGCTGCCGGACCGGTTCGCCGACGTCGTCGGGGACGACGGCGTCGCGCGGCCGGTGACGGCGCCGCAGATGCGCTTCGACGTGCTCACCGGCGAGTGGATCCCGATGGCCACCCACCGGATGAACCGCACGTTCCTGCCACCGGCGGACGCCAACCCCTTCGCCCCGGCCCGGCCGGGCGCCGCCTACCAGGACGGGGAGATCCCGGACACCGACTACGACGTGGTGGTGTTCGAGAACCGTTTCCCCTCCCTCGTGGCCGTCCCCGGCGTGCCCGACGAGGTCGCGGCGCTGGACGAGGAGGCGCTGTGGCCGACCCGGCCCGCGGCCGGGCGCACCGAGGTGATCTGCTTCGACCCCAACCCCGCCGGCTCCCTCGCCCAGGTGACGCCGCGGCGCATGCGCACCGTCATCGAGGCGTGGGTGGACCGCACCCGCGAGCTGTCCGCCCTGCCCGGGGTCGAGCAGGTCTTCTGCTTCGAGAACCGGGGCAAGGAGATCGGGGTGACGCTGCACCACCCGCACGGGCAGATCTACGCCTACCCCTACCTGACCCCGCGCACCGCCCAGATGCTGCGCCAGGCGGTCGCCCACCGCCAGCGCACCGGGCGCAACCTGCTGCGTGACGTGCTCGAGGCCGAGCTGCGCTCGGGGCGGCGGGTCGTCGCCGAGTCCGACCACTGGGTGGCCTACGTGCCCGCCGCGGCGCGCTGGCCGGTCGAGGTCCACCTCGCCCCGCGGCGGGACGTGCCGGACCTGCCCGCCCTGGACGAGGCGGAGCGGGCCGACCTCGTGGGCATCTACCTGCGGCTGCTGCGTGCCGGGGACCGCTTCTTCGAGTGGCCGGCGGGCAGCCTGCACGAGGGCGAGCCGATCACGCTGCCGTACATCAGCGCCTGGCACCAGGCCCCGGTGCGCGAGGGCCGGGCCGACCTGCGCCTGCACCTGCAGCTGTTCTCGATCCTGCGTGCGCCGGGGAAGCTGAAGTACCTCGCCGGGTCGGAGTCCGGCATGGGCGCGTGGGTCTCGGACACCACCCCCGAACGCATCGCGGACCGCTACCGGGACGTGCTGCCCGCCGTCGTCGAGGAGGCGGCCAGGTGAGCGACCTGCTGGCGGCCTGGTCCGACGCCGAGGGCGCGGCCCGCGCCCGCGACCTCTTCTCCGCCACGTACGGCGGCGCGCCGGCCGGGGTGTGGGCCGCGCCCGGACGGGTGAACATCGTCGGCGAGCACACCGACTACAACGGCGGGCTGTGCCTGCCCATCGCCCTGCCCCACCGCACCTTCGTGGCCCTGCGCCCGCGGGCCGACCGCACCGCCCGGTTCGTCAGCGCGCAGGAACCGGGGGTGCGCGAGGTCGACCTCGACGCCGTCGCCCCCGCCGGCGCCCCGGGCGCGGTCGAGGGCTGGCCGGCCTACGCCGCCGGGGTGGCCTGGGCCCTCGAGCACGAGGGCCTGGCCAGGCCCGGGCAGATCCCCGGCTTCGACCTGGCGGTGGACTCCTGCGTGCCCTACGGGGCCGGGCTGAGCTCCTCCGCGGCGCTGGAGTGCGCCGTCGCCGTGGCGCTCGACGACGTCGCCGGGCTGGGCCTGGGCGCCGACGACGCCGGGCGTGCCCGGCTGGCGGCGGCCTGCGTGCGGGCCGAGAACGACATCGCCGGCGCGCCGACCGGCGGGATGGACCAGGCCGCCTCGCTGCGCGCCCGCGCCGGGCACGCGCTGCTGCTGGACTGCCGCGACGGCGCCGCCCGGCACGTCCCGCTCGACCTCGGCGCCGCCGACCTGGCGCTGCTCGTCATGGACACCCGCGCCCCGCACCGGCTGGTCGACGGGCAGTACGCCCGCCGCCGGCAGGTGTGTGAGGACGCCGCCGGGGTGCTCGGCGTCCCCTCGCTGCGTGAGGTCGCCGATGACTTCATGGTCGGCGAGACCACCCCCGAGGAGGTGCTCGCGCGATTGGACGACGCCGAGCAGCGCAGGCGGGTGCGCCACGTGATCAGCGAGATCGCGCGCGTGCGCTTCCTCGTCACACGCCTCGACCAGGCCCCGGGCGACCAGTTGCAGGGATGGGCCCTGGACAAGGTCGCGTGGGCGCTGGACGCCTCGCACACCTCCCTGCGTGATGACTACGAGGTCTCCTCCCCCGAGCTCGACCTCGCCGTCGAGACGGCCCGTCGGCTCGGCGCCCACGGGGCCCGGATGACCGGCGGCGGCTTCGGCGGCTCCGCCATCGCACTGGTCGACGCCGACCGCGCCCGCGACGTCGCCACCGGCGTCGCGGGCGCCTTCGCCGCTGCCGGCTACGCTCCCCCGGCGTTCCTGCTGGCCTCCGCCGCCGCGCCCGCCGGACCGGTGACCGCATGAGCCCCGCCGACAAGGACGCCCGCCCCTCCGGGCCCACGGCCGAGGACGCGGCCGCCGCCCGCGAGCGGCTCGAGACGCTGCGGACCACCACCGTCGAGCGCCTCGCGGCGCTGGGCCGCAGCTTCGACGAGGTCGTCGCCGCCGCGACGGACACCAACGTCGACGACGAGCACGACCCCGAGGGCGCGACCATCGGCTTCGAGCGGGCCCAGGTCGTGGCCCTGCGCGAGCACGGCGAGCGGACCCTGCGGGAGATCGACGCCGCCCGGGAGCGCCTCGAGACCGGCACCTACTGGAGGTGCACGGTGTGCGGCGGCCCGATCGCGCCGGGCCGTCTCGCGGCGCGGCCGACGACGACGATGTGCGTGCGCTGCGCGGCGGCGGCCGCCCGCGGCTGAGCGGCGACACGCGGGCACGGCCGAGTGACGACACATCCGCGCACGACCGAGCGGCGACGCGCGGGCACGGCCGAGCGGCGACACGACCACGCGCGGCCGCACCGAAACACCTCCGCAAGACCCCGTACCCCCCGATACGGACGCCTCCTCTTGACATCGTCCGCCTCCTAGTGCCACCGTCTGCCGAAACGATTCGGCAACAAGGACGTTCCCACGGAGGTTTCGATGAGGAGAACTCGGCAGATCGGCGCGGTCGCCGCGTCCGCGGTCACCGTGCTGGCGCTCGCGGCGTGCGGCAGCAGCGGGGACGGCGGGGAAGGCGGCGGCTCCGCCGCCGGCGAGGTCAAGGTCTGGGCCCACCAGGGGCAGGAGGCGGAGGTCAAGGTTCTCGAGCAGATCATCGAGGACTTCAACGCCGCTCAGGACGAGCACACGGCGGTGCTGCAGTTCGTCCCCGAGGCCGACTACACCAGCACGCTGACCACCACCGACAAGGGCGGGCTGCCGGACGTCCTGGAGTACGACGGGCCGATGATGGCGTCCCTCGTCCACGCCGGGAAGCTCGCCCCGGTGGGCGACCTGGTGGCGGCGGAGACGCTGGAGAACCAGACCGCCTCCGTGCTCGCGCAGAACACCTTCCCCGGCGACTCGGAGGTGTACGGCATCTCGCAGTTCGACGCCTCGCTCGGGATCTACGGCAACAAGGAGCTCCTCGACGCCGCCGGGGTGGACTACCCCACCGGCATCGACGACGCCTGGACCGCCGAGGAGTTCGGGGCCGCGCTCGAGGCGCTCAAGGCGTCGGACGCGGACGGGCAGGTGCTCGACATCAAGGAGAACTACGGCGCCGAGTGGCCCACCTACGGCTTCCTCCCGGTCCTCTGGTCCGCCGGTGAGCGCCTCGTGGAGGACGGGACCGCCGACGGTCACCTCAACAGCCCGGCCGCGGTGGCCGCGGTCGAGCAGTTCGCGGCCTGGCGGCCCTTCATCGACCCGAACACCGACGACGCCGCCTTCGTCGACGGGCGGGTCGCGCTCAGCTGGGTGGGGCACTGGATGTACAACACCTACGCCGACGCCCTGGGCGACAAGCTCGTCGTCCTGCCCCTGCCCGACTTCGGCAACGGCCCCAAGAGCGGCCAGGGATCGTGGGCGTGGGGCGTCAACCCCGAGTCCGCCAACCCCGAGGGCGCGGCCGCGTTCCTCGACCACCTTGCCTCGGACGACGCCGTCACGGCGATGACGACGGCGAACGCGGCCCCGCCGGCGACCACGAGCGCCGTCGCGGCGAGCGAGCTGTACGGCACCGAGGGGCCGCTGGCGATCTTCGCGGAGTCCCTGGAGCGCACCTGCGGCGACGGTCCCCTGACCGTCGACTGCGTGGCGGTGCCGCGGCCGGTCACGCCCGCCTACCCGGTCATCAGCAAGCAGTTCTCCGAGGCCTTCTTCGGCGCCTACGAGGGCGGGGACGCCCAGCAGCTGCTCGACAAGGCCGCCCGCGCCATCGACCTCGACTTCCAGGACAACGACGGCTACGGCCTCGACTGACGCCGTCGCCGGTGGGCGGGCCGACCCCGGCCGGCCCGCCCACCGCGACCTGGGAAGGAGAGCCCCATGACAGCGACACCAACGCCCCAGATCGGGCGGCGGCGCACCGTGCCCCGCACCCCGCGGCGGGGCGGTCGGCCCGGCGCCGGCACCGGCTGGGCGATGTTCGCGCCCGCCGGCGTCGCCCTCGCCCTGTTCGTCGTCGTGCCCTTCCTCCTGGCGGGCTGGCTCTCGCTGCACAACGTCCGCCTGGACAGCCCGGCGCCGCCCCGCTGGATGGGCCTGGAGCAGTACCGGCGGATCCTGCTCGACCCGGACTTCAGCGCCGAGTTCTACCGGGGTGTCCTCAACAACACCGTCTTCGCGGCGGTGGTGGTGCCCCTGCAGACCTCGCTCGCGCTCGGCCTCGCCCTGCTGCTCAACCGCCCGCTGCGCGCGATGGCGTTCTTCCGCACGTTCTTCTTCATGCCGGTGGTCTTCCCCATGGCCCTGGTCGCCGTCGTGTGGAAGGCGATCTACTCCCGCGGCGAGCTGGGGATGCTCAACGCGGTGGTGGACACCCTCTCCCTGGGCCGGCTGGGGCCGTACGACTGGCTCGGCGACCCCCGCACGGCGCTGGCGGCGATCATCGTCATGTCCGTCTGGCAGGGCGCCGGGCTGCAGATGGTGATCATCCTCGCCGGGCTCCAGGGCATCCCGCAGGAGCTCTACGAGGCGGCGTCCCTGGACCGCGCGGGCCGGTGGCGACAGTTCCGGCACGTCACCCTGCCCGGCCTGCGCAACACCCTCGTCTTCGTGGTGCTGGTGACGACGATCCTGTCCTTCCGGCTCTTCGACCAGATCTACATCATGACCCAGGGCGGCCCGCAGCAGGCGACGACCACCGTGATGTACCAGGCGGTGACGACCGCCTTCGACGCCAACAACGTCGGCCGCGCCTCGGCGATCACCGTCCTGTTCTTCCTCATCGTGCTGTCCGTCGCGCTCGTGCAACGGCGCCTCCTGCGCGAGGAGCGTGAGATCTCGTGAGCGCCGGCACGCGCAGGACCCCGGTGCGCACAGTCCTGACCTACCTCGCCCTCACCCTGCTCGCGCTCGTCTTCGTGGCCCCGGTCGCCTACCTGGTCATCGGCAGCCTCAAGCCGTCCGGCCAGGTCATCGACGGGCTCGGCGGCTTCGCGCCGACGGATCTCTCGCTCGCCAACTACAGCGGCATGCTCGACCGGTTCGACAGCCCCGCGACCGGCTACTTCGGCGACTTCTACCTGACCTCGCTGCTGGTGACGTCGGTCGTGGTGCTCCTCGGGCTCCTGGTGAACTCCGCGGCCGCCTACGCCCTGGCCCGGCTGCGCTGGTGGGGCCGCGACGTGATGGTGGCGGGCGTCGTCGCCCTGACGATCCTGCCCTTCGAGGCGATCGCCGTGCCGCTGTTCTACCTGCTCAACGACCACCGGAACACCTACTACGTGCAGTTCCTGCCCTTCGTGGGCAGCGCCTTCTCGATCTACCTCTTCTACTCCTTCTTCGTCGGACTGCCGAAGGAGCTCGAGGAGGCGGCGCGCCTGGACGGCGCAGGGCCGTGGCGCACGTTCTTCCAGGTCGTCGTGCCGATCTCGAAGCCCGTCTTCGCGACGGTCACGATCCTGACGTTCCTCACCACCTGGGGGTCCTTCCTGTGGCCGGTGATGATGGTCGACCAGCCGCAGCGCCGTCCGCTGCCGCTCGCCATCTCGGTGTTCCAGGGCCAGCCGCCCTACGACTGGGGCCAGATCTTCGCCTTCGGCGTGCTGCTGGTGCTCCCGGTCCTCGTGGTCTTCCTGCTCTTCCAGCGCTGGTTCGTCCAGAGCCTCGCGTCCACCGGGCTGAAGGGATGACGCCGGCGCGGCGCCTCCACCAACCGCACCACCACGAAGGAGAAGCAGGAACGACATGGCACTGACCCTGGCCGACAGGTGGATCTGGGACTTCTGGTTCGCCGTGGACGGCGAGGACGTCCACGTGTTCTACCTCCAGGCGCCCCGGGCCCTCGGCGACCCGGACCTGCGCCACCACCACGCGACGATCGGGCACGCGGTCTCCCGGGACCTGCGCCGGTGGCAGGTGCTCCCGGACGCGCTCCACGCCGGGCCCGACGGCGCCTTCGACGACCTCGCCACCTGGACCGGGAGCGTGGTTCGGGCCGGCGGCGAGTGGCACATGTTCTACACCGGCGTCTCGCGCGCCGAGCGCGGGGCCGTGCAGCGGGTGGGCCGCGCGACCTCCCCCGACCTCGTCACCTGGACCCGGCAGGGGCCCGTGCTCGAGGCCGACCCGCGGTGGTACGAGAAGCTCCACGACGCCGTCCGGGAGGAGGCGTGGCGCGATCCCTGGGTCTGGTGGGACGAGCCGACCGACCGCTTCCACATGCTGCTCACCGCGCGCGCCGACCACGGCCCGCTCGACGGCCGCGGGGTCATCGGGCACGCGACCTCCGCGGACCTCTCGTCCTGGGAGGCGGGCCCCCCGGTGTCGGCGCCCGGCGAGTTCTTCCACCTCGAGGTCCCCCAGCTGGTCCACCTGGGCGGCGCCTGGCGCGTCCTGTTCTGCGTGACGCCCGGCGACCACGGCACGGCCCGGCGGTCCCGGCCGGGAGTCGAGGCCCTGGGCGGCACCCACTATCTCGTGGGTGAGGACCGCCTGGGCCCGTTCCGTCTCGAGTCCGACGAGTTCCTCGTCGGCGACGAGCACGCGCGTCTCTACGCCGGGCGCTTCCTCGAGCACGACGGCCGGTGGTCCTTCTTCGCGTGGGAGCACCTCGACGACGCCGGCGGGTTCGTGGGTGCGCTCAGCGACCCCATGCCGGTGCACGTCGGGCCCGACGGCGCGCTGACGGTCGAGCGTCCTCCGCGCGGGCGCTGAGGGCCGATACTGCTGCCTGGCGCGCCGACGCGCCCATCGCCACAGGGCAGGAGACCGTGACAGCACGACCCAGGATCAAGGACGTCGCCGAGCTGGCGGGCGTCGCGCCGTCGACCGTCTCGGTGATCCTCAACGACGTCCCCGGCGCGCGGGTCAACACGGCCACCCGCGAGCGCGTCCAGGCGGCGGCGCGTGAGCTGGGGTACCTCCCCAACGGGCTGGCGCGCGGGCTCCGGACCCGCCGCTCCGGCACCCTCGCGCTGGTCAGCGACGTCATCGCGAGCACCCCGTACGCCGGCCAGCTGATCCAGGGCGCCCAGGAGGCGGCGTGGGAGGCGGGCTACCTCCTCATGCTGGTCGACACCGGCGGGGACGAGGTGCTGGAGCGCAGCGCCATCCGGGCCCTGCGGCAGCAGCAGGTCGCGGGGGTCCTGTACGCCACCATGTTCCACCGGCTCGTCGAGGTCCCGGACCTGCTCGCGGGGCTCCCGGTGGTCCTCCTCGACGCCCGGTCCTCCCGGGAGGACGTGCCCGCCGTCGTCCCCGACGAGGAGGCCGGTGCGCGCACCGCCGTCGGGACCCTCGCCGACCACGGTCACCGGCGCATCGGGTTCGTCCTGGACCGCAACGACGGCCCGGCGGCCGCCGGCCGGCTGGCGGGCTATCGAGCCGAGCTCGCGGCTCGCGGGCTCGCGTGGGACGAGACCCTGGTGGTCCGCGCGGCCTCGACCTCCGACGGCGGCCAGGAGGCGGTCGGGACGCTCCTGGACATGCCCGAGCCGCCCACGGCCGTGTTCGCGTTCAACGACGAGATGGCCGTCGGCGCCTACCACGCCGCCGAGGACCGGGGCCTGCGCGTGCCCGAGGACCTGTCGGTGGTGGGTTTCGACGACCTGTACGTCCTCGCCCGGGAGATGCGGCCCGGGCTGACCACGGTCGCCCTGCCCCACCGGGCCATGGGCGCGGCCGCCGCGCGCAGCCTCCTGCAGCTCGTGACGGACCCCACGGCAGCCGTGCCGTCGTTGCAGCTCATCGCCTGCCCGCTCGTGCGCCGCGGGTCGGTGGCAGCGGCGCCGCATCGGCGCTGACCCAGCGAGCGGCCCCCGCGGGCTGGGTGCCGGCGAAACTTCGCCGGGCAAATGAGCCCAGCTTCGGACGGATACAGATAGATTTCCCGCGATCCGGGCGGTCGCGGACGATCGCCCCCGAGCCCTGGGGGTCCTGTGACCGTCGCCCGCCACGTCGTCTTCCCCGCCCTGCGCCTGCTGGTGTGGGCGGTGATCGCGGCCGCGCTGGTCAAGCTGGCCTTCTTCGGCGGCGCCGCTGCCGCTCCCGCAGGTCCCGTCGACGTCCCCGGGGCGGTGTTCACCGACCCGGTCGCCACGGTGACCACCGGCACGGTGTCCAACACCGTCACGGTGGACGCGACCGTCACGGCCGACCCGGCCGTGGAGGCCAGGGCGACGATGGAGGGCACGGTCGGCTACTTCGCCGTGGCCGACGGCGCCCACGTCGAGGCCGGGGCGCCCCTGCTGGAGATCCGGCAGGAGGTGCCCGTCGACCCGGTGGAGCGCGTCGACGCCGAGGGCAACGTCACCGTGGTGCAGCAAAGGCCCCGCATCAAGCGGTCGACGGTCGCCGCGCCGGTGACCGGCACCGTCTCCCTCAAGGTCCTGCGCGACCAGCAGGTGGGCATCGGCGACGTCGTCGCCGCCGTCACCCCCGGCACGTTCTCGGTGACCGGGCCGCTGACGGCGGAGCAGCAGTACCGCCTGCTCGACGCCCCGAGCGAGGCGAGCGTCGAGGTGCGCGGCGGGCCCGCCCCCTTCACCTGCACCGGCCTGACCACCGGCACCGAGGTCACGCCGGGCGCCGGCGGGGCGAGCGGCCCCGGCGACCCCTTCGCCCCGCCGGCCGAACCGAGCGCGACGGTCGAGGTCCGCTGCGCCGTCCCCGGTGACGTCCGGGTGTTCCCGGGCCTGGCCGGGACGATGACCGTCACCGCGGGGCAGGCCAGCGACGTGCTGGTCGTGCCCGTCACCGCGGTGCAGGGGCTGTTCGCCACCGGGAACGTCTGGGTGGTGGGGCCGGACGGTGCCGAGCCGACCAAGACGTCGGTCGGCCTGGGCATGACCGACGGGCAGGTCGTGCAGATCACCGAGGGCCTGGCGGAGGGCGACACGATCCTCGAGTTCATCCCGGTCGGGGACGTCCCACCCGTCGGTGGGCCGGGAACCGTCGAGCGGGCCTTCTGATGCCGCTGCTCGAGCTGCGCGCCGTCACCCGGACGGTCCGGCTCCCGGATTTGAGCGAGCTGCACATCCTGCGCGGCGTGGACCTCGCCGTCGAGGCCGGTGAGCACGTCTCCGTCGTCGGCCGCTCCGGCACCGGGAAGTCGACGCTGCTGAACATCCTCGGCCTGCTCGACTCCCCCACCTCCGGGGAGTACCTGCTCGACGGCGCCGACGTCGGCCGGCTCGGCGGGCGGCGGCGGGCCCGGCGGCGCGGGGAGGACTTCGGCTTCGTCTTCCAGCAGTTCAACCTGCTGCCCGGGCGCACCGCGCTGGAGAACGTCGTCGCGCCGCTGCTCTACGCCCGCGGGCGCAGCTTCTGGCGCCGCACGCGCACCGCCCAGGAGATGCTCGACCGGGTGGGGCTGGCCGCGCGCATGGACTCCCTGCCCGCCCAGCTCTCCGGTGGCGAGCAGCAGCGGGTGGCAATCGCCCGCGCGCTGGTGCGCTCGCCCCGGGTGATCCTCGCCGACGAGCCCACCGGCGCCCTCGACGTCGACACCGGCCGGGAGGTCATCGACCTGCTCGACGGCATCGCCTCGGAGACGGGCGCGGCGCTCATCACCATCACCCACGACCTCGCCGTCGCCTCCCGGGCGCGGCGCCACCTCCGCCTCGGCGAGGGGGTGCTCACGCCCATCGCGATCGCCCCGCGCAGCGGCGGCACGCTCGAGTCCCTCGTCGGCTCCGACGTCGTCGTCCCGGCCGGCGGCGGCGCCGGGCGCACCGCCGACGCGGAGGTCGGCTCGTGACCGGCGTCGTGGGGGCGCTCGTGGAGGCCTGGGACGAGCTGCGGCTGCACAAGCTGCGGGTGCTGCTCTCGCTCATCGGCGTGGCGGTGTCGGTCGCCGCGATGACGGCCGTGCTCGCCGTCGGGCAGATGACCGCGCAGGCGCAGACCGAGATGATGGAGCGCGACATGGGCCGGCAGACCACCCTGACGGTCAACGCCTTCGCCGCCACGCCGAGCGGCAACAGCGACGTCGTGCCCGCGATGCGCGAGCTCGCGGCGCGCTACCAGGTCGACCACGCCTCGGTGGTGCAGTGGGCCTCGGGCCGCTTCCGGGCGGGCGGCGCCACGTTCGAGAGCCAGCTGCAGCTGGTGGACCAGCCCTACGGGACGATGCACCGCATCCAGCTGGTCGACGGCGCGTGGTTCGCCCCCGGGGACGAGGACCGGCTGGCGCCCGCGCTGGTGGTCAACGAGGCCTTCCTCTCCGCCGTCGACTCCCCCGGCCTGGCGACGCACCCGACGGTGACCCTGCCGGGGGCGAACCCGGTGACTCTCGTCGTCACCGGCGTGATGGCCAACCGCTGGCCCGACGAGGGCCCGGCCGCCTTCGTGCTGTACGACTCCTACAGCCGCGTCTCCGGCGCCCCCGAGGTCGACCCGGCGATGGGCGCCGTCCCCCAGCTGGAGCTGTGGGTGCCTCCGGAGACGGCCGACCTGGGCATGGAGACGGTGCGTCGTGACCTCACCGCGGCCCTCGGCGAGGGGGCGATGGTCGATGTGTACAGCAACGCCGTCTCCGGCCAGGAGGCTTTCGACCGCACCTTCCGGCTGGTCGTGCTGGGCATCGGCACGCTCGTGCTCCTGCTCGGCGCGCTGAGCCTGGTGAACATCTCCCTCGTCACCGTCCGCCAGCGCATCCGCGAGATCGGCATCCGGCGGTCCTTCGGGGCGACGTCGGGCCGGGTGTTCTTCTCCATCATGCTCGAGTCGGTCGTGGCGACGGCGGTGGCCGGCGTCGTCGGCGTCGGGCTGGCGGTGGTCGCCGTGCGCAACCTCCCGCTGGAGTCCCTCCTCGGCTTCGGCCTGGAGGACACCCCGCCGTTCCCGCTCGCCGCGGCCCTCACCGGGCTCGCGGCCGCGGCGGGGGTGGGGGCGCTGGCGGGACTGCTGCCCGCCGCCGTCGCGGTGCGGGTGCGCCCGATCGACGCCATCCGGTACTGAGGGCCGCTGTCCCGGCCGCTCGGCGGGTCAGATCTCGTAGGTGACCACGACCGGGGCGTGGTCGGAGAAGCGCCGGTCGTAGCTCTCGGCGCGGTCGACGACGGCGGAGGTGGCGCGCTCGGCGGCCCCCGGGGTCGCGAGCTGGTAGTCGATGCGCCAGCCGGAGTCGTTGTCGAACGCCTTGCCGCGCCAGGACCACCAGGTGTACGGCCCGGGGCCGTCCCCGCCGAGCCGGCGGCCCAGGTCCACCCAGTCGTCGGCGAACCACTTCTCCAGGTAGGCGATCTCCTCGTCGAGGACGCCGGAGGTCTTGTTGTGGTTGCTCTTCCAGTTCTTGATGTCCACCTCGCGGTGGACGATGTTGATGTCGCCGCCGACGACGACGTCGCGCTCCCCCGCGCGGGCCTGGTCGGCGAGGGCGCTCATCCGGGCCGTGACCTTCTCCAGGTGCGCGTACTTGGCGTCCATCTTGTCCGTGCCGACCGTGCCGGAGTGGACGTAGACGGAGACGACCGTCAGGGGCCGGTCGGTGCCGGGCACCTCCAGGTCCATCTCGACCCACCGGCCGGTATCCACCGCGGGCTCGTCGTTGCCCAGGCCGACCCGGACGGCGGAGGCCGGCAGCCGCGACGCGACCGCCACTCCGGCGCGACCCTTGATGTCGCAGGCCTGGTGGGCGATGTGCCACCCGTCGCCGAGGTGCTCGGCGAGGATCTCGTCGTTGGCGCGCACCTCCTGCAGCAGGAGAACCTCGGGGCGGCGATGGGCGATCCAGGCGTCCATGCCGCGCTTGAAGGCGGCCCGGATGCCGTTGACGTTGACGGTGGCGATGCTCAGCACCCGGCCAGTATCGCCGAGCCCACCGACACGTTGGCCCACGGGTCCAGCCAGGGCGCTCGTTCCCGGCCCTCTCGTGCGACAACTCACATCGACTGGCTCGACGACCGCTCCTGCCGCGCGGCGGCGCGACCTTCTCAGGCGGTCCGGTCCAAGGTGGCTCGGTGGCGTTCGACCAGTCGCTTCAGGCGGCTGTCGCTCTCGGGAGCGCCCGGTGGTCCGGCTGGCTGCCGGCCCGGCGGCCCCGTCGCTGGAGCGGGTCGGTGGCCGGGCAGGGGTGGGGCGTGGGAGGTGTAGGTGTGCCCGGTGGGGGTGGTCAGTTCGACGACGTGCCCGCCGGGCCCGGCCCGCTGACCGTCGCCCTGGTCGCCGTCGCCGCTCGTGACCGTGTCCTGGCTGGTGGGGAGGGTGCGGGCGGCCCAGCCGGGGGCCTGCCGGGCGTAGTTGCAGCCCTCGCAGGCCCCGCGCAGGTTCTGCGCGGTGGTCGGCCCGCCGGCGGCGGCGGGGACGACGTGGTCGCGGTGGCGGATCGGGGCGTCGCACCAGCTCGTCCGGCACGCCTGGTCCCGGGTGTTGATGAACCGGGCCAGCCCGGGTGGGGCGATGCGGCGGCGGGAGTCCAGCGCGACCAGCTCGCCGGTGCCCGAGGCGGTGAACAACCGCCGCAGCCACGCCAGCACCCGCCTCTCGTCCGGGCCCGTCGCCGCGGCGCCATCGGCGCCATCGGGGGTGGGCAGGCGGGCGGCGAGCAGGTCCCGGGCGAAGTCCGCCGGCACGGTCCCGTACCCGGGGATCAGGGCCGGTTCGGCGTCGCCGGCGAGCAGGGTGCGGTCGGTCATGACCAGCTGGACCTCGACGGGCACGTCGGCGGCGCGGGCCTGGCCGGTGACCCGCTCGACGAGGGTGTCGGCCATGATCTGCCCCCGGCTGCGCCCGTCGCCCTGGGCGCGCAGCGCGTCCGCCGTCCGGGTCAGCGCCGCCCACACCCCCACCCCCTGGGCCACCGGCAACAACCCGGTCAGGTAGGTCATGGTGTCCGGCGCCGGGCGCAGGCTCACGGAGCGTTCGGCCTCCGCACGGCGGGCCCGGGCCACCACGGAGGCGGCGTCCAGGCGGTAGGCCAGCTGCTTGGCCCGGGCCACCAGCGCCCGGGTGCCCAGCCGCTCCACCGCGCCCGGGTCGGCCCACAGCTGGTCGTCGAGGGCGGCCCGGTCCGCACGGACCAGGCAGATCGACTCGCGCACCACCAGCGTCGCCCGCCACTCACTGATCGTCCCGGCCTGCAGGGCGGCGAAGGTGTGGGGCATTTCCAGCACCAGGGTCTTGGCCAAACCGAGCAGCCGCCCGCCCTGGTGGGGCGACTCTCGGCGGGCCAGCGCCACCTGCGCCCCCACCCCCTGCCCGCGCTTCTTCGCGGGCACCCCGGCCGCCTCCTGCGCCCGGCGCTGGGAGACGTCCAGGTCCACCGCGATCCGCGCCTGCGCCGCCGCCGCGGCCGCCTTCAGCTCCTCCAACGTCCGCAGCTGATCGACCCGCTCGGCGTCCGAGACATCCCGATCCACTCCCGCCAAGGCTTCGCGCCACCCGCTGATGTCGGCGGAGGAGAGAGGGGCGGGAGCCGGCGGCGCGGCAGGCACCGACGGAACCGGCGGGGCCGAGGGTCTCGCCGCGGCAGGGTCAGCACCGGGCTGCCCCGCACCCCGGTCCCGACCACCCCGCCTATCGAACATGTGTAGCACACTACCGACGGTCACCGACATCCGCGCCGGGCCTGGGGATAAGCCCACCGCACAGACAAAGAGGGCGGGCCGCTCGTGCGACCCGCCCTCTGCGAGACCCGTCAGGCGGCAGTGCGCTCCGCCGTGTCGACGACGTTGGCCAGCAACATCGCCCGAGTCATCGGCCCGACACCGCCAGGGTTGGGCGAGAGCCATCCCGCCACCTCGTCGACTCCCGGCGCGACGTCACCGCGCAGCTTCGTCTTGCCGGTCGCGGGGTCGACGGCGCGCGACACCCCCACGTCCAGCACCACCGCACCCGGCTTGACCATGTCGGCGGTGATGATGCCCGGCTGCCCCGCGGCCGCCACGACGACGTCCGCCGCGCGCACGTGGCTAGCGAGGTCGGCCGTCCCCGTGTGGGTCAGCGTCACGGTGGCGTTGACGTCCTTGCGGGTGAGCAGCAGCCCGATGCTGCGCCCGACGGTCGTCCCGCGACCGACGACGCAGACGTCCTTGCCGGCCAGCGACAGCCCGTGCCGGGCCACCAGCTCGAGCACCGCCCGCGGCGTGCACGGCAGCGGGGAGGTGATCTCGTCCTTGACGCGCAGCACGAGCCGGCCGAGGTTCGTCGGGTGCAGCCCGTCGGCGTCCTTGGCGGGGTCGATCGTCTCCAGGATGGCGTTGGCGTCGATCCCGCGTGGCAGCGGCAGCTGGACGATGTAGCCGGTGCAGGCGGGGTCGGCGTTGAGCCGGGCCACCGCGGCGGCGACGTCGTCCTGCGTCGCCGTGGCGGGCAGGTCCTCGCGGATGGAGGCGATGCCAACCTCGGCGCAGTCCCGGTGCTTGCCGGCGACGTACGCCTTCGAGCCCGGGTCCTCGCCGACCAGCACCGTGCCCAGGCCGGGCCTGATGCCGCGGTCGCGCAGCGCGGCCACGCGGGTGGTCAGCTCGGCCTTGATCGCGGCCGCGGTCGCGCGCCCGTCCAGGACGCGCGCGGTCACTGCTGCAGGCCCGGGTAGAGCGGGAAGCCCTCCGTCAGGGCCTGCACGCGGGCGCGCTGCGCCTCGACGTCCGTCCCGGCGCCGCCCACCAGCGTGGTGGCGATGATGTCCGCGACCTCGGTGAACTCCGCGGCGCCGAACCCGCGGGTGGCCAGCGCCGGCGTGCCGATGCGCAGGCCGGACGTCACGCGCGGCGGGCGGGGGTCGAACGGCACGGCGTTGCGGTTGACCGTGATGCCGGCGGCGTGGAGGAGGTCCTCGGCCTGCTGGCCGTCGAGGGCGGCGTTGCGCAGGTCCACGAGCACCAGGTGCACGTCCGTGCCGCCGGTGACCAGGGAGATGCCGGCGTCGGCGACGTCCTTCGCGCTCAGCCGCTCGGCGATGATCCGGGCGCCCTCGAGGGTGCGGCGCTGGCGGTCCTTGAACTCCTCGCCCGCGGCGATCTTGAACGCCACCGCCTTGGCGGCGACCACGTGCATGAGCGGGCCGCCCTGCTGGCCGGGGAAGACGGCGGAGTTGATCTTCTTGCCGAAGGTCTCGGCGTCGCGCGAGAGCACGAATCCGGAGCGGGGGCCGCCGATGGTCTTGTGCACGGTGGAGGAGACGACATCGGAGTGCGGCACCGGCGAGGGGTGCAGGCCCGCCGCGACCAGCCCGGCGAAGTGCGCCATGTCCGTCCAGAGGTAGGCGCCGACCTCGTCGGCGATCTCGCGGAAGGCGGCGAAGTCGAGCTGGCGCGGGTAGGCCGACCAGCCGGCGATGATCACCTTCGGCCGCTGCTCGAGCGCCGTCTTGCGCACCGTCTCCATCTCGATGCGGTGGCTGTGCTCGTCCACCCCGTAGGAGGCGACGTCGTAGAGCTTGCCGGAGAAGTTGATCTTCATGCCGTGCGTGAGGTGCCCGCCGTGCGCGAGGCTCAGCCCGAGGATCTTGTCGCCGGGGTTGGCCAGCGCCATGAGGACGGCGGCGTTGGCCTGGGCGCCGGAGTGGGGCTGGACGTTGGCGTAGTCGGCGCCGAAAAGGGCCTTGGCCCGCTCGATGGCGAGGTTCTCGGCGATGTCGACCTGCTCGCAGCCGCCGTAGTAGCGCCGGCCCGGGTAGCCCTCGGCGTACTTGTTCGTCAGCACGGAGCCCTGCGCCTGCAGGACGGCGCGCGGGACGAAGTTCTCGCTGGCAATCATCTCGAGGGTCTCGCGCTGCCGGGCGAGCTCGCCGTCGAGCACCGCGGCGATCTCGGGGTCCAGCTCCTGCAGGGACTGGTTGGCCACGGACGTGGCGCTGCCGGAAGTGGTCGGGCTCATGCTTCCTCCGCTGGTGGTCTCACGCACACGGTGTGCGTGCGCACTCGGTGTGGTGACTCTCGGCCCAGGCGGACGACCTCGAATCTGGTGCAGATGTCGCTCCCCGGTGGTTCCCCACCTCAGGCGCCAGTCGCGACGGCGACGAGACTACCAAGTGCGCGCGGCCCCGGCGGCGCCGTCCCACGCCGGACGTCAGGGCTCGAGGCCGGCGAGGCTCTCGCCCGGCTCGTCCTCTCCCAGGATGCGCCGCAGGTAGGCGTAGGTCAGGTCGCCGGTGTGCTGGTCGTACTGGTACTCGTAGCCCTGCTTGGCGTACATCGCGAGGTTCTGCTTGGAGTCCTGCCCGGTGAACACCCAGACCTCCTTGGTCTGCTCGGGCAGGTACTGCAGCACGGCCATGAGCAGCTTGGTGCCGATCCCGCGCCCCTGGAGGTCCGGGACGACGGCGAGGCGGCCGAGGTTGGCCTTCTCCGCCTCGAGCTCGACGCGGATCGAGCCCACGAGGCGGTGCCCGAGCCACGCCCCGAGGGTGACGACGTCGGGCCGGTTGATGTCCGCGACCAGCTCGGTGAGCGACTGGGTCAGCGCCGGGAGGTTCGGGTCCCCGTACAGCTGCGCCTCGGTCACGAACGCCGCCCGGCGCACGGTGAGCAGCTCTCCCGCCTCGTCCTCGGTGATGAGGTCGATCCTGACGTCGTCCATGCCCCCAGTGTGGCATCCAGCCGGACGGGACCGCGTCGTTAACCGCCAGGCGGACGCCGCCACCTGGGGCGACGCCCGAGCGCTACCCTCCGGCGGGTGAGCGCCGCACCCGTCGAGCACCTTGTCCTCGCCCTCTCCTGCCCCGACCGCCCCGGGATCGTCCACGCCGTGTCCGGGGCCCTCGCCGAGCACGGCGGGAACATCACCGAGTCCCAGCAGTTCGGGGACCCCTCCACCGGACTGTTCTTCATGCGGGTGCAGGTCGAGACCCGCGCCCCGCGCCAGGAGGTCGAGGGCGCGCTGGCGGCGGTGGCCCGCGAGTTCGACATGACGTGGAAGCTCGACGAGGTCGGCCGCCCGGTCCGCACCCTGATCATGGCCTCCAAGGAGGCCCACTGCCTGGTGGACCTGCTCTTCCGGCAGCGCTTCCAGGGCCTGCCCATCGACGTCGTCGGCGTCGTCGCCAACCACCCGGACCTCGAGCCCATCGCCTCCTTCTACGGCGCGCCCTTCCACCACATCCCGGTGACGAAGGAGACCAAGCGGGACGCCGAGCAGGCCCTGCTCAACCTCGTCCGCGAGCACGACGTCGAGCTGGTGGTGCTGGCCCGCTACATGCAGATCCTCTCGGACGAGGTGTGCACCGAGCTGGCCGGCAACGTCATCAACATCCACCACTCCTTCCTGCCGAGCTTCAAGGGCGCCCGGCCCTATGCCCAGGCGCACACCCGGGGCGTGAAGCTCATCGGCGCGACGGCGCACTACGTCACCGCGGACCTGGACGAAGGCCCGATCATCGAGCAGGACGTCGAGCGCGTCACCCACGCCGACGACGTCGCGGAGATGGTGGCCCGCGGCCAGGACGTCGAGCGGCGGGTGCTGGCCCGCGCGGTGCGCTGGCACGCCGAGCACCGCGTGCTGCTCGACGGGCAGCGCACCGTCGTCTTCCCCTGACTCTGCGCACAGCCGTCCTTCCGTGACCGCGTCGCGAGGCCGGGCTGCGGTGGCCCGGCCGGGCGCTCACGGGTGCGAGGGAGCAGGGGGAGCTCCGCGCACCTCGAAGAGCAGCTGGTCGAGGTAGCACCACCACCAGTCCTCGCCCGGCTCGTAGGAGCGGACGAGGGGATGGTCCGGGTGCTCCCGCCAGTGCGCGGTGGCGTGGCGGTTCGGGGAGTTGTCGCAGCACCCCACGTGCCCGCAGCGCATGCACATCCGCAGGTGGACCCACCGCCCGCCGATGCGCAGACAGTCCTCGCACCCGGTGCTGGAGGGCTGGACGTCGGCAACCGTGTCGAGGTGCGTGCACTCGGCCATGGACCATCCTCGCTCGCGGTCCGCCGCGCCGCCCCGTGAGGCCGAAGGCCGGTCCGCGACGCCGCGCTGTGGAGATGAAAGCCGGCCCGCCCCACCGCGCCGTCGGTCTGAAAGCACTCCCCCGCGCCGCCGAGGCTCAGCGGTGCCGGCACGCCACGGGCGCGTCTATTTCTGCGCGCCGAGCGCGAACCGCCTCGATTAGTCCCGACGTCGGTGGATAATGCGGCCACCGGGACAGCAATATTGTCCAAAACTGACGTAAATTGGAGGGTCAGGTGGCCCGCACAGAAGCGACCACCCCGGCGCCGTCCGGCACGGGCCCCCGCGGCCGCAACCAGCGGGCCGTGGTGCGCCTGCTCGGCGAGCGCGGCGCGCTCTCACGGGCGGCCATCGCCCGCACCCTGGAGCTCTCCCCGACCACCGTGGCCGGGATCGTCGCCGACCTCGTCGCCGACGGCACCCTCGTGGAGAACCCGGCGGACCCGGTCACCCGAGGACGCGGCCGCCCCGCCCGCACGTTCGGACTGGCGCCGCAGGGCGGCGTCGTGGGCGGCGTGGACGTCGGGCGCACCCACGTCCGGGCGGCGCTAGCCACCGCGGACGGCCAGGTCGTGGCCGAGCGCGAGGTCCCGCTCCCCCTCGGTCACTCCGGGCCCGAGACGACCCCGATCGTGCTCGACCTGCTCGCCGACCTCCTCGAGGCGTCCGGGCGCGCACCTGGCGACCTGCGCGCCGTCGGCCTGGGCCTGCCCGGGCCGGTGGAGCGCAGCTCCCAGACTGTCGGACCGGGCACCATCCTCAGCGGCTGGGTCGGGTACGACATGGCACGCGAGGTCGGGGCCCGGCTGGGCGTCCCGGCGGCCACGGACAACGACGCCAACCTGGCCGTCCTGGCCGAGTCGCGCTGGGGCGCGGCCCGGGGCGTGCGCAACGCCGTCTACGTGAAGATCTCCACCGGCATCGGGGCGGGGATGGTGCTCGACGGCCACCTCCACCGGGGCTTCGGCGGCACCGCCGGCGAGCTGGGCCACTCCCCGCTGGAGCCGGCGGGGGCGGTGTGCCGGTGCGGCAACCGCGGGTGCCTGGAGACCGTCGCGTCCGTCCCCTCCGCCCTCGAGCTGCTCCGCCCGACGCTGGGGCCGGACCTGACGATCGACCAGGTCATCGAGGCCTGCGGCGCCGGTGACCCGGCGTGCCGGCGGGTGATCGAGGACGTCGGCCGCCACGTGGGCCGCGGCGTCGCGCTGCTGGCCAACCTCGTCGATCCGGAGCTGATCCTCCTCGGTGGCCCGTTCGTGAGGGCCGGGGAGGCGTTCCTCGGGGCCGTGCGCACCGGCCTGCGGCGCGACGCCATCCCGTCGGTGGCCGCCCGGGCGCGCGTGGAACGGGGCCTGCTCGGCGACCGGGCGGCGGTGCTGGGCGCGCTCGCCCTCGCCCTGGAATCGGCGCCGTTGCCGGGCGGCACCGGCTGACGCACGACCTCCGGTGAGCGGTGCTGTGCGGTTCTGCTCGGGTTCGCGCTTCGCCCGCCGCTCACGTTAGGCTCGCGTACATCACAAATCGACGACGATTTCTAGCAAATCGGTGACAAAGTCCGCGATTGGCCCGACGATGAGGATGGCCAGCTCGGGGACGACAGGCTGCGGCACGGCACCCCCGCCGTGCTGACGGGACGACGAAGTTTCGAAGGAGAGTGTCAGATGCGACGGATCGCAGCGGTGGCCGGGATCGCGGCCGCCAGCCTGGTCCTCGCCGCATGCGGCGGCGGATCGGACAAGGCTTCCGGCGGCGACACCAGCGGTGGCGGCGGCGGCAACGAGGTCGAGGTCTTCACCTGGTGGGCCCAGGGCTCGGAGAAGGCCGGCCTGGACGCCATGGTGAGCGTGTTCGAGCAGCAGCACAGCGACGTCAAGTTCGTCAACGGCGCGGTGGCCGGCGGCGCCGGCTCCGCCGCGAAGGACCTGCTGCAGTCGCGCCTGCAGGCCGGCGACCCGCCGGACACGTTCCAGGCCCACGCCGGCAAGGAGCTGACCGACTACATCAACGCCGCCCAGCTCGAGGACGTCTCCAGCCTCTACGACGAGTTCAAGCTGCGCGACGCGTTCCCGCAGGACCTCGTCGACCTGCTCACCGTGGACGGCAAGATCTACTCGATCCCCTCCAACATCCACCGCTCCAATGTGGTGTGGGCCAACCCCGCGGTCCTCAAGGAGGCCGGGGTGGACGCGGCCGCCGTGCCCGCCGACATGGACGCGTGGATCGCCGACCTGGAGAAGATCAAGGCGACCGGCAAGACGCCGCTGTCCGTGGCCACCACCTGGACCCAGGTGCACCTGCTCGAGACGGTCCTCATGGCCGACCTGGGCGCCGAGGCCTACAACGGCCTGTGGGACGGGACGACGGACTGGAAGGGCGCCGAGGTCACCGCGGCCCTGGAGGACTTCCAGACCCTCATGAGCTACACCAACTCCGACCGTGACGGCCTGGACTGGCCCGAGGCCACCCAGATGGTCATCGACGGCAACGCCGCCTACAACGTGATGGGCGACTGGGCCGTCGCGGCCTTCGAGGAGCAGGACAAGGCCCGCGGCACCGACTTCGTCGAGTTCCCGGTGCCCGGCAGCGACTCGATGTTCGGCTTCCTCGCCGACTCCTTCACCCTCCCCGTCGGCGCCCCGCACCCCGACGGCGCCAAGGCGTGGCTGGAGACGGTCGGCTCCCTCGAGGGTCAGACGGCGTTCAACAAGGCCAAGGGCTCCATCCCGGCCCGCACCGACGCCAACCCCTCGGACTTCTCCGAGTACCAGCAGAGCGCGATCGAGGCCTACGGCAAGGACACCATCGTGCCGTCGCTCGCCCACGGCGCGGCCACGCCGGTCGCCGTGCTCAACGCCATCTCCGACGCCACCAGCAAGTTCACCACCGGCGCCTCGGACCTGGCCGCCTACCAGCAGGACCTGGCCAACGCCGTCGCCGGATCCTGACCGAGCTGCGCGCCCCGGCGCGCACCCCCGACGGCGGGCGATCCCCCTCCGCGCCCGCCGTCGGGACATCTCGGACGCCACGCGTCCGCGCCCTGGCCCGGACCACCCGCGGCCACCGCACCACCACCGCACAGGAGCGTCTGTGAAGACCGTCAAGCGCTGGGGCCCCCCGCTGCTGCTGCTGGCCCCGTCCCTCCTCCTCGTCGGCGTGTTCGTCTACGGGTTGATCGTCGTCAACCTCCAGACCTCCCTCACGGACAGCCACACCGCCCAGCAGGCCACCGGGCAGGCACCGACGGCGCTCGTCGGGGCGAAGAACTACCTCGACCTCCTGGGCTCGCCGGACTTCCAGCACTCGCTGAAGAACCTGCTGCTCTACACCGCGGTGTTCCTCGTGGGCACGATGGTCATCGGCTTCGTCTGGGCCTGGCTGCTCGAGCGCCCGGTGCGGGGCGAGGGATTCTTCCGGTCCGTCTACCTCTTCCCGATGGCGGTCTCCTTCATCGCCTCCGGCGTGGTGTGGCGCTGGCTGCTGAACTCCAACGAGGGCGAGAGCGCCCTGGGCCTGAACCGCCTGTTCCAGATGGTCGGCCTCGACTTCCTCCAGAACCCCTGGTGGAACAACATCTCGGTGGGCATCGCCGCCATCGCCATCCCGGCGATCTGGCAGCTGTCGGGCTACGTCATGGCCCTGTTCCTGGCCGGCTTCCGGGGCATCCCCGAGGAGCTGCGCGAGGCCGCCCGGATGGACGGCGCGAGCGAGTGGCAGCTGTACCGCCACGTGCTCTTCCCCCAGCTCTCCCCCGTGGCGCTGTCGGCGCTGATCATCATCGGCCACATGTCGCTGAAGGCGTTCGACCTCATCATGTCGATCTCCAAGCCGTCGAACTACCAGACCAAGGTGCCGGCGGTGGACATGTACGTCTTCAAGTCCAGCTACGACTACGCCAACGCCGCCGCGGTGGGCTCGATCCTGCTGATCATCGTCGCGGTGCTCGTGGTGCCCTACCTCATCCACACCTCGCGGAAGGACGCCGGGCGATGACCACCACCTCCACCACGGCCGCCCCGCTGGGCGATGTCGCGCGCGCCCCTCGCCCGAGCGCCAAGCGGCCGCCGGCCGGGCGGTTCTCCGTGGCCCGCACGGTGCGCTACGCGCTGCTGCTCCTGTCCGTGGTCATCGTGCTCATCCCCGTCTACGTCCTGCTGGTCACCAGCTTCAAGGGCACCGGGGACGCCTCGCCCGCCCGGGCGTGGGCGCTGCCGACGCTGTGGACGCTGGACAACTGGCGGGCCGCCTGGGAGGCGCTGTCGCCGTCGATCTGGCGCTCGGTGCAGATGGTCGTCCCCGCCGCGGTCATCTCGGCCTTCCTCGGCTCGATGAACGGCTTCGTGCTCTCCCGCTGGAGCTTCAAGGGCGCGAACGTCGTCTTCACCCTGATCCTGTTCGGGATGTTCATCCCCTACCAGGCGGTGATGATCCCGCTCAACCAGATCGTGCTGGCCGTGGGGCTGCCCAGCGGCATCCCCACCCTGATCCTGCTGCACGTCATCTACGGCATCCCGATCACCACGCTGATCTTCCGCAACTACTACGCGTCGGTGCCCAGGGAGCTCATCGAGGCCGCCCGGGTCGACGGCGCCGGGATGCTGCGCACCTATGCCTCGGTGGTGCTGCCCATCTCGATCCCCAGCTTCGTGGTGGTGCTCATCTGGCAGTTCACCTCGGCGTGGAACGACTTCCTCTTCGCCGTCTTCTTCTCCTCGAGCCAGAACGGCCCCGTCACCCTCGCGCTGAACAACCTCGCCAACGGCGCGCTGCTGCAGAACTACGGCGTCTCGATGGCCGGCGCGCTGTTCGCTTCCCTGCCCACGCTCGTCGTGTACGTCATCCTGGGCAAGTACTTCGTGGGCGGCCTGATGTCGGGCTCCGTCAAGGGCTGACGGCGCCGCCCTCACCGGGGCGGACCGGCCGTCGCTGGCCGACGACGGCCGGACCGGGCACCCACGGGCACGCACGAGGAGGACCGATGACGACCACGCCGTCCGCCGTCCGGGCATCCGCGCGGCTCGCGGCCCTGCGCGCGGCGTTCGCCGCCGCCGACCGGCTCGCCCCCGACCTCGCCGCCCGCTGGGCGCTGCGGGTGTGGTGCACCCTGCCCCGCAACGGCGGACGACGGCGCGACGAGCGCCCCGAGCCCGGGACGACCTCCGCCGTGCCGCTGCCGGGCGGGCGCCGCGTCGTCGTGGAGAGCTGGGGCGCGGGCGAGCCGGTCTACCTGGCGCACGGCTGGGGCGGGTGGCGCGGCCAGCTGGGCGCGTTCGTCGCCCCGCTCGTGGCCGCCGGACGGCGCGTGGTCGCCTTCGACGCCCCCAGCCACGGCGAGTCCCCGCCCGGGCACCTCGGCCCCCGGCGCAGCACCGCCATCGAGATCGCCGAGGCGTTCACGGCGGTGGCGGACGTGCACGGCGCGCCCGTCGCCGTCGTCGCCCACTCCCTCGGCTGCACGACGACGGCGCTGGCCGTCCGCGCCGGGCTGCCGGTCGGCCGTCTGGCGCTCGTCGCGCCCAGCGTGGACGTCATGTCGATGACCGCGGAGCTCGCCCGGGTGCTCGGCTACGGCGAGCGGACCCGGACGCGCTTCGAGCGCCGGCTCGAGGCGCTCGCTGGCCGACCCGTACGCGACTTCGACCTCGCCGAGATGACGCTGCCCACCCCCACGCTCGTGGTCCACGACCGCCACGACAAGGAGGTGCCCTACGCCGACGGCGTGCGGGTCGCCGGCGCGTGGCCGGCGGCGCGCCTGCACACCACCGAGTCCCTCGGGCACCAGCGGATCCTGCGCGACCCGGGCGTCGTCGCCGAGGTCACCCGGTTCGTCGTCCCCTGAGCCGCCGGACGAGCCGAGGCCGCCGCCCCGCACGCCGCCCCGCACATGGGGGACGTCCCGCCCCGCCACCGTCGGTGCGACGATGAGACCACGCGTCCTACGACGAGAGTGGGTCATCATGAGCGCACCACCGCCTTCGGGCAACCCGGACGAGCGCCCCACCGACGGCGGCCCCCGCGACGACGTCCCCCCGGCCGGCGCGCCTGGCCCCTACGCCCAGCCGGCCGGCTCGTCCAGCCAGCCGGGCCAGCCCAGCCAGCCGGGCCAGCAAGGCCAGCCAGCCGGGCCGCCCGCCTACGGGCAGCCGGGCGAGCACGGTCAGCCCGGCTACGGCCAGCCCGGCTACGGACAGCCCCAGTACGGCGCCCCGCAGCACGGTCAGCCGGGCCCCTACGGCCAGCCCGGCCCGTACGGCCAGCCCGGCCCGTACGGCCAGCCCGGCAGCTACGGCCAGCCCGGCTACGGCACCGGCCAGTACGGCCAGCCGGGCGGGTCGTATGCCGGCACCCCGTACGGCGCGACGGTTCACGGCGGCCCGCGCAACGGCCTGGGCGTCGCCGCGCTGGTCATCGGAATCATCGCCGTGCTCGTCGCCTGGGTGCCGTTCGTCGGGCTGCTGGGCCTCGTGGGCGGCGTCGTCGCGATCATCCTCGGCGCCGTGTCGCTGAGCCGGGTGGGTCGCGGCGAGGCGACCAACCGCTCGCAGTCCATCGCCGGCGTCGTCCTCGGCGCCCTCGCCGTCCTGCTCGGCATCGCCTCGGCGATCTTCGGGTCCTACCTGTTCTCCCAGGTCGCCCCCGAGGTCTTCGGCCCGGACTTCCAGCGCTGCGTGGAGACCTACGGCAACAACCCCCAGGCGGTCCAGGACTGCCTGCGGCACGCCGGCTACTGACCGACCGGCGCGGCCGCGGCCGGCCGCCGCCCCGGGCCGGGCCCGCCGCCGTCCCCGGGCCAGGCCCGGCCCCCGTCCCTCCGCGCCAGACCGGGGCAGACGACGGCGCCCCGCTCCTCGGAAGGGGCGGGGCGCCGGCGGGCAGCCGTGCGCGTCAGATCAGGCCGAGGCCCTTCACCGCGTCGCGCTCCTCGACGAGCTCGGCGACCGAGGCGTCGATCTTGGCCCGGGAGAAGTCGTTGACCTCCAGGCCCTGGACGATCTCCCACTTCCCGTCCTTCGCCCGCACGGGGAAGGAGGAGATGAGGCCCTCGGGCACGCCGTAGGAGCCGTCGGAGACGATGGCCGCCGAGGTCCACGAGCCGTCGGCGGTGCCGTTGACCCAGTCGTGCACGTGGTCGATCGCGGCGTTGGCGGCCGAGGCCGCCGACGACGCCCCGCGCGCCTCGATGATCGCCGCCCCGCGCTTGGCGACGGTGGGGATGAAGTCGCTCTCCAGCCACGACTGGTCCACCAGCTCGGTGGCCGCCTTGCCGGCGACGGTGGCGTGGAAGACGTCGGGGTACTGGGTGGCGGAGTGGTTGCCCCAGATGGTGAGGTCGGCGATGTCGGAGACGGCCGCGCCGGTCTTGGCCGCGAGCTGGCTCAGCGCGCGGTTGTGGTCCAGGCGGGTCATCGCCGTGAAGCGCTCGGCCGGCACGTCGGGGGCGTGCTGCTGGGCGATCAGGGCGTTGGTGTTGGCCGGGTTGCCGACGACGAGCACGCGGATGTCGTCCGCGGCGCCGGCGTTGATGGCCTCGCCCTGGGGGCCGAAGATGCCGCCGTTGGCCTCGAGCAGGTCGCCGCGCTCCATGCCCTTCGTGCGCGGGCGGGCGCCGACGAGCAGCGCGACGTTGGCGCCCTCGAAGCCGGCCTTCGGGTCGTCGAAGATGTCGATGCCGGCGAGCAGCGGGAAGGCGCAGTCCTCGAGCTCCATCGCGGTGCCCTCGGCGGCCTTGACGCCCTGCGGGATCTCCAGCAGGCGGAGCTTGACCGGGGTGTCGGCGCCGAGCAGCTGGCCCGAGGCGATGCGGAACAGCAGGGCGTAGCCGATCTGGCCGGCGGCGCCGGTGACGGTCACGTTCACGGGCGTGGTCATAAGCACAACTCCTTCGTCGTCGGTTCTCAGGCCAGGCGGGCCGAGAGGTTCTCGTCGAGGGTCGCGAGGAACTCCTCGGTGGTCTGCCACCCCTGGTCCGGACCGACCAGCAGGGCGAGGTCCTTGGTCATCTTCCCGGACTCGACGGACTTGACCACCACGTCCTCGAGCGTCTCGGCGAAGCCGATGACCTCGGGGGTGCCGTCGAGCTTGCCGCGGTGCTTGAGGCCACCGGTCCACGCGAAGATCGACGCGATCGGGTTCGTCGAGGTGGGCTTGCCCTGCTGGTGCTGGCGGTAGTGGCGGGTCACGGTGCCGTGCGCGGCCTCGGCCTCGACGGTCTGCCCGTCCGGGGTCATGAGCACGGAGGTCATCAGGCCGAGGGAGCCGAAGCCCTGCGCGACGGTGTCGGACTGGACGTCGCCGTCGTAGTTCTTGCAGGCCCAGACGTAGCCGCCCTCCCACTTCATGGCGGAGGCGACCATGTCGTCGATGAGGCGGTGCTCGTAGGTCAGGCCCGCCTCGGCGAACTTGTCCTTGTACTCGGTGTCGAAGATCTCCTGGAAGATGTCCTTGAAGGCGCCGTCGTAGGCCTTGAGGATCGTGTTCTTCGTGGACAGGTACACCGGGTAGTGGCGCTGCAGGCCGTAGTTGAACGAGGCGCGCGCGAAGTCGGCGATCGACTTGTTGAAGTTGTACATGCCCATCGCCACGCCGCCGTCCTCGCCGTAGTTGGCGACGACGTGCTGGATCGGCTCCGAGCCGTCCTCGGGGGTGAAGGTGATGGTCAGCTGGCCGGCGCCGGGCACCTTGAAGTTGGTGGCCTTGTACTGGTCGCCGTGGGCGTGACGGCCGATGACGATCGGCTTGGTCCAGCCGGGCACCAGGCGCGGGACGTTGGAGATGATGATCGGCTCACGGAAGACGACGCCGCCGAGGATGTTGCGGATGGTGCCGTTGGGCGAGACCCACATCTTCTTGAGCCCGAACTCCTCCACCCGCGCCTCGTCGGGGGTGATGGTGGCGCACTTGACGCCGACGTGGTGCTCCTTGATCGCGTGGGCGGCGTCGATGGTCACCTGGTCGTCCGTCGCGTCACGGTTCTGGATCGACAGGTCGTAGTACCGCAGGTCGACGTCGAGGTACGGATGAATCAGGCGGTCCTTGATGAACTGCCAGATGATCCGGGTCATCTCGTCGCCGTCGATCTCGACGACCGGGCCCGCCACCTTGATCTTCGCCATGTCCTGCCACACTCCTGACCACCCCCGGGGAGGGGGCGCCTCGACTTCGCGGGGCGCCGGGGCACCGACGCCGCCGACCAGATTACTCGACATCGAGATATTTCGGTGACCGTGCTCACCGCCGGCCCGGGGGTGCGTTGTCGGCGGGCCGACGGCGGGTCGCGGGCGCCGTCGGCATCGAGGCGGCGAGCCCCTCGCCGCCGCGTCAGGCGACGACGGCGTCGGCCGCCCGGCGGATCTCCACCCGGTCCACCCGGCGCCCGTCGAGGGCGGTGACGGTGAGGACGAGGTCGTCCCAGGTGATCGCGTCCCCCACGCGGGGCAGCCGGCCGAGCCGGGCCATGATGAAGCCGCCGAGGGTGTCGAAGGGGCCGTCGGGCAGCTCGCGGTCGAGCACCTTGGCCACCTCCGCGCGGCCGAGCAGGCCGGCGACGTCCTCGGTGACGCCGTTGGCGACGAACTCGGGCGGCTCGCGGTCGTACTCGTCCTGAATCTGCCCGACGAACTCCTCCACGCAGTCCTCCAGCGTGATGATCCCGTCGGTGCCGCCGTACTCGTCGACGACGACGGCGAGGTGGGCGTGGTTCTGCCGCATGACCGTGAGGGCGCTGAGCACCCGGGTGCCGGTGGGGAAGAAGGTGATGTCGCGGACGAGGTCGCGCACCGTGCGCACCGCCGGGTCGGGGTGGATGAGGTCGCGGATGTGGATGAAGCCGACGACGTCGTCGTTGTTCTCCCCGCGCACCGGGTAGCGGGAGTGCTCGAGGTCGCGCACGAGCGGCTGCGCCTCGGCGATCGGCATGCCGGCGTCGAGGAACTCGACCTCGGTGCGCGGGGTCATGATCTCCTGGACGGTGCGCTCGCCGACGGTGAGCAGGTCGACGACCATGTCGCGCTCCTGGACGCCGAGGGACTCGTGCTGGGCCACGAGCGAGCGCAGCTCCTCGGTGCCCATCGCCTCCCTCTGGGCGTTGGGGTCGCGCCCCAGGACCCGCATGACCACGTTGACCGAGGCGCCGAGCAGCCAGATCACCGGGCGCAGCACGGTGGCGATCCAGTCCAGCGGCGTGGCGACGGCGAGGGAGAACTTCTCGGCGCTCTGCATGGCCAGGCGCTTGGGAACCAGCTCGCCGAAGACCAGCGAGAGGTAGGAGATGACGACCGTGGTGCCGACGAAGGCGATGCCGTAGGCCAGCCCGGCCGGCACGCCCAGGCTCTTGAGGGGCGGGGCGACCGCGGGCGCGATCTGCGCGGCGCCGAAGGAGGCGGAGAAGAACCCGGCGAGGGTCACGCCCACCTGGACGGCGGAGAGGAACCGGTTGGAGTCGGCCGTGAGCTTGGCAACTCGCGCCCCGGCGCCGCCGCGGCCGGCGAGGGTGCGGACCTGGCTGTCGCGCAGGGACACCAGCGCCATCTCCGAGGCCGAGAACACCCCGCCCAGCAGCACGAAGAAGAGCACCAGGACGATGTTGAGGGCGAGATCGCTCACGCCGTCATCATCACACGGCGATTCCCGCCCGCCCCGGGCGAACCGGTCACCGGGTGGCGGTGGGCAGCGCGTCGCCCCAGGGCGCGAGGTAGAGCAGGGCGAGCGCGGCGAGGGCGAGCAGGGCGACGTCGACCCGGCGGGAGCGGGCCGGCGGCACCACGGTGACCGGGGCGAGCGCGCGCAGCACCGCGCAGGCGCCGAGCACCACCGCCAGCCCGGTCGCCGCCGCCCGGGCGCTGACCGCCACGGCCAGGCCGCACACCGCGGCGACGGCCAGCAGCAGGAACACCTTGAAGGCGAGGCGGGCGGCTCTCGTGCTCGACATGATGGGGCGAGACTACCGTGGCAGCGTGTCCGTCCCCGCTGCCCCCTCCCCCGCCCCCCGTTCCGTCGTCGTCGTCGGCACCGGCCTGGCCGGCCTGCGCACGGTGGCCGAGCTGCGCGCGCAGGGCTTCGACGGCGAGGTGACGGTGGTGGGCGCCGAGGCGGTCCCGCCCTACGACCGCCCGCCGCTGTCGAAGGAGCTGTTCAGCCGGGTCGAGCCGGTCTGGCTGTCCGGGGAGGGCTACGGCGACCTCGCCGACCTCGCCGACCGCGTGCTGCCCGGGCGGCGTGCCACCGCCGTGCGGGCGGACGACGACGGCGTCGACCTCACCGTCGGCCCCGCGGACGCCGGAGACCCGGCCCAGGGGCACGGCGCGGCGGGCGAGGCGCTCACGCTGCACGCCGACGTCGCCGTCCTCGCCACCGGCGCGGAGCCGGTGCGCCCGGCGGGCTGGACCGGGGCCGCGGAGCTGCACACCGTGGCCGACGCGGCCGCGCTGCGCGGGCGGCTGAGCGCCGGCACCCGGCTCGTCGTGGTGGGGGCCGGCTGGATCGGCGCCGAGCTCGCGGGCCAGGCCGCCGCGCAGGGCTGCGCGGTCACGGTCGTCGAGGCGGCGCCCACGCCGCTGCACCGCCAGCTGGGCGCCGACCTGGGCGCCCGGACGGCGCCCTGGTACGCCGCCGCGGGCGTCGAGCTGCGCTGCGGCGCCCCCGTCACCGCGGTCGAGCCGGGCGCGGTCACGCTGGCCGGGCCGGACGGCGCGCCGGGCGAGCGGCTCGCCGCGGACGTCGTCGTCACCGCCGTCGGGGTGCGCCCGGCGACCCGGTGGCTGGCCGGCACCCTGCCGCTGACCGGGCGCGGCGCGCTGCGCGTGGATCCGGCGGGGCGCGTGGCCGGCGCGCCGGCGTCGCTGCGGGCCGTGGGCGACTGCGCGGACATGGAGGTCCCCGGGCTCGGCCTGGTCCCCGGCGGGCACTGGGACGCGGCGCTGACCCATCCCGCCGGGCTCGTCGCGGGCCTGCTCGGGCACGAGGTGCCTGCGCCGGGCGCGCCGTACGTCTTCTCCACCCAGCTCGGCCACGACCTCGCCTTCGTCGGGGCCCCCACCGACGCCGCGACGGTCCTCCTGCGCGGCGACCCGGACGGGGCGTGGACGGCGTTGCTCGTCGAGCCGGGCCCGGACGGGACCGGCCGGCTGACCGCCGGGTTCACCGTGGACCGGCCGCGCGACGTCGTCCCGCTGCGCAAGCTGCTCGCCGGCGGGGCCCGCCCGCTGCTCGACCGCGCGCGGGCCGCCGACGCCGCCGTCCCCCTGCGCAAGGCGGTCCTCGCCGCGGACCGCGCCGGCCCCGCGGCCGGGCCGGCGTAACCGTGCCCTGTGTCGGTGGTCACCCATACGCTCACCGGCATGGCCACCGTCGTGCTCTTCCACTCCGCCCTGGGCCTGCGGCCCGCCGTCCACGACTTCGCCGACGCGCTGCGCGCGGCCGGGCACGAGGTCCACACCCCCGACTACTACGACGGGGAGACCTTCGACACCGTCGAGGAGGGCGTCGTCAAGCGCGACGCCCTCGGCCAGGCGGAGATCGCCCGCCGCGCCCAGGCCGCCGTCGAGGGCCTTCCGGCGGACCTCGTCTACGCCGGCTTCTCCCTCGGCGCGGCGGCCGCGCAGGTGCTGGCCCAGACCCGGCCCGGCGCGCGCGGGGCGGCGCTCATGCACGGCTGCCTGCCCACCGAGGCGGTCGGCGCGCCGTGGCCCGCCGGGCTGCCGGTGGAGATCCACACCCACGAGGCCGACCCGTGGTGCGACGCGGCCGAGGCCCGCGCGGTGGCGGCCGAGACCGGCGGGACCGCGTACGTCTACCCGGGCGACTCCCACCTGTTCGCCGACGCCGGGCTGCCGGACCACGACCCCGAGGCCGCGGCGCTCATGCTCGCCCGCGTCATCGCGTTCCTCGACCGCGTCGGGGCGGACTGACCGCCAGGCAGCCAGGCACGCCGCGGCCCCGGCAGGGCGGACCTGCCGGGGCCGCGGCGGCGGCTCAGTGCGCGAAGTGGCGCACGCCGGTGTGGTACATCGTGATCCCGGCCGCCTCGGCGGCCGCGATGACCTCCGCGTCGCGGATGGACCCGCCGGGGTGGACGACGGCGCGCACGCCGGCATCGACGAGCACCTGCAGCCCGTCGGCGAAGGGGAAGAAGGCGTCCGAGGCGGCGACGGCCCCGCGGGCCCGCTCCGGCGCCGCGGCCCGCGCGGCGGCGTCGGCGTTCTCCGCCCCGCCGGCCGCGTCCACCGCCGACTCCACCGGCGCGCCCAGGGTGTTGGCGCGCTCGACCGCCAGGCGGCAGGAGTCCACCCGATTCACCTGGCCCATGCCCACGCCCACGCTCGCGCCGTCGGCGGCGAGCAGGATGGCGTTGGAGCGCACCGCGCGCACGGCGCGCCAGGCGAAGGCGAGGTCGGCGAGGGTCGCCTCGTCCGCGGCGGGACCGGCCGCCAGGGTCCAGCCGTCCGGGGTGTCGCCCGGGGCGTCGACGGCGTCGCGGTCCTGGGCCAGCACGCCGCCGCTGATCGGCCGCAGGTCCGTGCCGGTCCGCTCCCCGGGGTCGACGACGAGCAGGCGCACGTTCTTCTTGCGCTCGAGGATCTCGCGGGCCTCGGGCTCGAAGCCCGGCGCCGCGACGACCTCGGTGAACACCGGGGCGAGCTGCTCGGCCATGGCGGCGGTGACCGGCCGGTTGGCGGCCACCACGCCCCCGTAGGCGGAGACCGGGTCGCAGGCGTGGGCCTTGCGGTGCGCCTCGGCCACGTCCGCACCGGTGGCGATGCCGCACGGGTTGGCGTGCTTGATGATGGCGACGGCGGGCCCGGCGTGGTCGTAGGCGGCGCGCACGGCGGCGTCGGCGTCGACGTAGTTGTTGTAGCTCATCGCCTTCCCGTGCAGCTGCTCGGCGTTGGCGATGCCGGTGGTCGTGCCCTCCGCCGTGTACAGGGCCGCGCGCTGGTGCGGGTTCTCCCCGTAGCGCAAGGTGGCGCGGCGCTGCCACGCCCCGCCGGTGAAGGCCGGGAGCGCGCCGTCGCCGGCCTCGGCGTCGGTGTCGAAGACCCCGCTCATCCAGGACGCGACGGCGACGTCGTAGGCGGCGGTGTGCTCGAAGGCGGCCACGGCCAGCGCGCGGCGCTGGGCGAGGGTGAACCCGCCGCCGGCCGCGGCGGCCGCGACGTCGTCGTAGCGGGCGGGGTCGACGACGACGGCGACCGAGGGGTGGTTCTTCGCCGCCGCGCGGACCATGCTCGGCCCGCCGATGTCGATCTGCTCGACGCACTCGTCGACCCCGGCCCCGGAGGCCACGGTCTGGGTGAAGGGGTAGAGGTTGACGACGACGAGGTCGAACGGGGCGACGCCGAGCTCGGCGAGCTCGGTGCGGTGGGTCTCCTTGCGCCGGTCGGCCAGGATGCCGGCGTGCACGCGCGGGTGGAGGGTCTTCACGCGCCCGTCGAGGCACTCGGGAAAGCCGGTGATCTCCTCGACCGGGGTGACCGGCACGCCGGCGGCGGCGATGCGGGCGGCGGTGGAGCCGGTGGAGACCAGCTGCACGCCGGCGGCGTGCAGGGCCCGGGCGAGCGGCTCGAGGCCGGTCTTGTCGTAGACGGAGAGCAGGGCCCGGCGCACGGGGACGCGGTCACCGACGGGCTCGACGGCGGGCTGGGAGGTCTGGCTCATGAAGCGCTCCTGGTTCGATGCGGTCGTGGCTGCGGTGCCCGCGGGCACCCGACCCAGGCACCCAGGCGCGCGGTGCTCTCTCAGGGGACTTCCGGCCGCTCCCCGGTGGTGGACGCCACCTTCCTCGCCAGTTACGGCCGCCACCCATCTTAGCGCGCGGCTCCCGAACGCGCGGCGCCCGAACGCGCGGCCCCGTTCAGCGCCCGGCCCCGACCAGCACCCGGCGGCCCTCGATGCGCCAGCCCTCCCGGGCGAGCCGGCCGACCTGCTCGACGAGCTGGGCGCGCTCGGCGACCTTGATCCGCTCGGTCAGCGTCGCGACGTCGTCGTCGTCGAGGACGGGCACCGCGACCTGGGCGACGATCGCGCCCGTGTCGACCCCCGCGTCGACGAAGAAGAGGGTGGCGCCGGCGAGCTTGACGCCGTAGGCGAGGGCGTCGCGCGGGCCGTGGATGCCGGGGAAGGCCGGCAGCAGGGTGTTGTGGGTGTTGATGTAGCGCCCGCCGAACCGCTCGAGGAACCGCTGGCCGCAGAGCTTGAGGAACCCGGCGGAGACGACGAGGTCCGGCTGGTGCGCGGCGACCTGGGCGGTCAGCGCGGCGTCCCACTCCTCACGGGTGGCGTGGTCGCCGACCCGCTCGACGAAGGTCGCCAGCCCCGCGGCCCGGGCGAGGTCCACCCCGCCGGTGCCCTCCCGGTCGGCGCCGACGGCGACCACCTGGGCGCCGTAGGCCGGGTCCTGCGTCGCCTCGAGCAGCGCCGCGAGGTTCGATCCGCCCCCGGAGACGAGGACGACGAGCCGGGCCGGGCGGGGGGTGGAGACGCTCACGTGCGCGAGCGTAGCCGCGCCGTGCGCGATGATGCTCCCATGCCCACGCCTCAGCCCCGGCCCCATCGCGGCCGCCCGCCCGGAGCGCCCGCCGAGCCCCCCGGGGAGAGCCGGGTGGCCGCCCTGCGCTGGGTCCGGCGCTTCGGTCTGCTGCTGCTGGCCGGGCTGGCCGTCGGGGCGTTCACGCTGCCGTGGCCGTGGCCGCTGCTGTCCGGCGTGCTGTGCATGGCGGCGCTCGCCGTGGGCATCGTCGCGCTCGTCAAGGTCCGCGGCGCGCGGATCCGTGGGGCGCTCACCGGCGTCGTGACGCTGGGCCTGGTGGTCGCCGGGATGCTCGGCATCGCGTCGCTGGGCCAGGTGGTGCTCTGGCGCGAGTACTCCGCGTACTCCTCGTGCGTGCGGGCGGCGCTGACCGCGCAGGCGCGCGACGCCTGCGACGCCCGGCTGCAGCACTCCCTCGACGAGCGGGTGCGGCAGATGGAGCAGCTGATGCGTCAGGCGTCCTGAGGGCGCGGCCAGTCCGAGAGCCGCGGACCGCCCCAGGCCCCCGACGCCGGGCCCGAGGGCGGCCCGTCCGTGTCGTGCTCGCCCAGCCGCGGGAAGCGCGGGGCCCACGGCCGGCGGCCCGGCTCGGGAGACGGTCCGGCGTCCTCGGCCGGCTCGGGCGCCGCCGCCGGGGTGGCGGCCGAGGCGTGCGCGGTGCCCGGGGTCGCGGCCGAGCGGTTCACCGGCGGCTTGGCCGCCGAGCCGTGCGCGGTGGGCGGGGTCGCCGTGCCGGTCGGCTCGCCCGGCACCGGGCCCGTGGCCGCCGGCGCGTCCCCGGTCGTCGTCCGCTCGCGGTCGGCGCGCACGCGCCCCACCGCGGCCCGCAGGCCCTCACGGGTGCGCGGGTGCGGCACGAGCACCCCGAGCAGGGCGCCGGCCCCCACCTCGACGAGGAGCAGGCCGGCCACCGGCGCGGGCGCCGGTCCCACCTCCGCCATCCGGCCGGGCCCGATGCCGCCGGACGCGGCCGCGGCGAGCACGAGCGCCGCGAGCGCCACGGCCGCGGCCGTGGTCAGCGCCGCGCCGGCCGCGCCCGCGAGGGACTCCTGGGGCCGGCGCCGGTGCAGCCAGACCCCGACGACCACCCCGACCAGCCCGGGCACCAGCACCACCCAGGGCAGCGCGGGGGTCCCGGGGGACGGCAGCGCCCCCAGCAGCGGCACGGCCGGCAGCGGCGCGGCGGTGACCTCGGTGGCGCTGAAGACCGTGCCCTGCCCGACGGCGAAGCCCGGCCCCGCCAGCCACGCGAGCGCCCACACCACCGCGGTGGGCACGTAGATCAGCTGGGCCAGGGACATGACGACGGCGCTGACGACATCGGGGGCGAAGGAGCCCTGCACGAGCAGCACCCGGTCCCACCCGGCCACCGCGGCGGCGACCGCGGCCGCCGTCGCCAGCGCAAGGAGCCCGGCGAGCGCCCAGCCGCCGCCCGCGAGACCGGCGGTGACCGGGGACGGCACCCGCCAGCGGTTCAGGGCCTCGGGCGCGGCCGCGCCGGCGCGCCACAGCGCGAGCGCCGTGCCGCCGACGGCGACGAGGACCACCCCGGCCAGCGCCGCCAGCCGGGCGCCGGGGACGGTCGCGAACGCGCTGAGGACGAGCGTGGTGAGGGTGAAGCCCGCCGGGACGAACGCGCCGGCTCCCACCGTGGTCAGCCGCATGCGCCGTGCGGCGCCGTAGACCAGGGCGAGGCTCAGCAGGGTGATGCCGAGCGGGACGAGGGAGACCGTCGCCCCCGCCGCCCGCATGGATCCGCCGTGGCCGAGCAGCCACACGGAGGTGCCCAGCCCGGCCGCCGCCTGCCAGGAGGCCTCGCCCAGCGCCGGCGCCGCCGCGGTGGCGACGTACGTGGCGACGGCGGGCACGACCACGGTGAGCCAGCTGATCATGGCCGCCTCGACGCCGGCGACGAGGCCGCGGAGCCAGCCGGCGGGCATGCTGAGGCGCGGGCTGGTCGGGCGGACGTCGATGACGTGCGGGGCGGTGGGGCCGGTGGTGGGCATCACCCCCATGGTCCGACCTGCGCGGGCCGGGACCCGGCTGGCGCGACGGCGTGTCGCCCGCCGCTAGGCCTGGCCGCCGCGCGCCCACGCCTGGGCGACGAGACGCTCGAGCACGGCCAGGTCGACGCCCCGCAGGCGGCCCAGGTAGAGGCAGCCGGCGCCGCGGCGGTGCGGACCGAGCGCGGCGAGGAGGTCCTCGGCGTCGGGGTGCAGCAGCCCGTACACCGACATCGAGGCCTTCCGGGGCGAGAATCCGACGACGAAGGTGTCGCCCTCGTGCCCGCTGGCGTAGCGGTAGTGGTACTCGCCGAACCCGATCATCGTCGCGCCCCACACGACCGGGGCCGTCCCGGTCACCCGGGTCATGAGGTCGAGCAGCGCGCGGGCGTCCTCGCGTCGCCCGGCGGGCTCGGCGCGCTCGACGAGGTCGGCGGCCGACGCAGTCGTCGGCCGGGTGAGGTTCTCTGCCATGACGCCCATCCTGCCGTGCCGCCGGGACGCGACAGGCCCCGGCGGGCAGGAGGTCCTGCCCGCCGGGGCCTGTCCGGCGACGGTGCGTGCCTGCGGGGCGCGTCCGCTCAGCGTGCGACGGCGGCGCCGAGGATCTCGCGGGCCAGCCGGGCGGTCTCGGAGGGGGTCTTGCCCACCTTGACGCCGGCGGCCTCGAGGGCGACCTTCTTGGCCTCCGCGGTGCCCGAGGAGCCGGAGACGATGGCGCCGGCGTGGCCCATCGTCTTGCCCTCGGGGGCGGTGAAGCCGGCGACGTAGCCCACGACGGGCTTGGTCACGTTGGCCTTGATGAACTCCGCGGCGCGCTCCTCGGCGTCGCCGCCGATCTCGCCGATCATGACGATGAGGTCGGTGTCGGGGTCGTCCTGGAAGGCCTGCAGGGCGTCGATGTGCGTGGTGCCGATGATCGGGTCGCCGCCGATGCCGATGCAGGTGGAGAAGCCGATGTCGGAGAGCTCGTACATCATCTGGTAGGTCAGCGTGCCGGACTTCGACACCAGGCCGATGCGGCCGGGGCCGGTGATGTTGGCCGGGGTGATGCCCACGTTGGACTGGCCCGGGGTGATGACGCCGGGGCAGTTCGGGCCGACCAGGCGCACGCCCTTGGACTGGGCGTAGGTGAAGAACTCGGCGGTGTCGGCCACCGGCACGCCCTCGGTGATGATGACGACGAGCGGGATGCCCGCGTCGACGGCCTCGATGACGGCGGCCTTGGTGCCGGCCGGCGGCACGAAGATGACCGAGACGTCGGCGCCGGTGGCCTCCTTGGCCTCGGCGACGGAGGCGAACACCGGGACGGAGACCTGACCGGCCTGGCGCGACTCGGCGCCGGGGCCCAGGGGCTCGACGTCGAACTCGACCGTGGTGCCGGCCTTCTTGGGGTTGGTGCCCCCGACGATCTGGGTGCCGGCGTTGAGCATGCGGCTGGTGTGGATCCGGCCCATCGTGCCCGTCATGCCCTGGACGATGACGCGGGAGTCGGAGTTGAGGAAGATCGACATTCTTGGGGTCCTTACTTCGCAGCCGCGAGCTCGGCGGCCTTGGCGGCCGCGCCGTCCATCGTGTCGGACATGGTGACGAGGGGGTGGTTCGCCTCGCGCAGGATGCGGCGGCCCTCCTCGACGTTGTTGCCGTCCAGGCGCACCACGAGCGGCTTGGTCTCCTTGTTGCCCAGGATCTCCAGCGCCTTGACGATGCCGTTGGCGACCTCGTCGCAGGCGGTGATGCCGCCGAAGACGTTGACGAAGACCGACTTCACCTGCGGGTCGCCGAGGATGACGTCCAGGCCGTTCGCCATGATCTCGGCGTTGGCGCCGCCGCCGATGTCGAGGAAGTTCGCCGGCCGCACGCCGTGCTCCTCGCCGGCGTAGGCGACGACGTCGAGGGTGGACATGACCAGGCCCGCGCCGTTGCCGATGATGCCGACCTCGCCGTCGAGCTTGACGTAGTTCAGCCCCAGGTCCTTGGCCTTGGCCTCGAGCGGGTCCGCGGCCGCCTTGTCCTCGAGCTCGGCGCGGTCGGCGTGGCGGAAGTCGGCGTTGGCGTCGAGGGAGACCTTGGCGTCCAGGGCGACGATGGCGCCGCCCTCGGTGCGCACGAGCGGGTTGACCTCGACGAGCGTGGCGTCCTCCGCGTCGTAGACGGTCCAGAGCTTGCGGATCACGGCGGCGACCTCGTCGGCCACCTCGGGGGCGAAGCCGGCCTGGCCGACGATCTCGGCGGCCTTGGCCTCGTCGATGCCGGTGAGCGGGTCCACCGCCACGCGGGCGAGGGCCTCGGGCCGCTCGACGGCCAGCTGCTCGATCTCCATGCCGCCCTCGACGGACGCCATCGCGAGGTAGCTGCGGTTGGCGCGGTCGAGCAGGACCGAGAAGTAGTACTCCTCGGCGATCTGGGCGCCCTCGGCGATCATCACGCGGTGGACCGTGTGGCCCTTGATGTCCATGCCGAGGATCTCCGCGGCGCGCGCCTCGGTCTCCTCGGGGTTGTGGGCGAGCTTGACCCCGCCCGCCTTGCCGCGTCCGCCCGTCTTCACCTGCGCCTTGACGACCACCGTGCCGCCGCCGAGCTGCTCGGCCGCTGCCCTTGCCTCCGCCGGTGTCGTCGCGACGATCCCGCGAAGCACGGGCACGCCGTGCTTCTCGAGCATGTCACGAGCCTGGTACTCGAAGAGGTCCACCCCGCTGCGTCCTTCCGTTGACATCACAAGATGCCTCGACATCAAGACATCTCGGGGGAGCCTACCGCGCGGTGGCGCGCGTCTCACACCGGGTGCCATCGCCGACGGCGCAGCGCACTGGTCCCGTGCCGGCCCGGTCCCGGGGCCGGCGGCCGCCGAGCGACGGCCCGTCGGGGCGCTGACCTGGGCGGTCGCACGATGGCCCTGGGGGTGTGCGGTCAGCCCGTGCGGTGTGCGGAACTCGTGGCGGGCGTCGCCGCCGCGGACGGTTCGGCGGCGCCGGCCGCCGGCTCGTCGGCGGCGGGCGAACCGGCCGGGTCGGCCCCCGGCTCGTCGGCCGCGGCCGGGGCATCGGGGTCGACCGGCATCCCGGTGAGGCGCTCGGAGAGGGCGGCGAAGGCGCGGGCGACGACGTCGGCGTACAGGTGCGCGCCCTCGATGCCCGGGTGGATGCCGTCCGCCTGCAGCAGCTCCGGTTGCTCGGAGATCGCCGCGTGCCAGTCCGCCACGACCGCGTTGGGGTAGTCCGCGACGATCCGCTCGAGGGTGGCGTTGGCGTCCGGGACCCAGTGGCTGCCGCCGTAGAGGTTGACCACGACGATGAGCCGGTCCCCCAGGGAGTCGAGCACCCGTCGCACGAGCGCCTCGTCGCGCACCCCGGCGTTGGTGCCGAAGTCGAGGAAGACCGCCCGGCGCACGGTCCCCTCCGCCAGCCGGGTCCGCACGGCCCGCTCGCCGTCGGGCCACTGCCGGATCGACCGGGCGTCGAGCATGACCCCGGGGAAGCGGGCCTCCAGGCCGTCGGCGCTGGTGACGACGATGGAGTCCCCGAAGCCGGTGATCTCCTCCCCGGTGGGCATCGAGTAGTCGGCCGGGGCCGGCGCCACGACCTCGGCCCGGTCGGCGGAGGCGTCCACGGCCTCCTGCCCGGCGGTGATCCGGTCGTGCGTGCGCGAGCGCTCCGGCGCGACAGCGATGGCCGCGAGGGACGCGACGACCGCGAGCGCGCCCGCCCCGGTCACGGCGCGGGCCAGCGCCCGCCGGGCCGGCACCCGGCTGACGAGCAGGGCCCGGGCCCGGCGGACGCAGGCGCGGAAGCCCAGCCGCCGCACCGGCTCCTCGACCAGGCGGAACGACAGCGCCGCCGCGCCGAGCGTCACGCCCACCGCCGCGGCCCGCAGCACCCAGTGCGCGGCGGAGTCGTACGCGGTGGGCACCACGGCGTCGGCGATGAGGATGACGGGCCAGTGCCAGAGGTAGACGGAGTAGGAGCGCCGGCCCAGCCACTCCAGGGGCCGCAGCCGCATGAGCCGCTGGAACCGGGTCGGCGGCCCGAGGAGGGCGGCGACCAGCGCCGCGCTGAGCACCGAGCCCAGCAGGATCCCGCCGCGGAAGGTCAGCGGGCTGGCCTGCCGGAGCGTGAGCATGAGGAGCAGCAGCCCCACCAGCGCGCCCGCGGCCACCAGCCCGCGGCGCCGGCGCCATGCGGGGGCCGCCAGCGGCCCCCCGCCCGGCGCGGCCCACGCGAACGCGAGCGCGGCGCCGATCATCAGCCCGAACAGGTGCGTGTCGGTGCCGTAGTACACCCGCGTGGCGTCCTCGCCGGGCACGTAGAGGACGGCCATGAGCACGGCGGAGACGACGGCGGCCGCGAGCGCGGCGAGGGCGCGGTGGCGGGCGCTGCTGCTCGCCGCCACCACGGCGGCGAGCAGCAGCGGCCAGAGCAGGTAGAACTGCTCCTCCACCGCCAGGGACCAGAAGTTCACGAACAGCTGCGGCGCCGTCGCGGTGAAGTAGCTGGTGCCGGCGGCCACCTCGACCCAGTTGGTGGAGAAGGTCAGCGCGCCCAGCGTCTGCCGGCCGATCCCGACGAGCAGGTCGGTGTCGGCCAGCCAGGCGAGCGGGATCGTCACGAGCACGACGGCGACCAGGGCCGGCACCAGCCGGCGCACGCGCCGCACCCAGAACCGCGGCAGGTCCAGGCGGCCCCTCGCGCGCAGCTCGCGCAGCAGCAGGGTGGTGATGAGGAACCCGGAGACGACGAAGAACACGTCGACCCCGAGGAACCCGCCGGGCAGCGAGGCGGGCCTCAGGTGGTAGACGAGCACGGCGGTCACCGCCAGGGCACGCAGGCCGTCGAGGCCCTCGATGCGCCCCGCGCCCGCGGCGGCGCGATCGTCCGCCTGCCGCTCCCGCACCTGGGTGCTCATCGCCTCGCCTCCCCGGGCCCGACCTCCTGCTTGCCGAGGTTAGGGGTGCCCACCCACACGACCGGGCGCGGCACGCGGACCGTGAGCAATCTCAGCCGCGCCGGGCCAGCCCGCTGCGGTGCGCCACGACGACGGCCTGCACCCGGTCGCGCACCCCGAGCTTGGCCAGCACCCGGGTGACGTGGGTCTTCACCGTGGTCTCCGCCATGTACAGGGCCTGCCCGATCTCGACGTTGGACAGCCCCTGCGCCATGGCGAGGAGCACCTCCCGCTCCCGGTCGGTCAGGGCGTCCAGGCCTGGGAACGCGGCAGGCTCGGTCCGCTGCACGTAGCTCGCCACGAGCCGGTCCAGCACGGTGGGCCCCAGCATCAGCTCCCCGCCGGCGCACGCCTTGACGGCGGCGACGATCTTCGCCGGCGGCATCGTCTTCACCAGGAACCCGCTCGCGCCGGCGCGCAGCGCGGCCAGCACGTACTCGTCCAGGTCGAAGGTGGTCAGCACCATCACCCGCGCGCCCGGCTGCGCGGCGAGGATCTGGGCGGTTGCCGCGAGGCCGTCCCCGCCCGGCATCTCGATGTCCATGAGCACCACGTCCGGCTCCAGCACCCGGGCGCGACGCACGGCGCTCGGACCGTCCGCGCACTCCCCCACCACCTCCAGGTCCGGGTCGGTTCCGAGGATCGCGGCGAGGCCCTGCCGCAGCAGGTCGTGGTCGTCCGCCAGCAGCACCCGAACGGTCACGGCACCCCCGTTCCCGCTGCCGGACGCGCCGCGCCGGCCGCGGTGTCGACAGGAGGCGCGGCACGCGCCGGTGAGCTCGGCGCCGGCCCAGCCGGCAGGGGCAGCTCGGCCTCCACCCGGAAGCCGGTTCCCTCCGGGCCCGTCCCGGTGGTGAGCGTGCCGCCATCGGACTGGACCCGCTCGGCGATGCCGACGAGCCCGAACCCGCGGGGGGCGTCGGTGCCGGGTCCCGGCCCGTCGTCGACGACGGCGACCCGCGCCCGGCCGCCCGCGACGGCGACGCTGACGGCGGCCCGGGCGCCCGGCGCGTGCCGCAGGGTGTTGAGCAACGACTCCTGCACCACCCGATACACCGTCGGCATCGCCGCGGAGGCGTCCCCCGCCATGGTGAGGTCGACGGCGAGCCCGGCCAGCCGCATCCGGTCCACCAGGCCGCGCAGGTCCGCCAGGTCGTGGCCGGCGCTGCCGGGCGCGCCGTCCTTCGCGGCGAGGAACCGGTCCAGCTCATCGAGGGTGTGGGCGCACGTGGTCAGGACCACGTCGAGGGCCCGGCGCGCGCCGGCCCGGTCCGTGGCGAGCAGCACCTCGGCCGCCCCCGCCTGCATGACCACGACGCCGACCGCGCCGGAGACGAGGTCGTGGAGCTCGCGGGCGACCGTGAGCCGCTCGGCCCGCACGGCCGCGGCGGACGCAGCGCCCAGCTCGGCCTCACGGGCGCCGGTGGCCCGCCGGGTGCGCTCCGCCCGGGAGCGCACCGCCCGGACCAGGAACCCGGTGAGCAGCCCCACCCCCAGGATGACGAGCGCGATGAAGAGGTTCTCCGGCCGGTCCTGGGCGTGCTTGTGGACCAGGGCCAGCGCAAGCATCCCCGGACCGGCCAGCGCCCAGGGCATCCGGCGCTCCCACGCCCCGCACGCCCAGCCGAGCGCACCGACCGTGACCAGCATCCACACCCCCTCGACCACCGAGTGCCCCACCAGGGTCCCGGCGGTGACGAGGGCGGCGAGCAGGAGCGTGGACGCGCCCGGCGCGAGCCTGCGGCCGAGGACCGTGAGGGCGGCCAGGGTGGTCAGGACGAGGGCCACGGGCGTCATGTACGCCGCCTCGGGCCAGGCCATCCGGTGGGCGATCGCGGCCTCCCCGAGCACGTCGGCCGCCGCGACGGCAGCCAGCACGACCTCGGCCGGGCGGATGCGCATGCCGTCCGGGTCCGGGGCCGCCGGGGGCGCCGGCTCGGCGGGCTCGCGCAGGAGCCCGAGCATGCGGCGCAGCTCGCTGGTGGCCGCCGTGCCCGCGCGCTGGATCCCGCGGAGGGCGGCGACCGGATCCGCGTCCCAGGACCGGGCCGCCCGCCTGGCGCCGTCCTGCATGTCCACCACGGCCGCGCGGACCACGGCGTGGACGTCCGCGGCCAGGCGGGCCCGTTCCTCCCGGACGGCCGCCCGGGCCACGGCCCCCGGCTGCAGCGCGGCCACCTCGGCGGCGCGGGTGCGGGCCGCCCGCCACCGCCGGGTGGCTCGCGCGAGGTGCCGCAGCGCGAGGAGCAGGCCCAGCGCGAGGCAGGAGACGAACAGCGCGTCGGTGACGGTGCCGCCCACGAGGGCGCCGGTGAGGGCGCCGACGAGGAGGGCACCCCCGAGGATGCCGAGGTTCTCCCGCCGCGGCGCCAGCACGGCGCGAGCATAGGCCCGGCCCGGCGGGGCGGGCGTCCTCCTTTCGGAGGACCCCCTGTCCTGCCGGAGGGTCCGGGTCCCGCCCACCGGGGAGGACGACGGCGGCCGGGACCGTGCGCGCCGCGCAGGACGCCCCGTGCCGGGGCCGGTTCCTACCGTCCAGGGGTCGGCGCACACCGGTGCGCCCCGGACCGGAAGGACCCACCATGACCCGCCTGACCTGGGCCGCCCTCGCGGCGGCCGTCCCCGTCGCCCTCATCGCCCTGACCGACGCCGTCACCCACGGCCTGACCGGGGAGTTCTCGGTCTTCGCCGACGGCGGCCCCGCCTGGGCGTTCTACGTCGCCGGTGTCACGCACGGGCTGCTCTACGCGCTGCTCACCGCCGTCCTGGTGGTGAACGGCAGCCGGATCGACGCCGGCCGGGGCGCGGTCCGGTGGGTGCGACGCGTGCTGATCGCGCTGCTGGCGCTGTTGGCCGTCTCGTTCCTGCTCGACACGGCGATCCGCTTCGACGACGCGCCCGCCTGGCTGCTGGGCCTCACGACCGCCGGGTTCGTGGTCGGCTTCCCGGTCAGCACCGTGCTCGGCATCCTGCTGCTGCGCCGGCCGGAGATGCGGCTGCCGGCCGTCCTGCTCACGGCGACGGGCGGCGGCCTCGCGCTGACCCTCCTGCTCGGCGCGGTGGGCTCGGACTTCGCCCATCCCGGCTACGCCGAGGTGCTGCAGTTCTTCGGCGTGGCGCTGCTGGGGCGCGCCGCGTCCCCCGCGCGGGAGGCCTCGCCGTCGTCGGCCCGCTACAGCTTCGTGACCGGGGAGTAGCGCAGGAGCAGGCGCTTGGTCTGCCCGCCGCCGAAGTCGATCTTGGCGACGGCGGAGGACCCGGAGCCCTCCAGCGCGATCACGGTGCCCACGCCGTAGCTGTCGTGGGTGACCTTGTCCCCCACGTCCAGGCCCGGCACGTCCGCCTCCGGGCGGGGTGTGGCCGAACCGAACTTCGCGCCGGTGGACGTCGTGGCGCCGAGCTTGCCGGTGCGCACCGGGCCGCTGCGGGCGCCGGACCCGCCCGGGGTGCGCGCGCCGTAGCCCTCGCGCCCGCCGAAGCCGCCGTGGGACCCGTACCCGCCGCCCCACCCGCCCGGCCGGGCACGCAGCGCCTCCATCGAGGACTCCGCGCGGCGCCAGTCCACCAGCTCCTCGGGGATGTCCTGCAGGAACCGCGAGGCCGGCAGCTGCTGGGGCATGCCCCAGGCGGTGCGCACCGCGGCGCGGGAGAGGTAGAGCCGCTCGCGGGCCCGGGTCAGCGCTACGTACGCCAGGCGCCGCTCCTCGGAGAGCTCGTCCTCCTCGGTGAGCGAGCGCTGGTGCGGGAAGGTGCCGTCCTCCAGGCCGGTGACGAACACGACCGGGAACTCCAGGCCCTTGGCGGTGTGCACCGTCATGAGGGTGACCTGGCCCTGGTCCTGGGCATGCGCGTCGGGGATCTGGTCGGAGTCGGCCACCAGGGCGACCCGCTCGAGGAAGTCGCCGAGGTCGCCCTCGGGGTCCTGCTCGGAGAACTCCGCCGCGACGGCGTGCAGCTCGGCGAGGTTCTCCACCCGGGTGGCGTCCTGCGGGTCCTCGCTCGCGCGCAACTCGGCGAGGTAGCCCGAGCGGTCCAGCGCGGCGTCGAGGACCTCGGCCGGGGTGGCGCCGGCGTCGTTCATCTCCCGCAGCCCGCTCATGAGCTCGTGGAAGGCGCGCACCTGGGTGCGCGACCGGCTGGCCAGCCCGATGACCTCGGGCACCGGCGCGCCGTCGCGCGTGGCCCCCGGCTCGGCGGCGGCGTCGGCGACGGCCTGGCCGAAGGAGACCCGCTCGCGCTCGGCGTGGGCGGCGAGCATCGCCTCGGCCTTGTCCCCCAGCCCGCGCTTGGGCACGTTGAGGATGCGGCGCAGGTTGACGGCGTCGTCGGGGTTGGCGACGGCGCGCAGGTACGCGATGGCGTCCTTGATCTCCTTGCGCTCGTAGAAGCGGGTGCCGCCGACCACCTTGTAGGGGATGCCGGTGCGCACCAGCACCTCCTCCAGCGCCCGGGACTGGGCGTTGGTGCGGTAGAAGACCGCCACGTCGCCCGGCCGGGTGCCGTCGTCGTCGCCCAGCCGGTCGATCTCCTCGGCGATGAACCGGGCCTCCTCGTGCTCGGAGTCGGCCACGTAGCCGACGATGAGCGGGCCCGCTCCGGAGTCGGTCCACAGGTTCTTCGGCCGCCGCCCGGGGTTGCGTGCAATGACGGCGTTGGCCGCGGTGAGGATGTTCTGCGTGGAGCGGTAGTTCTGCTCGAGCAGGATGGTCCGGGCGTCGGGGTAGTCCTCCTCGAACTCGAGGATGTTGCGGATGGTGGCGCCGCGGAAGGCGTAGATCGACTGGTCGGAGTCACCGACCACGGTGAGCTCGGCCGGCGGCAGCCCGTCGCGATCGTCCTCGCCGTTGCCGTCCCGGTCCACCCCGGCCAGCTCGCGCACGAGCATGTACTGGGCGTGGTTGGTGTCCTGGTACTCGTCCACCAGCACGTGGCGGAACCGGCGCCGGTAGTGCTCGGCCACCGCCGGGAAGGCCTGCAGGAGGTTGACGGTGGTCATGATGAGGTCGTCGAAGTCGAGGGCGTGCGCCTGCCGCAGCCGCTCGTTGTACTGGGCGTACGCCTGCGCGAGGGCCTTGTCGAAGGAGTTCGACTCCGAGACGCTGCGGGCGTACTCCTCGGGGTCGATGAGCTCGTTCTTGAGGTCGGAGACCTTCCGGGAGAACGTCTTGGGCGGGTACCGCTTGGGGTCGAGGTCCAGCTGACGGCACACCAGCGTCATGAGCCGCTGGGAGTCCGCGGCGTCGTAGATGGAAAAGCTCGAGCGCAGGCCGAGGGCGGCGTGCTCGCGGCGCAGGATCCGCACGCACGCCGAGTGGAAGGTCGAGACCCACATCCGGCTCGCCGAGGGGCCGATGAGGTCCTCGACCCGCTCGCGCATCTCGGCGGCGGCCTTGTTGGTGAAGGTGATGGCGAGGATCTCCCCCGGCCGGGACCGTCCGGTGGCCAGCAGGTAGGCGATGCGGTGGGTGAGCACGCGGGTCTTGCCCGAGCCGGCGCCGGCGACGATGAGCAGCGGGGAGCCGGAGTGGACGACGGCCTCGCGCTGCTGGGGGTTGAGGTCGGCCACCAGCGTGGCGGGGTCCAGGCGGGGCCGGCCCGGCGGGGTGGCGCCGTCGAGCCCGGCGCGGCGGCGCGCCCGGGCCACCGGGTCGTCGACGAGGGACGCCTCGGGCACGTCGCGCGCCGGCGGCTCCACCGCCCAGCTGGGGACGGAGTCGTCGCGCGGGGGCACGGCGGCGGGCAGCGGCGGCAGGTCCTGGGCGGAGAGGCCGGCGAGGGGCAGGTTGTCGAACAGTGAGGTCATCGCACGGCAAGCCTATGCGGCCCCACCGACACCGGGGGCCACCGGCGCCGTCATGTGAGGAACAGCCCCCTCACCGGGCGGGCAAGACGCCGCTCGCCCGGCGCGGAACGGCCCGCTCACCCGGCGCAGAACGGCCCGCTCACCCGGCGAGGAACAGCCCGATCACCCACGCCCCGGTGGCCACCAGCGCCCCGGCCAGCTCGATGAGGATGGTCAGCCCGGTGGCCTTCATGGCCACGACGGTGGCCCGCCACGCGGCGCCCTGCTCGTGGCGGCGGGCCAGCTCGGCGAGGTACACCCCGAGCACGAAGCCGAGGGCGAGGCCCACCACCGGGACGACGAAGAACCCGACGACGCCGAGCACCGCCCCGGCCAGCAGCGACCGCCCGGGCACGCCGGCGCGGGTGAGGTAGCGCCCGGCGAGCAGGTACTTGGCGACCGCCGAGCCGAGCACGGCCAGGGCGGCGACGGTCAGGACCGTCCAGCCGACCGGCCCGCCGGTGACCACGCCCCACACCGCCACCGCGCCGAGCACGATGAGCCCGCCGGGGTAGACCTGGACGACGGCGCCGACCAGCCCCACGACGACGACGAGCCCGACCACCACCTCAGCGAGCGGTGTCACGGTGCCTCCTCAGGTTCGGGCCGGCGCCGCGCGGCGCCGGCGCGGTGGTCAGCGCCAGAGGACGGCCACCGCGATGTTCAGGACGGTCAGCCCGGCGATGGCACCGACCAGGCCGGTGGTGACCTTCTCCTCCCGGCGGGCCCCGAAGATCGCCAGGGCCGTGACGGCCAGCCCCACGACCAGCTTGACCGCGACCCAGGCGTAGTCGAGGTCGCGGCCGCCCATCTCGGCCACGCCGACCATGAGGATCCCGGCGACCAGCGCCGTCAGCGCGCCGTGCGTGACGCCCGTGGCGATGCGCGGCGGGCGCAGGTTGGTCAGGGTGCCGCCGAGCACGATGGCCCAGCCGATCATGTGGATGACGAGAAGGATGCCCAGCAGGATGCTCATACCGGACACCCTAGGGAACAAGCGGCGCCGGGCCGTGCCCCGGTGGCGCAGCGGGTCCGGAGACCCTGCTCACAGCGGCGGGGCCGGCCGCGTCCGGCCGCCGGCTACAGCAGCCGCCGGGCCGCGGCCCACCGGGTGAGCTCGTGGCGCGAGGAGAGCTGGAGCTTGCGCAGCACGGCCGAGACGTGGGTCTCGACCGTCTTGATGGAGATGAACAGCTCGGCGGCCACCTCCTTGTACGCGTAGCCGCGGGCGATGAGCCGCATGACCTCCTGCTCGCGGGCGGTGAGCCGGTCGAGCTCGTCGTCGTGCACCGCGATGTCCGCGACCCCGGTGCCGAAGGCGTCGAGGACGAACCCGGCCAGGCGCGGGGAGAAGGCGGCGTCACCGGCGGCCACCCGGCGCACCGCGTCGGCGAGCTCGTCGGCGCTGATGGCCTTGGTGACGTAGCCGCGGGCGCCGGCGCGGATGACGGCGACGACGTCCTCGCTGGCGTCGGAGACCGACAGGGCGAGGAAGCGGGTCTGGCCCAGCACGTCGCCGCAGCCGGCGACCACCTCCGCGCCGCCGCCGCCGCGGCCGCCGGGCAGGTGGACGTCGAGGAGGACGACGTCGGGCAGGAGGGCGTGCACCGCCGCGATCGCGCCCTCGACGTCGTCGGCCTCGCCCACGACGTCGAGGTCCGGCGCGTGCCCGGCCAGCTCGGCGCGCACCCCGGCGCGCACGAGGGCGTGGTCGTCGACGATGAGCACGCGGATCGGTGCCGCCCCCGCGGTGGTCTCGCTCATGGTTGCCCCTTTCGTGGCATGGTGAGGTGCACCTCGGTGCCGGTGGCCCGGGTGCGGATCTCGGCGTCGCCGCCGTGGCGGCGCATCCGCCCGATGATGGACTCGCGCACGCCGTGCCGGTCGTCCGGCACGGCGTCGAGCTCGAACCCGTCGCCGCGATCACGGACGAACACCTCCACCCGCTCGGGGTCCACCTCGACGTACAGGCTGACCGGCGGGCGCCCGTGCACGACGGCGTTGGCCAGCGCCTCGCGGGTGGCGGCGGTGATCGCCGGGGTCCCGGCGTCCGGGACCGCGTCGCCGGCCGTGACGACCTCGATCGGGACGCCGTGGCGGTCCTCGACCTCGGCGGCCACCCGGCGCACGTCGTCGGCGGTGGAGGTGCCTGGGGCGGGTCGGTCGGTGTAGAGCCACTCGCGCAGCTCGCGCTCCTGGGCACGGGCCAGCCGGGCGACGTCCTCGTTGCCCGCCGCCCGGGAGCGGATCATCGAGAGGGTCTGCAGGACCGAGTCGTGCAGGTGGGCGGCGATGTCGGCGCGCTCGGCCTCCCGCGCCCGGGCCTCGCGCTCGGCGCCGAGCTCGCGCACCAGGCGCAGCAGCAGCGGGGCGAGGACGACGGCGACCCCGGCGACGATCGCCAGCCCCGCCGCGGCGCCGCGCAGCAGGACCACCAGGCTCTCCCCGCGGCCGACCAGCAGCAGCGCCCCGAGCACCGCCAGGCCGACGCCGGCCACGACCCGCAGGACCACGGCGCCGCGGCGGCGGGCGCTGACGCCGGTGCGGGACACCTCGGCCAGCTGCCCCCAGGCGAGGGCGGCGCCGGCGGCGACGATGAGGAGGGGGACGAGCCAGGTGGCCGGCTGGGCGCGGTCGGTGCGCCACAGGAGCAGCAGCGCCGCGGTGCCCAGCAGCACGACGGCGAGGGTGACGTCCCGGGCGCCGGGCGTGAGCTGGCCGACCCGCAGCCGGGGCGCCAGACGGGTGCGGCCGGCCGGGGCGGCGTCGTGCGGGTCACCGGCCGGGACGGTGGCCCACAGCCACAGGTACATGGCGACGCCGGCGCCGGCGACGAGGGAGGTGAGCACGAAGGCCCAGCGCACCGCGCCCACCGGCCAGCCCAGGTGCGCCGCGACGCCGGCGGCCACGCCGCCGAGCACGCGCCCGGAGGTCGGGCGGCGCAGCGGCAGGCGGGCGCGCGGGGCGGCGGAGGCGGTCACGGGCCCATCGTCACACGTCGCGGGGCCGTCACCCCAGGTCCCGAGCCCTGTTCCGGGGTCGTGCCGGATGAAGATCAGGGTCGGCCCAGGGGGGTCCCCGATGGTCCGGGCACCCCGCCGGGCGGTTGGCTGGGAGCATGAACACCACTGACATGCCTTCCGGCGGCGAGCGCCGCGACGGCGCGGCCGGTCCGCAGGGCGCCGGCCCGTCGGGCACCGGTCCCTCCGCGGGCGGCCCCGTCCCCCCGGGCGCCGGGTCCTTCGGCGGCGGCCCCGTCCCCCCGGGCCCCGGCCCGTCCGGTGGCCCGGTGCCGTCCGGCCCGCCGCCCCGCTTCCCGTCGTCCAGCACCGCGAGCTTCTTCGAGTCCCTCCGCCGCACCGGGATCTGGCGCGGCGAGGACCGGTGGATCGGCGGCGTCGCCGCCGGCATCGCCCGGCGCCTCGACGTCGACCCCCTGCTGGTGCGCGGGGTCCTCGTGGTCATGACGCTCTTCGGCGGGCTGGGCCTGCTGCTGTACGGCCTCGGCTGGGCGCTCCTGCCCGAGGAGTCGGACGGGCGCATCCACCTGCAGGAGGCGCTGCACGGCAACGTCGACGCCGCCCTCGCGGGGGCGGCCGCCTTCGTCGTCGTCGGCCTGTCCCGGCCCGGCACCTGGTGGGGCGACTGGTGGTGGTGGGGCGACGGGTTCTTCTGGTCCCTGGTCTCCCTCGCCACCGTCGCGCTCGTGATCGTCGTCATCGTGGCGCTCGCTCGGCGCGGCAGCCACCGGCCGCCGCGCCCCACGCCGGACTGGTCCGGCCCGTCCGGCTTCGCCGGGCCGCCGAACGCCGGCCCCGGCCGCCCGGGGAACGCGTCCCAGCCGGGGTGGGCGGGCACGTCCCCCCAGCGGGGCTGGGTCGGCACGCCGCCCGAGGGATCCGGGCCGACCTTCTCCGCGGCCGCCCCGGACGCCGCTCCCGTGCCCGCCGCGGCCCGGTCGACGACTCCCCCGCCGGCCACGCCCCGCCCGGGCAAGCAGCCCGACGACTGGCGCAGCACGGGTGGCCCGGTGTGGTCCGGCGCCGCCGCGCCCGCCGCCCCCGGCGGGCCGCGCGGGCCCGTATCCGGCGGGCCGGGGCCCCTCGGACCGGGCGGACCCTACCCGGCCGCCCAGGCGCCGGTCCCCCCGCGCCCGGTGACCCCGGGCCCGGGCCAGGCGGTGGTCGCCGTCGTCCTCGCGCTGTGCCTCATCGCGGTCGCGGCCCTGCTGCTCCTAGACCGCGTCAACGCCATCGGCTGGCAGCTGCCGCTGCTCATCGGCGGCGCGGTGCTCGGCCTGCTCGGCCTCGGCGTGCTCATCTCCGGTGCCCGCGGGCGCCGCGGCGGGGCGCTGTCCGTCCTCGGGATCTTGCTGGCCCTGCTCGTCGTGCCCGCCACGGCCGCCACCACGGCGCTGCCGGTCAACCTCCACTTCGGTCCCGGTGCACGGGTGGGGACGATGTCCGTCACTCCCCACACCGTGGAGGAGGCCTCCGGCGGATACGACCTCGCGGCCGGCGACTTCGAGCTCGACCTGCGCCAGCTGCCCGCCGGCAGCGACCTGACCGTCCCGGTCGACGTCGGCGCCGGCGACATCACCATCCGCGTGCCCGCCGGCTCCGCCGTCCGCGTCGAGGCCCAGGTCGGGGCCGGCAGCGTCGAGTCGCGCACCGGGCCGGGCTGGTCCTCCGACACCACCGGGTCCGTCTTCACCGAGGACAACGGCAGCCGGGTCCACAAGACCTGGGCCAACGGCCTCGGCCTCGACACCGCCCTGTCCTCGCCCGAGGCGCTGACCGGCAGCCCGGACATCGTCGTCAAGGTCGACGCGGGCGCGGGCCGCGTCTACGTCATCGAGGACGTCCCCGCAGCCACGACCGAACAGCCGAGCCAGGCGCCGAGCGGCGCGAGCACGGAAGAGCCGAGCGGCACCGCCACCACCGCGGCCACCGCGCTGGTCGGCCCCGGCGGTACCACCGTGCAGAACGAGGAGGAGCAGCGATGAGCACCCACGACACCACCGGGTCCGACGAGGGCACCCGCCCCGGCCCCGACGAGGGCACCCGCCCCGAGCCCGGCGGCGAGCCCACCGAGCGCATCACCCCCGGGCCCGACGACGTCGCCGGCCGGCAGCCCGCCGGCGAGCCCACCGAGCGCCTCGCCAGCCAGCCGGCGGCGGCGGACGCCACCACCGAGCTCCCGACGAGCCCGCGGCCGCCCGCGGACGCCACGCGCCCGCGGCCGCCCGCGGACGCCACGCGCCCGCTGCCGCGCACCGAGGACGGGCCGCGCATGTCCGCACCGTCGGCAGACGCCCCGCCGCACTGGGCCGCGACGCGGCCCGACACGGCCGCGCCGCCGGTCTGGTCGGCGCACAGCGCCCCGGTCGAGCGACCCCGCGGTCCCCGCTCGGGGACGCTCATCCTGGGCCTGGTGCTGGCCGTGTGCGGCGCGGCGGCCGTCGTCGTCGCCCTGGGCTACCGGATCGACCTGCAGCTCACGCTCATCGCCCTGCTGCTGCTGGCGGCGGTGACGTTGCTCCTGACGCCGCTGCTGCGGCGTGGACGCGACCGGGCTCCCGGCTCCCGGACGTGACGCACGACTGAGCGCCCTCACCCCTCGGCAGGCCCCGTGGCTCGATCCACGGGGCCTGCCGCGTGCCCGCCACCGGGATTCCCCTCCGCGGTCACCGTGCCCGGCGCCCCGGTCGGCGCCGGGCACGGCTCCCTGCAGGAGGCAGTACACCGGAGCGGCCGCGTCCGCGCACGGCAGGACAGGGCAGTGACCCGCCCGCGGCGGACCGCTCCGCCCCGCCACGCGACGCGAGGACCCCGCGGGCGCGTGCCCGCGGGGTCCTCGGTGTGGTGCGTCAGGTCAGACCAGCGCCGCCTCGCGCCGCCCCGCCTTGGTGGCGGCCACGGCGCCGGACGGGGCGGCGAGGGTGGTGAAGGCCCAGCCGACCAGGGTCAGGATCACGCCCAGCCCCATGACCAGGGCGGCCACACCGTAGGCGATCACCGAGGTGAACAGCGAGGCCCGCAGGAACGAGGCGTTCATCACCGTGGTCCGCTGCCCCTGCAGCGCCTCCGCCTTCGCGGTGTCCCCGGCCGCCTCGGCGGCCTTGACCTCCGCGCCCAGCTCGGCGTACGTCTTGCCCTCGGTGGCGTGCATCGCGTGCTCGTTGATGATCTGCGCCTCGGCGAACGCCGAGAACGGGCCGTTGACCTCGTCCCCGGGCAGCATCGTCGAGTCCTCCGCGACCACGATCTTCTGCTCGACGAGGTTGGAGGTGATCAACCCCCACGTCACCCCGCCGGCGAGGATGAAGACGATCCCGGCGACGATGGCGACGATCCCGGTGACCTTGGCGGGCTTGGTGTTCATGGCGGGTCCTTTCAGGACGCTGCGGCGGGCTCACCGCGAGCCCGGCTCCTCCGGCCTCGGACCCGGCACCCGTTGTGCCCGTCCGATTTGCACACCATCAACGTAGATCCGCCATGTCCACGCGTTTCGCGACGTTGGTCCCGGGGCCCAAGGTCCTGGGCGCGACCTTGGTCCCGGCAATCCGCCGTCAGAGGTTCGTCCGTCAGGAGTCCTGCGGGCGCACCTCGATGCTGTCCTCGACGGCCTGCACCGTCGCGTCGTCCAGCTCGACGGCGCTGAGCGCGACGACGACGGTGCGCTCGGCGTCGGGGTCGTGCGCCACCCAGGTCACGCCGTGGTAGCCGCCGTCGTCGTAGGTGAAGTCCCAGCGCCACAGCTGCTGCCCGCCGCGGCCCTCGACCTCGGAGAACTTGTCGCCGTCGTCGACGGGCCCGAAGGGCTGCTCGGCCCGCACCGCGCTCAGGGTGCCGCGGGCGGGGTTGGTCCCGTACTCCGTGGCCGCGGCCAGCTGGACCTTCGGGTCCTCCACCGCGTCCTGCAGCACGACGTCGTACGCGCCGGACTCGGCCTCGGGCACCTCGACGAGGGTCTCGGGCACGTCCACCGCGAGCCAGCCCTGCTCGAGCCGGGTGAACCCGTCCGGCGTCCCCGACGCGCACCCGGCGAGCAGCGCCCCGGCTCCCACCGCCGCGGCCACCGCCCGTGCCACCTTGCCTGCCATCCGCCGCTTCTCCTCAGTCATCGTGCCTCGTAGCCGGTGCGGGCCACCCGCGCGGACCGCCGGGCCGTGCCCGCGCGCCGCGCCCGCAACCATCCCACGCCGAGCGACGCTCCCGCTGCGAGGGCCACCACAGCCGCCAGCGCCCCCACGCCGGGCCCCGTGGGCGCGTCCACGGCCAGCCCGGAGACCGCGAGCGCCGCCACCGTCACCGGCACCCCGGCGAGCAGCCAGGCCGCCGGGCGGCGCGTGGTCGGCACCGGGAGCAGCAGCACGGCGACGGCGGCGCTGAGCACCGGGAGCGCCACGACCGTCGCCAGGCCCATGAGCACGACCGGTCGCACGTCCCCGGCGCCGAGCAGGGCGCCGTAGAGCAGCTTGCTCAGCAGCACGACGACTGCCCAGGTCAGGGCCGCGGCGATCCAGGGCCGCACGTAGTTCCGCAGCGTCATCGGGTGCTCCTCAGTCAACGGTGCAGGCGGACTCGGGGACCATCGGGCGCACGCCGTCCTGCCCGGGGGCGCCGAGGAAGCTGGCGTCCTGGATGGTCGCTGTCTTCTCCTCGCTGCCGAAGCTGGCGCCGAGCTTGATGCCCAGGGCGAACTCGGCCCCGAAGGACCAGCCCTCCTCGACGTTGTCGTAGACCCGCTCGCTGGTCCGACCCTCCTGGTAGAGGAGGTTGGCGAACGCGTCGTCCGCGACGGGGCTGTCGGGCCGCTGGGAGTTGGCGGGCACGGGCACCGGCAGCCCGAAGGAGGCGTTCGAGTCGGCCGCCGTGACCCAGTCCTCGACGATGTGGCGGTTGGCGTCGGTGACCTCGATCGTCGTCGTGACCACCGTGCGGGTGTTCGCGGCGTCGGTCATCCCCGCGCTGCCGCCCTGGTCGGTGACGGGCTGGACGCCGAGGCCGGCCTTGCTGCCGCCGGCGCGCTCGGCCATGAACTCGATGGAGATGACCTCGCCGTCCTTGTTCTCGGTGATCTTGTACGCGCCCTTCTGCTCGCCCCAGGCGGAGGCGTTCCCGACGACGAGGTTCCCGCCGGCCTCCCCCGAGGCGGTGAAGGAGTACGTCCGCGACGTCTCGCCGGTCTTGTGGTTCTCCGTGACGACGTACTCGTCGGCGAGCTTGCCGTCCACGTACACCCCCAGGTTGGGGTCGATGTCCTGCGGCTCGGCGCCGTCCTTGCCCGGGATCGTGTCGCGCAGGCCGATCTTCCCGTTCCCGGAGATCTCGATGGCCTGGGTCCAGGAGGTCTGCTCGGGCTCCTGGGGCTTGTCGAGGTAGCCGTCGGTGAGCAGGAGGTACAGGTGCATCCCGACCGCGCCCTCCCCCTGCAGCTGCTTCTGCTGGATCAGGTAGGCCTTGAGGTCCTTCTCCATGGCCGTCCAGTCGTCCATGCTGGCGAAGTTCCACTGCGAGCCGTTCTTGAAGCTCAGCCCCGCGCCGAAGGACACGTCCCCGCCGATCCCGGAGTCCTTCCCGCCCAGGCTGGCCCCGAAGCCGCCGGAGGCCCCCAGGCTCGCGCCGTCCGTCACCGTCACCTGGACGGTGCCGTCGGCGTTCTCCTGGACGATGAACCCGGCGTCCTGGCCGATCTCGAGGAAGGCGATGGTGATCTTGGCGTTGGTCTGGGTGGTCGACTCCCGGATCGTGCACACGGCGGGCAGGAAGTCCGCGTCCGTGGGCCCGCTCTCCTCCGGCTGGGCCACCGGCGTCCCCTCGCAGGGACCGGCCACCCCGACCGCGCTCGCCAGCACGCACAGCTGCTGCTGCAGCCGCGGTCCGTAGGTGGCGAACCCGAGGACGGCCCCGCCGAACAGGAGCACGACGATGACCACGGTGCCGAGGTGCTCCAGCGTCGCAGCACCCCGCTCGCGCTCCCGCAGCAGCGCCCTCATGCTTCTCCCCCACGTCGGCCAGATGGTCTGGCACGACGCTAGGGGCGATTACGGACGGGTCGTGGGGCCCGTGGGCCCAAGGGAGGGCCCACCTGGGCCCGGGCCTGAGGTCAGCGCCGGGCGCGGGCGCGGGCGTAGAGGGCGTCCGCGGCGCCGAGGACGTCGGCCCAGTCCGCGGCGGGGGCGACGCGCCGGTTGTGGTCGAGCAGCCCGGCGAGGAGGCCGTCCTCGCGGGCCAGCCGCACCAGCGCGGCGGCGAGCGCGGCGTCGGCGTCGCCGTCGTCGAGCCCGTCGGCCCGGTCGGGGGTGAGCAGCCCGTCCACGCCGTCGCGGACGAACTCGCTGACCCCGGTGCCGCGCCCGGCGACGACGGCGAGGCCGGCGGCGCGCGCCTCGAGGGCCGCGATGCCGAAGGCCTCCAGGCGCGCCGGGGCGAGGAACACGTGCTCGCCCCGGTACCGGCCCGCCAGCTCCTCCCGCGGCACGCGGCCGACGACGTCGACGACGTCGCCGAGGCCGCGGCGGGCGACCTCGGCCCGCACGGCCTGCTCGGCGGGCCCGGAGCCGATGAGGGTCAGGTGGAGACGGGGGCGGCCGGCGTCGTCGCGCCCCAGCCGCTGGTGCGCCTCGGCGACGAGCCGCACCAGCGGCACCGGGCGCTTGCGCGGGGCCAGCCGCTGCGTGGCGACCACCCGCAGCGGGCCCGCGGGCGGCAGCGGCGCGCCGGGGGGCGAGGGGTCGGCCCAGGCGGCGACGTCCAGCCCGTTGGGCACGACGAGGACGTCGGCCGGGTCGACGGCGAGCACGCGCGCCACCCGCTCCCCCGCCACGGCCGAGACCGCGGAGAGGGCGACGGCGGCGCGGCGCCACCCGCTCAGCGCGGCGCCGGCCCGGTACAGCGGCACGACGCCGTCGAGCATGCAGTGCCACGTGATCGCCAGCGGCACGCCGAGGCGGCGGGCCGCCCGGGCGCCGGCGAAGGCGAACGGGGAGACCACCCCGGCGTGCACGTGCACGACGTCGGGCCGCAGCGCGCGCAGGGCCCGGCGCAACAGCGGCCCCTCCAGCGGGTGCACGGGCACCCCGAGGGTCAGCGGCGTGGCCAGCCGGTGCACCGTGGGCGTGCCCGGCCCGCCGGGTGCGCCGCGGCCGCCGACGCCCGGGTGGCCGACGCCGGCCGCCGCCGCCCCCGTGGCGGTGAGCACGTGGACGTCGTGGCCGGCGCGGGCCTGCCGCACCGCGAGGTCGTGGACCTGGGTCTCGATCCCGCCGACCCGCGGCGGGTAGCAGTCGGAGACGTGGGCGACGCGGAGGGGGCTCACTCCCACTCGATGGTGGCGGGGGGCTTGGACGTGACGTCGAGGACCACCCGGTTGACCTCCGGGACGGAGTTGGTGATCCGCGTGGAGATGGTGGCCAGCACGTCGTAGGGCACCCGGGACCAGTCGGCCGTCATGGCGTCCTCGGAGGAGACCGGGCGCAGCACCACGGGGTGGCCGTAGGTGCGCCCGTCGCCCTGGACCCCGACGGAGCGGACGTCGGCGAGCAGGACCACCGGGCACTGCCAGATGTCGCGGTCCAGCCCGGCCTTGCTCAGCTCCTCGCGGGCGATGGCGTCGGCCGCCCGCAGGATCTCCAGCCGCTCGGCGGTGACCTCGCCGATGATGCGGATGCCCAGGCCGGGGCCGGGGAAGGGCTGGCGCCAGACGATCTGCTCGGGCACGCCGAGCTCGAGGCCGACGGCGCGGACCTCGTCCTTGAACAGCGTGCGCAGCGGCTCGACCAGCTCGAACTGCAGGTCCTCGGGCAGCCCGCCGACGTTGTGGTGGGACTTGATGTTCGCCGCGCCCTCGCCGCCGCCGGACTCGACGACGTCGGGGTAGAGGGTGCCCTGGACGAGGTACTTCACGTCGCCGTCGCTGTCGCCGGCCTCGGCGACGATCTCGCGGGCGGCGTGCTCGAAGGCGCGGATGAACTCCCGGCCGATGATCTTGCGCTTGGTCTCGGGGTCGGTGACGCCCTCGAGGGCCTCGAGGAAGGTCTGCGAGGCGTCGACCACCTTGAGGTTGACGCCGGTGGCGGCGACGAAGTCCTTCTCGACCTGCTCGGCCTCGCCGGCGCGCAGCAGCCCGTGGTCGACGAAGACGCAGGTGAGCTGGTCCCCCACGGCCCGGTGGACGAGCGCGGCGGCCACCGAGGAGTCCACGCCGCCGGACAGCCCGCAGATCACCCGGTCCTTGCCGACCTGGGCGCGGATGGCCTCGACCTGCTCGGCGATGACGTTGCCGGGCGTCCAGGTGGGCTCCAGCCGGGCGCCGTCGTAGAGGAAGCGCTCGAGGGCCTCCTGGCCGAGCACCGAGTGCTTGACCTCGGGGTGCCACTGCATGCCGTAGAGGCGCCGGTCGGGGTCCTCGAAGGCCGCGACCGGGGACCCCTCGGAGGTGGCCAGCACCTGGAAGCCCTCGGGGGCGGCCTGGACGGCGTCGCCGTGGGACATCCACACCGTCTGCTGGGTGGGCGAGCCGGCGAGGAGCTCGCCGGCCTGCTGCAGCTGGACCACGGTGGAGCCGTACTCGCGCGAGCCCGTCTGGGCCACCCGCCCTCCGAGCGCGCGCGCCATGGACTGGAAGCCGTAGCAGATGCCGAGCACCGGCACCCCGGCCTCGAACAGCGCGGGGTCGGTGCCCGGGGCGTCGTCGGCGTACACCGACGCCGGGCCGCCGGAGAGGATGATCGCCGCGGGGTCCTTGGCGAGCATGTCGTCCACGCTCATCGTGTGCGGGACGATCTCGGAGTACACGCGCGCCTCGCGCACGCGCCGGGCGATCAGCTGGGCGTACTGGGCGCCGTAGTCGACGACGAGCACGGGACGCTCGGTGCCGGCGGGCGCCTCGGGCTCGGTGGTCGTGGGCCGGGTCTGGTCTGAGGTGCTCACCGGGCAAGGATAGGCGGCGGACGAGCTCCCGGCGCCGGGCGTCCGTGCGCCGGGCGTCACTTCCCGCCCTGCTCCCCGGTCCGGGTGACCGGGACGTCCTCGAGCTCCGGGAAGCCCGGCACGTACACCGTCGCGGTCTCCGCCGAGGGGTCGAGCGCCGGGTACGTCGCGTACAGGTGCACCCCGTCGGTGTCGATGGTCTTCGGGTGCGTCGAGCACAGGCAGAAGGAGGCCTCGTCCTTCTCCTCGGCGGTCTCGTACCCGAGGTAGGGCGCGTAGGTCGTGCCGGACGCCGGGTCGCCGATCTTCACGTCCCGGATGTCCGCCGTGAGCGGGGTGAGGGCGTTGAAGGCCTGCAGCGACACCGACTCCTCCCCGCTGGTGGCGTAGAGGGTGAAGCGCAGGAGCGTGCTCTCCGGGCCGGCGGTGACGGCCTCGACCGTGATGCGGGCGGGTGTACGGCCCGAGCCGTTGTCGAGGATCTCGCCCTCGGCCTCCGCGATCGGCTCCGCGGCGCCGGCGGCGCCGAAGATCGCCTCGGTGACCTCCTCGGCCGTGCGCTCGGGTGTCTGGCCGGCCGTCGGGCGCGCCGTGCCGGCGCCGCCGTCCGCGTCGGCGGACTCGCTGCAGCCTGCCAGCAGCAGCACCGCGGCCACACCCGTGACGACCCGTCGCATCCTCATCGCTCCTCGCTCACCTGGTAGACCACCGTGACCCGGCGGTTGGCCGCGCGGCCCTCCTCGGTGGAGTTGTCGGCCACGGGCTCGGACGGCCCCCGGCCGGCGACCGCGAGGGTGACGCCGGCGTCCTGGACGACCGGGGCGAGCAGGTCGGCGACGGCCTGGGCCCGCTGCTCCGAGAGGGCCTGGTTGTCCACCGCGCCCCGCACGGAGTCGGTGTGCCCGGTCACGGCGACCTCGCCCACGCCGCGGTCGGCGATGTCGCGGGCGATCTCCTCCACGCGGGCCCGTGCCTCGGCCGAGACCTCCGCGGAGTCGACGGCGAAGAGGACGTCGGCGTCGAAGGTCACCTCGACCTGGTCGGGGCTCTCCGCCACGGCGGCCGTCCCGGCCTGGTCCTCGCTGCGGGCCACCAGGTCGAAGGTGACGGCGGCGGGGTCGGCGGCAGCGATCTGGTCGGCCGAGGGCAGCTTCGGCCATCCCTCCCCGAGGATCGTGAACGACTCGTCGACCGCCGGCTCCAGCGGCCCGTCCTCGACCGGCACGCTGGAGGCGGTGACGCCCCACTCGAACTGCAGGTCGACGGAGGTGGTGGCCGCCGGCAGCTCGGGGAACACCGCGAAGAACGTGACGAGCTGACCGGGCTCGCCCTCCATGCCGATGGTGCTCGAGGTGAGGGCGACGTCGCCGTGCAGCGGCCGGTAGGCCGTCAGGGTGCTCGTGTCGACGAGGGCGAGGTTGGCGACGTCGTTGAGCCGGTAGGGCGAGGGGGCCGGCTCGAACGCGGTCGTGCCGGCGAAGTGCTCGGCCTGTCCCTCGGCCACCCCGACCGAGAAGTAGACGGCCGTCCCGCCGTCGACGCGCCTGACGCCGTGCACGGCGCCGGTCACCTCGGGGTTCGCGGCGAGGAAGAACGACGGGTAGCTGAACGTCGCCCGCACCGGGATCTCCGGGGAGCCGAGCTCGTCGGCCGGCGCCGAGGTCTGCGCGGTCGCGGGCAGGCCGGCGGCCAGCACGGCGAGGCCGACGCCAAGACCCGCCGCGCGCACGGCGCGGCGGCGGTGGGGCCCGATCTCCATGGACGATCCCTTCGAGTGGTTCTGTCCGGACAAGTCCGATTAAAGCCGGTGCGGGGCGGGCGTGCCCGGGCCGCTCACGCGACGAGGCGGGGCCGGAGGGGTTCGCGGAGCGCGTCGCGGAGGGCACCGGCGAGGTCCGTGAGGTCCTCGCCCTGCCAGCTCAGGACGCCGGCGCAGGTGAACGTGAAGAGCGTGGGCGCCGGCTCCGGCGTCGGCTCCTCGCCCTCAGGGGTCGGCGAGGGCGTCGGAGTCGGCTCCGGGTCCTCCTCGGCGAGCCGGCACGCGCCCAGGTTGAGCCCGTTCCGCCCGAGCTGGGCGACCGCCCGGGCCTCGACGGGGCTGGTGCCGGCGGCGCCCGGCTCGTTCAGGCGCACCCGGACCTCCACCCGGCGGCCGGACCGGTCGTACTCGCGGAGGGTGGCGCCGTTGCGGCCGGCCATGGTCGCGGCCGCCGTCGCGTCGCCGGTGGTGCCCGGCAGGAGGTCGAGCAGGCTGTCGCCCGGTCGGAGCGAGACCACGCCCCGCAGGAGGTGGTCACGCAGGTGCTCGGCGCCGCCCAGGGCGGCGGCGTCGGCGGCCGTCTGCGCCCGCGCGCTCTGCTCGGTGCCGCTGAGCAGGGGCAGAACGGCGAGGAAGACGAGCGCCAGCGCGCCGAACGCGCCCAGCAGGATCAGGCCCGCCGTCGCGGCACCGCGGTCGGCGACCCGGCCGCCGAGGCGGCGCCGGACGACGTCGAGCACTGTGCTTCCCTCCTGCCGGGCGTGGCCCGGTCCTGCCCGCCGCGCGGTGCGCACCGAAGGCGGCGCCCCCCCCCTGCGGCGCCTCCTCGCGTCCATGGCGCGGCGGCCGCGGCCGCCGAGGGTGTCAGCCGGCGTTGCCGATCTTGTCGAGCTGGGTCGTGATCTTCTCGCCGAGGTTGAAGCTGTTGAACGCGGTGACCGCCGCGACGACGAGAATCGCGACGATGACGACGACGCCGAGGTACTCGAGGGTGCCCTGACCGGCCTCGCGGCGGTCGAGCAGCTCCTGCAGGCGGACCTTGGCCCGCACGTAGAGTCGGGTGGACATGTCTGCTCCTTCATCTGCTGCCTGGGTGGTCGAGCCGGACGGCTCGCCCCGACAGCCCTCACGCTAGGAAGCGCGGCGGCGGAACCGTGGGGCCCACGGGCCCAACGCCGGGCCCAACCCCGCCCGGCCGCCGCGGTGCCGGACCCAGGCCCGTCCGGCCGCGGGGCCCAAGCCCGCCGCGCCGCGTCACGCCCCGGACAGCCACCACGCGATCGCCTCCGCCCGCGTGCGCACCCCCAGGCTCGCGAAGATGCGGTTGACGTGGTTCTTGACCGTCTTCTCCGACAGGAACAGCTCCCGGGCGATCTCCCCGTTCGTCTTGCCCTGCGCGATGGCCTCCATGACCTCCCGCTGCCGCTCGCTCAGGCAGTTCTCGGGCCGCCGCGGCGCGGCCGGCTCCCGCTCCCGGGCCCGGGCGGTGCGCAGCGCCTGCGCGGCCGGCGGGGAGAGCAGGAACGCGCCGCGGGCGACGGCGAGGATGCTCGCCTCGAGCTCCCCGCTGTCGAACTGGCCGTGCACGAGGTAGCCGCCGGCGCCCGCCTCGACGGCGGCCTCGACCACCTCGGGGGCGTCGGAGTAGGTGAGCATGAGCACCTTGGTCCACTGCGCCACCTCACGGGCGACGGCGACCCCGTCGCGGCGTGGCATGCGCACGTCGAGGAGCACCACGTCCGGCAGGGTCGCCCGCACCAGGTCCACCGCGGCCTCCCCGTCGCCGGCCTCGCCGACGAAGCGCAGCGCGTCGGAGGCCTCGACCAGCGCCCGGAGCCCCATGCGGATCACCGCGTTGTCGTCGACGATCGCCACGCCCACCTGGGCGCGCCACAGCGCCGCCGGGTCGGTCTCCGGCGGGACCAGCTCGCTCAGCTCAGTCATCGTGCCCTTCCTCTCGGCAGACCACCCGCACCCGTGTGCCCTCGCCGGGCGCGGCGACGATCGTCAGCTCGGCGCCGACCAGGCGCGCCCGCTCCTGCATGCCGGTCAGGCCGTAGTGCCCGCGCGGGCTCGTCCCGTCGGGCCGTGGGCAGAACCCCCGGCCGTCGTCGGCCACGAGCACCTCGATGGCCCCGTCGTCCCGGCGCGCCAGCTCCACCTGCACCCGCGACGCCGCCGCGTGCCGCGCCACGTTCTCCAGCGCCTCCCCCACGATGGCGACCACCTCGTACCGCGCGTCGGTGCTCAGGTCGACGACGCAGCGGTGGGTGAACGTGCAGGGCACCTCCTGGGCGGCCTCCCAGCGGGCGCACATCTCGTGCAGCACCTCGGCCAGGGGCCGGTCGGGCTGGTCCATGCGGGCCATCGTCACGATCTGGCGGGTCTCGGCTGCGGCCTGCCGGGCGCCGTCGGCCAGGGCGGCGGCGTACTGCCGGGCCCTGTCGACGTCCTTGTCGATCCACTGCGGCAGCCCGTCGGCGAGCAGGGAGATCCCGTGGAGGGACTTGCCCAGGGAGTCGTGCAGCTCGCGGGCCAGCCGGGCCCGCTCCTCGGCGGCCGCGCGGGCCGTGCTCTCGGCCGCGGCCGCCGCGGCCAGCCGGGCCTGCCGGGCGTAGGACCCGCGGGCGGCCACGCCGAGCGCGAGCATGGACAGGAACAGGGTGGGGATGCCGAGCACCCCCATGAAGGACGGCTCCGGGTCCAGGGTCGCCTCGGAGGCCAGCACGTAGAGCGCGACCAGCATGACCCCGAGGAGCGCGGCGAGGCGCCGCTCGAACAGGACGCCGTACATCAGGGCGGTCGACAGCGTCGCGAGCACCACCGGCGAGGTGGTCCCCACCATCGCCAGCACCACGAAGACCATGACCGAGTCGGCGACGACGGCGAGCGGGTGCCGGGCGACGAGGTCACGCACCCCGGGGACGGCCAGGGCCGCGAAGGTCTCCAGGCTGAGCACGACCACGGCGACCAGCGCGGCCGGGCCGGCGCCGTCGACGACCAGCCACACCAGCGCGGCGCCCAGGCTGGCCAGGCGGGCCAGCAGGGCGGCGCGCACCATCGTCCCGGCGTGGCGGTGCAGCGGCGCGCTGGTGCTCACCGGTCTCACCCGCCCAGGAAGGCGCCGAAGTCGACGTCGGAGCCCACGATGAAGCCGACGATGATGAAGATCAGGGCGCCGGGCAGGAGGACGACGGAGGTCACCAGGCTCACCCGGGGCGCGGTCTGGGCGGCCTTGCGGCGCTGGCGCTGGGCGCTGTCGCGGCGCATGTCCGCGGCGATCTGGTTGAGGGACTCCGCCAGCGGGGCGCCGAGCTCCTGGGACTGCAGCAGGGCGGAGACGAACTGGCCCACGCTCTCCGAGCCGCTGCGCCCGCGCATGGCCTGGAACGCGTCGCGCAGCGGCAGGCCGTTGGCGATCTGGGAGATGGTGAGGTTGACCTCGTCGGCCAGGGGGCCCTTGAACCGCTCGGCGACGCGCACGAGCGCGGCGCGGAAGTTCACCCCGGCGCTGACGGTGACGGCGAGGATGTCGAGGAAGTCGGGCAGGTCCCGGTCGATGCGCTCACGGCGGCGGCGCTGGGCCCCGGCCAGGCTCCCCAGCGGCATGAGGACCGGGACGGTCAGCGACAGCAGCGCGATGGGCACGTTGCCCATCGCCAGGAGCAGCAGCGCGAGGGGGGTGACGAGGATGACCCACAGGGCGGTCCGCTCGAGGAACCCGTCGACGGTGAGCCCGCCGGGGCGGCCCGCCTCCTCGATCCGCGTGCTCAGCGCCTCGACCTGGCGGCGGGTGAGCAGGCGCCGCAGCCGCGGGGCCAGGGCGGCCGCCAGGCGCCGCAGCGGGGAGACGCCCTCGGCCCGTCGGCGCTGCTCGCGGCGCAGGAGCACGAGGTCCTCGGCGTCGAGGTGGCTGGCGGGGTCGGTGCGCAGCAGGCGGTAGCCGACGAGGAACAGCACCGCGGCTCCCGCGCCGGCGCCGGCGAGGGCGAGGGCGAGGGCGGCGCTCATCCGTCGAACCTCGTCATGCGGCGGATCGCGACGAACCCGCCCACGAACAGCGCTCCGCCGACGACGAGGGCGGCCTGGCCGAGGAACTCCCGGGTCATGGCCTGGACCGTGCCGGGCTGGAGCAGGTTGAGCAGGAAGAGCAGCCCGATGCCCAGGACGATCACGAGGTACCCGGTCGCGGTGGACTGGGCCAGGGTGGTGCGCACCTCCCGGCGCACCTCCTTGCGCTCGTCGAGGGTGTCGGCGATGTCGCGCAGGGAGGACACCAGCGACCCGCCGCTGCGGGCGCTGACGACGAGCGTGGAGACGAGGACGGAGACCTCCCGGGAGGGCAGCCGCTCCTCCAGCTCGGCGACGGCGGTGTGCAGGCTCGCCCCGAAGTGCATGCGGGAGGCCACCCGGGCCAGCTCCGGCCCGGCGGGCGCGGCGAGCTCGCGGGAGGCCCGCTCCAGGGCCGTGGCGATGGAGAGCCCGGCGTTCGTCGCGTTCGACAGCACCCGGGCGAGCTCGGGCATCTGGGCGACGAACTGCTCGCGGCGACGCTCTCGCGCCCGGCCGATGTAGGCGCGGATGCCCAGCACGAACGCGCCCACGCCGCCGAGGCCGAAGATCGGGGCCAGCCCCGCGCCGAGCACCCAGCCCACCGCGGCGGCGGCGCCCAGCGCCACGGCGACGACGACGACGACCGGCCGGTCCTGCATGCCGGCGAGCATGAGCTGGCGCTCGAGCCAGCGCCCGGGCCGGGTGGCGCGCACCGCGCGGTCGAGCCGGGCGACGAGCGTGCGGCCGGCGCGGCCGTCGGCGGTCGCGACCGCCTCGGCGAGGGCGCGGCGGCGGTTGGAGGCAAGGGCGAGGTCGCGCAGGCCCGCCAGCAGGAGCACCGTGGCGGCGAGCAGCCCGAGGAGGACGAGCAGCACCGTCGTCATGGCCGCGCTCCGGCGGGCTGGGCCAGCGGCGGCGGGGGCGGCGGGCCGGCGTCGACCGGGCCGGCCGCCGGGGTCGCGACGTCGGCGACGGGACGGGCGCCGACGTCCACGACGGGACGGGGGCGGCCGTCGTCGTCGAGCTCGCCGGCCACCCGGAGGCGGTCGAGGAGCTGCTCGGGCACCGGCAGCTGGACGAAGGCCCCCTCCCGGCCGTCCGCGCCCACCCGCTCGGGGTCCCAGTACATGACCGGCGCGATGGCGAAGTCCTCGCGGTTGCGGGAGGTGACGTAGCCGACCTCGGTCACCCGGCGGGTGCCGTCGGAGCCGCGGGTGAGCTGGAGGACCACGTCGATGGCGTTGTTGACCTGGTCGCGCAGCGCGTGGAAGGGGATCTCGACGTCGCTCATCGAGGCGAGCGTCTCGAGGCGGTTGAGCGCGTCGTAGCTGGTGTTGGCGTGCACGGTGGCCAGGGAGCCCTCGTGGCCGGTGTTCATGGCCTGGAGCATGTCGAGCGCCTCGCCGCCGCGGACCTCGCCGACGATGATGCGGTCCGGGCGCATGCGCAGGGCGTTGCGCACCAGGTCGCGGATGGTGACCTGGCCGTGGCCCTCGACGTTGGCCGGCCGGGTCTCCAGGCGCACCACGTGCTCCTGGGACAGGGACAGCTCGGCGGCGTCCTCGATGGTGATGATGCGCTGCTTGGGCTGGATGAACGCCGACAGCGCGTTGAGCATCGTCGTCTTCCCGGAGGCGGTCCCGCCCGAGACGATGACGTTGAGCCGGGCCCGCACGCACGCCGCCAGCAGGTTCGCGGTGGCGACGTCGAGGCTCTGGCGGGCGAGGAGCTCGTCCAGGCCGTAGGCCTTGGGGAAGAGCCGGATGGTCATCGTCGGCCCGTCCAGCGCCAGGGGCGGGAGGACGACGTGGACGCGGGCGCCGCGGGGCATGCGCTCGTCGGGGGGCAGGCGGGCGTCGACCATGGGGCTGGACTCGTCCACGCGGCGGTTGACGGTGGAGACGATCCGGTCGATGGTCTGGCGCAGCTGCGCCTCGGAGGCGAACGCGTTCGCGGTGCGCTCGAGCTGGCCGAACCGCTCGACGTAGATGGTGCCGTGGCCGTTGACCATGATCTCGCTGACGGTCTCGTCGGCGATCAGCGGCTCGAGGACGCCCAGGCCGATGGACTCGTCCACGACCCGCCGGATGAGGGCGTTGCGCTCCCGGGTGGTGAGGATGACGCCCTCGGTGGAGACCAGGTGCGCGACGACCCGCTCGAGGCGGATGCGCCGCTGGGCCAGCTCGAGGCGGCCGAGCTCGTACAGGTCGACCTCGTCGAGCAGCTTGCGCTTGAAGCTCTCGACGAGCCCGTCGTCGAGCTCCTGCTTGGCCAGGGAGAGGTCGGCGCGGGTGCGGCCGCCGGCGCCGGCGCCGGCGCCCGCCCAGTCGCTGAAGCCCCTCATGGCATGACCGCCGTGCGGGTGACCCGCAGCTCCGGGATGAACGGCGCCATGCGGGGGACGTCGAGGACGAGCCGGACCTCCCCGCCGGTGCCGGAGAGCTCGCGGGGCGTGAGGGTACCGGGCAGCGAGCGGTCGACGGCCGCGGACACCGACCCGCCCAGGCTCGCGGCACGGGCGCCGTCGCGCACGGCCTGGTTGGCGGCGTGCACGGTGTAGACCCCGGCGAGGACCTGCAGCGTGGCCAGGGCCACGAGCACGACGACCGGGAGGACGCCGAGCATCTCGAGGGCGGCCGAGCCGCGGTCGGACCCGGCGCCGCGCAGGCGCCGGGGCGCCGCGGCGGGGCGGCGCACGGCGGTGACGCGGGCGCCGCTCACAGCCGGGGCTCCTTCACGACGTTGCGGCTGACCTCGACCTCCCAGGGCAGTCGCGCCAGGCCCGGGGCGGCGAGGGGCACGTCGACCCGGACGGTGACCTTCTCCGAGGCGGGGGCGTAGGAGACGGCGGCCGCGTCGGCGACGCCGGCGGGCAGCTCGGCCACCGCCGCGCGCTCGATGACGCCGCCGTCGCGCTCGCCCAGGGCCACGGTGCGCGCGGCCGCCGCGGCGGCGTGCCCGGTCCACACGTAGGTCAGGCCCGCCATGCCGAGCTGCCAGAGCAGGGCGAGGACGAGCAGCGCGACGGGCAGCACCCCGAGCAGCTCGACGCTCGCCGAGCCCTCGTCGCGCCGGCGCCGCAGCCCGGCCCCCTGCCGGCGGCGGCCGCGCCGGGTCGACGGCGCCCCGCCGTCGGCCTCCGGAGGCGGCGGCTCCTCGCGGCGCCGCTCGAGCGCGGCGAGCACGCCGAGGGCGGAGCCGACCTCGCGCAGCCGCTCCCACCACTTCTTGTCGTCGACGAGCTCGGGCGCGCGGGAGTTCACCGCCTTCTCCAGGCTCCGGGTGATCTCCGGCAGGACCGCGGGCAGCATGGGCGCGGGCGAGAGCTGGCGCAGCGTCTCCGGCTGCACCTCCTGCGCGCGGCTGTGCTTGTTGACCAGGACCCGCACCTCCGCCGGCTTCCGGGCGGCCAGGGACTCCCAGAAGGCGACGTTGCGGCGCAGCGCCCGCACGCTGATGAGGTCCGGGGTGACGACGGCGACCACCTCGTCGGCCAGCTCCACCACCGCGGCCTGGACCGGGGTGACGTGGGCGCCGGCATCGACGACGACGAGGTCGAACTGCTGGCGCAGCAGGGCCATGATCAGCCGCACCGCGGCGGGGGTGACCCACTCGACGTCGCGGATGTCCTCCGGCGGCAGCAGCAGCGACAGCCCGGACTCGTGCTCGAAGACGGCGTCCATGACCGTGTGCGCGGACAGGTCGTCGGCGACCTTGGCCAGGTCGGCGACCGAGGTGCGGTACTTCGCCTCGATGAGGCTGGTGACGTCGCCCTTCTCCAGGTCGAGGTCGACGAGCAGGACCTTGAGGCCCGGGGTCTGCCGGCGGACGTCCCAGGCCAGGTGGGTGGCGATCGTCGTCGTCCCGACCCCGCCCTTGGTGCCGGTGACGGCGACCACGCGGCCGCGCGAGCCGTCCGTCGTCGCGTCCTCCCCCGCGGTGGTCAGCATCCGCCGCAGGTGGCGGGACCACTCGATGGCCCCCATGACCCGCTGCTGGACCTCGGTGAAGGAGAACGGGTGGGTGAGCACGCCGCGGGCGCCGGCGTTCATGGCGTCGGAGATGGACTCGGCGCTGCCGTCGACCACCATGAGGACGACCGAGGCGGGCCGGCGCAGGGACAGGTCGCGCACCGCCTGGTGGACGGGCTCGGGGCCGAGGGCGTCGTGGACGACGACGAGCTGGGGGTCGCGCTCGACCACCGTGCGCACGAGCTCGCTGGTGCTCTCGGCGACGGCGAGCAGCTCGACGTCGGCCGCCTCGCCGAGCTGGGCGCGGATCGCGGCGGCCATGGTCTGGTCGGCGCAGCCGATCACCACCTGGGTGGCCATGTCAGTTCACCCCTTCCGGGATCGGCTGGCCGCCGAGCTGGCCGGCGTCGTAGCGGTCCTGCTCGCCGGTGCGGTCCTCGGCGGTGCCGGCGGGCAGGCCCACGAGGCGGACCTCGGCGGCGAAGGCGTCGGCGTAGGTGACGGCGAGGGCGTCGTTGGGCTCCAGCGCGAGCGTGACGGGGATGACCTGCTCCTCCCCCAGCCCGGCGCCGTCCTCCTGGACGACGGTCCGCTCGCCGGCGACGGTGACCACCCGCACGCTGCGCACGAGGACCCGCACCTGCTGGGGCAGGCCGGGCACGTCGGCGAAGACGGCGTAGATGTCGACGAAGTCGCCCGGCTCCACCCGCCCGGCGATGCCGGTGACGGCGTCGACCTCGATGGCGATCTCGCGCTCGGTGGGGCTGAGGTCGGACGGCGGGACGAGCATGTCCGCGGTGACCATGGTGCCCTCGGCGAGGGCGACGCCGACCCGGCGCTCGAGCAGGTCCTCGAGGGGCACCTGGGCCGAGTCGGAGAGCCACCGGGTGGGCACCTCGTCCTCGACGAGGGCGTCCGGGGTGAGGGTGGCGTAGGCCGGCAGCGGCCCGGACGCGCGGTAGACGGTGGTGGTGGGGCCGACGGCGCTCGCCACGCTCGAGAGGTACTGGAGGACGACGAGGAAGACCCCGCCGGCCACCAGCACCGCCAGGAGCATGAAGAGGACGCCGCGGCGCTGACGGGGGTTCATGCCTCAGCTCCTGCGTGTGCGGTCTCGGCCCGGCGGACCCGGCAGTAGGGGCAGAACCCCGCGGGGACCTGCACGCCGCACGCCGGGCACGCGACGTGCGGGCCGGGCGCCGGCGGGCCGACGTTCTCGGGAAGGGCGACCAGCTCGACGGCGCCGGGGCCGAACCGCCCCGCGGCCGGCCGGTCGAACCCGGCCACGGCGGTGACGTCCGCCGCGCCGGAGCGGTCCTGGGCGAGGTCGCGCGCCGCGGCCGGCAGGGCGCCCTCGGAGCGGAGCAGGTGCCCGCGCCGGCCGGCCGCCGCGGCACGCGCCGACGTCACCCGCTCCACCCGGGGCTCGCCGGTGAGGGTGACGAGGTAGCCGCCGGGCACGGGCAGCCAGGAGCGCAGGTGCTGGGCGAGGCTCGGGGCGGGGTGGTCGAGCCGGGCGACCTTCGGGACCCAGGCGCCGTTCCACAGGGCGGCCACGGCGGCGTCCAGCACGGCCGGGGCGAGGCCGACGCTCGGGGCGTTCTGGGCGGTGTAGCGCGCGGCGGCGACCAGGGCGAGCGGGCCGAGCATCTCGGCCCGCCAGGCGACGGCCAGGCCCAGGTCCGCGGCGAGGGCCGCGTGGTGGCGCACGGCGAGCTCGTGCCGGCGTTCGCCCAGCACGACGGCGTGGGTCGCTCCGGTGGCGAGGTTCGCCCAGGGGGTGGCATCGTCGGGATCGAGGCGCACGACCGCGACGTCGGCGCGGGTCAGGTCCTGCTGGGGAGCGTCGGCACAGAGCACCCCCAGAACCAGTCGCCCCATCCGATCCCTCCCCCCTGTGCAGCGGCGCGCGAGGCCCGCAGCCCCACTGCCCCCGTGGCGCCGGACGAACCATGTCCTAATTGACGCGCTTTCTGCAAATCTGCGTCACTTTTCAACTAATCAGGGCGGTAGTTGTCCGCTACCGTGGCGGCGTCCGGTCACCGCCCCGTGGCCCCAGCTCGCGAGACGTCATCTGGGTCGCGAGGCGTCATCTCGGTCGCGAGACGTCATCTCGGTCGCGAGACGTCATCTCGGTCGCGAGACGTCATCTCGGTCGCGAGGCGTCATGGTGTTCGCGAGATGCCATCTCCGGACCGCCCGCCCGGACCGTCCACAGGGAGAGGAAGCGCCGTGCCGCAGCTGGAAGACCTGGTCGTCGACGGGCAGCCGGTGGCCCGGATCGAGGTCGCGGCCACGTTCGCCAGCCGCCTGCGCGGGCTGATGCTGCGCCGTCGGCTGCCCGAGGGGCTGCTGCTGACGCCGGAGCGCTCGGTGCACGGGGCCGGGATGCGCGTGCCGCTCGACGTCGCACTGCTGGGCGCGGACGGGACGGTCCTGCGCACCGGGGTGCTGCGGCCGTGGCGCGTCCTCGGGCCTGCTCCCGGCGCCCGCGCGGTGCTGGAGGCGCCGGTGGGGGCCTTCGCCCGGTGGGGCGTGCGCGAGGGCGCGCGGGTCCGCGTGGGCTCCTGGCCCGGCCGGTGACGGCCGCGGCTCAGCGGGCGCGGGCCGCCGCGCGGTCGCGCAGGGCGGGCAGGTCCGCCGCGAACCACCGCTGGGCGCGGGTCTCCATGATGAACGACAGCAGGGGCACCACCCCGCCGGCGACCAGCGCGATGATGCGGCCGAAGCCCCAGCGCATGGTCGACCAGAGGTTGAAGACCGTGACGATGTAGATGACGTAGATCCACCCGTGCACGATCGCCACCCAGCTGCCCAGCACCGGCTGCCCGTCGTTGAAGCCGTACTTGAGGACCATCTCCAGGCACAGCACGAGGAGCATCGCGCCGGTGACGAACGCCATCACCCGGTAGACCTTGAAGGCGCTGCGGCTCTTGCGCTCGATCTCGGCGGCCGCGGCGTCGGCGGGGCTCTGCTGGGTGGTCTGGGGCACGTCCGGGCTCGTCACGTCTGGTCCTCTCGGTCGGCGTCTGTCCTCAGTCTCTCACCGCCCGCGGCCGGTCCGAGAACGGGCCGCCGGGCGGCTCCGGCAGGCGGGGGCCCGCTCAGGCCAGGGCCGCCTCCTCGCGGCGGTAGATGACCTCGTCGCGCACCATCCGCCACCACAGGACCAGGGCGAAGCCGCCGAAGATCACCCACTCGACGGCGTAGGCGAGGTTCTGGATGTTCAGCCCGGTCTCCTGCGCCATGGCCGGCGGTGGGGCGTGCGACAGCCCGGTCGGCGCCACGGCGGAGCGGGTGCCGTCGGGGTTCTCGGTGAACTCCACGAGGTAGCCGCTGAAGGTAGGCCCACCCCAGAGGTTCGCGAGCTGAGCCGAGCTGATGGCGCCGACCATCCCCTCGGGGTACGCACCGGACTCGGCGACCTCGGAGGCGCCCAGGTGACCGGTGACCCGCTGCACGCCGTCGGGCACGCGCAGCAGGGCGGCGGTCGCGGCGTCGGCGGGCTCCGCCCGCCCGTCGGTGCGGATGGCCTCCGCCGGGACCCAGCCGCGCACCACCGGCAGCATGGCGCCGGCGTCCGGCCCCTCGGACACCCACAGGGCGGTGACGACGAGGGTGGCGGGGTGCCCGTCCACCTCGCGGCCCGGGACGAGGACCTGCTGATCGGCCCGGTAGGTGCCGGTCACCTCGACCGTGCGGGCGAGTTCCTTGGCGGTGAAGGTCGTCTGCGGCTGCAGCACGTCGGCCAGCGGCACCGGGTCGGCGGCAAGGGTTGCGGCGTGGGCGGCCTCGGCCTTGGCCGCACCGCGGATCGCCGCGCGGTCGAGCTGCCAGGCGCCCAGACGCACGCACACCACCGCGGCGGCGAGCAGGAGGACGAAGATGCCGATCAGGCGCGGGGTCAGGGCCGCCCGCAGGTAGTCCGACCGCTGCCCCGTCATGCGTGCGCCGCGGCCCCCTCGCGGGGCGCGAGCGGCGACGCCGGGCACGTGGGCCTCGCGGTCGCCGTCGCGCGCCGGCGCCTCACCCGCCCCGGCGCCGTCGGGCGCGGCGGGGCCGGGGCGGCCGGCGACAGGGCGTGGGTCCACGGGCCCAGACTACGTGTCCGCCCGTGTGCCTCGCGTCTGTGGGTGTTCCCACAGACGCCCGCGCTTCCGCGGAAATCCGCCCTCCCGAGGGCGCAGGAACGGGGCAGATGGTGGACACTGGCGAGGTCGGAATGAGGCCTCGACAGGCCCGCGGGCGCGGTCACGCACGGCTCCGGGTCGTGTCAAGGGGAGACCTATCGAGGAGATCCGAGACATGAGCACGACCACCACAGCCGGCGCCGCCACCAGCGCCTGGCGCCATCGCGCGGAGAGCACCACGGCCCCGCTGGACGACGAGACGCTGGAGCGCGTCGACGCCTGGTGGCGAGCGGCCAACTACCTCTCGGTCGGCCAGATCTACCTGCTGAACAACCCGCTCCTGCGCACCCCGCTGAGCCGCGACGACGTCAAGCCGCGCCTGCTGGGCCACTGGGGCACCACCCCGGGGCTGAACTTCCTCTACGCCCACATGAACCGCGTCATCGCCGAGCGCGAGCTCAGCGCGATGTACCTCACCGGGCCCGGCCACGGCGGCCCCGGGCTCGTGGCCAACACCTACCTCGAGGGCACCTACACCGAGACCTACCCCGACATCACGCAGGACGAGGAGGGCATGCGCCGGCTGTTCAAGCAGTTCTCCTTCCCCGGCGGCATCCCCTCCCACGTGGCACCGGAGACCCCCGGCTCCATCCACGAGGGCGGCGAGCTGGGCTACGCCCTGTCCCACGCCTACGGCGCCGCGTTCGACAACCCCGACCTGCTCGTCTTCGCGGTGGTCGGCGACGGCGAGGCCGAGACCGGCCCGCTGGCGACGTCGTGGCACTCCAACAAGTTCGTCGACCCGGCGAAGGACGGCGTGGTCCTGCCGATCCTGCACCTCAACGGGTACAAGATCGCCAACCCCACGGTCCTGGCCCGCATCCCCGAGGAGGAGCTGGCCGACCTCATGCGCGGGTACGGCCACAAGCCCCACTTCTTCGAGGGCGGCTTCGAGGGCGACACCCCGGCCGCCTTCCACCGCCGCTTCGCCGAGCTGCTCGACGTCGTCCTGGACGAGATCGCCGACATCAAGGCCAAGGCCGCGACCACCCCCGAGGACCAGCTCGAGCGCCCGAAGTGGCCGATGATCGTCTTCAAGACCCCCAAGGGGTGGACCGGCCCGAAGGAGATCGACGGCAAGCGCACCGAGAACTCCTGGCGCTCGCACCAGGTGCCGCTGGCCAACGCGCGCGACACCGCCGAGCACCTCAAGGACCTCGAGACCTGGCTGAAGAGCTACCGCGCCGACGAGCTGTTCGACGCCTCGGGCAGGCTCAACCCGGAGATCGCCGCGCTGGCGCCCACCGGCTACCTGCGCATGAGCGCCAACCCGGTGACCAACGGCGGCCTCCTGCTCAAGGACCTCCGCATGCCCGACTGGCGCGACTTCGCCGTCGAGGTCCGGACCCCGGGCGCCCCGATGGCCGAGGCCACCCGCGTCCTGGGCCAGTACCTCACGGAGGTCATCCGCCTCAACCCGGACAACTTCCGGATCTTCGGCCCCGACGAGACCGCCTCGAACCGTCTGCAGGCCGTCTACGAGGTCACCAACAAGCAGTGGAACGCCGAGTACCTGCCCACCGACGACGACGACCACCTCGCCCGGGCGGGCCGTGTCATGGAGGTGCTCTCCGAGCACCAGTGCCAGGGCTGGCTGGAGGGCTACCTCCTCACGGGCCGGCACGGGATGATGAACTCCTACGAGGCGTTCATCCACATCGTCGACTCGATGTTCAACCAGCACGCCAAGTGGCTGAAGGTCACCAACCACATCCCCTGGCGCCGGCCCATCGCGTCCCTCAACTACCTGCTGTCCTCGCACGTGTGGCGCCAGGACCACAACGGCTTCTCCCACCAGGACCCCGGCTTCATCGACCACGTGGTCAACAAGAAGGCCGACATCATCCGGGTGTACCTGCCGCCGGACACCAACACCCTGCTCGCCACCTACGACCACGTGCTGCGCTCGAAGCAGTACGTCAACGTGGTCGTCGCCGGCAAGCAGCCCGCGCCGAGCTTCCTCAGCGTGGACGAGGCGATCAAGCACTGCGCCCGTGGCCTGGGCATCTGGGACTGGGCCGGCACCGAGGTCGAGGGCGAGGCGCCCGACGTCGTCCTCGGCTGCGCCGGTGACGTGCCCACGCTGGAGACCCTCGCCGCGGCCGACCTGCTGCGCCGGTTCGTCCCCGAGCTGAAGGTCCGCGTGGTCAACGTCGTCGACCTCATGCGGCTGCAGGACGAGAAGGAGCACCCGCACGGGCTGAGCGACCGGGCGTTCGACACGATCTTCACCACCGACAAGCCGGTCGTGTTCGCCTACCACGGCTACCCGTGGCTCATCCACCGCCTCACCTACCGCCGCCACGGTCACCCGAACATCCACGTGCGCGGGTACAAGGAGGAGGGCACCACCACCACGCCGTTCGACATGGTCATGCTCAACGACCTCGACCGGTACCACCTGGTCATGGACGTCATCGACCGGGTGCCGGGCCTGGGCGAGAAGTACGGCCCGCTGCGCCAGAAGATGATCGACGCCCGGCTCGAGGCCCGCATGTACACCCGCGAGCACGGCGAGGACATCCCGCGCGTCGCCGACTGGGTGTGGCCCGACGTCGGCGAGACCGCCACCGAGACGGGCGGCCCGGCCGCCAGCCTCGCCACCGGCGGCGACAACGAGTAACGCCCACCGCGGGCACCGCGCGGGGGCGGGTGGGCCTTCGGTCCCACCGGCCCCCGCCCGGCGTCGGAGAGCATCCGACACGGCCGCCTGAGTCCGCCCCCGCGCGGGCCGGGCGGCCTCCGATCGACAGGGAGGGACCAGCGCAGTGGCGCGGAGCATCTACATCGCCTCGCCGGAGGGCTACACCGGCAAGTCCACCGTGGCGCTGGGCCTGGTGGACCTGTTCGTGCGCCGGGTGGAGAAGGTCGGCGTGTTCCGGCCGGTGACCCGGAAGGACGAGCGGGACACCGTCGTCGACCTGCTCCTCGGCCACGGCGGCCTCAACGTCAGCTACGAGGACGCGCTGGGCGTGACCTACGAGGACGTCCACGCCGACCCCGACGCCGCCCTGAGCCGGATCATCGAGCGCTTCCGCACCGTCGAGCGGGACAACGAGGTCGTCATCGTCGTCGGCTCGGACTACACCGACGTGGCCGGGCCGGCCGAGCTCGCCTTCAACGCCCGGGTGGCCGCGAACCTCGGCGCCCCGGTCCTCCTCGTCGTCAGCGCCCTGGACCGCACGCCCGCCGAGGTCGCCGCCGTCGCCGACCTGGCCATCGACGAGATCGCCCACGACCACGCCACCACGGTGGGCGTGCTCGCCAACCGGTGCGCCCCCGACCAGCTCCAGGCCGTGCGCGAGGCGCTGGGCGAGCGCGGCCGGCCGGCGTGGGCGCTGCCGGAGGTGCCGCTGCTGTCCGCGCCGGTGGTGCGCGACCTCATGCGGGCCCTGGACGGCGAGCTCATCCTCGGCGACGACGCGCTGCTCGACCGCGAGGCCGAGCACATGCTCGTCTCGGGCATGAACACCGAGCACATCCTCGAGCGGCTCAAGGAGGGCATGCTGGCCATCGCCGCCGGCGACCGTCCGGAGGTGCTCATCACCCTCGTCATGGCGCACGCGTCGGGGACCTTCCCCTCCCTCTCCGGGATCGTGCTCAACGGCGGCTACCGGCCCTCGCCCCAGGTGACGAAGATGGTCGAGGGCCTGGGCCAGCGCCTGCCGGTCATCTCCACCGACCACGACACCTACGAGTCGGCCCGCATCGTGGCCTCCACCCGCGGGGTGGTCTCGCGCGGCACCCAGCGCAAGCGGGACCTCGCGCTGGGCAACTTCGAGCAGCACGTCGACGCCGAGGCGCTCCTGCACACCCTCGACGTCCCGCGCAGCGAGGTGATCACCCCGCTGATGTTCGAGTCGGCCCTGCTCGAGCGGGCGCGGGCGGACCGCAAGCGCATCGTCCTGCCCGAGGGCGAGGACGACCGCATCCTGCGCGCCGCGTCCACGCTGCTCTCCCGCCAGGTGGCGGACCTGACGATCCTCGGGGACCCGGCGCGCATCCGCTCCCGCGCGGCCGGGCTCGGCCTCAACCTCGAGGGGGCGCAGCTCGTCGACCCGGCCACCTCCGAGCTGCTCGAGCCGTTCGCCGAGTCGTACGCCCACCTGCGCGCCCACAAGGGCATGACCATCGACCGGGCCCGCGAGATCGTGCGCGACGTGTCCTACTTCGGCACCCTCATGGTCCAGTCCGGCCAGGCCGACGGGATGGTCTCCGGCGCCGCGCACACCACCGCGCACACCATCAAGCCGTCCTTCGAGATCATCCGGACCAAGCCGGGCACGGCGATCGTGTCCTCGGTGTTCCTCATGTGCCTGGCCGACCGGGTGCTCGTCTACGGCGACTGCGCCGTCAACCCCGACCCCACCGCCGAGCAGCTGGCGGACATCGCGATCGAGTCGGCCGCCACCGCCGCCCAGTTCGACGTCGAGCCGCGGGTGGCGATGCTGTCCTACTCCACCGGCGAGTCCGGCGCGGGGGCCGACGTCGAGAAGGTCCGCACCGCCACCCGCCTCGTCCGCGAGCGCCGCCCCGACCTCTTCGTCGAGGGCCCCATCCAGTACGACGCCGCCGTGGACGCCTCGGTGGCCAAGACCAAGCTGCCCGACTCCGACGTCGCCGGGCGCGCGACGGTCTTCGTCTTCCCCGACCTCAACACCGGCAACAACACCTACAAGGCGGTCCAGCGCTCCGCCGGCGCCGTGGCCATCGGGCCCGTGCTCCAGGGCCTGAACAAGCCCGTCAACGACCTCTCGCGTGGGGCGCTGGTGCAGGACATCGTCAACACGGTCGCCATCACGGCGGTCCAGGCCCAGGCGGCCGCGGCCGAGCCCGTCCCCGCCAGCAAGGAGATCCACGCATGAGCGCCAGCCGCACCGTCCTCGTCATCAACTCGGGGTCCTCGTCCATCAAGTACCAGCTGGTCGACCCCGACGCGGGCACCGCGCTGGCCTCGGGGCTCGTCGAGCGCATCGGGGAGAGCGCGGGGCACATCGAGCACCGCAACGACGGCGAGGTCACCGAGCGGCACGACCGGGTGCTCGACCACGGCGACGGCCTGCGTCAGGTGCTCGAGCTGTTCCAGGAGGTCGGCCCGGATCTGGCCGAGGCGGGCATCGTCGCCGTCGGCCACCGGGTGGTCCAGGGCGGGCGGCGGTTCGCCGGGCCGGCGCTGGTCGACGACGACGTCGTCGCCACCATCGAGCGGCTCTCGCCCCTGGCCCCGCTGCACAACCCGGCGAACCTGCGCGGCATCCAGGTGGGGCGGATGCTGCTGCCCGACGTGCCGCACGTCGTCGTCTTCGACACCGCCTTCTTCCAGGGCCTGCCCGACGACGCCGCCACCTACGCGCTGGACCGCGAGGTGGCCGAGAGGTACTCGGTGCGCCGCTACGGCGCCCACGGCACCTCCCACCAGTACGTCTCGGCGAAGGTGAGCGAGCTGCTCGGCCGCGACGACCTGCGCCAGATCGTCCTGCACCTGGGCAACGGCGCCTCCGCCTCCGCCGTGGTCGGCGGGCGGGCGGTGGACACCTCCATGGGCCTGACCCCGCTCGAGGGGCTGGTCATGGGCACCCGCACCGGCGACATCGACCCGGCCACGGTGTTCCACCTGGCCCGCAACGCGGGGATGAGCGTCGACGAGATCGACGACCTGTTCAACAAGCGCTCCGGCCTGAAGGGCCTGACCGGGGAGAACGACCTGCGCCAGGTCCACCGCCTCATCGAGGAGGGCGACGCCGCCGCCAAGCTCGGCCTGGACGTCTACACCCACCGGCTGCGCAAGTACGTCGGCGCCTACGCCGCGGTCATGGGCGGGCTGGACGCGCTGGCCTTCACCGCCGGGGTCGGGGAGAACGACGACGTCGTGCGCGCCGGGGCGGTGGCCGGGCTCGGCTTCCTCGGCATCGAGCTCGACCCGGAGAAGAACGCCCAGCGCTCAAAGGAGCCGCGGGTCATCTCCGCGGACGGCTCGCGGGTGACCGTGCTCGTGGTGCCCACCAACGAGGAGCTGGCGATCGCCCGCCAGGCGATGTCGCTGCTCTGACCCCCGCTCGGTGAGATGTCATCTTCGCACCGAGACGTCGTCTGGGCGCGCGGGACGCCACGACGCGCGCACGACCTCGCGATGACAGGACGACGGCGCCCCCTCCCCGGGGGGCGCCGTCGCTGCGTCTCACTCACCGAGCCCCGCTCCCCCGCCGACTCGCGCCGTTCTTGACGTCTCGCGCCGTTCTTGACGTCTCGCGGGCGGGCGGGGGCGCCGGGGTCAGTGCTGGCCGGTCATGCTCCGCACGTCGAGCGCGGCGTCGAGCTGCTCGGGGGTGATCTCCCCGCGCTCGACGTAGCCGAGGTCCTCCACCGCCGCGCGCACGGTGATGCCCTGCTTGACCGAGTGCTTGGCGATCTTGGCGGCCGCCTCGTAACCGATGATCCGGTTCAGCGGGGTGACGATCGACGGGGAGGACTCGGCCAGCTCCAGGCACCGCTCCACGTTCGCCACGAGCCCGTCCACCGTCTTGGTGGCCAGCACCCGGGAGACGTTGCCGACGAGGGTGATGGACTCCAGCAGGTTGCGGGCCATGACCGGCAGCATCACCAGCAGGTCGAAGTTGCCCTGGGCGCCGGCGAACGCGATGGCCGCGTCGTTGCCGATCACCTGGGCCGCGACCATGACGGTCGCCTCGGGCACCACCGGGTTGACCTTCCCGGGCATGATCGAGGACCCGGGCTGCAGGTCCGGCAGCGCCAGCTCGCCGAGCCCGGTGCGCGGGCCGGAGCCCATCCACCGCAGGTCGTTGGCGATCTTCGTCAGCGACACCGCGATGGTGCGCAGCGCCCCGGAGGTCTCCACCAGGGAGTCCTGCGCCGCCTGGGCCTCGAAGTGGTTCTTCGCCTCCACCAGGGGCAGCCCGGTGTTCTCGGCGATCAGCTCGATGACCCGCTGCGAGAAGCCCTGCGGGGTGTTGATGCCGGTCCCGACGGCGGTGCCGCCCAGCGGCAGCTCGGCCAGGCGCGGCAGGGTCGCGTTGACCCGGTCGATGCCGTAGCGGATCTGGGCGGCGTACCCGGAGAACTCCTGGCCCAGGGTGATGGGCGTGGCGTCCATGAGGTGGGTGCGGCCGGACTTGACGACGTCCGCGAACTCCTCGGCCTTGCGCTCGAGCGAGGCGGCGAGCACCTCCAGCCCCGGCAGCAGCTCCTCCTCCACGGCCTGCATGGCGGCGATGTGGATCGAGGACGGGAAGACGTCGTTGGAGGACTGGGAGGCGTTGACGTGGTCGTTGGGGTGCACGGGCCGGCCCAGCCGCGCGCTGGCCAGGTTGGCCACGACCTCGTTGGTGTTCATGTTGGACGAGGTGCCCGAGCCGGTCTGGAAGACGTCGATCGGGAAGTGGTCGTCGTGCCTGCCGGCGATGACCTCCTCGGCCGCGGCGGCGATCGCCTGGGCCACGTCCTCGGGCAGGACGCCGAGCTCGGCGTTGGCCAGCGCGGCGGCACGCTTGACCTGGCCGAGGGCCGAGATGTGGTGCGAGGACAGGCCACGGCCGGAGATCGGGAAGTTCTCGACGGCCCGCTGGGTCTGGGCCGAGTAGAGGGCGTCCTTGGGGACCCGGACCTCGCCCATGGTGTCGTGCTCGATCCGGTACTCCTGCGCGACTTCGCCCGTCTGCTGCTGCGTCACTGCTGCTCCATGTCTCGAGGTCGACGGCGCACCGCGGCGCCGCTGTCTGTGCCCACCCATCCTCGCACCACCGCGGTGAGGGGCGTCACGCGGGCCCGCCGGGCGGACGCGACCCTCGGGCGTCAGGCGCCCGCCCTCGGCCCCGGCGTCAGGCGTCCAGGTCGGTGGTGAGCAGGTCGACGAGGCGGTCGAGCACCTCCTCGGCGCCCTCGCCCTCGGCGGTGAGGGTCACCTCGTCGCCGTGGTCGGCGCCCAGCGTCATGACGCCGAGGATGCTCGTGGCGTCGACCGGCTCGCCCGCCCCCTTCGCGATGGTCACCGGCACGCCGGAGTCGGCGACGGCCTTGACGAAGACGGCGGCGGGACGGGCGTGGAGCCCCACCTTGGAGGCGACGACGGCGCTGCGCTGAGCCATGACGGTCCTTCCCTCAGTTGCGGACGTTGACGCGAGGATACGCCTCGCACCTGCGTGAACACCGTTGGCCGGACCGATCGGCGCGGGGGCGCCGGCCACCCGGCCGACCGGTAGGCCTTCCCCCTCTTTCGAGGGGCGTACAGGCGAGGGGCGCGCTACCGTGGACCAACTTCCGCGTCTCTCCGGCGCCTTCGCGCTTCCCCCTGGCGCCTGCCGGCAGGCAGGTCCCACATCGCCGACATCCCTCCCAGGTCAGCTCGCGTATCTCTCCGTGAAGGAGCCGACCCGTGTCAGACGACGACCGCACCCTGGACATCCTGCGCAGCCTCATCCACGCGCGCCCGCCCGAGCCGCGGCGCGTGTGCTCCGCCAACCGCCGAGACAAGTGGGGGCGCCGGGTCGCCGAGTGCTCCTTCCAGCCGGGGCACGAGAACGACCACCGCGACGTCCACGTCGGCCGGACCTGGAAGTAGCGCCCGAGGCCTCGGCCCCCGGCCCCCGGCACGCTCAGCCGGCCGCCGGCTCGAGCCAGCGGCCCAGCACCAGGCAGTCCTGCACGGCGTAGCCGTGCCCGGCGTAGAACCCGGACACCGGGTTGCCGGTGCGGACCATGAGCTGGACCTTCCGTGCGCCGTGGGCGCCCAGCCATGCCTCCGCCGCGCGCAGCAAGGCCGAGCCGAGCCCGCGGCCCTGCTCGCCGGGCTGGACGCCGAGGTAGTACACCCACCCCCGGTGCCCGTCGACGCCGGCCATGACCGTCCCGACCACGACGCCGGCGCGCCGGGCGACCAGGACCGTCGACGTCGCCCCCGCGCGGGCCTGGTCCAGGTCGGCGCGCGGGTCGTTCCACGGGCGGGTCAGCCCGCAGGCGTGCCACAGGCCGACGACCGCGCCGGCCTCGTCGCTCGTGCGCCTCGCCGATCTCGACGTCGTCCCCCAGCCCCGCGGCCGTGCCGCCGAGCTCCTCGTCGGCCGCCGAGGTGACGTCGGCGCCGTCGGCCGGCGCCGGGCCGGCGCCCATCAGTACGGCGAGTAGGGCGAGACGACGACCTCGACCCGCTGGAACTCCTTGACGTCGGAGTAGCCGGTGGTGGCCATGGTGCGGCGCAGCGCGCCGATGAGGTTGAGCGTGCCGTCGGCGGTGCGGGAGGGTCCGTGGAGGATCTCCGCCAGCGTGCCGACCGTGCCGACCCGGACGCGCTCGCCGCGCGGCAGCTCGGGGTGGTGCGCCTCGGAGCCCCAGTGCCAGCCGCGGCCGGGCGCCTCGCTGGCGCGGGCCAGCGCCGCGCCGAGCATGACGGCGTCGGCGCCGCACGCGACCGCCTTGACCAGGTCGCCGGAGCGGCCGACGCCGCCGTCGGCGATGACGTGGACGTAGCGGCCGCCGGACTCGTCCATGTAGTCGCGGCGGGCGGCGGCGACGTCGGCGACGGCGGAGGCCATCGGGGCGTGGATGCCCAGCGAGCGGCGGGTGGTGTGCGCGGCGCCGCCGCCGAAGCCGACCAGCACCCCGGCGGCGCCGGTGCGCATCAGGTGCAGCGCGGCGGTGTAGGTGGCGGCCCCGCCGACGATGACGGGCACGTCGAGCTCGTAGATGAAGCGCTTGAGGTTCAGCGGCTCGGCCTGGGAGGAGACGTGCTCGGCGGAGACGGTGGTGCCGCGGATGACGAACAGGTCGACGCCGGCCTCGACCACGGTGCGCCAGTGCTCCTGGGTGCGCTGCGGGGACAGGCTGCCGGCCACCGTCACGCCGGCGGCGCGGATCTCGCCGAGGCGGTCGCGCACGAGCTCGGGCTTGACCGGCTCGGAGTAGATCTCCTGCATGCGGGCGGTGGCCCGCTCGGCGGGCAGCTCGACGATCTCGTCGTACAGGGGCGCGGGGTCGTCGTAGCGGGTCCACAGGCCCTCGAGGTCGAGCACGCCGATGCCGCCGAGGCGGCCGAGCTCGATGGCCGTGGCCGGGCTCATCACCGAGTCCATCGGGGCGGCGAGGACGGGCATGTCGACGTGGAAGGCGTCGATCTGCCAGCTCACCGAGACGTCCTCGGGGTCGCGGGTGCGACGCGACGGGACGACGGCGACGTCGTCGAAGCTGTAGGCGCGGCGCGCGCGCTTTCCCCGGCCGATCTCGATCTCGTTGCTCACCCTTCGAGGCTACCGTCCTCGGCCGGAACCCCGCCGGGGAGGCCCAGGAGGCGGTCCTGCGAGGCGGGACCGGCGCGGGCCGCGGCCGCCCGGTCAGTCGTCCTGCGCCGTCACCAGGCCGCGGGCGTCGTAGCGCACCTGCACCTCCCGGCTCGTGTCCCACGGCCGGGTCCAGCCCAGCTCGGTGAAGACGTGGTCGAGGAGGTTGCCGGTGAACCCCCAGATCCAGCCGGCCGGGCTGCGGAAGCCCGCGCTGCGGAAGGGCCGTCCGGGCACGGTCACCGCGGCCCGGGCGGCCGGGTCGAGCAGGGCGTCCACGGAGGCGCGGATCGTGTGCAGCACCTCCCCCGCGGCCACCTTGGTGGCCAGGTGCGCCCGGGGGGTCCAGCCGAGCACCGGGGTGACGACGTAGCGGCTGACCGGGACCAGCACCGGGGGCAGCTGGCCGAGGACCTCGACGTGCTCGGGGGCCAGGCCGATCTCCTCGTGCGTCTCGCGCAGCGCGCCGGCGACGACGTCGGCGTCGGCCTCCTCGACGCGCCCCCCGGGCAGGGCGATCTGCCCGGGGTGGTGGCGCAGCCGGGGCGAGCGCTGGACGAGGAAGACGTCGGCGCCCACCGGCCCGGGGCGGCCGGCCGGGGCGAGCAGGAGCAGCACCGCGGCGGGGCGGAAGGTCCCGGCGACCGCCGGGTCGTACGCGTGGGGCCCGCCGAGCGGGCGGAACGCCCCGGCGGCCGCGCGGGCCCCCAGCGCGGCGAGGGCGGTGCGCGCGCCGTCCGGGGCGGGGGCGGGGGCGACGGCGTTCACGCCCCTCAGGGTAGGCGGGCGGGTGGTCAGCGCCACGTCGGGGCGCGCCCGGGCGCCTCCCGGGCGATGTGGGTGGCGGCTGGCACAGTGCGGGGCAGAGAAGGAGGCCGCCATGAGCAGCTGGTCGGCAGGACCGTTCCTCGGGTTCGACACCGAGACCACCGGCGTGGACGTCACCACGGACCGGATCGTCACCGCCGCCCTGGTGCACCGCGACGCGTACGCCACGACGGTGCGGACGTGGATCATCGACCCGGGCGTGGAGATCCCCGGGCCGGCCACCGCCATCCACGGCATCACCACGGAGCGGGCCCGGGCGGTCGGGGCGGCGCCGGCCCAGGCGCTGGAGGAGATCGCCGCGCTCGTCGTCGAGGCCCAGCTCGAGGGGGTGCCGGTGGTGGCGTTCAACGCCGCGTTCGACCTGGCCCTGCTCGACCACGAGCTCGCCCGGCACGGGCTGGCGACGCTCGGGGAGCGGCTGGGCGGGGAGTGCGTGCCGGTCCTCGACCCCCTCGTGCTCGACCGGGCGCTGGACCGGGAGCGGCCCGGCGCGCGCCGGCTGGTGGACCTGTGCGCCGTCTACGGCGTGGCCGAGCCGGGGCACCTGCACACGGCCGAGGTCGACGTCGTCGCCACCCTCGACCTGCTGGCCCGGATGGCCGTGCGCTACCCCGACCTCGCCGCCGCCCCGCTGAGCGAGGTGCACGCGTGGCAGGTGGCCCAGCACCGCCGGTGGGCGGAGGACTTCAACGCCTGGCGCCGCGAGCAGGGGCACGCCGGGCCCGGGATGGGCCTGGGCTGGCCCATGCCGCTGGCCGAGGACCTCGCCGCGCTGCAGGCGCCGGCCTGAGCGGCTGAGCGGGCGGCGCGTCGCGCCGCCCGCTCAGCCGCTCAGCCGCTCAGCCGCTCAGCCGCGACCGGCGTAGTTCGGCGCCTCGACGGTCATCATGATGTCGTGCGGGTGGGACTCCTTCAGGCCCGCCGGCGTGATGCGCACGAACCGCCCGCGCTCCTGCAGCTCGGGGATGGTGCGCGCGCCGACGTAGAACATCGACTGGTGCAGCCCGCCGACGAGCTGGTAGGCGACGGCGGACAGCGGGCCGCGGTAGGGCACCTGGCCCTCGATGCCCTCGGGGACGATCTTGTCGTCGGTGTCGACGTCGGCCTGGAAGTACCGGTCCTTGGAGTAGGAGACGCGCCCGCGCGAGGCCATGGCGCCGAGCGAGCCCATGCCGCGGTAGTGCTTGAACTGCTTGCCGTTGACGAAGACCAGCTCGCCCGGGGACTCCTCGCAGCCGGCCAGCAGGGAGCCGAGCATGACGGTGTCCGCCCCGGCGACCAGGGCCTTGGCGATGTCGCCGGAGTACTGCAGGCCGCCGTCGGCAATGACCGGGACGCCGGCGGGCTTGCACGCCTGGGCGGCGAGGTGGACGGCGGTGACCTGGGGCACGCCGACGCCGGCGACCACGCGGGTGGTGCAGATCGAGCCCGGGCCGACGCCGACCTTGACGGCGTCGACACCGGCGTCGACGAGGGCCTGGGCGCCCTCGCGGGTGGCGACGTTGCCGCCGATGATCTGCACGTGCGCGAAGGCCGGGTCGCGCTTCATCTTGGCGATCATGTCGAGCAGGAGCCGGGCCTCGCCGTTGGCGGTGTCGGCGACGAGGACGTCCGCGCCCGCCTCGGCGAGCGCCGTCGCCCGCTCCCAGGCGTCGCCCCAGTAGCCGATGGCTGCGCCGACCATGAGGCGGCCCTCGGCGTCCTTGGTGGCGTCGGGGTACTGCTCGGACTTGACGAAGTCCTTGACGGTGATGAGGCCGCGCAGCTTGCCGGCCTCGTCGACCAGCGGCAGCTTCTCGACCTTGTGCTTGGCGAGCAGCGCGGCGGCGTCCGCGGAGCTGATGCCCACCGGGCCGGTCACCAGCGGCATGGGCGTCATGGACTGGCGCACCGTGCGGCTGCCGAACTCCGCCGGGGAGATGAACCGCAGGTCGCGGTTGGTGATGATGCCGAGGAGCACGCCCTCGTCGTCCACGACCGGCAGGCCGGAGACGCGGTAGCGCGCGCACAGCGCGTCGAGCTCGGCGAGGGTCGCGTCCGGGCCGACCGTGACCGGGTCGGTGACCATGCCGGACTCGGACCGCTTGACCACGGTGACCTGCTGGGCCTGGTCCGCGATGGAGAGGTTGCGGTGGAGGATGCCGATGCCGCCCTGGCGGGCCATGGCGATGGCCATGCGCGCCTCGGTGACGGTGTCCATCGCGGCCGAGATCAGCGGAACCCGCAGGCTGATCCCGCGGGTGAGCCGTGAGGTGGTGCTCACCTCGGACGGGATCACGTCCGTGGCGCCCGGCAGGAGCAGGACGTCGTCGTAGGTGAGGCCGACGAGGGCGAACGGGTCATGGGGCGTCTCGGTCATTTTCCGATAGTACGTGCGCCCCCGGAGGTGGTGTCAGTGGCGTCCGCCACCCCCGCCGCGGCCTGCGGGTTCGCGCCGCGCACCGGCGCTCACTGCTGTCCGCTTCGCGATGCCTGCAGGTTCGCGCTGCCTACAGGGGCGGGCCGCCTACCGGTTCTCGCCGCCTACCGGTTCTCCTCGACGAGGTTGGCGATCTCCTCGACGGCGGCGGGGGCGGTGCGCACCCGGCGCACGCGCGGCAGCCACAGGTCCGGGGCGTCGGCGCCGAGAAGGAACACCTCAACGCCGCCGTCGTCGGAGGCGCCCCGCACGAGCGACTCGGTGCCGGCGGGGTTGCCCACCATGGCCAGCACCCGCGCCCCGCGCTCCTTGAGCAGGCGCAGCGCCTGCTCGCTGTCCTCGAGGTTCTCGGCGCGGATGACCCGGGCCCGCACCCCCCGCTCGGCGAGCCCGCCGCCGATGACGTGGGCCTGCAGCCGCAGCTCCCCGGCGGCGCACAACAGCACCGCGGCGCCGCCGGCGGCGGGACCGCCCGGGCGCAGCGCGCGCACGGCCCCCTCCCGGGCCCGCTCCGCGCTCGCCGCGGCCTCGCGCACCTGCGCGAGGACGGCGGCGGAGATCACCCCCTCGGGGTCCACGCCGGGCCGGTCGGTGCGCTCGCGCTGGGCGAGCATGCCCAGCGCCGGGCGGGCCAGGCCGGTCCAGGCCTTGACGAGGCCGGAGTCGCGGACCTCCTGAGCGAGCATGCGGTGCACGCGCGGCTCGTCGGGCTCCATGGCCGCCGCGGCGAGGGAGAGGGGGTCGACGAGCAGGCGTTCGTGGTGGAGGCGCTCGCCCGCCTCCGCCGTCGCGAGCGAGGGTGCCCACCCCTGGCCGCCGGCCTGCCCCGCCTCGTCGGCGTTCAGCGCGGCGCGCGCGGCGTCCGAGGGTGCCACGCCCTGGAGCGTGAGGTGGCGCATCCGCTCGAGCCGGGCGACGTCGGCCGGGGTGTACCGCCGGTGACTGCCGGCCTCGTGGGAGGACGGGCCCAGGCCGTAGCGCCGGTCCCAGGTGCGCAGGGTCGAGGCCGCCACGCCCAGCCGGGCGGCGACGGCGGCCACGGTCAGCGGCGCGCCGGTCTCCCGGCGGGCCGCCGCACGCCGCGGGGCCGGGTCCCGGCCGGGAGAGCCAGAACCGGACTCACGCGCGGAGGCTGCCATGCCGGTCACCGCACTCCCCTCGTCGCCATGGATCGATCTTGGCGCGGTTGACCCATCGTTGCCAGTTCACCACGCCGGGTGCGGACGAGAACTGCCCGAATGACCAACTTGCGCGAGGGTCTTGAACAAGTTGTGCATCGGTTGCTACGTTGCTCCACAGCAGCGGCGGTCATCGCCGCTCGGGACACGGAACGGATGGAAGGAACAGAGATGGCAGAGCTCTCCAGGCTTCCCGGACCGGTGATGGATCTGTGGGAATGGCAGTACCAGGGGGCGTGCCGCGAGGCCGACCCCAACCTCTTCTTCCACCCGGAGGGGGAGCGTGGCGGCACGCGTCGCCGTCGTGACGAGGCGGCCAAGGCCATCTGCGCCACCTGCCCGGTCATCCAGCAGTGCCGCGAGCACGCACTGAAGGTCCGCGAGCCCTACGGCGTGTGGGGCGGGCTGAGCGAGGACGACCGGCAGGCCATCCTGTCGCGCCCGCTGCGCCGCGCCTCCTGAGCGCGCGCTGCGCCCGCGCCTCCTGAGCGCAAGCCGCGCCGCGCCTCCTGAGCCTGGCGAGCCAGCCAATCTCCTGCGGCCCCGGACGACCGATGTCCGGGGCCGCGGTGTGTCCGGCCGCGGCGCACCCGGCGACGGCACCCGTCGCACGGCGACGGAGCGGGTGCACGCGGTGCCATCACCCGGACGGGCCGGGCCGAGCACCTCACTCGATCATCTCCCACCCCTGGCCGAAAACGTGGTACGGAATAGCCAGACGACGTCTTCAGCCAAGGGATTGCCGCCCACGGGCCGGACCGTCCGAGCCACCTCGCGGCAGCCGGACCGACCGCGGACGCCAGCGGGACCGCCTGCAGCGCGCCCGCAGCAGTCGGACGGGCGCCCCCGGGAGCCGGCCAGACGAAGGCCGGACTCCCCCACGGCCGGGCCGAGCCCTCCCCGCCAACGACGAAGCCCCGGACCTCGAGAGGTCCGGGGCTTCGCGCGTCAGCTAGAAGTGAGTCACTTCTCGACGACCGCGAGGATGTCGCGCGCGGAGAGGATGAGGTACTCCTCGCCCGCGTACTTGACCTCGGTGCCGCCGTACTTGCTGTAGATGACGACGTCGCCCACGGCGACGTCGACCGGGACGCGGTTGCCGTTGTCGTCGACACGACCCGGGCCCACCGCGATCACGGTGCCCTCCTGGGGCTTCTCCTTGGCGGTGTCCGGGATGACCAGACCGGACGCCGTGGTCTGCTCGGCCTCGAGGGTCTGCACGACGATACGGTCCTCGAGCGGCTTGATGGAGACCGACACTGGCGGACCTCCCCTTCGCATGAGTGATGGGACAGTTCAAGGGTTCGCGCCCCGTCTTCTCCACGCCCGCCGTCGCGGGGGTCGAGCGTCGAGGATCCGGTGCGCCGCCGCGGCCCCGGAAGGCCGCGTCTGGATTCAATCTAGGGCCGGGATTAGCACTCGGTCAAGGCGAGTGCCAACGAGTGTCGCTCCTGCTGGCGCGCCTGCTCACCGCTGCGGGGGAAGTCGCGGGACGGCCGCGACCAGCCGCCGCGTGTACGGCGCGGCCGGCTCCTCCAGCACCCGGCGCGTGGCACCCTCCTCGACCACCCGCCCGTCCTTGAGCACGACGACGCGCTCGCACAGGGCCGCGACCGCGCTGAGGTCGTGCGAGACCATCACCACGGTGAGCCCGCGCTCGCGCTGGAGCCGGTCGAACAGGGCCATGATGCCCAGGCGGGTGCCCACGTCCAGGGCGCTGACGGGCTCGTCGGCGAGCAGCACCGCCGGCTCGGTGACGAGCGCGCGGGCGATGGCGATGCGCTGGCGCTGCCCGCCGGAGAACTCGTGCGGGTAGCGGCGGGCGGCGTCCGCGTCCAGGTCCACCGCCGCGAGGGCCTCGGCCACCGCGGCGCGGCGGTCGCCCCGGCGCAGGCCCAGGGAGACCAGCGGCTCGGCGACGGTGCGGTCCACCCGCTGGCGCGGGTCGAGAGAGGAGTAGGGGTCCTGGAAGACCACCTGGACCTGGCGGCGGAAGGCCCGCATCTGCCGGCGGTCCCGGGGGTCGAGGGGGACGCCGTCGAAGCTCACCCGGCCGGCGGCGGGCCGCGCCAGGCCGAGCAGGAGCGAGAGCGCCGTGGTCTTGCCGGACCCGGACTCCCCCACCAGGCCCACGCTGTGGTGGCGCCGGACGGCGAGGGAGACGTCGGCGAGGGCGTCCGTGGCGGCCCCGCGGTAGCGGAAGCGCACGGCCTCGAGGGCGAGCAGCGCGCTCATCGGTCACCGCCCGCCCGCGCCGGGGCCGGCGTGCCCGCGCCCGCCGCGCCGAGCGCGGCGTCGAGGCGGCGCGCGCCGTCGAGCAGCGTGCGGGTGTACGGGTGCCGCGGCGCGCCGAGGACGTCGGCGAGGGGGCCCTCCTCGACGATCGTGCCCGCGCGCATGACCGCCACCCGCTCGGCGACCTCGGCGACGACGGCGAGGTCGTGGGTGACGAAGATCAGGGCCATCCCCCGCTCCTGCACCACCCGGCGCAGCAGCTGGAGGATCTCCGCCTGCACGGTGACGTCGAGGGCGGTGGTGGGCTCGTCGGCGACGAGCAGGGCCGGGTCGCACGCCAGCGCCATGGCCAGGGCCACCCGCTGGCGCTGGCCGCCGGAGAGCTGGTGGGGGAAGGACCGGGCCAGCCGGTCCGGCTCGGGCAGGGCCACCTCGCGCATGAGCGCGTGCACCCCGGCGCGCAGCGCGGCCCCGCGCAGGCCCCCGTGGCGCCGCAGCGGCTCGGCGATCTGCCGGCCGACGCGCATGAGCGGGTCCAGCGCGCTCAGCGGCTCCTGGAAGACGAGGGCCACCGCCGAGCCGCGCAGCCGGTTGAGCGCGGCCTCGGGCGCCCCGACCACCTCCGTGCCGCCCAGCAGCACCGAGCCCTCCGCGCGCAGCCCGGGCGCGAGCAGCCCGGCGACCGCGAGCGCGGTGAGGGTCTTGCCGGACCCGGACTCACCGATCAGGCCCAACCGCTCCCCCGGCGCGACCGTGAACGAGACGTCGTCGACGAGCCGGCGGGGATGCTCGTCGGCGCCGGCGAGCACGCGCAGCCCGCGCACCGTCAGGACGTCGCTCATCTGCTCCTCCGGGTGGGGTCGAACCGCTCGCGCAACCCGTCGGCCAGGAAGTTCGCGCCGAGCACGATGACCATGACGACCAGGCCGGGCGCCAGGGCGCCCCACGGGGCGGTCGCCACGGTGCCCTGGGCCTCCTGGAGGAGGCGCCCGAGCGAGGCGTTCGGCGGCGGCACGCCGAGGCCGAGGTAGGACAGGCTGGCCTCCGCCAGCACGGCGACGCCGAAGAGCACCGCGACGTTGACCACGAGGCTGGGCCAGATGTTGGGCAGCACGTGGCGCACGACGATGCCCGCGGTGCCCGTGCCGGAGGTGCGGGCGGCCACGACGTACTGCTGGGCCAGCACCCGGCTGGTGAGGATGCGCGCGTACCGCGCCGCGATCGCGGACGCGCCCAGGCCGATGGCCAGGACCACGCTCCAGGTGCTCGCGCCCTGCGCCGCGACCACGAGCATCGCCAGCAGCAGGGTGGGGAAGGCGATGAGGACGTCGAGGGCGGAGGAGACGACGTCGTCGAGCCACGCCGGGGTGAACGCGGCCGCCACGCCCACCGTCACCCCGACGGCGAGCGCCACGGCGGTCGCGCCGAGGCCCACGCCCAGCGCGATCCGGGTGCCGACGATCGTCTGGCTGAGCAGGTCCCGGCCGAGCTTGTCGGTGCCCAGCCAGTGCGCCGCGCTGGGCGCCTCGAGCCGGCCGCCGGAGGTGTCGGCGAGGTCGTAGGGCAGCCAGACCAGCGAGAGCAGGGCCACCGCGGCGACCGTGGCCAGCAGCACGGCGCCGACGACGAGCGTCACCGGCCGCCGGCGGGCCGCCCGCCGCGGCGGGGCGGGGGCCAGCTCGAGATCGGCGCTCACGCGGCCCTCCCGGCGGTCCGCGCCCGCAGGCGGGGGTCGAGGAGGCGCTGGACGACGTCGGCCACGAACCCGATGGCCAGCACGAGCAGGGTGGTCACCAGGAGGACGCCCTGGATGCTGGGGTAGTCGTGCTGGGCGATGGCTCGCACGAGCATGCTGCCGAGGCCGGGCAGGGAGAAGACGCTCTCGACGACGACGGCGCCCAGGAGCGTCGAGGCCAGCTCGACCCCGAGGATGGAGACCACCGGCACCGCGGCGTTGCGCAGCCCGTGGCGCACGAAGGCGCCGGGCAGGCTGCTGCCGAGCGAGCGTGCCGTGCGCAGGTAGTCGCTGCCGAGCACGTCGAGGGCGGCCGAGCGCACGTACCGGGCCAGCGAGGCGGTCATGACGAGGACGATCGTGGCCACCGGCAGCGTCAGGGCGCGCAGCGCCTCGCCCGGCCGGGCCCAGTCGTCGCGGGGGAAGCCGCCGGAGGGCAGCAGCCCGAGGGACAGCGCGAAGACCCACACCAGCACCATGCCCAGCCAGAACACCGGGACCGCGATGCCGAGCTGGGCGAAGCCGGACAGCGCCACGCCGTACCAGCGGTCGGCGCCGTGGGCGGCGAGGAAGCCGACGACGCAGGCGAGCACCGCGGCGAGGACGAACGCGATCAGCGTCAGCGGGACGGTGACGGCGAGGCGGGCGAGGATCTCCGGCAGCACGGGGGCGCCGCTGACGAAGGAGGTGCCCAGGTCCCCGGCGAGGACCTGGCCCACCCAGCCGGCGAGCTGGGCGGGCACCGGCTCGTCGGCGCCGACCTGGGCGCGGGCCGCCGCGACCTGCTCGGCGGTGGCGTTGACGGAGAGCAGCGCGTTGGCCGGGTCGCCCGGCAGCAGCCGCAGCAGCACGAAGATGACGACCGTCGCGACGACGAGGGACAGCAACAGGAACGCCACGCGGCGCGCGAGGTACCGCGCCATGGGCCCCCTTCCGAGAGCGGCGGACGGCCGGCGCCGTCGTCAGCCCTTGGTGATGTCGTACGCGAAGAACTGCGAGTTCAGCCCGTTCACCGGGTACCCGGAGACCTCGCTCGAGGCGACGACGATCTGCGGGTACAGGTACAGCCAGGCGCTGGCCGCGTCCTTGGCGATCTGCTGGTTGACCAGCTTGAGCTTGGCGGTCTGCTCCTCGACGGTGGGGGCCTGCTCGGCCTCCTTCACCCAGGCGGTGACGTCGGGGTTGTCGTAGCCCCAGTAGAAGTCGGGGTTGCCGTACCAGACGACGTCGCGGTCGTTGACGTGCTCCTGGAGCGTGGCCTCGAAGTCCCGCTCCTGGAAGACCTTCGTGTACCACTCGTCCGCCGAGATGGGGTTGATCTCCACGGTGATGCCGACCTTCGCCAGCTCCCCGGCGACGAACTCGGCGACGGCCGGGTGCGGGTCGTAGGTGGGGGCGTCCAGGGTGAAGGTGAACCCGTCCGGGTGACCGGCCTCGGCGAGCAGGCGCTTGGACAGCTCCGGGTCGTAGGGGTTCTCGCCGGTGAGGTCCTCGTACCACGGGTCGGTGGGCGGGACCATGGAGCCGATGAGGGTGCCGTACTCGCCCCAGATGGCGCTGAGCAGCTTCTCCCGGTCGATCGCGGAGTACACCGCCTTGCGCACCTCGACGCTGTCGAAGGGGGCGACGCGGTCGTTGAAGGCCAGCAGCTCCTTGGTGGTCGAGGTGCCCTCGGCGATCGTGTAGTCGGGGGTGTCCTCGAACTGCGCCAGGGCGTCCGGGCTCTGCACGGAGGTGAGCAGGTCCACCTCGCCGGTGAGCAGGGCGTTGCTCTGCGCGCTGGCGTCGGTGAAGTAGTGGAAGACGACCTTGGCGTTGGCGGCGGGCTCGCCCCAGTACCCGTCCCAGCGGGTCAGCGTCAGCGTGCTGCCCCGCTTCCAGTCGTCGAGGGTGTACGGCCCGGTGCCGTCCTCGGCGTTCTTGAGGTCGCTCGCGTCGGCGTTGACCACCCAGATGTAGGACAGGTTGTACGGGAAGGAGATCGACGGCGCCTCGAGGGTGAACACGACGGTGTGCTCGTCCGGGGTCTCGATGCCGGCGATGGTGTCGAAGGAGGACTTGCGCGCGGACTGGGAGGACTCGGCGGTGACCCGCTCGACGCTGCTCTTGACGTCGGCGGAGGTGAGCGCCTTGCCGGAGTGGAAGGTCACGTCGTCGCGCAGCGTGACGGTGTAGGTGAGGCCGTCCTCGCTGACCGTGTAGTCCCGGGCGAGGAGGTTCTCCACCTCACCGTCGTCGGTCAGCCGGAACAGGCCCTCGTACACGTTTCCAGTCAGGGCCTCGGTGACGCCCTGACCGCCGCCGTCGACGTTGCTGAGGTTCTGCGGCTCGTAGAGGGAGCCGATCTCGACGACGGCGCCCGCCGGGTCCGGCGCCGCCTCCTGCGCCCCGCCCCCGCCGCCGCAGGCGGCGAGCAGGGCGGCCGAGGCCACCACGGCGATGCTCGCGAGGGCGTGACGTCTTCTCATGGGGTTCTCCTCGTGCTGCAGGGGCGCGGGGGTCTACCGCGCCGGCGCAGCGAACCTAACCCCGCACCCCACGCGCACCGGCCAGCGGCTGACCGAAAATCCCGGCCCGTGAGACGCCGCCGTCGGCGCCGTGTCGTCCTCACGCCGCCGCCGCGCGCCACCCGCCGGGGCATCGCGCCCGGGCACCGCGCCGGTCCCCGCGCCGGTCCCCGCGCCACCGGTGGCAGGATCGAGCGGTGGACCCCGCCTCCCTCACCAAGCTGCTCAGCCCCGCGGGCCAGGAGCTGCTGGGCCAGCTCCCGCCCTACTCCGAGCGCGAGGTGCTGCAGGTCTCGGAGCGGCTGCGCGCCAGCGGCGTCGACGCCGACCTGGTCGCCGCCGCGCTGACCCAGTCGCGGCTGCGGGCCCGCGCCCGGGCGAAGTTCGGCGACCGCGCGCAGACCATGGTCTTCACCCCGGACGGCCTGGAGCAGGCCACCCGGCACGTCGTCGCCCTCCACCACGCTCGCCGCTACGCCGAGGCCGGCAGTCACCTGGTGGCCGACCTCGGCTGCGGTCTCGGCGGCGACGCGCTGGCGCTGTCCGAGCTCGCGGTGCCCGTCCTCGCCGTCGAGGCGGACCCGACGACGGCGGCCCTCGCCGCGGCGAACCTGCGCCCCTACCCCACCGCGGCGGTGCGCCACGGCGACGCGCTGGCCCTCGACCTGGCGGCCGAGGGCGTCGACGCCGTCTTCGCCGACCCCGCCCGGCGCGCCGGCGGCCGCCGGGTGTTCGACCCGGCCGCCTACGCCCCGCCCCTGGACGCGGTGCTCGCGCTGCGCGCGCGGGTCCCCGCCCTGGGCGTCAAGGTCGCGCCCGGCGTGCCCTACGCCGCGCTCCCGGCCGACGCGCACGCCCGCTGGGTCAGCGTGGACGGCGACGTCGTCGAGGCCGGGCTGTGGTTCGGCGCCGTGGCGCCCGAGGGCCCGGGCCGCTCCGCCCTCGTCCTCGCCGGCGAGCGCGCCGACGTGCTGACCGAGCGGGACGACGCGGGGGCGCGCGCGCCGGACGCGCCCGCCCGGGCCGGCGAGGTCCGCCCGCCCGGAGCGTTCCTCTACGAGCCCGACGGCGCCGTCATCCGCGCCGGCCTGGTCGCCCGGGTGGGCGAGCTGCTGGGCGCCGGGCTGCTCAGCGAGGGGATCGCCTACCTCACCGGCGACTCCCTGGTGGAATCCCCGTTCGCGACCGCCTACCGGGTCCTGGACCACTTCCCGTTCGCGCTCAAGCCGCTGCGGTCCTACCTGCGCGCCCGCGACGTCGGGGCGCTGACGATCAAGAAGCGGGGCACCGCCGTCGAGCCCGAGCAGCTGCGCCGCCAGCTCGCCCTCAAGGGCGGTCGCCCCGCCACCATCGTGCTCACCCGTATCGCCGGCCGGCACAGCGTCCTCGTGGTCGAGCCGGTCTGAGGGTCGCCGGCGCCGGGGCCGGGCGGGCGCCGGGGCCCGGGCAGACGGCACACTGACCCCGTGAGCCTGTCCTTCGCCACCTCCCCGCGCTCGTCCGTCGGCATCGAGTGGGAGCTCCAGCTTGTCGACGCCGACTCCGGCGACCTGCGCCAGGCCGCGACGTCCGTCCTGGACGGCGTCGCCGGCCCGGACGGGCGCCCGCACCCGCACGTCCACCCCGAGCTGCTCCTCAACACCGTGGAGGTGGTCTCCGGCGTCAACCGCACCGTCGGCGGCGCGGGCGCCGACCTGGCCCGCGCCATCGAGGACCTGCGGCCGGTCACCGAGGCGCTGCGCATCGAGCTGGCCAGCGCCGGGACGCACCCCTTCGCGAGCCCGGCCTACCAGCGCGTGACGGACAAGGAGCGCTACGCCACCCTCATCGACCGCACCCGCTGGTGGGGCCGGCAGATGCTGCTGTACGGGGTGCACGTGCACGTCGGCATCGAGGACCGGGCGAAGGTGCTGCCCATCATCGGCGCCCTGCTCACCCGGTTCGCGCACCTGCAGTCCCTCGCCGCCTCCTCCCCGTTCTGGGGCGGGGAGGACACCGGGTACGCGTCGAACCGGGCGATGATGTTCCAGCAGCTGCCCACCGCCGGGGTGCCGTACCAGTTCACCCGGTGGGGCGACCTCGAGGCCTACGTCGAGGACATGACCCGCACCGGCGTCATCGACACCTTCAGCGAGCTGCGCTGGGACATCCGCCCCGCCCCGGCGCTGGGCACGATCGAGGTGCGCGTGTGCGACGCCGCGACGAACCTCCAGGAGGTCCTCGCCATCTCGGCGCTCACCCACTGCCTGGTGGAGCACTACTCCGAGCGGCTCGACGCCGGCGAGACGCTGCCGACCGTCCCGCCGTGGTTCGTCGCGGAGAACAAGTGGCGCTCGGCCCGCTACGGCATGGACGCGATCCTCATCCTCGACGACGCCGGCGAGGAGGAGCTGGTCACCGACACGGTGACGCGGATGCTCGACGAGCTCGCTCCCGTGGCCGAGCGGCTGGGATGCGTCGCCGAGCTCGGCGACGTCCGGCGCATCCTCGACGACGGCGCCTCCTACCAGCGCCAGCTGCGCGTGGCCGAGCGCGGCGGCCTGGACGGCGTCGTCGCGTCGATGGTCGCCGAGATGCGCGCCGGCCACCCCCTCTGACCGCCAGCGGCGAGACGTCAACTCCGCCACGAGACGTCAAGTTGGTCACGAGGCGTCAACCGCGTCACGAGGCGTCAACTCCGTCACGACGCGTCATTTTCGACACGCGACATCAGCGCCGCCACGAGGCACCGCCTCTGCTGGCGCTTCCCCGTCCTGACCGCGACGGACGGCACAACCTCCACCTCATCATCGCCCGGTACTTGTCATTACCTAGTAGTCGGCAATATGGTCCTGGGCGTGCCCCGTTCACGACCGTCCCCGCCGCGCGACCCCCAGCTACTCAAGGGCGTGCTGCCCATGCTCGTGCTCGCGCTGCTCCGAGAGAGCGACTCCTACGGCTACGAGCTCGTCACGCGCCTGCAGGACCTGGGGCTCGAGGACATCGCCGCCGGGTCCGTCTACCCCGTCCTGACCCGGCTGGAGCGGGACGGGGACGTGGAGTCCTACCTCGTGCAGTCCTCCGCCGGCCCGGCCCGCAAGTACTACCGGCCCACGCCGGCCGGGCTCCAGCACCTTCTGACCCAGCGCCGCGCCTGGCAGGCCCTCACCCACGTCGTCACGCTCGCCCTCACCCCTCCCCCGCACCCCAAGGAGCACCGGTCATGACCGCCCAGTCCACCGTCGCCGTCTCCGTCCCGCGGCCCCCGCTGCGCGACCGCATCCGCCGCGAGGCCTACCTGCTGCGCCTCCAACTCTGGCTGGACACCTATCCGGGCAAACAGCGCCGGGCCCTCGTGGCGCAGCTGCGCGGCGAGCTCGACGCCGCCGCGGCCGCCACCTCGATGGCCGAGGCGATCGACGGGCTCGGCAACCCCCGGACGCTCGCCGGCGAGTACCTCGCCCTGCTCCCCCGCGACCGCCCGCGCTGGCTGGTCGGCGCCACCTGGGCGGCCGGCTGGCTGGTGGTGTGGCTGCTCGCGGTCACGACGTTCACCGCCGCCCTGGTCCAGGTGGCCGACGGCGCAGGGCCGGCCGGGGTGGAGGCGCGGCTGTTCTGGCTCGAGCTCACGGTCGTCGTGACGGACGCCCAGTTCTCGGTGAGCAGCCAGGGCTTCCCCGGCGGCCTGGTCCTCGCCGCCGTGCTGCTCGTCGTCGGCGCCCGCGGCTGGCGGGTGGTCCCGGCGCTGCGGCCGGACCAGCCCTGATCCTCCGCCCGGACGCGGCGCGGGTCGGCACCCTGCCGCCCGGGCTGCCCGACACAGCTCTGCCCGGCGACACGCCGTCAGCTCACACGCGCACGGTCTCCAGCGGCATACCCGAGTCCGTGGGCAGGTCCAGGGACGACGGCGCCGCCCCCTCGCGCACGAGGGCGGAGCCCAGCGCGGCGATCATCGCGCCGTTGTCGGTGCAGTACCGGATGGGCGGGATGCGCACCGTGATGCCGTGCTGCTCCGCCCGCTCCGCCGCCAGCGACCGCAGCCGGGAGTTGGCCGAGAACCCGCCGCCGACGACGAGGGTGTCGCAGCCGTGGTACTGGCAGGCGGCCAGGGCCTTGGCGGTGAGGACATCGGCGACGGACTCGGAGAAGCCGGCGGCGACGTCGGCCGCCGGGACCGGCTCGCCGCGGTCCTCGCAGGCCTCGACGTAGCGGGCCACCGCCGTCTTGAGGCCGGAGAAGGAGAAGTCGTAGGGGTGGCGGACCTTGTCCTTGCCGGTCGACAGGCCCCGGGGGAACCGGATGGCCGTGGGGTCGCCCTGCTGGGAGAGCCGGTCCACGTGCGGGCCGCCGGGGTAGGGCAGGCCCAGCAGGCGCCCGACCTTGTCGAACGCCTCGCCCGCGGCGTCGTCGAGGGTCTGGCCCAGCTCGGTCACGCCGGTGGCGATGTTGTCCACCAGCAGCAGGGAGGTGTGGCCGCCCGAGACGACCAGGGCGATGAACCGGTCGGGGAAGGCGCCGTGGACGAGCTCGTCGACGGCGGCGTGCCCGATGACGTGGTTGACGCCGTACAGCGGCTTGCCGGTGGCCAGGGCCAGCGCCTTGGCGCCGGAGACCCCCACGGTCAGGGACCCGACCAGGCCCGGCCCGGCGGTGACGGCGATGGCGTCGACGTCGGCGAGGTCCACCTCGGCCGCCGCGAGGGCGGCGTCGATGGTGGGCACGAAGGCCTCGAGGTGGGCGCGCGACGCCACCTCGGGGACGATGCCGCCGTAGCGGGCGTGTTCGTCCATGGAGGAGGCGGTGACGTCGGCGAGCAGCTCACGGCCGCGCACGAGCGCCGCGCCAGTCTCGTCACAGGAGGTCTCGATGCCGAGGATGAGGGGTTCGCTCACCGCACCAGGGTACGCGCGGCCATTTGTCGTCCGGAACCGCGGGGCCGACGGCGGCGGCCGCGCCGAGTCGATGGGCCCCGCTCCCGTTCGGGAGCGGGGCCCATCGACTCAGCACGAAGATGACGCCTCACGACCGAGATGACACCTCACGACCGAGATGACGCCTCACGACCAAGATGACGCCTCACGACCGAGATGACGTCTTGGCGCCTAGATGACGTCTCGCCGGAGGGGGCGGCTCAGCGGCCGTGCACCATCGCCCGCTCGAGGTCGGCGTTGAGCGTGGAGATGACGTCCAGCGGGATCTCCTTGGGGCACACCGCGGCGCACTCGCCGATGTTGGTGCACCCGCCGAAGCCCTCGGCGTCGTGCTGGGCGAGCATGTTCACCACGCGGGCGTCCCGCTCGGGCTGGCCCTGGGGCAGCAGGCCGAGGTGGGTGACCTTCGCGGCGGTGAACAGCATCGCCGAGGCGTTCGGGCAGGCCGCCACGCACGCGCCGCAGCCGATGCAGGCCGCGGCCTCGAAGGCGCGGTCGGCGTCCGGCTTGGGCACCGGCACGGCGTGGGCGTCCGGCGCGGCGCCGGTGTTCACCGAGATGTACCCGCCGGCGTCGATGATCCGGTCGAACGAGGAGCGGTCCACCACGAGGTCCTTGATGACCGGGAACGCGCTGGAGCGCCACGGCTCGAGGGTGATGGTGTCGCCGTCCTTGAAGGACCGCATGTGCAGCTGGCAGGTGGTGGTGCGCTCCGGGCCGTGCGCGACGCCGTTGATGACGATGCCGCACATGCCGCAGATGCCCTCGCGGCAGTCGGAGTCGAAGGCCACCGGGTCCTCGCCGCGCGCGGTGAGCCTCTCGTTGAGCACGTCGAGCATCTCGAGGAAGGACATCTCCTCGGAGACGCCCGGCACCTCGTAATCGATCAGGCGGGGCTCGGCGTGCGGGCCGGCCTGGCGCATGACCCTGATGGTGATCTTCACTTGTAGCTCCGCTGCTTCATCTCGATGTTCTCGTAGACCAAGGTTTCCTTGTGCAGGACGGGCGCCTGGTCGCCCCCCGCCCACTCCCACGCCGCGACGTAGGCGAACTCGTCGTCGTGGCGCAGGGCCTCGCCGTCCTCCGTCTGGGACTCCGCCCGGAAGTGCCCGCCGCAGGACTCGCGCCGGTGCAGGGCGTCGATGCACATGAGCTCGCCCAGCTCGAGAAAGTCGGCCACGCGGCCGGCGCGCTCGAGCGCCTGGTTGAGCTCCTCGTTGGTGCCCAGCACCTTCACGTCGCGCCAGAACTCCTCGCGCAGCGCGCGGATGAGCTCGATGGCCTTCTTCAGGCCCTCCTCGCTGCGCTCCATGCCGCAGTACTCCCACATGATGTGGCCGAGCTCCTTGTGGAAGCTGTCCACCGAGCGGGAGCCGTTGTTCGTGAGGAAGTACTTGATGCGCTCGCGCACCGACGTCACCGCCTCGACCACCGCCGGGTGGTCGGCGGGCACCTTCTCGAAGGGCCCGTCCGCCAGGTAGTCGTTGATGGTGTTGGGTAGCACGAAGTAGCCGTCGGACAGGCCCTGCATGAGCGCCGAGGCGCCCAGGCGGTTGGCGCCGTGGTCGGAGAAGTTCGCCTCGCCGGCCACGAACAGGCCCGGGATGGACGACTGCAGGTCGTAGTCGACCCACAGCCCGCCCATCGTGTAGTGCACGGCCGGGTAGATGCGCATCGGCACCTCGTAGGGGTTGTCCCCGGTGATGCGCTCGTACATGTCGAACAGGTTGCCGTACTTGGCGGAGACCGCCGCGCGGCCCATGCGCTGGATGGCCTCGGCGAAGTCGAGGTAGACGCCGCGGGAGACCCCGTCGACCTTCGGGCCCACGCCGTAGCCCTCGTCGCACACCTGCTTGGCGGCACGGGAGGCGATGTCGCGGGGCACGAGGTTGCCGAAGGCGGGGTACTTGCGCTCGAGGTAGTAGTCGCGCTCGTCCTCGGGGATCTGCCGCGGGTCGCGGTCGTCGCCCTTCTTCTTCGGCACCCAGATGCGCCCGTCGTTGCGCAGCGACTCGCTCATGAGGGTGAGCTTGGACTGGTAGTCGCCGGAGACCGGGATGCAGGTGGGGTGGATCTGCGTGTAGCAGGGGTTGCCGAAGAAGGCGCCCTTGCGGTGGGCCCGCCAGGTGGCGGTGACGTTGGAGCCCATGGCGTTGGTCGACAGGTAGAACACGTTGCCGTAGCCGCCGGTGGCGAGGACGACGACGTCGGCCAGGTGGGTCTCGATCGCGCCGGTGACCATGTCGCGGGCGATGATGCCGCGGGCGCGCCCGTCGACGACGACGAGCTCGAGCATCTCGTGGCGCCGGTGCGTGGTCACGGTGCCCGCGGCGACCTGGCGCTCGAGCGCCTGGTAGGCGCCCAGGAGGAGCTGCTGGCCCGTCTGGCCGCGGGCGTAGAAGGTGCGCGAGACCTGCACGCCGCCGAAGGAGCGGTTGTCGAGCAGGCCGCCGTACTCGCGGGCGAACGGCACGCCCTGGGCCACGGCCTGGTCGATGATGTTCGCGCTGACCTCGGCCAGCCGGTAGACGTTGTCCTCGCGCGAGCGGTAGTCCCCGCCCTTGACCGTGTCGTAGAAGAGCCGGAAGACCGAGTCGTTGTCGTTCTTGTAGTTCTTCGCAGCGTTGATGCCGCCCTGGGCGGCGATGGAGTGCGCCCGGCGCGGGGAGTCCTGGTAGAAGAAGGCCGACACGTTGTAGCCGGCCTCGCCCAGCGTGGCGGCGGCCGAGGCGCCCGCCAGGCCGGTGCCGACGATGATGATGTGCAGCTTGCGGCGGTTGGCCGGGTTGACCAGCCGGGCGCGGAACTTGCGTTCCTCCCAGCGGTCGCGCAGCGGCACGTCGGGGGCCTTGGTGTCGGCGATGTTCGCGCCCTCGCGGTACAGCCCGTTGATGAGGTCGCTCTGGGTCTCGATCGTTTGCGTCATTTCGTCCCTCACTTCACGAAGCCGAGCAGGATGGCCGTCGGGGGCGCCATGAACCCGACCAGGAGCAGGCCGGCCACCACGTAGGCGGCGAGGTTGAGGCCGCGCTGGCGGCGGCGGTTGTTCTGGCCCAGCGTCTGGGCGGCGCTCCACACGCCGTGCCGCACGTGCATGGTCAGCAGGACGATGGCCACGAGGTAGGCGAGGTAGACGTACCAGTGCTCGGGCTGGAAGGCGGTCACCAGGCGCTGGTACGGGCTGTCGAACGTGCCGCCGACGTTGATGGTCAGCGTCGTGAACTGCAGCAGGTGGAAGATGATGAAGGCCAGGATGATGATCCCGCCCCAGCGCATGGTCCGCGAGGAGTAGGTCTGCACCTGGCGCTTGTGCATGATGTAACGCGTGCCGCGCGCGGCCCGTGCCCGCGCCCACAGCGTCACCGCAGCGTAGAAGTGGACGACGAGCGCGACGACGAGGACGAGGCGCTGGATCCACAGGAAGCCCTCGTGGGGCAGGTAGGGGTACAGCAGCGTGCGCAGGCTGGCCGCGTAGCCGTCGAAGGCCTCCTGGCCGGCGAAGGCCTTGAGGTTGCCGTACATGTGCAGGAGAACGAAGAGGACGAAGATGACGCCGGTGACGGCCATCGACGCCTTGAGGGCGACGGTGGTGTTGCGGGCGCGGCGCGGCCTCGTCGGCGCAGTGGTCGTGACCATGGTCCTGATGGTACCGAGTTCTAGGTCACAGCCGCGCCACCGCCCGGGCACCTTTACGGCATTTCGTTCGCATACCGGCCATCGCGTGGGCCGTATCACACCCGGTGTCGGGATCCGACGGCGCCTCCCGTCCGTTGGTCCTGACCGCGGTGCGCACCGACGCGCGGTGGTGCGGCGGCCGTAACTCCGGCAGCCGCCGGCGGGCGGGTGCGGCGCCAGTGCGCCGTTCACGTTCGCTGTTCAGCCATGTGTTCGCTGAGATGACGTTCGAGGGGGTGTCGCGCCCCTCGGTCCGGCCTCATTCCGACCGGGTGCGCGCTGCCCGGACGGCTCCGACCTCCCCCGTCACGGCCGCGGACATGGCGGCGACACGGCCGGGACATGGCGGCGACACGGCCGGGACGTGGCGGCGTCACGGCCGGGACGTGGCGGCGGCTCAGCCGGCTCCCGCCCGGGCGGTCACTCGCCGCCCGTGGCCGCCGGGCGGGCGGGGTCGGCCGACCACTGCGACCAGGAGCCGGGGTAGAGCGCCGCCGGGAGTCCGAGGCTGGCCAGGGCCGCCACCTCGTGGGCCGCGGTGACGCCCGAGCCGCAGTAGACCGCCACCGGCGCGGCGCCGTCGACGCCCAGGGCCGCGAAGCGCGCGGCGAGCTCCGCCGCCGGCCGGAAGGTCCCCGCGGGCGTGAGGTTGTCGGTGGTCGGGGCGCTGCGGGCCCCGGGCACGTGGCCGGCGCGCGGGTCCACCGGCTCCACCTCACCGCGGAACCGCTCCCCGGCGCGGGCGTCGAGCAGCACACCGGCCGCCGGCCAGGCCGCGGCGCCGTCGGCGTCCACGGTGGGCATCCCCGGCCGGCCGGAGGCCACCAGCGGCAGGACGACGTCGCCCTCGGCCGGGCGGACCTCCCCGGTCTCCAGCGGCAGGCCGCCGTCCCGCCAGGCGGTCAGGCCGCCGTCGAGGAGCCGGATGTCGGCGAGGCCGGCCCAACGGAGCAGCCACCAGACGCGGGCGGCGGAGGTGCCGCCGACGGCGTCGTAGGCGACCACCCGGTCGCCGTCGCGGACGCCCCAGCGGCGGGCCGCGGCCTGGAGGTCCGCCGGTGCGGGCAGCGGGTGACGGCCGGCGGCGGGCGTGGGCGGGGCGGCGAGCTCGGTCTCCAGGTCGACGAACACCGCGCCGGGCAGGTGGCCGGCGCGGTAGGCGGCGCCGCCGTGCGGGGCGCCCAGCGCCCACCGCACGTCGAGCAGCACGGGCGGGCGCGGCCCGGCGAGCTCGCAGGCCAGCTCCTCGGCGGTGACGAGCACGTCCTGGCGGGTCATCGGGCGCCCACCTGCTCGCTGCCGATCGGGCCGGGGCCCCGGCGCAGCTGGGTGCGCATGACGATGGCGTCCTCCCCCTCGGCGACGTAGTAGTGGCGCCGGCGGCCGATGGGGACGAAGCCGGCGCGGGCGTAGAGCGCCTGGGCGCCGTCGTCGGAGGCGCGCACCTCCAGCAGCACGCTGTGCGCGCCCTGGTCGCGGGCGACGTCGAGGAGGGCGCCGAGCATCTGGGTGGCGATGCCGCGGCGGCGGTAGCCGGGGGCCACGCCGATGGTCATGACCTGCGCCTCCTCCCCCGCGGCCAGGCCCGCCCAGCCCACGAGCAGCTCGCCGGGGCCCTCGTCGACGACCGCGGCGAGGTAGGTCCGGCCCGCGGTGGTCAGCTCCTCGGCGTAGACCTGCCGGCTCCAGGCGCCGCGGCCGAAGAGCTGGGGCTCGAGGGCGAGCACCCGGTCGAGGTCGGCGGGCGTGAGCGGGCGCAGCCGGGCCGGGGCGCTCATGCGGTGGCGCGCTTGGGCGCCGCCGCCACGTGCACGTCGGGGCGGCGCAGGTAGCGCGGCTCGGTGCCGAGCTCGACCTGCTCCCCGCGCTCGCCGCGGGCCAGGCGGGCGCGGACCAGCCGCGCGAGGACGGCGGGGTCGAGCACGTCGGGCAGGCCGGCGGTGGCGGGCAGGTCGGCGGGGTACAGGGCGGCGCCCGCGCCGGCGACGAGCGCGCCGTCGGCCGCCTCGGCCGCGGTGGCCGCCCGGGCCACCTCCGGCCCGGCCAGCCGCTCGACGTCGTCGGCGCCCAGCGCCCGGTAGCGGGCCCAGTAGACCTCCCGGCGGCGGGCGTCGGTGGCCACGAGCACCTCGGCGTCCGGGCGGGCGTCGAGCGCCTGGCGGGCCAGGACGTCGAGGGAGCTCACGCCGTGGACGGGGACGTGGCGGGCCCGGCCCAGCGCGGCGGCGGTGACCAGGCCCACCCGCAGCCCGGTGAACGGGGCCGGGCCGGTGCCGACGGCGATCGCGTCCGCATGCGGGCCGGCGGTCATCACGTCCTGGACGAGGGGGCCGAGGGTCTCGGCGTGGCGGCGGGGGTCGGGGCTGTGCGCCGCGCGCAGGACGGTGGTCGGCCCGGTGGCCGGGACGTCCACGAGGGCCACGGCGCTGCCGCTGGAGGTATCGATGCACAAGATCCGCACCTGGCCAGGGTAGTGCGGGCCCGGGCGGCGGGCCGCCGGCACGGGAGCGCACGGTTGTCGGGGCGGTCGCCCGCCGGCGCCGGTCCGCTCAGCGCCGGACCCCGCGCCGGGGGTGCCGCTCGCGCGGCCGGACGGTGCGCGGGGCCTCCTCCGGGCGGCGCAGCCACACGATCACCCCGGCCCACACGAGCAGGACGACGACGATCCCCGCGACCCACACCACCGCGCCGCTGCCGCCCGCCCGCGCCTGCTCGGCCGCCGAGCCCGGCTCGGCGCTGGCCGCCGCGCGGTAGCGGTCGTAGCGCTGCTGCACCAGGGGCTGGTAGACCTCCACCGGCGCGGCGCCGGCCAGCGCGTCGCGGGCGGCGGCATCGAGGGGGCGCACCTCGCCGTCGGCGACGGCGAACCACCCGTCGAGCGGCTCGTCGTGCACGAGCGGGGTGCTCAGGTCCAGGCCGCGAACCGCCTCCCCCAGGTCGGCGTCGCCGCGGACCTCGGCGTGCAGCTGCCGGCCCGCGCCCTCGCGGCCGGCGAGGAGCACGCCCACGGCAGCCTCGCCCAGCTCCAGCGGCGCCACCCACTCCTCGGGGCTGGCGGGCTGGACCGCCGGCGTGAGGTCGGCGCCGGTCAGCAGCCCGTCGGACCAGGTCATCACGGTGCGCACGGGGCCGACGCGCACCTCCCCGCGCTGCTGCGGGGTCAGCTCGGGCAGCTGGGCGGCGCCGGCGATGACGGCGTTGGGTCCCTCCGCCCGGAACCACTCGGCCACCTCGGCCGGGACCCCGGGGCCGGCGGCGGGGGCACCGGTCGTGGCGTCGACGTCGTGCGTGGCCCGGGCCGGGGCCGCGAGGACCAGCCCCGCCAGGACGGTCAGAGCCGCCACGAACGCGGAGGCGGCAGCCCTCACCGCGGATCCAGGGCGCCGGGGAGGTCGACGTCGGCCCACCGCGGCCCCACGCCGCGCACGAGCACCTCGCGCGGGCTGGGCTCGGCGAGCTCGGCGACCGGGGCGTCGGCCCGGTCCCCGCCGCGCGGACGGCGCACCTCGACCTCGAGCCGGTCCTCGGCCAGGGCCTCGACCTTGCCCTCGCCCCACTCCACCACCGTGACCGAGTCCTCCAGGGAGGTGTCCAGGTCGAGGGCGTCGACCTCCTCCAGGGAGCCGAGGCGGTAGGCGTCGACGTGCACGAGGTCCGGCCCGCCGCCGAGGGAGGGGTGGACGCGGGCGATGATGAACGTCGGGGAGGCGACCTGCCCGCGCACGCCCAGCCCGGTGCCGATGCCCTGGGTCAGGGTGGTCTTGCCCGCCCCGAGCGGGCCGCTGAGCAGCACGAGGTCCCCCGCGCGCAGCACCCCTGCCAGGCGGGTGCCCAGCGCCCGGGTGGCGTCGGCGTCGGCGACGGTGAGGGTCAGGTCGGTCATGCGTCCTCCCGCCCGGCCGGCACGTGCACGCGGGGCACGCGCGCGCCCAGCCGGGTGACGATCTCGTAGTTGATGGTGCCGACGACGGCGGCCCAGTCGTCCGCCGTCGGCGTGCCGTCCCGGCCGTCGCCGAAGAGCACGGCGGTGTCCCCCACCGCCACGTCGGTGCTCTCGGGGCCGAGGTCGAGGATGACCTGGTCCATGCACACCCGCCCGGCGACGTGGTAGCGCCGGCCGGCCACCGTGACCGGGCCGAGCCCGGAGGCCGCGCGCGGGATGCCGTCGCCGTAGCCGAGCGGGACCACGCCCAGGTGGGTGTCGGTGGTCGTCACGGCGGTGTGCCCGTAGGACAGCGGCGTCCCGGCGGGGGCGGCCTTGACGACGACGAGGCGGGCCTCGAGGGTCATCGCCGGGCGCAGGCCCAGCGCCGCCGAGGACGCGACGGCCGGGGCCGGGGACAGGCCGTACACGGCGATGCCCGGGCGGACCAGGTCGAAGTGGGTGGCCGGGTGGAACAGGGTGCCGGCGGAGGCGGCCAGGTGCCGCACGCGGGGGCGCAGCCCGCCCCGCTCGGCCTGGGCGAGCGCGGCGGTGAAGACCTCCACCTGCCGCCCGGTGGCGGGGTTCTCCGGCTCGTCGGCGCAGGCGAGGTGGGACCACACGCCCACGACGTCCACCGTGCCCTCGGCCTGCGCGGCGGCCGCGGCGGCCACCAGTTCGTTGAAGGCCTCCGGCCGCGCGCCGCCGCGCCCCATGCCGGTGTCCACCTCGAGGTGGACGCGGGCGGTGCGCCCGGTGGCGCGGGCGGCGGCGGCGATCTCCGCGACCGCCCACGGCGCGCTGGCGGAGAGGTCGATGTCCGCCTCGAGGGCGCGGCCCAGCGGGGCGCCGGGGGCGAAGATCCAGCTGAGGATGGGCGGGTGCGCGGGCGCGGCCGCCCCGTCGGACGCGGCGGCGGGGCCGCCGGCGCCGGCGTCCAGCCCGGCGCGCAGCTCCAGGGCCTCGGCCAGCTGGGCGACCCCGAGCCAGGTCGCCCCGCCGTCCAGCGCGGCGCGGGCCACCGGCAGCAGGCCGTGCCCGTAGGCGTCGGCCTTGACCACGGCCATCACCTCGGCCCGGGGCGCGGCGGCGCGCAGCACGCCGACGTTGTCCGTGATGGCGCCCAGGTCGACGACGGCGCGCGCGGGGTGGACGTGCACCCCGGCGGGGCGCGTGGTGATCTCGGGCAGGCTCACGCCTCTCAGTCTCCCACCTGGGTCCGGCCGCTCAGCGCAGCAGCGCCCCGACGGCGCCCGGCAGCGCCGCCGCGACGTCCTGAGCGGTGATGGGTGCGCCGGGCCCGGACCCGTCCGGGCCCTGGCCGGCGGCGCGGCGCGCCGCCCGGCCGTGCAGGAGGGCAGCCGCGGCGGCCAGCCGGGCGGGCAGGGCGGTCAGCCGGCCCTCCTGGTCGGCGGCGATCGCGTCGCCGTAGCCGGCCAGCAGCGCGCCCAGCACCCCGGCGAGCACGTCGCCGGCGCCGGCGGTGGCCAGCCACGGCGTGGCGTCCGCCTGGGCGTACAGCGGCCCGTCCGGGGCGGCCACGACCGTCGTGGCCCCCTTGAGCAGCACGGTGGCGCCGGTGATCTCCGCGGCGAGGTGGGCGTGCCGGGCGGGGGCCGCCTCGACCTCGGCCCGGCCGACCTCCTCCCCGCGGGCGGTGAGCAGCGTGGCCAGCTCGCCGGCGTGCGGGGTGAGCACCACGGTGGCCGGCAGGTCGAGGTGGCCGTCGTCGTGCACGAGGCTGAGCCCGCCGGCGTCGAGCACCGCGGGCAGGCGGGCGGCCAGGGCGGCGCTCAGGCTCTCCTCCATGGCCTGGGTGCGGGCGGCGTCGTCGGGGTCGATGCCCGAGCCGATGACCCAGGCCTGGACCCGGCCGGGGGCGGTGACCACCTCGGGGTGACGGGCGTGCACGAGCCCGGTGGGCACCTCGGGGCCGCGGTAGCGGACCATGCCGAGCCCGGCGCCCACGGCCCCGGCGACGGCGAGCACCGCCGCGCCGGGGAAGGCCTGGGAGCCGGCGACGACGCCGAGGACGCCACGGGTGTACTTCTGGTCGGCCGGGCCCGGCACGGGCCACAGGTCGGCGACGTCGGCCGCGGCGAGGCGGCACACGGCGGGCGCCGCGGCGGCCAGGGCGCCGTCCAGCCCGAGGTCGACGACCTCGACCCGGCCGGCGAGCGTGTCGGCCGGGGGCAGCAGCAGGCCCGGCTTGGCGGTGCCCATGGTGACCGTGACGTCGGCGGGCAGCACCGGGCCGGGGACGGCGCCGTCGTCGACGCCGATGCCGCTGGGCACGTCGACGGCCACCACCACCGGCTCGTCCGGGGAGGCGGCCTTCTCGGCCGCGAGCGCGCCGACCACCCGGTCCAGCGGCTCGCGCAGCGGCCCGCGCGCCCCGATCCCGGTCAGCCCGTCCACCCAGACCCCGGCGGCGCGGGCGAGGGCGACGACGGCGCCGGGCACGTCGGGGGCGGCGAGGACGTCGTGGACGCGCACCCCCGCCGCGCGGGCGGCGGCCAGGCCCGCGGCGTGCGGGCGCTCGCCGAGCACCGCGGCGTGCACCTGGCAGCCGCGGCGGGCCAGGTGGGTGCCGGCGAAGAGGGCGTCGCCGCCGTTGTTGCCCCCGCCGACCAGGAGCAGCACCACCGAGCCGCTGACGCGGTGGCCCCGCCCGCGCAGCTCGGCGGCCACCTGGGTGGCCAGGGCGAAGGCGGCCCGGTCCATGAGCGGCTCCCCGGCGGCCAGGAGGGGGGCCTCGGCGTCGCGGACGGCGGCGGCGGTGTGCGCGCGGATCATGGCCCCATGGTGCCCCGCCGCGCCCGATCCGGCCGCCCGATGGGCGTTATTCGCGGGGGCGGTCCGGTCCCTCGGCCACCACCATGGCCGAGGCGATGCCGCCGTCGTGGGTGATCGACAGGTGCCAGCGGGTGATGCCCAGGGCCGCCGCGCGGGCGGCCACCGTGCCGCGGATCTCCACCACCGGCGCCGACCCGGAGATGCGGTGGACGGTGCAGTCGTGCCACCGCATCCCGGGCGGGGCGCCGAGCGCCTTGGCGATCGCCTCCTTGGCGGCGAACCGGGCCGCCAGGGAGGCGTCGGGCAGGTCGCGCTCCTCGGGGGTGAAGATCCGCTCGCGCAGCCGCGGGACGCGCTCGAGCTCGGCGACGAACCGGGCCACGTCGCACACGTCGACGCCCACCGCGACGATCATCGCCGCCCCCGCCCGGCCCCGCCGGCGCTCACTCGACCGTGACGGACTTGGCGAGGTTGCGCGGCTGGTCCACGTCGTAGCCCTTGGCGCCCGCGAGCGCGCAGGCGAAGATCTGCAGCGGCACGACGGTGACCAGCGGCATCATCAGGGTCGGGGTGCGCGGGACCCGGAAGATGACGTCGGCGAACTCGTTGACCGCCTCGTCGCCCTCCTCCGCGATGACCAGGGTGCGCGCGCCGCGGGCGCGCACCTCCTGGATGTTGGAGACGACCTTGTTGTGCAGCACGGGGCGCCGCGGGGTCGGGACGATGAAGAAGACCGGCTGGCCCTCCTCGATCAGCGCGATCGGGCCGTGCTTGAGCTCGCCGGCGGCGAAGCCCTCGGCGTGGATGTAGGCGAGCTCCTTGAGCTTCAGGGCGCCCTCGAGGGCCACGGGGTAGCCCACGTGACGGCCGAGGAAGAGCACCGAGGAGGCGTCCTTCATGGCCTCGGCGACGGCGCGGACCTCGTCGGCGTGGTCGATCACGTGCTGGATCTTCTCGGGCAGCTTGCCGAGCTCCTCGAGGTAGCCGGCCACCTCGTCGGGGAACTTGTTCCCGCGCAGCTGGGCCAGGTAGAGCCCGAGCAGGTAGCAGGCGGTGATCTGGGCGAGGAAGGCCTTGGTGGAGGCGACGGCGACCTCGGGGCCGGCGTGGGTGTAGAGCACCGCGTCGGACTCGCGCGGGATGGTCGAGCCGTGGGTGTTGACCACGGCCAGCACCTTCGCGCCCTGCTCGCGGGCGTGGCGCACGGCCATGATCGTGTCCATGGTCTCCCCGGACTGGGAGATGGCCACGACGAGGGTCTTCTCGCTCACCACCGGGTCGCGGTAGCGGAACTCGTGCGCCAGCTCGACCTCGACCGGGATGCGGCACCAGTGCTCGACGGCGTACTTGGCCACGTGCCCGGCGTAGGCGGCGGTGCCGCAGGCGACGACGATGATCTTGTCGACGCTGCGCAGCACGGCCTCGTCGATGCGCAGCTCGTCGAGGACGAGGTTGCCCTGCCCGTCGGTGCGCCCGAGGAGGGTGTCGGCCACGGCCTTGGGCTGGTCGTGGATCTCCTTCTCCATGAACGTGCCGAAGCCGCCCTTGACCGCGGCGTTGGCGTCCCAGTCCACGGTGAAGCGGCGCCCCTCGGCGGGGTTGCCGTCGGCGTCGACCACGCGCACGTCGTCGGCGGTGATGGTGACCACCTGGTCCTGGCCCATCTCCAGCGCCTCGCGGGTGTGGGAGATGAAGGCGGCGACGTCGGAGCCGAGGAAGTTCTCGCCGTCGCCCAGGCCGATGACCAGGGGGGAGTTGCGGCGGGCGCCGACGACGGTGCCCGGCTCGGCGGCGTGCACGGCGAGCAGGGTGTAGGCGCCCTCGAGGCGACGGGTGACGGCGAGCATCGCCGAGGTCAGGTCCTCGCTCTCGGCGTAGGCCCGGGCGAGCAGGTGCGCGACGACCTCGGTGTCGGTCTCGGACTGGAAGCTCACCCCGGCGTCGAGCAGCTCGACCTTGAGGGTCTGGAAGTTCTCGATGATGCCGTTGTGGATGACGGCGAGGCGGCCGTCCTCGCTCAGGTGCGGGTGGGCGTTGAGGTCGGTGGGCGCGCCGTGGGTGGCCCAGCGGGTGTGGCCGATGGCCACGGTGCCGGCGGGCAGCGGCTCGGCCTCGAGCGTCTCGCGCAGGTTGCCGAGCTTGCCGGCGCGCTTGGCGCTGGCGAGCCCGTCGGGGGTGACGACGGCGACGCCCGCCGAGTCGTAGCCGCGGTACTCCAGGCGGGCCAGGCCCTCCATCGTCACCTCGAGCGGACGGTTGCTGGGGGCCGCGGAGCCCACGTACCCGACGATTCCACACATGCGCGTCAGGATAACCGGCGCGCGGCGGGGTGCCGCCATGATCGGGCTCACGCGAGGCCAGCCCGGAACATGATCGGGCTCACGCCCGGCCCGCGGACGGTTCCGGACGGGCCGGTGGACGGCCGTCGTCGCCCGCACGCGCGGACGTACGCCACACTTAGGGCCGTGCCCGCCCCATCCCGCGCCGTCGCCACCTCCCCGTTCGTCGAGTTCGACCGGGACTCCTGGAGCCGGCTGGCCGCCACCACGCCGCTGCCGCTGACCGACGCCGACGTGGTGAACCTGCGCGGGCTGGGCGACCCGCTGGACCTGGCCGAGGTCGACGTCGTCTACCGGCCGCTGTCGGGCCTGCTCCAGCTGTACGCGGCCGCCACCCGGGCCCTGCACCAGGCGACGTCGACGTTCCTGGGCGAGCGGGCCACCCGCACGCCCTACGTCATCGGGGTGGCCGGGTCGGTCGCCGTGGGCAAGTCCTCCACCGCTCGGCTGCTGCGCGAGCTGCTGCGCCGCTGGCCGCAGACCCCGCGCGTCGAGCTGGTCACCACCGACGGGTTCCTCTACCCCAACGCCGAGCTCGAACGGCGCGGCCTGCTCGAGCGCAAGGGCTTCCCCGAGTCCTACGACCGGCGGGCGCTGCTGCGCTTCGTCGCCGCCGTCAAGGGCGGCGCGGCCGAGGTCGCGGCGCCGCTGTACGACCACGTGCGCTACGACATCGTCCCCGGCCACCACCAGGTGGTGCACCGGCCCGACGTCCTCATCGTCGAGGGCCTCAACGTCCTGCAGCCGGCGCGGGCCCGGGCGGACGGCACGTCCTCCCTCGCGGTGAGCGACTTCTTCGACTTCTCCATCTACGTCGACGCCCGCACCGCCGACGTCAAGCGGTGGTACGTCGACCGGTTCCTCAAGCTGCGGCGCACGGCGTTCGCGCAGCCGGAGTCCTACTTCCGCAAGTACGCCGACCTCGACGACGTGGCCGCGGTGGCCCGGGCGGAGTCCATCTGGGACGCCATCAACGCCCCGAACCTCGTGCAGAACATCCTGCCGACCCGTGGCCGGGCCACGCTGGTGCTGACGAAGTCCGCCGACCACAGCATGCACCGCATGCGGCTGCGCAAGCTGTAGGCGTCCTCCGGCAGGCTTCGGGCGCTGCCCCGCGGGCTCGGGTCCTCAGGCGCCGGCCGCCGCGCGGCCCTCGCCGCGCAGCTCCCAGCCCTCCTCGCCGGGGCGCGGGCTCTCGCCCGGGCGCGGGGCGTCACCGGCGCGCCGGGCCTCACCGGGGCGGGCCTCCCGTCCGCGGGCCGCCCCGTCGTCCGCCGACGCGGCCGGGGGCCCGGTCGGCACCGGGACCGCCGGCGCCGCGTCCGCGGGTGCGTCCTCGCCGGGGGCCGGCAGGTCCTGCGTGAGGATCTCCTCGGGGGTGGGCACCGTGGGGAACCACCGCCGCTGGACCACCCCGAGCAGCTTGTCCACGCCGAGCCCGACGAACACGCCGCCGACCACGCCGACGGCGACGCCGACCAGCGGGTGGTCGTGGAGGAAGACCCCGGCGCTCATCCCCAGCAGCGTGGAGTAGCTGCCCCACATCACCGCGGCGATGGCGACGATGACGACGAACCGGCGCCGCGGGTACCCGACCGCCCCGGCGGTCATGTTCACCGCGACGCGCCCGATGGGCACGAACCGGGCCGAGAGGATGAACACGGTGCCGCGCCGGGCCAGGGCGTGCTTGGCCCACCGCAGCGTCGCCTGGCCCCGCCGCGAGGAGAACAGCCGGAATCTCTCGATGGGCAGCTTCGTGCCGATCGTGTAGGCGATCACGTCGCCGCAGAAGGCCCCCACGGCCCCGGCGAGGATGAGCAGCCACAGGCTGGGCCCGTCGCCGGCGACGGTGAGCACCGCGACGGCGATGATGACCGACTCGCTCGGCACCGGCGGGAAGAACCCGTCGATGGTGGCCAGGATCACGACGGCCAGGAGGATCCACGGCGACCCCGCCAGTCCGAGGACGGCCTCCTGGATCACCGTCATGGCCTCGTGCAAGTCGGCTCCTCGGGTCCGACGCCCGGCGGCGCCAGCGCCGCGGTGGCGCCTGGCACCAACGGTACGTCACCGCCGTGAGCGGCGGGATGGGGGTCGCCCCCGAGATGCCCCTGGTCCGGCCCCGGGGTCAGCGGCCCGCGGTCAGCGGCCCGCGGTCAGCGGCCCGCGGTCACAGGCCCAGCCGGTCGCGCACCACCCCGGCGAGCCGGTGCGCGGCGGAGTCGGCCTCGGCCTGGGTGCCCGCCTCGACCATGACCCGCACGAGCGGCTCGGTGCCGGAGGGGCGCAGCAGCACCCGGCCCGTCTCCCCCAGCTCGGCCTCGACGGCGGCGACGGCGTCCGCCAGGCCCTCGTCGCTGGCCGCGCGGTTCTTGTCCACCCCCGCGACGTTGACGAGCACCTGCGGCAGGCGGGTGACGACGCCGGCGAGGTCGGCGAGCGTGCGCCCGGTGCGCACCACCTGCGCGGCGAGGAGCAGGGAGGTGAGGACGCCGTCGCCGGTGGTGGCGTGCTCGGCGTTGATGATGTGGCCGGACTGCTCCCCGCCCAGGGTGTACCCGCCGGCGCGCATGGCCTCGAGCACGTACCGGTCCCCCACGCCGGTCTGCACGGTGGCGATGCCGGCCTCCTTCATGGCCAGCAGCAGCCCGAGGTTGCTCATCACCGTCACGACGAGGGTGTCGCCGGCCAGCGTGCCGTCGGCCTTCATCGCCATGGCCAGCAGGCCCATGATCTGGTCGCCGTCGACGAGGGCGCCGGTGTGGTCCACGGCCAGGCACCGGTCGGCGTCGCCGTCGTAGGCCACCCCGAACGCGGCGCCGGAGGCCACGGTGACCGCCTGGAGCTGCTCGGGGTGGGTGGAGCCGCAGTCGCGGTTGATGTTGCGCCCGTCGGGGGAGGCGTTGATGACGACGACGTCGGCACCGGCCTCGCGCAGGGCCAGCGGCGCGATGTCGCTCGCGGCGCCGTTGGCGCAGTCGACGGCGATGCGCACGCCCTGCAGGTCGGTGCCCGCGGCCGCGACGAGGTGGTCGATGTAGTTGCGGTCGGCCAGCGCGGAGTCGGCGCTGATCCGGCCCACCTCCCCGCCCACCGGGCGCTCCCAGTCCGCCTCGAGGCCGGCCTCGATCTGGTCCTCGATGGCGTCGTCGAGCTTGAACCCGCCGCGGGCGAAGAACTTGATGCCGTTGTCGGGCATGGGGTTGTGGGAGGCGGAGATGACGACGCCGAGGTCGACGTCGGTGCTCGCCGTCAGGTGCGCGACCCCGGGGGTGGGCAGCACGCCGAGCTGGGTGACGTCCACGCCCGCGCTGGCCAGGCCGGCGGCGACGGCGGAGGAGAGGAACTCCCCGGAGATGCGGGTGTCCCGGCCGATCACGGCCCGCGGCCGGCGGTCGGCGAAGTCGCCCGAGGCGGTCAGCACCCGAGCGGCCGACGCCCCCAGGGCGAGGGCGAGCTCGGCGGTGACGTCGCGGTTGGCGAGTCCTCGCACGCCGTCGGTGCCGAAGAGCCGTGCCATGTGTCCTCCTGTGCTGCGGGTGTGTGCCCTGTGCTGCGGGTGCCTGCCGTGGGCTGCGGGTGTGTGCCTGGTGGGCGGCCGGTGGGTCGCGCCGGGTCCGGGCCGGCGAGCGTCGCGCCCCGGGGCGCGCGGCGCCGGTCGGAGCTGCTCCCGGGCACGGGAGGCGCGCCGGTCGCGGCTGCTCGCGGTCGGGCCTGCCGGTCGCGAGCCGGGTCCATGGTGCCACCTTCGGCGCACCACGTTGGTCCGGAACGGGCATCCGGACGCACCACGGCCGGGTCCGGGCGGTGTCGCACCTGGTCCGCGAGCAGCAATGCCGTCGCACTCGCGGGCCGGTGCGCGCGCGACTGCGACGAAGTTGCGGTGAGGCGGCGCCTCAGACAGCAACATCGTCACGCTCGCGCTCCCCACGGCCTCGCACTCGCTCCCCCTGCCCCTCCAGCGCCACAAGACTGCGGCGAGTCGGGGGTTCGCCGCCGGCGACGTCGTCGCACGCGGCGGCAACGGGCGTCCGGACGCACCACGGCCCCGTCCGCACGGGGCGGGACGGGGCCGTCGGTGGGAGCGCCGGTCAGCGCTTGGAGTACTGCGGGGCCTTGCGGGCCTTCTTCAGACCGGCCTTCTTGCGCTCGATCGCGCGGGCGTCGCGGGTGAGGAACCCGGCCTTCTTCAGCGCGGGACGGTTCGACTCACGGTCGATCTCGTTGAGCGCACGGGCGATGCCCAGGCGCAGCGCGCCGGCCTGGCCGGAGATGCCGCCGCCGCTGATGCGGGCGATGACGTCGAAGCGGCCGTCGATGTCGAGCAGCGTGAACGGCGAGCGCACGAGCTGCTGGTGCAGCTTGTTCGGGAAGTAGTCCTCGAGCGTGCGCCCGTTGATCGTCCACTGCCCGGTCCCGGGCACGAGGCGCACGCGGGCGACGGCCTCCTTGCGGCGGCCGAGGGCCTGGCCGGGGGCGGTCAGGGACTGACCCTGGCCGCCGGCGGGCGCGGCGCTCTCGGTGGTGTAGCTGCTGGGGGCGTTCTCGTCGCCCAGCTCGATGTCGGAAGTGGTCTCAGCCACAGCTCTCCTTCAGTCCTGTTCCTGCGGTGCCGCAGCGCGAGCGCTACTGGGCGACCTGGGTGATCTCGAAGGTCTGCGGCTTCTGCGCGCTGTGCGGGTGCTCCGCACCGGCGTAGACCTTCAGCTTGCTCAGCTGGGCGCGGCCCAGGGAGTTCTTCGGAAGCATGCCGCGCACCGCCTTCTCGACGGCGCGCTCCGGCTTCTTCTCCAGGAGCTCGGCGTAGTTGGTGGCCTTCAGCCCGCCCGGGTAGCCGGAGTGGCGGTACGCAAGCTTCTTCTCGAGCTTGTTACCGGTCAGGGCGACCTTGTCAGCGTTGATCACGATGACGAAGTCGCCGTTGTCCACGTGCGGGGCGAAGGTCGGCTTGTGCTTCCCACGGAGCAGGGCGGCGACCTGGGTCGCCAGTCGGCCGAGGACGACGTCGGTAGCGTCGATGACGTACCAGTTCTTCGTGACGTCGCCGGGCTTCGGTGTGTACGTGCGCACGGGCGTAGCCTTCGTTTCTTCAGCGTTCTTGTCGTCGGGTACAGCTATGGCGGCGCTGGAACCCATGGTCATGTGGTGCTCGCTGCGCGCATCCGCGCCGCTGCGCCGGCGAGTGGGAGCACCGGGAGCGCATGGGGATGCACAACGACGTCCCAGGGTACTGTGCGGCGAGCGGCGGGGTCAAAACTTTGCGGACCGAACTCCCGCGTGAGACCTGCCACGTGCGGCGCACCGCCGGGCGGGTGCGGACCCCGCCCGCTCGGCGGGTGCGGACGCCGCCGCTCGGCGGGTGCGGACGCCGCCGCTCAGCGGGTGCGGACGCCGCCGCTCAGCGGGTGCGGACGCCGCCGCTCAGCGGGTGCGGACGCCGTCGCTCAGCGGGTGCGGACGCCGTCGTCCTCCCACACCGGCTCCGGGGTCTCCACGACCGAGCCGTCCGCGCCGACGTGGAGGAACCGGTCGAAGCCGCGGGTGAACCAGCGGTCGTGGGTGACGGCGAGCACGGTGCCCTCGTACGCCGCCAGGCCGGCCTCGAGCGCCTCGGCGGAGTGCAGGTCGAGGTTGTCCGTCGGCTCGTCGAGCAGGAGCAGCGTGGCGCCGGAGAGCTCGAGGAGCAGGATCTGGAACCGGGCCTGCTGCCCGCCGGAGAGGGTCTCGACCCGCTGCTCCGCCGCGTGGGCGAGGTCGTAGCGGTCCAGCACCCGGCCGGCGTGCTCGCGGCCCATCCCGCCGCGGGCGCCCTCCCCGCGGTGCAGCACGTCGAGCAGCGTCCGGCCGGTGAGGTCGCGGCGCTGGTGGCTCTGGGCGAACCAGCCGGGCCGGACCCTGGCGCCCAGGCGGGCGACGCCGGCGTGGGCGACGGGCGCGACCGGCTGGCCGTCGGCGGGCAGGTGCTCGGGGCCGGGGTCGGTGCCGCCGGCGGCGAGCAGGCGCAGCAGGTGGGACTTGCCGGTGCCGTTGGCGCCGAGGACGGCGACCCGCTCGCCGAACCAGACCTCCAGGTCGAACGGGCGGGTGAGCCCGGTCAGCGCCAGGGCCTCGCAGACGACGGCGCGCCGGCCCGTGCGCCCGCCGCGCAGCCGCATGGTCACCTGCTGCTCGGCGGCCACCGCCTCGGGCGGCCCGGCCTCCTCGAACCGGGCCAGCCGGGTGCGGGCGGCCTGGAGCCGGGAGGCCATGTCGGCGTTGTAGGCGGCCTTCTGCTTGTACATCACGACGAGCTGGCGCAGCTTGGCGTGCTCCTCGTCCCACCGCCGGCGCAGCTCCTCCAGCCGGCTCATCCGCTCGGCCCGGGCGGCGGGGAAGGTGGCGAAGGAGCCGCCGTGGACCCACGCCGTGGCACCGGCGGGGCCGGGCTCGAGCGCGGCGACGTGCGTGGCGGTGCGGGAGAGCAGTTCGCGGTCGTGGCTGACGAACAGCACGCCCTTGGCGGTGGCGAGCAGCTGGTCCTCGAGCCAGCGCTTGGTCGGCACGTCGAGGGAGTTGTCCGGCTCGTCGAGGACGAGCAGCTCGGCGGGGCCGCGCAGCAGCGCGGTGAGCACGAGCCGTTTGGCCTCCCCGCCGGACAGCGACGTCACCGCGCGCCACTGCGCCCGCTCGAACGGCTGGGCGAGCACCTCCTGGGTGATCTCGTCCCACTCGGCCTCGGCGGCGTACCCGCCCACGTCCGCCCAGTCCGCGAGCGCCTGGGCGTAGGCGAGCTGGGCGGGCTCGTCGTCGTCGGTCATCATGTCGAGCTCGGCGCCGGCCAGGCGCCGGGCCACCTCGCGCAGCCGGTCCGGCGCGTGCTCCACGAGCAGGTCGCGCACCGTGCGGTCGTCGGCGGCGCGCCCCACCAGCTGCCCCATGACGGCCAGGGTCCCGCCGCGGCCGACGGCGCCGCGGTGCGGTGCCAGCTCGCCGGTGGCGATGCGCACCAGCGTCGTCTTCCCTGCGCCGTTGGGGCCGACCAGCGCGACCCGCTCGCCCGGGCCCACCCGCAGCGAGACGTCGGCGAGCAGCCCGCGGCCGTCGGGAAGGTCGTAGCCGATGCCGGCGAGGTCGAGGTGCGCCACGGGCGCCAGCATCGCCCGCCGCGATCGGGCCGGTCCACGCAATTACGAGGGCCGGCCGGGCCCTGAGACCCAGATCACGGCCGCCGGGCGGTGGAAGGCTAGGGCCATGAGCACACCGTTCGTGTTCCCCGACCCCGGCCGGCTCCTCGACGACGAGTCCTGGCCCTCGGACGCCGAGGACGGCCTGCCGGACCTCGACGCCGACGTCCTCGGCGTCGCCGTCCTCGACGCCGGCCGCCGCCCGGTGGGCCGGCTGGTGGCCCTGCCCGATGACGACGACGACACCGACGAGGTGGGCGAGTGGCAGGACGTCCTCGCCGAGGACGTCGGCGCGGCGGGCGGGGACCTCAGCGCCGAGGAGGCGGCCATGCACCTCCTCCCGCACGACGCCGCCGGCGGCCTGACGGACCACGAGGACGAGTACGGGCCCGTCTACGACGAGCGGCGCTGACCGGTAGGGCGCCGCCGGGGCCGCCGGTGTGCCCCGCTCGGGCAGCCGCCGGGCACCGCGCGCGTCCTCCGTGCCCTCCGGGGCGGGCGCCCGGCGGGTGCCCTGGCTCCCGGTGCGAGCCCCCGGGGCCGGTGGCACGCTGGCAGCATGAGCACCGACGGCAACACCGAGATCCCCAGCACCGAAGGCTCCCCCGGCGGCGACCAGTTCCTCGCCGACGAGTCGTGGCAGCCCGGCGAGGAGGACATGCTCCTCGACACCCCCACCGACGACGTCCTGGACGAGGGGCTGACCGCGCCGGACGAGGACCCGCTGGCGGGCGAGCACCTCACCCCGGCGGAGATGGAGGAGGGCGACACCATCGACGAGCGCGTCGCCCGCGAGGAGCCCGAGGTGTGGGAGCAGCAGGGACCGGACGCGGAGGCCTCCCCGCACGCCGGGCCGGGGCCGATGGGCGAGCCGGCCCCCGACAACGTCGCCGACGCGGGCGTCGGGCGCCTCGTCGCCGAGCCCGACGACGACGACCCCACCGACCAGGTGGGCGAGGAGCAGGACGTGATGGCCGAGGACGTCGGCGTCGACGCGGCGCGGTTCCTGCCCGAGGAGGCCGCCATGCACATCACCGACGGCGACGACCTCGCCGTCGACGAGGGCAGCAGCGTCGAGCCCGACGACGCGGACCTCGACGCCGCCCAGGCGGACTTCACCGGCGAGGCCGACGTCACCGCCGGCGAGGAGGAGCGGGCCTGACCGGCGACCCCGCGGCGCCGCACCACCGGCCGCGCGCCTAGACTGCCCGCCACGAGGGAGGTGCGGCGGTGCGAGCGACGAAGCGACGCCCGGTGGTGCGGCTGGGCGCCGACGGCGCCCGCCGCGCCCGCGCCGACACCCTCGCCGGCGAGGAGCCGCTGGAGATCCGGGTGGCCGGCGCCCCGTACAGCGTCACCATGCGCACCCCGGGCGCCGACTTCGACCTCGTCGCCGGGTTCCTCGTCTCCGAGGGCGTGGTGTGGGACGCCGGGCACATCGCGTCCATCGGCTACGGGGCGGGGGTGAACCCCGACGGCAGCCGCAGCTACAACCTCGTCGAGGTGCGGCTGGCCCCCGGGGTGGCCCCGCCATCGCCCGACCTGGCCCGGCACGTGTACACCTCCAGCTCGTGCGGCATCTGCGGCACCGCCTCCATCGAGGCGGTCACCCGCGCCTCGCGGTTCCCGGTCGGAGGCGACGGGCTGCGCATCCGGCTCGACGAGCTCCTCGCCCTGGGCGAGCGGCTGCGCCGGGGCCAGCAGGTCTTCGACACCACCGGCGGGGTGCACGCGGCCGGCCTGTTCGCCGTCGACGACGACGGGACCGCCCGCCTGGAGTGCCTGCGCGAGGACGTCGGCCGGCACAACGCCGTCGACAAGGCCGTCGGGTGGGCGCTGCGCGAGGGGCGGTTGCCGCTGCGCCGGGCCGTCCTGCAGGTCTCCGGCCGGGCGTCCTTCGAGCTGGTGCAGAAGGCGCACATGGCCGGCGTGCCCGCGCTGGCCGCGGTCAGCGCGCCCTCCGCGCTGGCCGTCGAGCTCGCCGAGGAGTGCGGCATCACGCTGGTCGGGTTCAGCCGGGGCGAGAGCGTCAACGTCTACGCCGGCGAGCAGCGCATCCTCGTCTGAGGTCAGGGTCCTCTCAGCAGCAGCCGGCGTCTCGGGCCGTTGTCAGGGCAGCACCCGGGGCCTCGCGCCGTTCTCCGGCAGCACCCGGCGCGCCCGCGCCTGCCGCGCCCGGGCGGCCAGCTCGTGGTCGGCCGGGTAGGCGACCTCCTCGAGGGTCAGGCCGTGGGCCGGGGCCACCGTCACGGCCGCGTCGCGCACGCCCGCGGCGAGCACCCGGGCGGGCCAGCCGACCGGCCGGCGCCCCTCCCCCACCGCCAGCGAGGCCCCCACCAGGGCGCGGACCATGGAATGGCAGAACGCGTCGGCCCGCACCTCGGCGACCACCAGCCCGGCGTCCGGGGCGCCGCCGGGCAGGCGCCGCCAGCGCAGGTCGAGCAGGGTGCGGATGGTCGTGGCCCCCTCGCGGGGCTTGCAGTAGGCGGCGAAGTCGTGCTCCCCGAGCAGCTGCTGCGCCGCGGCGTCCATCGCGGCGACGTCGAGCGGGCGGTTGTGCCACAGCACGTCGTGGCGGCGCAACGGGTCGCGGCGGGCGACGTCGTCGGCGATGCGGTAGGCGTAGCGGCGCCAGACCGCGGCGAAGCGGGCGTCGAACCCGACCGGTGCCTCGACCGCGCGGCGCACGACGACGTCGCTCGCCCCGCGCGGGGACCCGCCCCGGCCGAGCACCCCGGCGAGGCGCGCCACCAGCGCCTCTCCCGGGCCGCGGTCGCTGCGCCCGGGCACGGCCGCCCAGGCCGCGGCCGGGACGTCGACGTGGGCCACCTGGCCGCGGGCGTGCACGCCGGCGTCGGTGCGGCCCGCCACGGTCAGGCGGGCCGGCGCGGGCAGGCGCAGCACGGTGGTCAGCGCGTCCTCGAGCACCCCCTGCACGGTGCGCAGCCCGGGCTGGGCGGCCCACCCGGCGAACTCCGAGCCGTCGTAGGCCAGGTCCAGGCGCACCCGCACGGCGGGCGCCTCGGCAGGGTCGGTGGTGGTCACGAGGGGCAGGCTAACGCGCCGCCCGGGGCCGTCCCGCGAACGGGGAAGAACCGTCCGATGCTTCCCCCTTCCGCCTTCCAGGGGGGCGTGGCAGGGTGGAATTCCGGCCACGATGCAGTAGGCCGCGGCCGGGCTCCATGGTTCGTACAACGACGTCCGACGCGAAGGAGGCCGCTGTGGGCGGCAACAAGGCAGTCAGCTACGCAGGTCCGGGCAAGGTCGAGGTCATCGACATCGACTACCCGACGTTCGAGCTCAGGGACGGGCCCGGTGTCAACCCGGCGAATGTCGGCCGCAAGGTCAACCACGGCGCCATCCTCAAGGTGGTCGCCACGAACATCTGTGGGTCCGACCAGCACATGGTCCGCGGGCGCACCACCGCCCCCGAGGGGCTCGTGCTCGGCCACGAGATCACCGGCGAGGTCGTCGAGACCGGCCCGGACGTGGAGTTCATCAAGGAGGGCGACCTCTGCTCGGTCCCGTTCAACATCGCCTGCGGGCGGTGTCAGAACTGCAAGGAGGGCAAGACCGGCATCTGCCTCAACGTCAACCCGGACCGGCCGGGTTCGGCGTACGGCTATGTCGACATGGGCGGCTGGGTGGGCGGCCAGGCGCAGTACGTGCTCGTGCCCTACGCCGACTGGAACCTGCTGAAGTTCCCGGACAAGGACCAGGCCATGGAGAAGATCATGGACCTGACCATGCTCTCGGACATCTTCCCCACCGGGTACCACGGCGTGTTCACCGCCGGGGTGCGCACCGGGTCGACGGTCTACATCGCCGGTGCCGGCCCGGTGGGCCTCGCCGCCGCGACCGCCGCGCAGCTGCTCGGCGCCTCGGTGGTCATCGTCGGCGACCTCAACAAGGAGCGGCTCGCCCAGGCCCGCAGCTTCGGCTGCGAGACGGTCGACGTCTCCGAGGGCGACCCGAAGGACCAGATCGAGCAGATCCTCGGGGTGCCCGAGGTCGACTGCGGCGTCGACGCCGTCGGCTTCGAGGCGCACGGCCAGGGCAAGGAATCCGGCGAGGAGAAGCCGGCGACCGTGCTCAACACCGTCATGGACGTCACCAAGGCGGGCGGGCAGCTGGGCATCCCGGGCCTGTACGTCACGGGCGACCCGGGGGCCAAGGACGAGGCCGCCAAGGTCGGGTCCCTCTCGATCCGCATCGGCCTCGGCTGGGCGAAGTCGCACTCCTTCACCACCGGCCAGTGCCCCGTCATGCGCTACCACCGGCAGCTGATGAACGCGATCCTGCACGACAAGGTGCAGATCGCGAAGAACGTCAACGCCACGGCGATCCCGATCGACCAGGCCCCGCAGGGGTACAAGGACTTCGACTCCGGCGTGGCCAAGAAGTTCGTCCTCAACCCGAACGACATGATCAAGGTCGGCTGACCAGGCCGGCGCGCGCCCAGGGCCCCGGCACGGCGGTGACCCGCCGGCCGGGGCCCTTCCGCGCGCCCGGCATCAGGGCTGGGCGCGCACCGGCTCCCCGCGGTCCAGCCGCTCGCGCTGCGGGACGACGGTGTAGCGGGGGTCGCGGGCCGAGGCCTGGCCGGCCTCGAACACCCCCAGCCGGGTGCACAGCGACCCGGCGAGCAGGGCGACGCCGGAGGCCACCGCGGCCACCCGGCTGCGCCCGGCGAGCAGCGACCCGGCCGCCCCGCCGAGGGTGAGCACCCGGGCCGCGCGCATGAGCCGGCCCGCCTTGCCCTGGTGCAGCGGCTCGGCGGTGATCCCCATGGACCGCTCCATCTGGGCCTCGGCGAGCTGCTCGACCAGCGCACCGCCCAGCGCGAGCCGCCGGGCCGGCCCGGCCTGCCCGACCGGCGCGGAGACCATGCCGAGCCCGCCGGCCGCGGCGGCGGCCGAGGCGGTGAAGACGAACGGCAGCTCCCGGTAGGCCTCGTGCCACGACGGCGTGGCCGTGTCGGCCAGCAGCACCGCCGTGTACGCGGCCACCGGCGGCGCCGTCACGGCCGCGACCAGCCCCGCCGGACGTCCGACCGCCTCGAGCAGCCGCACCGGCCCCCCGCGCCAGCGGTCCGGCAGCATCGCGGCTGCCTCGGCGGCGGCGGCCGCGCCGGCGAAGGGCCCGTAGGCCACGAGGATCCACGTGCCCACCGACATCGGCGAGGTCAGCTTCGCCGTGCGCAGCATGTTGAGGAACCGGGCCGGGCGGCCCAGGTCGTGGACGAGGGCCGCGAAGCTGAACCCGAGGGCGCCGAGGGCGCCGAGGCGGGCCGGCCGGCGCAGCGCGGGCCGCCCGGTGAGGTCGGCCCCGGCCGCGAGCAGCGAGGAGCCGGCGGCGAGCCCGCCGGCGAACATGTAGGCGGGGATGTCGACCTCCCACGGCGACGGCTTGACCACCGGCCGGCCGTAGTAGGAGGTGAACTCCGCCGGCGGCACCATCGCCGGCTCGCCGCCCTGGCCCCCGCCGCCGCGCCCGCGCCGCGGGCCCGCGCCGGCCCACCGGCCCTGGCGCCGGCC
>NZ_VUKF01000069.1 GCF_009193185.1 Georgenia thermotolerans | reverse complement strand
CGGACGCCCCGCCCGACGCCGCGGAGGCGCCGGCGCCCGGGGCGTGGCGGCCCGGGCCGGGCCTGGGCGACGCCCTCAGCGGCCCCGGCCCCTCCCGGCGCGACCCCCAGCCGCTCGGCGGCATCGCCGCGCGGCTGATCGCCCAGCACGGCTGGAGCCGGCCGGTGAGCGTGGGCGGCGTCGTCGGGCGCTGGCGCGAGGTGGTCGGCGACCAGCTCGCCGACCACTGCCAGGTGGAGACCTTCGACGAGGGCGAGCTCGTGGTCCGGGCCAGCTCCACCGCCTGGGCCACCCAGGTGCGCCTGCTGCTGCCCCAGCTCGAGCGGCGCCTGGCCGAGGAGGTCGGCGAGGGGGCGGTCACCAAGATCGTCGTGCTCGGCCCCGGCGGGCCCAGCTGGAAGCACGGGCGGCGCTCGGTGCCCGGGCGCGGCCCGCGCGACACGTACGGCTGACGACCACAGCCGCTGTTTCCGGCGTCCGGAGACCGTAAATTCGCCGGCGCCGCGGCCCGGACGCGGGGCCTCGCCGGGCGGGCACGGGCGGGGCCGGCGCGCCGTCCGCGGGCGGCCGATGCGACATCTCAGCTTCTGGGACGGACGCCCGGCGCGGTGACCACTGCCACGCCTGTGGACAGTGCTGTGGATATTCGCGGTTTTCGGCTCCGTCGCGCTAGAATTGACCGACCGCCCGAAGGGCCCCTGCGGCGCCGACGGGATCGAGCGGTGGCCCCGCGCCCCGGCCTCACGGCCGGTCGGCGGACGGTGGTTGCCCCGCGAGAACGAGGAGAGCCTGCGACCGTGGCTGACCACAGTGCTGCTGATGCTGCCGTGAACGACATTGCTCCCGACGTGCCACCGGCAGATGGCGCACCCGCGCAGGACCCCCACCATAACCCCGGCGCCGTGCCGACCAGCCAGGAGTACGGCGCCAGCAACATCACGGTCCTCGAGGGCCTCGAGGCGGTGCGCAAGCGGCCGGGCATGTACATCGGCTCCACCGGCGAGCGCGGCCTGCACCACCTGGTCTACGAGGTCGTCGACAACTCCGTCGACGAGGCCCTCGCCGGCTACTGCGACCACATCGAGGTCACGATCCTGCCCGACGGCGGCGTGCGCGTCGTCGACAACGGCCGCGGCATCCCGGTGGACATCGTCGAGTCCGAGGGCAAGCCGGCCGTCGAGGTCGTGCTCACGGTGCTGCACGCCGGCGGCAAGTTCGGCGGCGGCGGCTACGCCGTCTCCGGCGGCCTGCACGGCGTGGGCGTCTCGGTCGTCAACGCCCTGTCCCACCGCCTGCAGGTGGAGGTGCGGCGCGAGGGGTACGTCTGGCGGATGGGCTTCGTCGACGGCGTGCCCACCGGCGAGCTGGTCCGCGGCGAGGAGACCCAGGAGACCGGCACGTCGGTGACGTTCTGGGCCAACGGCGACATCTTCGAGACCACCGACTACAACTTCGAGACGCTGCGCACCCGCTTCCAGCAGATGGCCTTCCTCAACAAGGGCCTGCGCATCACGCTGACGGACGAGCGCTCGGGCGTGACCGACGCCGGCGACGAGATCACCGGGGACGAGGCCGGCGCCGCCGACGACGCCCGCACCGGCCACCGCGAGGTCACGTACATGTACGAGGGGGGCCTGCGCGACTACGTCAAGTACCTCAACTCGACCAAGAGGGTCGACCTCGTGCACCCGGAGGTCATCTCCCTCGAGGCCGAGGACCACGACAAGCGCATCTCCGTCGAGATCGCCATGCAGTGGACCAGCGGCTACTCCGAGGCGGTCCACACCTACGCCAACACGATCAACACCACCGAGGGCGGCACCCACGAGGAGGGGTTCCGTTCGGCGCTGACCTCGCTGATCAACAAGTACGCGCGGGACAAGGGCATCCTCAAGGAGAAGGACGAGAACCTCACCGGCGACGACATCCGCGAGGGCCTGACCGCCGTCATCTCCGTCAAGCTCGGCGAGCCGCAGTTCGAGGGCCAGACCAAGACCAAGCTCGGCAACACCGAGGCCCGCACGTTCGTCCAGACCCAGCTCTACGGCCACCTGGGCGACTGGCTCGACGCCCACCCGAACGAGGCCAAGGACATCATCCGCAAGTCCCAGCAGGCGGCGGTGGCCCGCATGGCCGCCCGCAAGGCCCGCGAGGCCACCCGCCGCAAGGGGCTGCTGGAGACCCTCTCCATGCCGGGCAAGCTCAAGGACTGCTCGAGCCGCGACGCGCGGGTGTCGGAGATCTTCATCGTCGAGGGCGACTCCGCCGGCGGCTCCGCCGTCCAGGGCCGCGACCCCGAGCGCCAGGCGATCCTGCCCCTGCGCGGGAAGATCCTCAACGTCGAGAAGGCCCGCCTGGACCGGGCCCTGGGCAACCAGGAGATCCAGGCCCTCATCACGGCCTTCGGCACCGGCATCGGCGAGGACTTCGACATCGCCAAGCTGCGCTACTACAAGATCATCCTCATGGCCGACGCCGACGTCGACGGCCAGCACATCTCGACCCTGCTGCTGACGCTGCTGTTCCGCTACATGCGCCCGCTGGTGGAGAACGGCCACGTCTACCTGGCCCAGCCGCCGCTGTACCGGCTGAAGTGGACCAACGCCCCGCACCAGTACGTCTACAGCGACAAGGAGAAGGAGGCCTTACTCGCCGAGGGCGCCCGCGCCGGCAAGCGCCTACCCAAGGGCGGCGCCTCCAGCGAGAGCGGCATCCAGCGCTACAAGGGTCTGGGCGAGATGAACGACCAGGAGCTGTGGGAGACCACGATGAACCCCGAGACCCGCACGCTGCGCCAGGTGACCATCGACGACGCCGCCGCCGCGGACGAGACCTTCTCGATCCTCATGGGCGAGGACGTCGAGTCCCGCCGCGGGTTCATCCAGCGCAACGCCCACGACGTCCGCTTCCTGGACATCTGACGCTCCCCGACACCGCTTCGAGGCCGGGCGTGCGCCCGGCGACGATGAGAGACGAGAAGGACTGACGTGACCCAGCCACCCGAGGACCAGGGCAACGACGGCACCACCGGCGTCACCGGCACGCCGGACGCCGAGGGCGAGGTGATCACCGCCCGCGACCACGTCGAGCAGGTCGACCTCCAGCTGGAGATGCAGCGCTCCTACCTCGACTACGCGATGAGCGTGATCGTCTCGCGCGCCCTGCCGGACGTGCGCGACGGCCTCAAGCCCGTGCACCGCCGCGTGCTGTACGGCATGTACGACGGCGGGTACCGCCCCGACGCGAGCTTCTCCAAGTGCTCGCGCGTGGTCGGGGAGGTCATGGGCCAGTACCACCCCCACGGCGACACCTCCATCTACGACGCCCTGGTGCGCCTGGTCCAGCCGTGGTCCATGCGCTACCCGCTGGTGACCGGGCAGGGCAACTTCGGCTCCCCGGGCAACCTCGGCGCCGCGGCCCCGCGGTACACCGAGTGCAAGATGGCGCCCCTGGCCATGGAGATGGTCCGGGACATCGACGCCGAGACGGTCGACTTCCAGGACAACTACGACGGGCGCAACCAGGAGCCCACCGTCCTGCCGGCGCGGATCCCCAACCTGCTCATCAACGGCTCCGAGGGCATCGCCGTCGGCATGGCCACCCGCATCCCGCCGCACAACCTGCGCGAGGTGGCCGACGGCGTGCAGTGGTTCCTCGAGCACCCCGAGGCCACGAAGGAAGAGCTCCTGGGCGAGCTCATGCTGCGGATCAAGGGCCCCGACTTCCCAACCGGCGCGACCATCCTGGGCCGCAAGGGCATCGAGGACATGTACCGCACCGGCCGCGGGTCCATCACCCAGCGCGCCGTCGTCGAGGTCCAGGAGATCCAGGGCCGGCAGTGCCTCGTCGTCTCCGAGCTGCCCTTCCAGGTCAACCCCGACCGCCTCTCCGAGCGCATCGTCGAGGGCGTGCGCGACGGGCGCCTGACCGGCATCGCGGACATCCGCGACGAGTCCTCGGGCCGCAACGGCCAGAAGCTCGTCATCGTCCTCAAGCGCGACGCCGTGCCGAAGGTCGTGCTCAACAACCTCTACAAGCACACCCAGCTCCAGGACAACTTCCCGGCCAACATGCTGGCCCTGGTCGACGGCGTGCCCCGCACCCTCAGCCTCGACGGGTTCGTCCGGCACTGGGTCAACCACCAGGTCGACGTCATCGTCCGGCGCACCCGCTTCCGGCTGCGCAAGGCCGAGGAGCGCATCCACATCCTGCGCGGCCTGCTCAAGGCGCTGGACGCCCTGGACGAGGTCATCGCGCTGATCCGGCGCTCCCCCACGGTGGACGAGGCCCGCCAGGGCCTCATGGCGCTGCTCGAGATCGACGAGGTGCAGGCCGAGGCCATCCTCACCATGCAGCTGCGGCGCCTGGCGGCCCTGGAGCGGCAGAAGATCATCGACGAGCACGACAAGATCGAGGCCGAGATCACCGACTACAAGGCGATCCTGGCCGACCCCGCCCGCCAGCGCGCCATCGTCGGCGAGGAGCTCGGCGCCATCGTCGACAAGTACGGCGACGAGCGGCGCACCACGATCCTGCCCTTCGACGGGGAGATGTCCATCGAGGACCTCATCCCCGAGGAGCAGGTCGTCGTCACGATCACCCGCGGCGGGTACGCCAAGCGCACCCGGGTGGACAACTACAAGTCCCAGCGCCGCGGCGGCAAGGGCGTGCGCGGCGCGCAGCTGCGCGAGGACGACATCGTCGAGCACTTCGGCGTGACCAGCACCCACAACTGGCTGCTGTTCTTCACCAACCTCGGCCGGGTCTACCGGGCCAAGGGCTACGAGCTGCCCGAGGGCGGGCGCGACGCCAAGGGCCAGCACGTGGCGAACCTGCTGGCGTTCCAGCCCGGGGAGTCCATCGCCCAGGTCATCTCCCTGCGCGACTACGAGCAGGCCCAGTACCTCATCCTGGCCACCCAGCGCGGACTGGTGAAGAAGACCCGGCTGAGCGAGTACAACACCAACCGCTCCGGCGGCGTCATCGGCATCAACCTGCGCGAGGACGAGGAGGGCAACCCCGACCGCGTGGTCGCCGCCCGCCTGGTCAACCCCGAGGACGACCTGCTCCTCGTCTCCCGCAAGGGCCAGTCGATCCGCTTCACCGCCACCGACGAGGCGCTGCGGCCCATGGGCCGGGCCACCTCCGGGGTCACCGGCATGAAGTTCCGCGAGGACGACGAGCTCCTCGCCATGGACGTGCTGCGCGACTGGTACGACGACGACGCCGCCCTGTTCGTCGTCACCGAGGGCGGCTACGCCAAGCGGACCCTGGTCAGCGAGTACCGCGTGCAGGGCCGCGGCGGGCTGGGCATCAAGGTCGCCAACCTCGTGGAGTCCCGCGGGGACCTCGTCGGCGCCCTGCTCACCGCCCCCGACGACGAGGTGCTCGTCATCATGGAGTCCGGCAAGGTGGTGCGCTCCGCCGTCGCCGAGGTCAACCTCACCGGGCGCAACACCCAGGGCGTCACCTTCGCCCGCCCCGACAAGGGCGACCGGATCATCGCCGTCGCCCGCAACGTCGAGAAGAAGGTCGAGGCCGAGGAGCACCTCCTCTCCGGGGAGAGCGCCGCCACGCCCGAGGACCCCACCGCCGAGGGCGCGAGCCCCGAGGACGTGGTCGAGCCGACCATCGATGGCGCGGGGGCGGCGCCGGTGGCCCCGGACGCGGTAGCGTCGAGCCCTACCGAGGACGCGCCTGTCACGGAGGACGGCCCTGACGGAGGAGCTGCATGAGCACGACCCCACACGGCACGGACGAGCAGGACGCGAGCCGCGGTAACGGCGGCGGGTTCGCCGCCACCCTGCGTCGCAGCATGGCCGACCGGCTGAGCGGCGGCGAGCAGCCCGCCGCCCAGGCCGGCGCCGCCACCGCGCAGATGCCGGCGGCCGGCCCCCGCGAGGGCGCCGCCGAGGCCGCGGCGCGCGCGGCGGCCACCGGCCCGCGCCGGGTCCGGCTCTCGCTGTCGCGGGTGGACCCGTGGTCGACGATGAAGCTGGCGTTCCTGCTCTCGGTGGGCCTGGGCGTCATGATCGTCGTCGCCGCCGCGGTCGTGTGGTTCGTCCTCGACGCGATGCACGTCTTCGCCGACATCCAGGAGCTGCTCGTCTCCATCGGGTCGGAGAACTTCCTGCGGCTGATGGACTACCTGCAGTTCGACCGGGTGATGTCCTTCGCCACCATCGTCGCCGTCATCGACGTCCTGCTGCTCACCGCGCTGGCGACGATCGGGGCGTTCCTCTACAACATCGTCGCCGCCCTCGTCGGCGGGCTGCACGTCACCCTCACCGACGACTGAGCGGGCACGTGAGACTGCTCACCCGGGGCCGTTCGGGTTTGGGACCGCGCGGCCCTCTGGGATAGTCTGTCTCGGCGCCCACGGGGCGCGACGGCCCGCCGGTCACGGCGGGCGGGGGCCTATAGCTCAGTCGGTTAGAGCGCTTCCCTGATAAGGAAGAGGTCGCTGGTTCGAGTCCAGCTAGGCCCACCAGCACCCCCCCGGGCGTGGATCTCCAGGAGGACGATCGTGAAGAAGGCACTGCTGCTCGCCGCCGCGGGCGTCGCCGGCTACCTGGCCTGGATCAAGATCCGGCAGGACCGCGAGGAGCGGGACCTGTGGGCGGAGGTCACCGACAGCTTCGGCGAGGAGCCGCCGCGCGCCTGACGCGGCGCACCTGGCGCCACGGCGCCCCGGGGCCATGGCGCAATTGGTAGCGCACCTGCTTTGCAAGCAGGGGGTTAGGGGTTCGAGTCCCCTTGGCTCCACCGCGAGGGTCCCGACCGCGACGGTCGGGACCCTTTCTCGTGCCCGCCCCACCCCTCCGGCCGCGAGACGTCAACTCGGGCGCGAGACGTCAACTCCAGCCCGCGTCCCCCCGGGCCGGGCGACGCCGGGTCTGGCCACGAGACGTCAACTCCCTCCGGTGGGCGCCACGACGAACCGGCGACGTGCACCGATGCCGGGATCGAGCGACGAAAGTCCCGTGCGCGACACCTGTCGATTGTTACGGTTTGGTCACACCCACCCACCACGACGCAGAGGTCGGAGGACCATGATGATCGCAGCAGCCCCGCTCGCCCGCCCCGCACCGGCTCCCGAGACCGAGGCGCTGCCCAGCCTCACCAGCCTCGAGCAGGTCCTGGACGTGCTCCGGCGCTGCGGCGAGACATACCTGCGCATCAGCCCCGGCCCGCTGACGGACCGGTACACCGGGATGCGCGATGCCGACAGCGGCTGCCTCCTGCCGGGCCTGCCCGTGTGGGCGCTGCACCCGGAGCCGTGGTGGCCGGCCGGTCCGCGGCTGTGGGCGGCGCGCCAGCTCGTCCGCCACGGGTATCTGCTCTCCGGCGGCAAGGGCCACGTGGCGTGGCTGCTCACCGGCGAAGAGGTCGGGCGCGGGCCCGAGGGCGAGCCGCTCGTCGGCAGCTTCCGGCCCGTCGCCGTCGTCGCCCCGGCCGTCCTCGCCGAGGCCGAGGCTGCCTACGCCGCCTGGCGGCTGCGCGACCTGCACTGAGGCCGAGGCCGGGGCGCCGTCGACCACCGGCCCGGCCCGCCGCCAAGGACACGAAGGCCCCCGACGCCTGTCGGGGGCCTTCGTCGATCGGCGGTCGTGCCGCCGCGGTGGCTCAGGCGCCGGGCTGGTCCCCGGCCTTGCCGGCGGCCTCGTCGGCCTTCGCCGCGGCGGTCTCCCCGGCGGCCTCGGTGCCGGCGGCGGCCTGCTCGCTGGCCGCCTTGGCCTTGTCACCGCCCTTGCGCACGGTGTCGGCGGCCTTGTGGGCGGCCTCGGAGGCCTTCGCTCCGGCGGCCGACGCGGCGGAGGCCGCCTTCTCCTTGACCCCGCTCGCCGCGTGGGCGACCTTCTCGCCCACGCCGCCCTTGTCGGCGCTCCCGCTCGTGGCGGCCGCCGGCGAGGTCACCGTGGTGTCCTCCCAGTACTCCTCGGCCCACGGGTCGTCCACCGGCTGGCTGCGCCGCCACAGCAGGTAGGCGGTGCCGGCGGCCGCGGTGCCCACGAGCATCCAGCCCACGGTCTTCGCCACGCCGCCGCGGCGCTTGGCCGGGGGCTCGGACAGGGCCTTGAGGGCCGCGGTCTTCGCCATGGTCGCCTTGACGGCGAGGGCGTCGTGCCCGGCGGCCGCCTCGGCGGCGTCGTGCATCGCCTTCTCCACGCGCGGCAGGTAGTCGTCGACGATCTTCTCGTAGGCCGTGTCGACGGCGGGGCGGACCTTCTCCGCGGCCGCCTCGATCTTGGGGGCGGCCACCTTGACGGTCTCCTGCCAGGCCTTCTCCGCGCGCGGCGTCGCCCATGCGGCCGCCGCCTCCACGCGCGGGCCGGCCCACTCCTTCCCCTGCTCGGCAAGGTGCAGGGCCTGCTTGCCGGCCTGGGACGCCTGCTCGGCGAGGTGCACGGCCTGCTTGGCGGCCAGGCCCGAGCCCACGGCGCCGAGGGCGGTGGCGGCCTGCTTGCGTGCCTTGCGGGCGTTGACCTCGCTGGCCTTGCTCTTGCGCGACATCTGCTCTCCTCGCTCGTTCGCCGGACATCTCGATCGGGGCGCGGCCCGGTTGGCGGCGCCGCCACTCCTCCCCCATCTTGCACGGTTTCGCCAGGTCGTGCGCGGGGTCTGACGTGGGCCCTCGCCTCCGCGGGCCGTGCCCCGCGCCCGCGCCGCGTGCGAGGATCGGGGCATGGAAGCGACTCTGCACACCACCGCCGGCGACATCACCGTCGAGCTGTACCCCGACCACGCCCCCAAGACCGTCAAGAACTTCACCGAGCTGGCCACGGGCAAGCGGACCTGGACCGACCCCGCCACGGGCGAGGAGACCAACCGGCCGCTGTACGACGGCGTGATCTTCCACCGCGTCATCCCCAACTTCATGATCCAGGGCGGCGACCCGCTGGGAACCGGCACCGGCGGCCCCGGCTACACCTTCGACGACGAGATCCACCCCGAGCTGAACTTCACCGAGCCCTACGTGCTGGCCATGGCCAACGCCGGCAAGCGCATGGGCAAGGGCACCAACGGCTCGCAGTTCTTCATCACCACGGCGCCGACGACGTGGCTGCAGGGCAAGCACACCATCTTCGGCAAGGTCACGGACGCCGCCTCCCGCGCCGTCGTCGACAAGATCGGCACCACCGCCACCGGGCGCAACGACCGCCCGGTGGAGGACATCACCATCACCTCGGTCACCGTCACCGAGTAACGGGCGCCGCGCAGCACCATGAGCGAGCAGATCCAGGGGCAGGCCGGCACCGAGGTGCCGGTCTGCCCCCGCCACCCCGGCGTGGTCTCCTACGTGCGCTGCCAGCGGTGCGGGCGCCCCGCCTGCGCCCAGTGCCAGCGCCCGGCGGCGGTGGGCATCCAGTGCGTCGACTGCGTGCGCGAGGCCCACACCCGCACCCCGGCCGTGCGCACCGTCTTCGGCGGGCGGGCCCGGCACGGCCGCCCGGTCGTCACCCTGACGATCATCGGCATCTGCGTCGCGCTGTACCTGCTCGAGATACTCGTGGGCGGGAGCCTGCGCTCTGCGCTGGCGTTCGCGCCGGCGGCCGGCGCAAGCGAGCCGTACCGGTTCGTCACGACGGCGTTCCTGCACGCCGGCATCCTCCACCTGGCGCTGAACATGTACGCCCTGTGGATCGTCGGCAGCATCGTCGAGCCGGCCCTGGGCCGGTGGCGATACACGGCGCTCTATCTCATCTCCGCCATCGGCGGCTCGGTCGCCGTGCTGCTGCTCGCCAACCCTGCCGGCTTCGCCTGGGTGACGGCGGTCGTGGGCGCCTCCGGTGCGGTCTTCGGGCTGTTCTCGGCCACCTTCCTGGTGCTGCGCCGGCTCGGCCGGGACGCGACGCAGATCCTCGTCCTCATCGCCCTGAACTTCGCGCTGGGCTTCGTCGTCAGCAACGTCTCCTGGCAGGCCCACCTGGGCGGGGCCGTCACCGGGGCGGTGCTCGCCCTGGGTTACGTCTACGCCCCCCGCGAGCGGCGCGGCCTCGTCAGCGTCGCCACGACGGCGGTCGTGCTCGCGCTGCTCGTCGTCCTCGCCGCGGTGCGGTACGGCGTGGTGTAGCTCCCCGCGCACTCCGCGAGCGGGACGTCAGGCAGAGCCTGGCGTCCCGCTCGTCTTGTGTGCGGCCGGGGAGGACGTGGCGGCGGGTGCATGTCGGGAGCCATCGCGGCCGGCCGGACCGACGCGAGGACGGCCGCAGCCCAGCGCCGAGAACTTACAACGATGTAGTTCTCCACAGCTGTGCACACAGATGTGGATGACAGTGGTGTCATCCTCCACAGGCATACCCCCACCTGGGGAAGAGGCCGGAAAGGGCGTCATCCCCAGGGTTGTGCACAGCTGGGGATAATCACATCGATGTAGTTGTCCCCAGCGGTGTGCACACCTGGGGATTCAGCGGTGGGGACACTTTCCCCAGGTGGGGACGAACGACGCGGTGAGCCGAGCCGGCCGATGTCCCCTGGTACGACGAAGGGCAGCCAGGCACCCTGCGGTGCCTGGCTGCCCCTCCCAGCCTGCGGCGTCAGCGCCAGCGCAGCGTCATGAAGAACCCCACGAGCATGACCCCGAAGCCGATGGCCAGGTTCCAGTTGCCCAGGCCGGGCACCGGAAGGTTGCCCTGGGTGAGATAGGTCAGGACGACGCCGACCAGGCCGAGCACCATGAGGACGACCATCGTGGGCGCCCACCAGCTCGGGCTCGGCTTCACGGCCCCGGGACGGGCCTCCGGCCGCGCGGCGGCGGGCTTCTTGCGCTTCTTCGACTCAGGCATCGGATCTCCTCGCGGGTACGGCCCCGGAGGGGCACCACCTGTGTGCCGGACGACCGGCGCGCTCATGTGGACGCGCCCGGCGGCGCGACCGCCTCCTAGCGTATCGTCGCCGCAGGAACGACCGGTGAACTCGGTGCGCCGCGCGGCGGGGAGGAGGACCATGAGCGTCGGTCCGCGCCCGCCGGCGACGCCCCGGCAGCCCCCGCACGAACACGAGCCCGGCCGTGAGCCTTCCGCGGCCGCCCGGTGGCGCCAGCGCCTGCGGCGGCCATCGGTGGCCACGGGCGTCGTCGCGCTGCTCGCCGGCCTCCTCTTCGCCACCAACGCCCAGGTCTTCGCCGGGGACGCGGACCGCCACCCCGAGGACCTCGAGGGCCTGGCCCGCGTGGAGACCGCGCGGCTCGAGCGCCTCGAGCGGGAGAACGCGGAGCTGCGCGACGAGGTCGCGTCCTACGTGCGCCGGGCGGAGGGCGACCCCGAGGCCAGCGCGGGGAACCAGCTGGCCGCGCAGGCGGCCGGCCAGGGTGCCCTGGAGGGGCCGGGGCTGTCGGTGGAGCTGTGGGACGCCCCCCAGCAGACCGACGGGCTGGCCGCGAGCCTGCCGCCGGACGCCCTGGTCGTGCACCAGCAGGACGTCGAGGCCGTCATGAACGCACTGTGGGCCGGTGGTGCGGAGGCCATGACCGTCCAGGGCCACCGGGTGGTGTCGACCACCGGCGTGCGGTGCGTGGGCAACGTGCTCCACATCGCCGGGCACACCTACTCCCCGCCCTACCGGATCGAGGCCATCGGCTCCCCCGCCAAGCTGCGCAGCGCGCTGCTGGACTCCCCCGACGTCCAGACCTATCTCGACTACGTCGATGCCGTCCGGCTGGGCTGGTCGGTGCGCGAGACGACCGTCGAGGCGCCGCCCTACGCCGGCCCCCTGACCCTCACCCACGCCCGGGTGCCCACAGGCGCGGACCGGGCGGCGTGACCGCCCCCGCGCCGGCCCCGTTCCCCTTCTTCTTCGTCCCGGAGGCGACGCAGTGACCCACATCCTCGTGGTCGACAACTACGACAGCTTCGTCTACACCATCGTGGGCTACCTCGAGCAGCTCGGTGCCACCACGACCGTCGCCCGCAACGACGCCGTCCCGGCGCTGGACGGCTTCGACGGCGTGCTGGTCTCCCCCGGCCCCGGCACCCCCAAGGAGGCCGGCGCCTCGCTCGAGGTCATCGAGGCGTGCGCCGCGCGGGCGCTGCCCATGCTGGGCGTGTGCCTCGGACACCAGGCGCTCGGCGAGGTCTTCGGCGGCGTCGTCAGCCACGCGCCCGAGCTCATGCACGGCAAGACCTCCCGGGTCGACCACGACGGTGCGGGCGTCTTCGCGGGCCTGCCTCACCCCTTCACGGCCACCCGGTACCACTCCCTCGCCCTCGTGCGGGACACCGTGCCGGAGGAGCTCACGATCACCGCGACGACCGCGAACGGCATCGTCATGGGGCTCCAGCACCGCACGCTGCCGCTCCACGGGGTGCAGTTCCACCCCGAGTCGGTGCTCACCGAGGGCGGGCACCGGCTGCTGGCCAACTGGCTGGCCACCACCGGCGACGACGACGCCGTCGCCCGCTCGGCCGGCTTGGCCCCGCTGGTCCACCGCTGACGAGCTCGGCCCGCCCCCTTTCGGAGGGGCGGGCCGGGCCGGTGTCTCGGGGCGGCGGGCGCCGCGGGCGGGCCGTGCGGCCGCCACAGGGCGCCGTGCGGGATCAGCCGCCCAGCGGGAAGCCCTGGTGGTCGAAGAAGTCCCCGGTGGGGCTGCCGCTGGTGTCCCCGCCGTCCCCGCCGGAGGTGTCCGGGGTGTCGGTGTTCTTGTCGGTGTTCTTGTCGGACTTCTTGTCCGACGGCTTGCCGGTGTCCGTCGGGGACGGCGAGGGCGCGTTCTGCGCCTCGGTGGCCACCTGGAGCGTGATGGTCTCCCCGCGCGCGACGACGCCCGCCGGGCGGGACTGCTCGAGCACGGTGCCGGCCGGGAAGTCCCCGGAGGGCACCGTCTCGATGCGCACGCCCAGGTCGAGGGAGCGCAGGATGCCCGAGGCCTCCTCCTCGGTCTTGCCCTTGAGGTCGGGCAGGTCCGCGTTGGGGCTGGCGATGGTGAGCTTGACGGCCGTCCCGGGCGCCGCGGAGGCGCCCGCCTTCGGGTCGGTGCTGATGACGTCGCCGATGCCGACCGAGGGGTCGTTGGCCTCGCTGACGTTGCCCACCGCCAGGCCGGCGGACTTGAGCGCGGCGGCCGCCTGGTCCTGGCTCATGCCGGCGACGTTGGGCACGTCGACTGCGTTCGGCCCGGACGAGAAGGCGAGGTTGACGGTGCTGTCGACGTCCACCTTCGTCCCCACGGCCGGGTCGGACTCGACGAACAGGCCGGGCTGGACCGTGTCGGAGGGGACCGGGTCGACGATGTTGGCCTTGAGCCCCGCCTGGCTCAGCGCAGCGCGGGCGGCGTTCTGGTCCATGCCGGCCATCGCCGGCACGGCCACCTGCTCGGGCGGCGGGGGCGTCTTGTCGGCCGGGTTGAGCAGCATGAAGGCGATGCCGGCGGCCGCCGCCACGGCGAGGACGGCGAGCAGCCAGACCCACCAGCGCGACTTGCGCCGCTCCTCCTCGGGCGGCCCCGGCGGGGCCGTGGCCGGGGAGGACGCGGCGGGGACGGGCGCGCCCAGGCGCCGGGTCGCCGTCGCCGCCTGCAGCGGGGTGGTCACCGCCGTCGCGCCGGCGGCGCCGGCCGCGCCCCACGCGGCGACCGTGGGGGCCTCCACGCGGCCGCCGTGCACCGCGGCGAGCAGGTCGGTGCGCATGTGGGCGGCGTCGGCGTAGCGGTCGTCGCGGTCCTTGGCCAGCGCCTTGAGCACCACCCGGTCCAGGGACTCGGGGACGTCCGGCGTGACCGCCGAGGGCGGCTTGGGCATCTCCCGCACGTGCTGGTAGGCCACCGCGACGGCGGAGTCGCCCTGGAACGGCGGCTGGCCGGTGAGCAGCTCGTAGAGCAGGCAGCCGGTGGAGTACAGGTCCGACCGGGCGTCGACGACCTCCCCGCGGGCCTGCTCGGGCGAGAGGTACTGCGCCGTGCCGACGACGGCGTGCGTCTGGGTCATCGTGGCCGCGGAGTCGGTCATCGCCCGGGCGATGCCGAAGTCCATGACCTTCACCGCCCCCGTGGGGGTGAGCATGATGTTCCCGGGCTTGATGTCGCGGTGGACGATGCCCTCGTGGTGGGAGTACTCCAGGGCGTTGAGGACGCCGACGACGATGTCGACCGCCTCGTCGATCGGCACCGGGTCCCCGCCGGCGAGCAGCGAGCGGACGGTGTGGCCCTCGACGTACTCCATGACGATGTACGGCACGGTGGTCGTCTGGTTGCCGAGGCCCGTGACGATCTCCTCGCCGCTGTCGTAGACGGCGACGATGGAGGGGTGGTTGAGCGCGGCCGCCGACTGCGCCTCGCGGCGGAAGCGGGCCTGGAACGTCGGGTCCTTGGCCAGGTCGGAGCGCAGCACCTTGATCGCCACGGTGCGCGAGAGCCGGTTGTCGTACCCGATGTGGACCTCGGCCATGCCGCCACGGCCGATCAGCTCGCCCACCTCGTACCGGCCGGCAAGAACGCGTGGGATCTCGTCCACCACTAGTCGTCCTTCACTGTTGTCGAGGAATAGGAATCCGCCGGGACACGGCCCGCGGAGGAGCTGTCGGCGGCCCCCAGACTACCGAGGGCTACCCCCACCAGGATCACGAGGACCACGAGCACGACCGTCATGGTGCCCACCCACACGCGGTCGGCGGTCAGCTCGGCCCAGCGGGGCAGGCGCCAGCCCCGCACGCGCGGTGCCGGGCGACGTCCGGACGCGGCGGCGGTGAGTAGGGTGCCGACGGGCCCGGTGGGGCGGCGGGCGGCCTGCTCGGCGGCGCGGCGGGCCGCACGGGACGGCGCGACGGGCCCGGGGGCCGCCGGCGACACCGTGCGGGCCACCGCGGCGGGCGAGACC
>NZ_VUKF01000068.1 GCF_009193185.1 Georgenia thermotolerans | reverse complement strand
TGCGGTGCCGGGCGAGGCGGCCGCGGCGGGTGCGGGACCTGTCGATGCGGCCGCGGTGCCGGGTGCGGCGGCTGCCGCGCCCGAGCCGGTCGGGCCCGCCGCGGCCGAGCCCGCCGCCGGGGCCGCGTGCCCGGTGGTCGTCGGCGCCTTGTCGATGATCGGCGGGTTGAGGTCGTAGGGGTAGTCCGGGTAGAGCTGCTCGACCCGGCCGACGTCCTCCCCCATCGGGCGCAGCGCCGCGGCGCGCCCGACCTCGGCGTTGAAGTTCTGGCTGAGGTCCCAGGCCATGGCCTTGAGCCAGGCGACGGAGTCGACGGGGTCCCACGGCGCGATCTGCTTCAGGGTGATGGTCGTGCCCAGCACCGTGTACTCCACGCCGAGCTCCGAGGCCTCCCGCCCGCGCAGGTAGGCGTTCACGCCCTCGGCGTAGGCGGTGTAGAGGTCCTTGGTGCCCTGGTCGAGCTGCTCCCACTCCTGCTCGGCCACGCGCCGCCACCCCAGGGTGCGCACGACCTGGTCGGCCGCGAGGGCCGCGTCGTTCTTGCCCACGAGCTCGGAGAGCCGGCCGGCGGTGACGTGGCGGCGGTAGTCCATCTCGAAGAAGCGGTCCTGGGCGTGGACGTAGCCCTGCGCCCGCATGAGGTCGGCGTCGGAGTCGGCGTAGATCTGCGGCACGCCGCGGGCGTCGCGCACCACCTCGACCCGCGAGCCGAGGATCTTCAGCGTCTGCGCGCCGCCCTGCTCGGGCAGGGGCCGGCGGACGAGGAACGTGCCGAGTCCGGCGGTGACGACGAGGGCCACCACGATCAGCCCGACGACGCCGATGGCCACCTTGCGCGGCAGAGACATCCGTTGCACGTCGCGAGCGTATCCGGGGGTGGGAAGCATCACCGGGCACGGCGCGTTGACGGGAGTACGATTGGCACTCGATGTGGTGGAGTGCCAACGCTCGCCCGCGAGTCCATGGAGGTTCAGGAGTGCCTACCTATTCCTACCGCTGCACGGTCTGTGGCAACGAGTTCGACATCAAGCAGTCCTTCAGTGACGAGGCGCTGACGGTGTGCGACCAGTGCGGCGGCGCGCTGCGCAAGCTCTTCTCGTCCGTCGGCGTGGTCTTCAAGGGCTCGGGCTTCTACCGCACGGACTCCCGCTCCACCTCGACGTCGTCCAGCGCGGCGACGCCGGCCAAGGAGTCGAGCTCGAGCTCGTCGAGCTCCTCCACCTCGTCGACCTCGTCCTCGTCGAGCTCCACCTCGTCCAGCTCCTCGACCCCCGCCCCGGCGGCCGCCGCGAGCTAGCCGCCTCCACGGCAGCCGCCGGAGGCTGCCGTTCGTCGGACCGCAGCGCGTGCGCCGCGCCCCGCCCCCGTTTCCCGGGCCTGGGCGCGGCCTCGTCTCCACGGCCCTCGATCCACAGGCGCGGCCGCGGCGAGCCGGTCGCGGCCCCGGCGCGCCCTAGCGTCGGCGGATGCGCACCCCGCCCGTCCCGCCCTCCCGCTCCCTCCGCCGTCGCCTGCGGCGCGGGCTCTGGCGCGGCCGCCACGCGATCGCCGCGGTCAGCCTCGGGCTGGCGGCGGCCACGGCGCTCGAGGCCGTCCGGCCGCCCGACCCGCCCCGCGAGCAGGTGCTCGTCCTGGCCGACGACGTCGCCGCCGGGACCGTCCTCGCCGCGGCGGACGTCACCGTGCGCGCACTTCCCCGCGGCGCCGCGCCGCCGCAGGCCCTGCGGGCGCAGTCCGACGCCGTCGGCCAGCCGCTCGCCGTCGGCCTACCGGCGGGCACCGCGCTGGTGCCCGCCATGCTCGCCGGGCCCGGGCTGGCCGCGGGTGCTCCGCCGGGGACGGTCGTCGTCGCCGTCCCGCTCGCCGACGCCGCCTCGGCCCGGCTCGCCCAGCCGGGCCGGCGGGTGAGCCTCGTGGCGGCCACCTCCGACGCCACCGGCTCGCCGGGCGAGGCCAGCGTGGTGGCCCGGAAGGTCACCGTCCTCGCCGTCCACGAGGACGACGCCGGCGGCGGCGTGCTGGCCGCAGGCGCACCCGGCGTCACGGCCGTCTACGTTGCCGCGTCCGAGCGGGTCGCTACCGTTCTCATGGGCGCGGCTGCCTGGGCGCCGCTGCGGGCGGTCCTCGAGGGACCGGCGGGCGGGTAGCTCACCGACCAGGCCGGCGCGACGCACTGGCCGCACGCCGCGTTGGTCGCGCGGCCGTCGACCCACACCGCACGGGCCGTCGGCCCAGACCGAGAGGACAGGCATGCTGCAGGGCTTCAAGGAGTTCATCTCGCGCGGGAACGCGCTCGACCTGGCCGTCGGCGTCGTCATCGGCGCCGCGTTCACCGCCGTGGTGAACTCCATCGTCAACGGGGTGCTCAACCCGCTGATCGCCGGCCTGGTCGGCAAGCCGAACTTCGACGACGTTCTGGCGTTCACGATCAACGGCGCCGTCGTCCAGCCCGGTGCCGTGGTGACGACGCTCGTGAACTTCCTGCTCGTGTCGGCAGCCGTGTACTTCTTCGTGGTCGTGCCCATGAACCAGCTGGCCGCGCGGCGCAAGGTGCAGGGTGCCGAGCCGGAGGCGCCCGCGGACGACGTCCGCCTGCTGACCGAGATCCGTGACCTGCTCGCGGCCGAGCGCGGCGCCGGCGGCCTCGAGGCGCCGGATGGTGGCGAGCCGGGCACGCTCGGCGCCCCCGAGCCGAGCACGCCCGGGGCCCGTCATCGCGAGGAGCGCGGCTCCCGGCTGGGCTGGGTCCGCGACTGACCGCGATCGTTCACCGTCGGCGCGCTCGACGAGGTCGAGCGCATCGACGGGCGCGTCGTCCAGGAGGCCGCGTGCCTCAGCGCCTGCCCCAGTGCGGGGGCACGTCGCGCAGCAGCCGCGCGTCGTTCTCCCCCGTCCCCTGCTCCGGCTCGGCCGAGGGCGTCACGGGCGGGGCGTCGCCCTGGTGCAGGGCGTCGACCTCGCTCGCCAGCTCCCCGGCGGCCAGACGGCGCCGGTCGGCCTCGGACAGCGCCACGACCCTGCGGTGACGGCCGCGGCGGCCGGGGGCCGGCACGGCGGCGTCGCCCCGGTCCTGGCCGCTCGCGCCAACGGCGGCCTGACGGCCCGTGCCGCCGGGGCCCTCGCCGCCCGCGCCCCCGGTACTCATCGCGCCCGCCGCCGCGCCACGTGGCCGAGCACCGCGTCGATCTGGTCCCCGCGGCGGGTCAGCGCCAGCTCCTCGCGCAGCGCCTCGACGAGCTCGTCGTCGCTTCGCTCGGCGCCGTCGGAGACGATCCACGCCAGCAGGTCGTCGAGCTGGTCGTCGCCGTAGGCGGCCAGCGGCAGCCCCGGCGCCACGGGCGGGCGCGGGCCGCGCGGGCGGACCGGGCCACCGTCGACGGGCGCCGCGATGTCGTCGGGTGCCGCGGCGTCGTCGTCGGGGCCCTCGTCGAGCACCCGGGGCACCTGCACTTCCGGCGCCTCGCCCCGGCTGGCCCGGCGCTCCTCGACCACCTGGGTGACCTCGGCGAGGATCGCCTCCGCCTCGGCCTGGGGGTCCATGAAGACGGCCGTGGAGAACGCCATGTACACCCGCCACCCGCGGGCGGTGAGGCGCTGGACCCAGTGCCGGTCGCGCCGGCGCAGGCTGGGCTCCGCCACGTACTCGGCGTCGTCGGTCAGGACGGCGAGCACCAGCTCCCCGGGCAGGTCGGGGTGGCCGATGGCCAGCGGGATGCGCACCCCGCCCTCCAGGCCGTAGCGCGGCACCACGGTCAGGCCCAGGCGCCACAACCGTTCGGCGAGGTCGACCAGGAGCTGGTCGGGGCTCTCCTCGGGGGCGCTGGTGGGCTCCTCCCCGGTGAGCGTGCCGACGGTCGCCTGCTCGAGCAGGTCGGCGAGCAGCCGCGGGCCGGGCTGGCGCAGCCGCTCCTTGTCGATCTCCCCCGGCCCGATGCAGCTGACGATGACGAGCTGATGGCGCACCGCGTCCAGGGCGTCGACCAGGCAGGCCAGCCCGTCGGGGCCGTCCAGGGCGCCGAAGCGGTGCAGCACCCGCCCGTGCGGGGTCTTGCCGTAGCCCACGGCGAGGAGGACGACGTCGCGGCGCAGCCCGGCGGCGGCGTCGACCTCGACGACGGTGAACGGCTCGGCCCGGTCGGCGCGGAAGAACTCGGCCAGCGCGGGGCTGCCGGCCACGGCGGCGGTGACGGCCTCGCGCACCCGGTCGGCGTGCCGGGCGTTGAGGGCGACCACCGCGAGGGAGGCCTCGGGGGCAGCCAGGGCGTGCTCGATGACGAGGTCGACGACGCGGTCGACCTCCGCCTGCACGCTCTCGATGGCGTCCGAGCCGGGGGCGGGCATCCCGAAGCCCTCGACGACCTCCAGGCGCATGCGGGAGGTCGACGGCGGGGCCGGCACCGAGCGGATGACGTCGCCGTAGCCGTGCTCGGCGAGGAAGGCGGCGATGCCCTCGTTGCGCTGGGCCCGCCCGGTGGGCAGCGTGACGGCCGGCAGCAGCGGCGCCAGGGAGCCGACCAGCCCGTCCCCGCCGCGGCGGGAGTCCCCGACGAGGACCACCTGGCGGGCGCGGGCGATGATCGCCACCGCCTGCTCGACGGGCAGGTGCTGGACGCCGTCGAGGATCAGCAGGTCCACCACGGGCCCCTCCGGGAGGAGCTGCGGGACGAGCATGGGCGCGACCAGCCACGCCGGGCGGACGGCGCCGACCACCTCGGGGTAGGCGGCCAGGGCGTCGCGCAGGCTCGCGCCGCCGGCGCCGAGGGCCTCGAACAGCGCGGCGGCCTCGTCGCGCCGGCCGCGCACCGCGGCGGCGAGGTGGTGGACGACGGCGCGGCGCACCGGCCCGGCCAGGCTGGCCACCTGCGCGGCGTCGAGCTCGCGGAACCGCTCGGCCAGCGCGGTCAGCGCCGGCCCGTCGTAGCCGGCCAGCGCCGGGTCGGTGCGCAGGATCTGCTCGAGCACCGAGCTCCACCAGGCCAGGTCCAGCTCGGCGCCGACCAGGGGGGTGTCCACGCGCCGCTCGGTGAGGTCGTCCACCAGGGGGCCGAGCCCGGCCGCGCGCAGGTCGCGCAGCAGGGCGGTGCGCTCGGGCAGCAGCCGCAGGGCCGGGGCGTCCAGGCCCAGCTCGCGCATCCGGTCGGTGAGCTCGTCCAGGCCGAGGGCGAACAGGTCGTCCTTGCCGGCGCCGGCGCCGATGACGCCCTGGAGGGCCTCGACGTCGGCGCGGACCTCGCGCTCGGTGGCCTTGATCTCGGCGAGCCCGTCGGGCAGGCGCGGCCAGCCGCCCTGGGAGTTGTAGCGGCGCCAGATCTCGCGCTGCTCCTGGACGTGGATGAGCTCGGCGTGCAGGTCCGCGACGGGGCGGCCGGGGCGGAGCATGTCCTTGGCCTGCTTGCGCAGGCGGCGGCGCACGGAGGCCTTCATCGCCACGCCGTGCTCGCGCCGCCAGGCGCGGGTGGCGGTGGCCACGACCATGTCGGCGGCGGAGCGCTCGAAGATCTGGGGCAGGAACACGTCGAGGGCCTCGGCGACGCCGTCGAGCATCTGCAGCTGCTCGGTCCACCCGGCGAGGGTGGTCGCCGGCTCCAGGCCGGTCTGCTCGGCCACGCGCTGGACCTGGGCGCGCAGGGCGGGCAGGCTCAGCTCGCCCAGCCGCTGGGTGCGCTCGAGCGCGGCGGAGGCGGCGGCCGGGTCGGTCAGGGCCGCGCCGTACCAGGGGGTGTCCTGCGGGCGCAGGGTGAAGGCGCCCAGCCCGGCGGCGCGGGCGAGCTGCTCGCGGGCCTGCTCCAGCCCGGCGCCGGTCAGGCCGCGCAGGGCCGCGGCGTCCAGGCGCACCCGGGTGCGTGGGCCGGGCCGGGCGGAGGTGAGCCGGGCCAGGGCCTGCAGCGCGTCGTAGGCGGAGACGCCCCACGGCTCGTGGCGGGCGTGCAGCCCGGCGACGTAGCCGGCGAGCTTGCCGTGCACCTCGGTCAGCTCGGCGCGCAGGGCGTGCACGGCGTCGTCGTCGACGGTGACCTCGGTGGGGCTCAGCCCGGCGCGCAGCTGCCCGGCGGCCCGGGTGCGCCAGGAGGCGTCGGTGGACAGGTCGAGGACGGCGTCGCCGAGGCCGAGCTCCTGGATGCGCCCGAGCAGGGCCCGGCCGGTGCGGCGGGTGCCGGGCACGTACAGCACGCGCCGGCCGGAGGCCGCGGCGTCGGCGACGACGGCGGCGAGGGTTCCGGGGACGTCGGCGCCGGGCGGGGCGTCGAGGAACACGTGGGTGCCGGCGGCGATGGCGTCGACGGCGTGCTGCTGGTCGACGTCGAGGTCGCCCGCGCCGCGCTCGGCCTCGGGTGCCCGGTCCCCCGGGGCCCGTGCGGGCAGGGCGACGTCGAGGGCGGCGCGGGCGCCGTCGTCGCCGGCCAGGGCGGCGACGACGTCGGACCCGGCGAGGTGGGGGCGCATCGCGTCGAGGTCGTCGACGAGCACCTGCCCGGGGTGGACGAAGGGGCCGACGACGATCCGCTCGGTCATCTCGAAGCCGGGCAGGTTCTCCCGGCCCAGCTCGGCCAGCGCGGTCAGCGCGGCGCGCGGGGAGAAGCCGTGGTCGCGCTGGGTGGCGCGGGCGACGGCGGTGAGGTCGAGGCGGACCCCGGCCGCCCGCAGCGCGCGCACGAGGACGGGGTTGACGTCCACGGCGGCCTCGAGGTCGAGGTCGAAGTCGGACTCCGGGCCCGGGTGGGCGATCAGCCGCACCGGGCGCAGCAGGACCGGGGCGTGCACGGTGCGCACCTGGGCGGGCACCGCCTCCGGCGCGTCGGCGCTCCCGGCGGCGGCCGGGCCGGGATTGGCGGGGGCGGCCGCAGGGGCGGCGTCCGGGGTCTCGGCGGCGGGGGGTGCGCCGGCCGCGCCGGCACCGGCCTCGGCGGCGGCCGCCGGGGCGTCCCCGGCCGGCTGGGTCCGGTCGGCCAGCGTGGCGCCGGGGTCGGCGGAGGCCTCGAGGGCGACGTCGCGGTGGTCGTCGACGTCCGGCTCGGGCGGGTCGGGCAGCGCCGTCCAGGTCGCCACGCCGATGGCGAGGTAGGTGGGCGCCAGGCCGTAGCGCTGGGCGAGCTCGTCGGCGCGGGCGCGGACGATCCGGGCGTTGCGCCGGGCGGCGAGCTGGGCGCTGCCCTCGCGGACGAGGTTGCTCAGCCGGGTGGTGCGCCCGGCGTAGAGCTGGGCGATGCCCGAGGGGTGCGCGGCGGTGAGGTCGATGACCGCGTCCCCCAGCAGCGTCATGTCAGCCAGCGTGCTGGTCCCGCCGAGCTGGACGAGCGAGCGGCGCCACTGCCCGGCCGCGCGGGCGACGGCCGAGGCGCGCTCGGCGGAGACGTCGGAGGCCGCCCGGCCGCCGAAGGCGGGCCCGGAGGGCGGCGGCGCGGCGGGCGTCCGCTGGTCACGGTCCTGTGCCGCCGCGGCGGTCCGGCGACGGCCGGACGCACCACGGGAGAAGAGCGCAGGGAGTGTCATCCCACCAAGGTAGGCAGCCGGGGGCCGCTTCGCGGGGTGCCGCGCCGGAGGGGTGTTCCCTGAGGTGGCGCGGTGGGGAGGGCGGGCATCTCGCGACGGCGCGGGCCCGGAAGTTAGGAACGGAGCGCGGCGCGCAGGGGGGGCAGGCGTCGCGCTCCGTTCGCCCCATCATGGGGCCTGCGGACGGCCGGGCGCAAGCACCTCCACCGCGGCGGAGGGCCGAGAAGTGGCGGCCGGAGGGACGTGAGCGGGCTCTCTCGAGTTGCGGGGCATTGAATTTTGGCCGAAAGTCGGCCTCATCCGTGCGCCGGTGACCGGAAAGTGTGACGTCGCTCACATTTCCGATTTCCGGACGCTCCGGCGGGGGCGGCGTCCGCGCGCAGCCCATGCCGGCTCCCCCGAAGGCCCCTCCTCCCCGCGCGCCACCGCAGCGGCAAGCACATCGTTGAGGGTGCGAGCGGGCGTGAGAGGAGCGCGACATGGGGTGGCTGACGGGGGTCGACCGGAAGGACGTCTTCGTCCCGAACGCGCCCCTGCTGGAGATCTTCATCCGAGGGACGGTGGTCTACCTGGCGCTGTACACGCTGCTGCGGGTGGTCCTCAAGCGCCAGCGCGGCGGGGTGGGCGTGACGGACCTGCTGGTCATCGTGCTCATCGCCGACGCCGCGCAGAACGCCATGGCCGGCCAGTACACCTCGCTCCCCGACGGCGTCCTGCTGGTCGCCGTCATCATCAGCTGGTCGGCGTTCCTGGACTGGCTCGGCTTCCGCTTCCCGGCGTTCCAGCGGTTCGTGCGGCCCGGCCCGCTCCCCCTCGTCCGGGACGGCCTGATGATCCGGAAGAACATGGCCAAGGAGTACCTCACCGAGGACGAGCTCATGAGCCGGCTGCACATCGACGGCCTCACGAGCGTCGACCAGGTCGAGGAGATGTACATCGAGGGCGACGGCCAGGTGAGCATCATCCGGCGGGAGGGCGGCGAGCCCCACCACCGCCGCCGCCGCGCGTTCTGAGCCCGGCCGAGGGCGCCCTACGGCCGCGCCAGCCGGCGCCCGGTGACCTCCGCCGCCCGCACGACGACGGCGAACTCCTTCTCGCCCGGCGCCCAGGGCGAGGGGGCGGCGAGCCACGCGCCGGCGTCGGGGTCGGTGTCCTCGACGAGCCGGGCCGGCCCGCGCACCACCACCGACCAGCCCGTGCGGGCCGAGGTGTCCAGCTCGCTCACCGCCAGAGCCATCACCGCGCCGCGGGCGGCGGCCGCGAGCTTGCCGCCGTAGCCCGAACGGACCACCACCTCGTCCCCGTCGAGGACGAAGTTCACCGGCACCACCTCCGGGTCGCCGCCGTCGCAGTACGCGAGCCAGCCGACGGGCACGGCCGCCAAGAGCCGCAGGCACTCCTCGCGGCCGAGGACCTCGGTGTAGGCCTGCACGTCCACCACGCCTCCAGAGACTGCCGATCGGTGCCCCGCCCGTCTCCCCGGCCGGGGAGCGGCGTGCGGCCGTGAGACTCCCACGTCACCACTCCTGGCCCCGGCCCGCCAGGGACGAACGACCCGCCCGTCCCGACTCGACCCGGCGCTTGATGCCCAGGAGCATCGCCCGCTGCATCACCGTGTCGCCGGTGCGCAGCACCACCGCGAGCCGCAGCATCCAGGCGGGGTGGTACCGCAGCCGGGTGCGCACGAGGAGCCGCACCCCCTCGCCGGCCGGCGCGACGACGAAGACCCAGCTGCAGTCGAAGTAGCTGCGCGGGCGCGCCGGGAGGAACCGGACCTCGCGCCCCGTGAGGGTCCGGGAGCTGAACAGCACGAGGTGGCGGCCCGGGGCGACGTCGCGCACCCACCACGACCCGACCGCCTCCGAGCACCCCGCCCCGTCCAGCAGCACGTCGCCGACGGTGAGTCGCTGGTGTTCCGCGACCAACCGGGTCGCCGAGGACCGGCGGCCTCGATGACCCGCCGGGTCCTGCCACCAGGGGAAGTCGCTGTACCAGCCCCCGCGGCCGAACCCCATCTGCACGAGCCACGGCCACACCTCGGCGGCGGGCGCGGGGATGGTCACGGCCCGGGTGGCCGCCCAGTTCGGCGCGGGGACGAGGCCGTCGCCGGGCAGCGGGCGGGACTCCTCCTCGGCGGTGGCGCCGGAGCGGCGCCACTCCGGATGGGTGGCCGCGTAGGCCGTCTCGAGGGCGTACTCGCCGACCACGACGACGGCGTCGCGCGCCCGGGCGAAGGCGTTGCCGAGGTTCATCCGCTGGTCTCCAGGGTGACGAGGGCGGAAGTCGTCTCGACGGTATGCCTGCCCGACCCGCCTCGCGAGAGGCCAAGGTCCCGCGGGACAAGCACACCGGTGGGATCCACCGCGCGGTGGCCGCCCGAACGACGCGCCCACAACGCGGGGCCCTTCGTCCCTCGCGCGCCGCCTCGTGCGGTGCTTCAGTGGAGAGACCGGATTCCTCCAGGGCAGGAGGATGGGATGTCCGTGACGTCTGGCCGGACGGAGGGCGGGTCCCGGAGGCGCCAGGGTCCCGACACCTGGGTGCGCTCCCCCGTCCGGGCGGCGCTCTGGTCGCTCCTGACGCTGTCGATATACGGCTTCTGGTGGTGGTGGGACGTCAACCGGCGGCTCCGGTCGCTCGGCCAGCCGGCCGACCCCTGGCGCGCCCTGAGCCTGGTCACGCTCGGCTGGCTGCCGGTCCTCGCCGCCCTGCTCGCCCGCGCGCCGTGGATCGCCGTCGTCCTCAGCGTCATTCCCGTGGTGCTGTCGGTGGGCGCCGTCTTCCGGACCGCCGCGATGCTCGCCGCCGGGCAGCAGGCAGCCGGTGTGACCCGGCCGGTCAGCGCCCCGCTCGCCGCGGGCCTCGCCGGCGTCGACGCCCTGGCGGTGGGGGTGGCGTGGCCGCTCGTCGCGATGGGGCTCGTCGCCTACCTCCAGGCGGGCGTCAACACCGCGCTCCCGGCGGGCTCGAGGGCCGGCGAGCGAGAGTGAGCGTCATGGCGCGGCGCCGGGCCGGCGTCCTGCTCGCCGTCCTGCTGGCGTACGACGGCCTGGTGCGCCCCCGGATGCGTTCCTGGGGCAGCACGCCGCAGGAGCGCGCGATGCACCTGCCGGGGGACGACGTCGTCGAGGAGGTGATGGCCCACGACACCAAGGGCATCACCATCGAAGCGCCCCCGGGGGCGGTGTGGCCCTGGCTGGTCCAGATGGGCGACCGACGCGGCGGCTTCTACAGCTACGACTGGATCGAGCGGTTCGTCTTCGGCGGCACGGTGCACTACGTCGAGGGCACGCGCTCGGCCACGCGGGTCCACCCCGAGCTCCAGGACGTCGGGGTCGGCGACCGGATCGACACCGGCTCGGTGGGGCACCTCAGGATCGGGCGGCCCGTCACCGTCATCGAGCCCGGGCGCGCCCTGGTCGTGGGGACGTGGGCGTTCGTCCTGCGCCCGCTCCCCGGCGACCGCACCCGCCTGCTCGTCCGCGAGCGCGACGCGGGGTACCTCCGGCCGCTGGTCCCGCGCCGGTTCGCCCTGGCGCGCGCCGTCGCGGCCGTCGTCGACGACGTCGTCGGCGAGCCCCTGCACTTCGCCATGGGCCGGAAGATGATGCTCGGCCTGAAGGAGCGCGGCGAGCGACGGCCCCGGCCGACGCCGTCGTCCTGAGGGGAGATGGGGCAGATGACCACGCATGCCACGCCACGGAGCCACCGTCACGACCGGCCGCTGCTCGGGCTTCGCCGCAGGCCGGGGCGGATCGCGCTGGCCGTCTTCCGGTTGCCGCTGCAGGCCTACCGCCACGACGCCGGCCACGTCATGGGGCACACGTTCCTCAAGCTCGTCCACGTCGGCCGCCGGACCGGGACGCCGCACGAGGCGGTGGCGATGGTGCTGCGCTACGACGTCGCCACGCGCGAGGCGGTCATCTGCGCCGGCTGGGGACCGCAGACCGACTGGTTCCGCAACCTGCGCGCCGGCCCCGCGGCGAACGTCCAGATCGGCACGGAGTCCTTCGCCCCCGAGCACCGCTTCCTCGGCGAGGACGAGGCGTTCGACGTCGTCGCCGAGTTCCGCCGCGCGCACCCGCACCGGCTCCGGCTGATCTGCGCCGTCCTGGGCTGGGGCGACCTGCGCGGTGACGACGCGGCGGCCCGGGCGTTCATCCGCTCGCACCCGTTCGTGGCCTTCCGCCCGGCCGCGTCTCCGGGCGGCTGACCACCGCCTGGCCTGCCCGCCGCCGTCCTGGGGCGACCGGCCGCGGGTCAGTGGTCGCTGTCCCCCTCGAAGCCGATGAGCCAGTGCAGCCCGTACCGGTCGACGACCTGGCCGTCGGTGGCACCCCAGGGGCGGGCCTGCAGGTCGTCGACGACACGGCCGCCTTCAGAGAGCCTGGAGAACCAGTCACGCAGGGTCGCGGGGGCGGCGGTGCCGAGCAGGGAGAACATGATGCCCTCGCACCGGAACGACGCCTCGTCCCCGGCCGCGTCGGCGGCGAAGAGAGCGACCGGCCCTTCCGTGAGGTAGCCGTGGGCGACGGCGTCCGCCGGCCCGTCCGTCCTGTGGAAGTCCGCGAACGTGTGCAGCTGTACCCCGCAGTCGAACACGGCTGCGTAGAAGGTCAGGGCATCGCGAGCCGTCCCGGGGAGCTGGAGATAGGGCGTCGGTGCCTGCATGCCGGGGCATGCTACGCAAACCGGCCTCGTCCGCATCCGCGGCGGCTCACGAGGCCGCGACCTGGTGCCCTCGGGCAGATTCGAACTGCCGACACCCGCTTTAGGAGTTTGAGTACCTCCGGACATACCAGATCAGTAGCGCTCTAGTCAAACCAGCTGTTCAGGGCTGATGTCTCGCGTTCCGAGTCAGGATGGTTTCGGTTGATTTCGGTCGCTTGCTGAGTATCTTGCCCACCATTTGCCCACGGCAGGTGCCCACGCGCAGGGGGGAGAGCAACCCGACGGCGACCACTTCGCCACCGCACTAGGCAAGGAAGACTGAGGGTCCGTACGGCGCAAGCTTCCACGTCCCCTCCACCCACTCGCTTGCCGTCTGCCCCTCTTCGCCTGTCCGAACCCATCGAAGGCTCACCTGGCGGCTCACCCCATCAACGACGAGCATCACGTCCACCTGGGCAACGGCAGCGGCCACGTGTCGGACCTTCAGGAGCGTATATGCGCCCAACTCATGGGGTGAGTACAGGTCTTTCGCAACACGAGCCTGCTCCCCCACGGATGGCTTACCACTACCGAAAGTCAGAAAGTGACCGCCGAGCAAACCCCACTGCCGCTTTTGCCACCTCTCTAGGAAGTCCCCGCACACACCCGCAACTTCGCTTGAGCTGCCCCCGTCAGGGCTCACGTCATGCTCGTGTGGCTGCCACTCACTGAGCCGCCTGTTCTCCTCCTGAACGGACCGAATCTTGGCGAACGTCTCTCGAAGTGACGGTTCCGCCTCGACGGGTGCCGCTTGCTTCGTCCGAGCCTCCGCCCAGTCCGCCACAGCGAACAGTCGGTTCCACGCCTTGGTTGAAACCATCTCATTGTCGAAGTTCACAAGGACGCCATGCATGATTCCATTGCGATATAGCTCCACAACTTCACTCTCGTCGGTCTTGTAAAACCCTTTCAAGAATGAACGGTGTGCATGACTGAGACCTAGGTGGTGCCCCGCTACGCTGTCCCACGCCACCATATCCTCGGCTGGCCTAGTGTGGAGCCCCTTCCTGGATTCCTTTTCGAAGTCATTTACGAAGCCATCCATAACGGCGAGGAGTACAAGCACCGTACTGTAGTAACGGCCCTCATTATAATCCGTGAGCGCCTTATTAAGCAGGCCACGCCGCGGACGCATACCTTCGAAGCGGCAGAGGCGCCGCACAGATGCTTCAATACACCCGGCCTCACGGTAGTAGTCGATCAATCGCCGCTCCGCTTCAGAGGAGTCTTCGGTTTCGATGACACGCTCGATCTTGCTGAGATTGAGATCTCCATGGAACACCCAGTTGCGAGGCCCGAGAATCGCATAAAAGGAGTCAACCGCGTCCGTGATACGGCGATACTCTTCCTCAAGTTCAAGAAGGTGCTCTCGCTCTGCTTTTGGGAGCAGGAAGCGCATGAGCTTGAAAGCTGCCATCTGCTTTTCCATCTCCTGCACCGACGGCAGATCGCGCGCTGATCCGTATGGCTGTGGCGCTGCTGAGGTATCCACGATCACAACATATCCCCGACACGATTGCCGGACCCGGAGCGCAGCGCCCCCTCGAAGCAGATACCGCCGGGCCAGGGGGGTATGACCCCTCTACGATGAACGCCCGACCGCCAGGTGTTAGCACATATGGATCTGCCACGATCCAGAGTTTTCAGAGCAGGCTCGACGCCAGTAACACGAACGAACCGCGCATCTCACCGCTCATGAAATCGAGCAGGAACCACCGACTACGAGATCTGATTCGGCTGACTCTCGGAGTCGGTGCATGGCATAGTGGGGCAGCAATGACCAGCGTAGTCTGGGCGTTGAGTGGTTCGACGACACGCCGCGTATCCGGGAGGTGGATGTAGATGAAGCCGCCGGAGCCGTCGACGTCCGGTCGCTCCGAGAGTAGCCACGGAAGTCAAAGTGGTAACCGCGGCCCTCTGCTCGTCCTGCTCCTCTGCTTCGCTGGCGGCATCCCCACCTTCGTACTTTTCGACTGGCTCCTTGAACAATCGGCCTGGTTCTACGTCCCGTTGGCGCTCCTTGTGATCATCTTGGCCGTCGCCATCAAGCGCGTCCTGATCAACAAATGAGTGGCAGGTAGTGACCGCTTCGCACACCCATGATCGGGCAGGTCTTGCGCAACCGATGCACCGGCTGTCAGTTTGATCTTGATACATCTGATTTAGTCATCATGTAGCGATGATGTAGTGCTGATGTAGTGCGTTACCAGGCCCCACCCACCTGAGAACTGACGCCCACTATGACCCTCAGGACGCAGGTGGATGGGACCTCACAGCTCAGACACCCTGCGATTCTGCACCAAGTAGATCCACATCATTCCCCGACCGTTCTACGTCTAGAAGCCACTGACGGTGAGCGACCTTCGCCTTCTTAGCCTTATCCATGACGTCAGGGAACGTGTCTGGCACCCAAGCCGGGACGGTAAGTCTGTAAACTTTGGTTGCTCCCGGGATGGTTGAGTAGTGACTGATCCAGCCCCGATCCTCCAGGATGGTCAAGCACTTCCCTACCTGCTTGCGGCTTACCGTTGTCGCCTGCTGCAACGTGGTCTGCGACGGAAAGGCGTCAGTGCCGAGCCTCTTGTCAGCCCAAGTCGCAAGCGCATACCCCACCGCCGACACCGTCCCAGTGATCGGCGCGTCCTTGGGCACCGTCCGGTAGATGGTCTGCCACTCGTAGGTACCGACCGGGAACCGGTCCGGCAGAACCTTGCTCACACCGCCCCCACGAGCGCCTGAGACCGGACGAACGCGATGATCTCGTCACGCAGGTACATCCTGCGCCGTCCAACCTTGTAGACCGGCACACCAGCCTTGTCGGCACCGTCGTACATCCAGGACTTCGGGCGTCCGAGCACTTCAGCAGCCTCCACAGTCCCGATGAAGGGCGCTGCGCTCTTCCTCTGATCCTTCACTGCAACCTCCAGGTCAGCCTGTCGCGCAGGACCCTGCGTCCCGCGCCTCATCGCAACCGTACGGTCAGAGCGATCGACCTGTCAACCCTGTATTGGTCGGCCTCTCTTGACACACCTCCATCGAGTCCGGCAGAGTTGCCCCATGGCCACTTACGACCCCCGGATGCCCGAACTGACCCCAGCGCTGAAAGCAGCTTGGGACACGGCGACCGTGATCCTCGATCACGAGCAACAGGTCGGGCACTGGATCGTGAAAGCGTGGTGGATGTTGAACCCCCACGAGGCGGCGATGTCGTCAGGACCAACCCATGTGGTGATCGACATCGCGCCGGATGCGCCAAGCGACGTACGACGGCGCGGGGTGACCTCAGGAGTGATGCGTGATGTCGAGCGTGTCATCGGTGACATGACCCGCACGCTCCACGAGTCCCCACAGACCGCAAACGCGGCGGAGCAAGCACGTAACGAACTCACAGGGCGCGCCCAGAAGATGCCCCCAGGTCCGCGAGGTAACAGCGCGGCGTACTACCGCGCATTGAGCGACCTGTACGAGTGGTGGAAGGACACCGGGGCACCAGCCCCAGCAAACGACGTGGCAGAAGCCCTTGGTATCTCGAAGGCGACGCTTTGGACGCAACTTCGAGCAGCACGTTCATACGGCCTGGGCCGGGAAGAGGAGCACTGACTTGGCGTGGGTCGAGAAGCGCACAAGCGGATGGATCGGTGGCTACCGTGTCGATGGACGCAAGCGGTACACCAGGACGTTCAAGCGCAAGCGGGATGCCGAGACGGAGGCTTCCCGCCTGGAAGAGGCAGGTAAGTCTGGGAGCTGGACCGATCCTGCGCTAGCCAAGACCGTTTTGGATTCCTGGTACTCTGTCGTCGGCACGTGAAAACTGACCCCGTGACGGCAGACGAAAACTGACCCCCTGCCGAGATCCTGGCCCCCAGTCGACGGGGGTCGGGAGGAGAGCGGGTGTTGAGCGTGGAGGACTGGGCCGAGA
>NZ_VUKF01000067.1 GCF_009193185.1 Georgenia thermotolerans | reverse complement strand
GACGCCGAGATCCAGCACGCCCAAGACCTGCTGAACACCCGCCCCCGCGAGACCTTGAACTGGGCAACCCCGCTTGAGAAACTCACCGCGTTCATCCAGGCCGATGCACTGACCGCCTGAACCCGCCCGACGTCTCCTTCGTCCACCATGACGTCTCGGACGAGGCCCAGTGGGAGCAGGTGTACGCCAGCGCGGTGAGTCGCCACGGGCGCGTCGATGTCGTGGTGAACAACGCGGGACTGGGCTTCGGCGGGCCACCCGAGGAGCAGACGCTGGACGAGTGGCGCCGGCTCATGGCGGTGAACCTCGACGGGGTCTTCCTGGGGACGAAGCATGCGATCCGGACCATGAAGGAGCATCCGCCCCGCACGGGCGGATCGATCGTCAACCTGTCCTCGATCGAAGGTCTTGTCGGCGACCCCAACCTCGGCGCGCACAACGCCTCGAAAGGAGGCGTGCGGCTCTACACGAAGTCGGTGGCGCTGTACTGCGCCAGGGAACGCCTCAACATCCGGGTCAACAGCATCCATCCCGGCTACATCTGGACCCCGATGGTGGAGAACTACCTGGCGTCGGTCGGAGATGTGACCGAGGGACGCAAGGCCCTGGACGCGATGCATCCCGTCGGCCACGTGGGTGAGCCGATCGACATCGCCTACGGCGTGCTCTATCTCGCTTCGGACGAGTCGAAGTTCGTCACGGGCGCCGAGCTCGTCATCGACGGTGGTTACACCGCCCAGTAGCAGTCAGGGGCGCCGCGCTGTCCGCACGCTTGCCCATGGGCCGAATCGCCCGCCCCCGGTCAGCGGTCCTTCAGCTCGGCGTCGATCTGCCGCGCCCACGCGGCGACGTGCTCGAGGTTGCGCCAGTCGCCGCGCGGCATCGACCGTTCCAGCACGTCGTCGACGGCGTCCTCGCCGACGCGCCCGGGGAACGTCACGTGCCCGCGAAGGTCGGCGCCCGCAGCGTCGCGCGCGACGTCGGCGGGCACGGCGGGCGCCGCACTCGCCCGCTTCGCCACCTCGGCGGGGTCACCCAGGGGATCCTCGCCCGTGGGACCCGAGGAGAAGACCCACACCGGCCGATCGGGGAACTGACGGGCGAGCCGGCGCAGGAAGCTGCGTCCCTCGGCCATCGAGCGGCCGTGGTACACCGCGCAGCCGACCACGACCGCCTCGTACGCGCCGAGGTCGATGACATCGGCGACCGGGGTGACGTCCACGTCACGGCCCTTCTCCCGAAGCACGGCCGCGATCGTCTGGGCGATCTCCCGCGTCGAGCCGTGCCGGCTGGCGAAGGCCACGAGCACCTTCCCGGACATCGGGCCCTCCGTTCCATCGGCTCTCCGATAGCAGCACGCCCGACCGTTGGCGGCAAGTGCCTGCACACGTGGACGACCGCTCGACCGACATGGCTGTCCAGGCACCCCGTTGGCGGCATAGTGGTGAGAGCGGCTGCGTCCGAGGGGGTCGACGATGACCGTTCACCTCGATCCGGGGCGGCACCGGCACCGAGCCGTGGTCGACGTCGATCGCGTCATCACGAGGCGTGCGTGCCACGGGGGCCGAGGGCGCGCGGGAGCGCCCCGCAGAGCTGTGCGAGCTGCTCGCCTGGGTGGCCGACCCGGCGAGGAGAAGGGGGCGCAGTCATGACCGAGCCGTGGGTGGTGCGCTACGACGGCTACGAGCCCGAGGACGAGGGCCGCCGGGAGTCGCTCTGCACGGTGGGCAACGGGTACTTCGCCACCCGGGGGGCGGCAGCGGAGTCCTCCCCCGACGGCGTCCGCTACCCCGGGACCTATGCCGCCGGGGTCTACAACCGGTTGCAGGACCGGATCGAGGGTCGAACCGTCGAGAACGAGAGCCTGGTGAACCTGCCGAACTGGCTTGCGACACGCTTCCGGATCGACGGCGGCCCCTGGTTCGACATCGACCGGACCGAGATCCTCGAGTACCACCAGGAGCTGGACCTCCGCCGTGCTGTGCTCACCCGGCGGTTCCGGGCGCGCGACGACGCCGGGCGCACCACGCCGTCGCCGAACGCCGCCTGGTGAGCATGGACTTCGAGCACGCGTGCGCCCTCGAGGTGACCTACGTGCCCGAGGACTGGTCGGGCCGCCTCGAGATCGAGTCCGTCCTTGACGGCACGGTGGAGAACACCCTGGTCGAGCGCTACCGCGAGCTTGCCGGCGACCATCTCGACCTGCTCCGGACCGCTGCCCTCGCCCCCGACTCCGTGCTGCTGGAGATGGTCACGAACCAGTCGGCGATCAGGGTGGCGATGGCCGCCCGCACCACCCTCTGGCACGACGGCGAGCCCGCCGCGGCCGAGCGCCGGCTGGTGGACGCGCACGCGGTCGTCGGCCACCGCCTCACCCTCGAGGTCCACCGGTCCGAGACGGTGACGCTGGAGAAGGTCGTCACCCTGTTCACCGGCAGGGACCGCGCCATTGCCGAGCCCGCCTCCGAGGCGGCCCGCTGGCTGCCCCGGCTGGGCCGGGTGGACGACCTGGTGGAGCGGCACGTCCGGGCCTGGGGACACCTCTGGGAACGCTTCCACGTCGACATGGAGCGAGAGAGCCACATGCTGCGCATCCTGCGCCTGGATCTGCTGCACCTGCTCCAATCGGTCTCCCCGAACTCCGTCGACCTCGACGTCGGGGTCCCGGCCCGGGGTCTTCACGGCGAGGCCTACCGCGGCCACATCCTCTGGGACGAGCTGTTCATCTTCCCGGTCCTGAACCTGCGGCTCCCCCTGCTGACCCGTTCGCTCATCAGGTACCGCTACCGCCGGCTCCCCGAGGCCCGCGCGGCTGCCCGCGAGGCGGGATACGCCGGTGCGATGTTCCCCTGGCAGTCGGGCAGCAACGGCGAGGAGGAGAGCCAACGCCTGCACCTCAACCCCGCCTCCCGGCGATGGATTCCTGACCCCACCCGGCGGCAGCGGCACGTGGGGATCGCCATCGCCTACAACGTGTGGCACTACTACCAGGTCACCGCAGACCAGGAGTTCCTCGTCAACTACGGGGCCGAGATGCTTCTCGAGATCGCCCGCTTCTGGGCCAGCATCGCCTGCTACGACCACACCCGCGGCCGGTACGTCATCCGCGGGGTCATGGGACCCGACGAGTTCCATTCCGGGTACCCCGGTCGCGACCAGGAGGGGATCGACAACAACGCCTACACCAACGTCATGGCCTCGTGGGTGCTCCAGCGGGCGATGGAGGCCCTCGACCTGATTCCCGCACAAAAACGCCACGAGCTGCTGGGAAAGATGAACCTGCACCCCAAGGAGCTGGGGCGGTGGGCGAACATCGCGCACAAGCTGTTCGTCCCGTTCCACGACGGTGTCATCAGCCAGTTCGAGGGCTACGAGGACCTCGAGGAGCTCGACTGGGACAGGTACCGCGCGACGTACGGAGACATCCGTCGCCTGGACCGCATCCTCGAAGCGGAGAACGACACGGTGAACCGCTACAAGGCGTCCAAACAGGCCGACGCCCTGATGCTGTTCTACCTGCTGTCCGCGGACGAGCTGCGTGAGCTCTTCGCGCAGCTCGGCTACGAGCTCGACCGTGAGCTGATTCCCCGGACGATCCACTACTACCTGGACCGGACCTCTCACGGCTCCACCCTGTCTGCGGTCGTCCACGCCTGGGTGCTCGCCAGGTCCGAGCGCGAGCGAGCCCTGCACTTCCTGACCGAGGCTCTCGAGGCGGACGTGGCCGACATCCAGGGCGGCACCACGCCGGAGGCCATCCACCTGGCCGCGATGGCCGGCAGCGTCGACCTCTTCCAGCGCTGCTTCTCGGGACTCGAGACCCGGCAGGACCAGCTCCTGCTCAACCCGTACTGGCCAGAGTCGCTCGGGGTGATGGAGTTCTCCATCCGTTACCGGGAGCACCCCCTGACGTTGCGCATCCACGGTGACAGCGCGGAGGTCCTGGCAAGTCCTGGCATGCAACGACCGATCGAGGTCGCTTGCCGAGGAGAGGTCGTCGAGCTCGAGCCGGGAGCAAGGGTCAGCTTCCCCTTGCTCGTCCCACGGGCGGACCAGCAGGCAGTGTCCGGTGATCCACGGCCGGCACGTCCGACGGTTCCTGGCCCCCCCGGCCGCCTTGCGCCTCCCTGACAGACCCGCGGGGCCTCCCCCGCACGGGGTCATCTCGGGTCCGGCGCCCCAGCCGGCCGCTCCCGCCTCCCCCGTCGGTCAGGAGCGCGTGAGCCGCCGCGCGAGGTAGGGCGCGGTGGCGCTGGCCGGGGCCTGGGCGACCTCGGCCGGGGTGCCGGTGGCGACCACGCGCCCGCCCGCGTCGCCGCCGCCGGGGCCCAGGTCGATGACCCAGTCGGCGGAGGCGATCGTGTCGAGGTCGTGCTCGACCAGGACGACGGTGTTGCCGGCGTCGACGAGCCGGTGCAGCTGGCGCAGCAACAGCGTGATGTCGGCGGGGTGCAGCCCCGCCGTGGGCTCGTCGAGCAGGTAGAGCGCGTGACCGCGGCGCGCTCGCTGCAGCTCGGTGGCGAGCTTGATCCGCTGGGCCTCACCTCCGCTGAGCTCGGTCGCCGGCTGGCCCAGTCGCAGGTACCCGAGTCCGACGTCCCGGAGAGTCTCGAGGCTGCGCGCGGCGGCCGGGACGTCGGCGAGGAAGGCCGCGGCGTCGTCGACCGGCATCGCCAGCACATCGGCGATGGTCTTGCCCCGGTAGGTCACCTCGAGCGTCTCGGCGTTGTAGCGCGCGCCGTGGCAGGTCGGGCACGGCGCATAGGTGCCCGGCAGGAACAGCAGCTCGACGGCGACGAACCCTTCCCCCTGGCAGGTCTCGCACCGGCCCTCCGGGACGTTGAAGGAGAACCGGCTGGCGCCGTAGCCACGCGCCCGCGCCTCCTCCGTCGCCGCATACACCCGGCGCACCGCGTCGAACATGCCGGTGTACGTCGCCAGGTTGGACCGCGGGGTGCGGCCGATCGGCCGTTGGTCGACCAGGACGAGCCGGTCGAAGGCCTCGAGCCCGGACGCCTCCCGCAGGTCGACCTGGAGGTCCGCGTCGTCCTGGTCCTCGGGGGTGTGGCCGAGGTGGCGGCCCACGGCCTCGGCGAGCACCTGGGTGACCAGGGTCGACTTGCCCGAGCCGGAGACCCCCGTCACCGCCGTGAGCACGCGGAGCGGGATGTCGACGGACACGTCCCGCAGGTTGTGGCGGGAGACGCCGCGCAGGTGCAGCCAGCCTTGCGCGGTTCGGGTGCGGTGCTCGAGCGGCTCGGCGCGCCCGAAGAGGTACCGGCTGGTGGCCGACTCCTCCACGTCCTCGAGACCGGCGACCGGGCCGCTGTAGAGCACCCGCCCGCCCAGCGCCCCCGCACCCGGTCCGATGTCGACCACCCAGTCGGCCCGGCGCACGACGTCCAGGTCGTGCTCGACGACGAAGAGGGAGTTGCCCGACGCCTTGAGCCGGTCGAGGACGTCCAGCAGCGGCGCCGCGTCGGCCGGGTGCAGGCCGGCGGAGGGCTCGTCGAGCACGTAGACGACCCCGAAGAGGCCCGAGCGCAGCTGGGTGGCGATCCGCAGGCGCTGGGCCTCGCCAGGCGAGAGGGTCGTCGAGGGCCGCCCGAGGCTGAGGTAGCCCAGGCCGAGGTCGAGCAGGACGTCGATGCGGCCGACCAGGTCGGCGCTGATCCGCACCGCGACCTCGGTCGCCTCCCCGGACCCGGCGCTGGGCGTGGCCGCGCCCGCGTCGGGCAGGTCCGCCACGGGTCGCAGCAGCGCCGCCACGTCGGTCAGCGGCATGGCGTTGACCTCGGCGATCGAGCGGCCGGCGAAGGTCACCTCGAGGGCCTCCGGGCGGATCCGGCTGCCGTGGCACTCGGGGCAGGGCATGCTGCGGACGAACCGCATCGCCCGCTCGCGCATCCGCTGGCTCTTCGAGTCGGCGAGCACGTGCCTGATGTGCTTGCGGGCGCTCCAGAACTTCCCGTAGTAGCCGTGGTCGATGCGGCCGGGCTCCGGCGCGATGAGCACGGAGGGCTGCTCGTCGGTGTAGAGCAGCCAGTCCCGGTCCTTCTTGCTGAGCTCGCGCCAGGGCTTGTCGACGTCGATCCCCAGGCCGGTCACGATGCTGCGCAGGTTGGCGCCCTGCCAGGCGCCGGGCCAGGCCGCGATCGCGCCGTCGCGGATGCTCAGCGAGGGATCCGGCACCAGCAGGTCCTCGGCGACGTCGTGCACCACCCCCAGCCCCTGGCAGCGCGGGCAGGCGCCGGCCACGGTGTTGGGCGAGAACGCCTCGGCTTCGAGCCGCCCGGCTCCCGGTGGATAGCTGCCGGCGCGGGAGTAGAGCATCCGCAGCAGGTTGGACAGCGTGGTGAGGGTGCCCACCGTCGACCTCGAGCTCGGGGCACCGCGACGCTGCTGCAGGGCGACGGCCGGCGGGAGCCCGGTGATCTCCTGCACGTGCGGTGCGCCCACCTGCTGCAGCAGCCGCCGGGCGTAGGGCGCGACCGACTCGAAGTACCGGCGCTGCGCCTCGGCGTAGAGCGTGCCGAACGCCAGCGAGGACTTCCCCGAACCGGAGACACCGGTGAAGGCGACCATCGCGTCCCGGGGGATGTCGACGTCGACGTGGCGCAGGTTGTGCTCGCCGGCGCCTCGAACACGGACGAAGCCGTCGGTTGAATCGTCAGGCATCTCAGCAGGCTAACCACTGGTCCGTGGGCACGAGACCCGTGCCCCCTGTGGGCCCACCAGGGCCCACAGGGGACGTTCGGGTCCTCTCGTGTGCACCTGGGGCGGACACGGAAAGGGCCCCTGACCTGCGCATTCGCTGGTCAGGGGCCCTCTCGTGATGGTGGGCGATACTGGGTTCGAACCAGTGACCTCCTCGGTGTGAACGAGGCGCTCTACCACTGAGCCAATCGCCCGTCGGTCAGCCGCGGGGGCTGTCCGTTGCGAGATGTGATCGTAGCGAACGTTTCGCCGGATCGTGAAACCGGCGCCGTGAGAGGAAGGCCACACCGCCCCTCGGAGGCCGCCCGCAGGCCCGGGACATGGGCCGGCCGACGAGCTCGCCCAGCGCTCACGGGTCGACGTCGACCACGTGCTGGCGGGTATAGATCTCGGCGACCTGCTCCGTGAGCGGGCCGGGCTCGAGCTCGCGCCCGTTGACCGCGACGACCGGGACCATCCCGCGCGTGGAGGACGTCAGGGCCACGTGGCGCGCCTCGTCCATGACGGCGATGTCGAGGGTCTCCTCGCGCACCTCGATGCCCGCCCCGAGCGCCCACTCCATGACGATCGCCCGCGTGACCCCGGCGAGGCAGCCCGACTCGAGCGGCGGGGTGAGCAGCACGCCGTCGGCCTCGACGAAGACGTTGGTGCCGGTCCCCTCGCACAGCTCCCCGCGGGTGTTCGCGAAGACCGCCTCGTCGGCGCCGTGCGCCTTCGCCCACGCCAGCGCCCGGACGTTCTCGGCGTAGGACGTCGTCTTCAGCCCGGCGATGGCCGAGCGCTCGTTGCGCACCCACGGCACGACGGCGACCCGGGCGGCCCGCGGCGCGCCCACCGCGCCGGCCGCGACCACGAGCGTGCCGGGCCCCCAGGCGGCGTCGCTGCCCAGCGGCCCCTCCCCCGCCGTCCACAGGATCCGGATGCGCGCCAGGTCGGTGCCCCACGCCGCGGTGACCTCCTCGACGGCGCGGGCGACCTCCTCCCGATCGGGCTTGGGCAGGCCGAGGCCCTCGGCGGAGCGCTCGAGCCGGTCGAGGTGGCGGGTGAGCGCGAAGGGCTTGCCGTTGAGGAGCTCGCACGCCTCGAACACCCCGTCGCCGACGGTCAGCCCGTGGTCGGTGGCGCGCAGGAGCGGCTCGTCGGGGTCGCGCAGGGCGCCGTCGAACCAGAGGACGACGCGGTTTTCGGAGGCCATGAGCGCACTGTGTCACGGCTCACGCCCCCGGACCACCCGTTGGATTTGGACTTTCGCCGCGGTCCTGGTTTAAAGTTCTGGAGCACCGCCGGAGAGCGAAAGCCCCCCGGAGGAAGCATGCGGATGTGGCTCAGTTGGTAGAGCATCACCTTGCCAAGGTGAGGGTCGCGGGTTCGAGTCCCGTCATCCGCTCGGAGGCACCACCCCCCGGTGGGCAACAAGCCTCAGGGTGGCGTGGCCGAGAGGCGAGGCAGCGGCCTGCAAAGCCGTACACACGGGTTCGAATCCCGTCGCCACCTCGGATGCTGACACTTGGGCGATTGGCGCAGCGGTAGCGCGCTTCCCTGACACGGAAGAGGTCACTGGTTCGATCCCAGTATCGCCCACCACGGAAGGCCCGGAACCGAGAGGTTCCGGGCCTTCGTCATTCCGGAGTGGGGCGTACTCCCCCGCACTGCACCGCCCCAACCCCACCGGCGCGCGCGGATGACATCCCTCACAGGACGTCGCCCGCCGCCGGGCCGGCGGTGCTGCGAGCGGCCGCTCTCGCCGCGCGCTGCCCGTCGCACCCGGCGCGGGTGGCAGGTCGGCCGCCCGAGACGCGAAGGACCGCCGCCGCGCGAGCGGCCGCAGCTCGTCGCCCGAGGTCCACCTGGCCGGCGGCGACCGGACGGCGCCCGCGGTGGTGACCCACGCCACTTCTCGCCGCTCACCGGGCCGTCCCGGCGAGGCCGTGCGAATCTGTGCCAATGCAGATCTGGCCAGGACGCCCCTACCCCCTCGGCGCCACCTACGACGGCTCAGGCACCAACTTCGCCCTCTACTCGCACGTCGCCGAGCGCGTCGAGCTGTGCCTGCTCGACGACGAGAAGCACGAGGAACGCATCGAGCTCACCGAGGTCGACGCGCACGTCTGGCACGCCTACCTCCCCGGCGTGCAGCCCGGCCAGCGCTACGGCTACCGCGTGCACGGGCCCTACGACCCCGCCTCCGGCAACCGGTGCGACCCCTCCAAGCTCCTCCTCGATCCCTACGCCAAGGCGATCGACGGCCAGATCGACGGCCACCCGTCGCTGTTCTCCTACAGCTTCGACGACCCGGAGGAGCGCAACACCGAGGACTCCCTCGGGCACACGATGGTCTCCGTCGTGGTCAACCCCTACTTCGACTGGGGCTACGACCGCCCGCCGGACCTGGAGTACCACGAGTCGGTCATCTACGAGGCGCACGTCAAGGGCCTCACCCAGCTGCACCCGGCCATCCCCGAGGAGCTGCGCGGCACGTACGCCGGGCTGGCGCACCCGGCGATCATCGAGCACCTCACCGAGCTGGGCATCACCGCGATCGAGCTCATGCCCGTGCACCAGTTCGTCAACGACCCGCACCTGCAGGCCAAGGGGCTGACGAACTACTGGGGCTACAACACCATCGGATTCTTCGCCCCGCACAACGGCTACGCCGCCTACGGCACCCGCGGCGAGCAGGTGCAGGAGTTCAAGACGATGGTCAAGGCCATGCACGAGGCGGGCATCGAGGTGATCCTCGACGTCGTCTACAACCACACCGCCGAGGGCAACCACCTCGGGCCCACGCTGTCCTTCCGGGGCATCGACAACGCCTCGTACTACCGCCTGGTGGACGGCGACGAGGCGCACTACTTCGACACCACCGGCACCGGCAACTCCCTGCTCATGCGCTCGCCGCACACGCTGCAGATGATCATGGACTCGCTGCGGTACTGGGTCGAGGAGATGCACGTCGACGGGTTCCGATTCGACCTGGCCTCCACCCTCGCCCGGGAGCTGCACGAGGTGGACCGCCTCTCGGCCTTCTTCGACATCGTCCAGCAGGACCCGGTCATCTCCCAGGTCAAGCTCATCGCCGAGCCGTGGGACATCGGGGAGGGCGGGTACCAGGTGGGCGGCTTCCCGCCGCTGTGGTCGGAGTGGAACGGCAAGTACCGCGACACCGTGCGGGACTTCTGGCGCGGGGAGCCGTCGACGCTCGGCGAGTTCGCCAGCCGGCTCACCGGCTCCTCGGACCTGTACGAGCACGGCGGGCGCCGGCCCGTCGCCTCCGTCAACTTCATCACCGCCCACGACGGGTTCACGCTGCGCGACCTGGTCTCCTACAACGAGAAGCACAACGAGGCGAACGGCGAGGGCAACGCCGACGGCGAGTCCTACAACCGCTCGTGGAACTGCGGCGCCGAGGGGCCCACCGACGACCCCGACATCAACCGGCTCCGCGCCCGCGCGCAGCGCAACTACCTCACCACCCTGCTCATCAGCCAGGGCGTGCCGATGATCGCCCACGGGGACGAGATGGGCCGCACCCAGCAGGGCAACAACAACGTCTACTGCCAGGACAACGAGCTGAGCTGGGTGGACTGGGACCTGGACGACGAGCGCCAGGAGCTGCTGGAGTTCGCCCGCAAGGTGGTCCAGATGCGCAAGGACCACCCGGTGCTGCGCCGTCGCCGCTTCTTCGCCGGCGCCCCCGAGCACGGCGGGGAGTCCGAGCTCGGCGACATCGAGTGGTTCCGCCCGAGCGGGGAGCACATGAGCGACGAGGACTGGGGCGCCTCGTTCGCGCGGTCGGTCATGGTCTTCCTCAACGGCAACGCGATCAACGAGCCGGACGCCCGGGGCGAGCGGGTCGTCGACGACTCCATCCTCGTCATGCTCAACGCCGACCCGGAGGCGATCCGGTTCACGCTGCCCGGGCCGGAGTTCGCGGACCGCTGGCACGTCTTCCTCGACACCAGCTCGCGCCGGTCCACCGGGGTGTTCCGTGCCGAGGCGTCCCTGACCGTCCAGGGCCGCAGCGTCGTCGTCCTCATGGCCCCCCAGGAGGAGGAGCAGTGAGCGGCCCGACGGCGCCCCGGGAGGCGCAGTGACGACCACCATCGCCACCGCAGGAGGCCCAGTGACAGGCCCCATCGCCACACCGCAGGAGGCCCAGTGACCGAGACCCACCGTCCCCACCTGCCGGCGCCGGGACGGCGGCTGCCGGTGAGCACCTACCGGCTCCAGCTCGGCCCGGACCTGTCCTTCGCGCAGGCCGAGGAGCTCCTGCCGTACCTCGACGCCCTCGGGGTCACCGACCTCTACCTCTCGCCCGTCCTCCAGGCCGCGCCCGGCTCGACCCACGGCTACGACGTCGTCGACCACTCCCGCATCAGCGACGTCATGGGCGGGCGGGAGGGCCTGGAGTCCCTGGCCGCCGCCGCCCACGCGCGCGGCATCGGCGTCGTCGTCGACGTCGTCCCGAACCACATGGCCGTGCCCACCCCCGCCTGGCACAACCGGGCGCTGTGGTCGGTGCTCGGCCACGGTCCGGACTCGCCCTACGCCCGCTGGTTCGACATCGACCTGGAGGACTCCGGGGACGGGGTGCTCATGCCGGTCCTGGGCAGCCGGATCGGCGACGTGCTCGCCTCGGGCGAGCTCACCCTCGACCGGATGGTCGTGCCCACCGAGCCCGACGCCGGCGAGCAGCCGGTGCTGCGCTACTACGACCACGTCTTCCCGGTGCGCCCGGAGACCGAGCAGCTGCCCCTGGCCGACCTGGTCGAGGCCCAGCACTACCGCCTGGCCTACTGGCGGGTGGCGGACGAGGAGCTCAACTACCGGCGCTTCTTCGACGTCGGCACCCTCGCCGCCGTCCGCGTCGAGGACCCGGCGGTCTTCGACGCCACCCACGCCCTGCTGCTCGAGCTGCACGCCGCCGGCGTCATCGACGGCTTCCGCATCGACCACCCCGACGGCCTCGCCGACCCGCGCGGCTACCTGCGCCGGCTGCACGAGGCCACCGGCGGGGCGTGGATCGTGGCGGAGAAGATCCTCGAGGGCGACGAGGAGCTGCCCTCGGACTGGCCGGTGGCGGGGACCACCGGCTACGACGCGGCCTGGCGGCTGGGCGCCCTGCAGGTCGACGCCGCCGGCTCCACCCCGCTGGCGGCGCTGCAGTACGAGCTCACCGGCGAGGCGGTCAACCTCGACACGGTCATCGACGACGCCAAGCGGCAGATCGTCACCACCTCCCTGTACGCCGAGGTGCACCGGATCACCACCCTGCTGGCGGACATCTGCCACGACGACGTCCGGCTGCGCGACCACACCTTCCGGGCGCTGCAGGACGTCGTCGTCGAGCTGCTCGTCGCCTTCGACCGCTACCGCACCTACATCGTCCCGGGCGAGCCGGTGCCCCCGGCCAGCGAGCGCGCGCTGCGCGAGGCCGCCGAGACCGCCCGCACCCGCCTGGAGCCGGAGCGGCACGACACCCTCGACGTCGTCGTCGACCTCCTGCTCGGCACCGAGGTGGGCAGCGCCGGCCGCACCTTCGAGCCGCGCCGCGCCGAGCTGCTCGTCCGGTTCCCCCAGGTGTGCGGGGCGGTGATGGCCAAGGGGGTGGAGGACACCGCGTTCTACCGCTGGACCCACCTGGTCAGCCTGTGCGAGGTCGGCGGCGACCCGGCCCGCTTCGGCATCGACCCCGACGAGCTGCACGCCTGGGCCGCGCACACCGTCGCCACGTGGCCGGCCACGATGACCGCGGGCACCACCCACGACACCAAGCGCGGGGAGGACGTCCGCGCCCGCATCAACGTGCTCTCCGAGCTGGCCCCGGAGTGGGTCAGCCTGGTCCACGCGCTGCGCGAGGCCACCGCCGAGGTGCGCCCGCCGGACCTGCACGGGCGCACCGAGAACCTGCTCTGGCAGACTCTCGCCGGCACCTGGACCGCCGCCGGCCCCATCGCGGCGGACCGGCTGCAGGGCTACCTGCTCAAGGCGGCCCGGGAGCAGAAGTCGTGGACGACGTGGACGGCGCCGGACACCGCCCGCGAGGAGGAGATGCTCGCCTACGCCGCGGCGCTGCTCGAGCACCCCGCCGTCGTGGAGGCGTTCACGGCGTGGGTGGCGCGCACGGCGGAGCCGGTGCGCGCGGCGGTGCTGAGCACCAAGCTGCTCCAGCTCACCGTGCCCGGCGTCGCGGACGTCTACCAGGGCAGCGAGGTCACCCAGACCTCCCTGGTCGACCCGGACAACCGCCGCCCGGTCGACCACGCCGCCCTCGCCGCCCGCCTGGGGGCGCTGGACGCCGGCGCCCGGCCCGGCGGGCTGGACGACGAGAAGCTCCAGCTCACCGCCGCCGTGCTGCGCCTGCGCCGGCGCCACCCGGAGGCCTTCGTCGGCGCCGACGCCGGGTACGAGCCGCTGCCGACCACCACCGGCCACGCCGTCGCGCTGGCCCGCACCACGCCGGAGGGCCCGCACGTCGTCGCGGTGGCCACCCGCCTGGCGGGCGGCTCGGCCGCGGCCCGCGGCCTGCCGGACGCCACCGTCGTGCTGCCCGAGGGGCCCTGGCGCGACGTCCTCGACGACACGACCGTGCCCGGCGGCCCGTGCCGCCTGGGCGACCTGCTCGCCGCCCGCCCGGTGGCCCTGCTGGAGAGGATCCGATGAACGCCTTCGTCACCGTGTGGGCGCCGGCCGCGAGCCGGGTCGAGCTCGTCCTCGGGGACGCGCGCGAGCCGATGACGGCGGCCGAGCGCGGCTGGTGGCGCTCGGCCCGCGAGCTGGCGCCCGGGACGGACTACGCCTTCGCCGTCGACGGCGGCGAGCCGCGCCCGGACCCGCGCAGCCCGTGGCAGCCCGCCGGGGTGCACGGCCCCTCGCGCACGTTCGACGCCGCCGCCCACCCGTGGTCCGACGGCGCATGGGCGGGCCGGTCCAGCCTCGGGGCGGTCATCTACGAGCTGCACGTCGGCACCTTCACGCCCGAGGGCACCCTCGACGCCGCCGCCGAGAGGCTCGACCACCTCGTGGACCTGGGCGTGGACATGATCGAGCTCATGCCGGTCGCCGCGTTCCCCGGCCGCGCCGGCTGGGGCTACGACGGGGTGGCGCTGTACGCGGTGCACGAGGCCTACGGCGGGCCCGCCGCCCTGCAGCGCTTCGTCGACGCCGCCCACGCCCGCGGCGTGGCGGTGTGCCTCGACGTCGTCTACAACCACCTGGGCCCGGCGGGGAACTACCTCGCCGAGTTCGGCCCCTACTTCACCGAGCGGCACCACACCCCCTGGGGCGCGGCGGTCAATCTCGACGGCGACGACGCGGGCGAGGTGCGCGCGTTCATCATCGACAACGCGCTGCGCTGGCTGCGTGACTTCCACATCGACGCGCTGCGCCTGGACGCCGTGCACGCCCTGCTCGACGACGCCCCGCGGCACCTGCTCGCCGAGCTGTCCGACGCCGTCGCCGAGCTCGAGCGGGAGGTGGGCCGGCCGCTGTCGCTCATCGCCGAGTCCGACCTCAACGACGCCCGGATGGTCACCCCCACCGACGACGGCGGACTGGGCATGACGGCGCAGTGGGACGACGACGTCCACCACGCCCTGCACGCCCTCCTCACCGGGGAGCGCCACGGCTACTACGCCGACTTCGGCGCCCCCGAGACCCTCGTCAAGGCGCTGCGCGACGTCTTCGTCCACGACGGCACCTACTCGAGCTTCCGCGGCAAGGACTGGGGCGCGCCGGTGCCCCCGGAGACCGACCGGCGCCGCTTCGTCGTCTTCGCCCAGGACCACGACCAGGTGGGCAACCGGGCGCTGGGCGACCGGCCCAGCCGGGTGCTCTCCCCCGGCCAGCTGGCCGTCAGCGCCACCCTCGTGCTGCTCGGGCCGTACACCCCGATGCTGTTCATGGGCGAGGAGTGGGGCGCCACCACCCCGTTCCTGTACTTCACCGACCACGACCCCGAGCTCGGCGAGCTGGTCAAGCAGGGCCGCACCGAGGAGTTCGGCGGCCACGGCTGGGCCGACCTCTACGGCGGCCCGGTGGAGGTGCCCGACCCGCAGTCGCCCGAGACGTTCGCCCGCTCCCGGCTGGACTGGGAGGAGCCCGCGCGCCCCGAGCACGCCCGGCTGCTGGAGTTCTACCGCGCGCTGATACGGCTGCGGCACACCGAGCCCGACCTCGCCTCCGGCGAGCGCCCGGCGGTGGACCTCGCCGGGGACGGGACCTGGCTGGTCATGCACCGCGGGGCGCTCGACGTCGTCGTCGCCCTGGCCGACGGCGGCGCCATCGTGCCGCTGCCCACCGCCGACGCCGGCTCGCCCGAGATCGCGCTGGCGTGGGGCGAGACCGGCCTCGCGCACGACGGCACGTCGCTGAGCCTGCAGGGCCCCGGCGTGGCGGTGCTGCGCAACGCCTGACCGGGCGCGGGTCCCCGTCCGGACCAGCCTCGGTACCCGACCGGACCCTCAGGCCGTCAGGTGCCGCGCGCGGCCGTCCCAGTGGGTGTGGACGGCGACGGCGGGAGTGCCCTCGGCGCGCAGGATCTCGTACTCGTCGGCGCACGGCACCTGCGGGTAGGTCACCCACAGGTTGTGCGCCGTCATGCAGAAGTCCAGGTCCAGGCGCACGAGCAGGCCCATGAGCTCGCCGATGGTCGGGTCGTCCACCTTGGCGAAGGCGTCGTCGAGCAGCACCAGGCGCAGCGCCGTGTCGCCCAGCCCCGACAGGTACGCGTCCGCCGCGGCGAAGAGCGTCACGTAGGAGACGAACCGGGTCTCGCCCTGGGAGAGCTTGGCCCGCCCGCGCAGCTCGCGACGGTCGTGCGGGCCGGGCCCCAGGATGGTCACCCGCATGTGGTGCCAGTCGCGGTAGTCCAGGGCGTTCTTGAGGTGCTGGGCGTAGCCGGCGGTCTCGTCGAGCGCGAACTGCTCCTCGACCTGCTCGCGCAGCAGCCCGATGAGCTCCTCGGTGGGCTCGCCCGGGCGCACGGCGGCGGCCGACTGGACGAGCTCCTTGATGCGGTGCACCGCGCTGCCCTCGGGCGCGTCGAGCACCCACGCCAGGCGCACCCCGATGCCGTGAGAGGTGCTGATGCTGCGCAGGCTGTCGTTCATGGCGGCGACGAGCTGCTCGGACTGGGCCAGGCGTCGGCGCAGCTCCTCCCCCACGCCGCCGATGACGAAGTTGGTGAACACCTCGTGCTCGCGGCTGGTCAGGGCCTCGCGGGCGCGCTCGACGCGGGCGCGCAGGTCCGCGGCGGCCTCGGCCACGGGCCGCCGGCCGGTGGCGTCGACGAGGTCGACGAGGTGGACGTCGTCGGTGACGGTGTGGACGACGTCGAAGCCGCCCTGCAGCTCGGCCTCCAGCTTCTGCCGGGCGCGCATCAGGGCGTTGACGTCGGCGCTGCCGGCGCCCGCGACCGCGTCGCGCACCGCGGCGGCGGCCCGCTGGACGAGGTCGGGGGTGACCGGCCCGTCGGCTGGGGGAAGATCCAGGTGGTCGGCGCCGGTCGCGGCGGCCACGAGGCCGGGAAGCGCGACCTGGCGGCGCAGGCGCTCCAGGACCCCGGCGAGCTGCGCCCCGGCCGTGGCGGCGGCACCTTCGGCGGTCTCGGCGTCGCGGCGCGCCACGGCCTCCTGCTCACCGAGGGTCTGGGCGGTGCGCCGCGCCTCGGCGAGCTCGCGGGTCACCCGCCGCAGCTCCTCCTCGGCGGCGGCGAGGCGGCGGTGGACCTCGCCCGCCTCCTGGCCCAGGCTCTCGGTGAGCGCCTCGACCTCGGCGGCCTCGCGGTGCCACTGGGCCCAGGCCTCCTCGGCGCCGTGCTCGGCCTCGATGCGGCGGTCCCGGTGGCCGGCGAGCCGGGCGACCTCCTCCGCGTGGCGCTCCCGACGGCGCGCCAGGGTGGCCAGGGCGGCGGCACCGGCCCGGCACGCCTCCTGCGCGGCGTGGGCGGTGTCGCGCACCTCGCGCAGCCCCTCGGTGTCGTGGGGCAGCCCGTGCCGGTCGCACAGGCTGCGGTGGGTGGCCTCCTGGGTCTTCCACGCGGCACGCAGCTCCGCCGCCCGGTCGCCGAGCCGGGCCGCCTCGGTGCGGCTGCGCGCCGCCTGCCGGGCGGCCGCGACGGCGAGGGTGCGAGCCTGGGCGAGGGCGGCGCCCGTCGGGGCGGTGCGCACGTGGGCGGTGAGGGCGGCGCGGGCGGCGGCGAGCCGCTCGCGCGCA
>NZ_VUKF01000066.1 GCF_009193185.1 Georgenia thermotolerans | reverse complement strand
CCGGATGCCCCTCGGCCAGCAGATCCACCGCCAGCCCACGCACTTCCAACCCCGCATGCGAACCCACACCCGCAGCCCTCCAGGACGAAAACGTCCCAGGCCTATGCACTCACCCCTTGAGAGCGCCTCGCCCCCCTCGGCCCGGATCGACTCCGCGGTCTGCTCGCCCACGGTGTCGGCCACGTCGGTGATGACGACGCGGGCGCCCTCCTCGGCAAGAAGCCTCGCCGCGGCCGCACCGAGACCGACCGCCCCGCCGCTGATGACGACAACCTTGTCCTCGACGCGTCCCATGGCAGTCCTCCCGGTCCTTGCGGACGGCGAGGTGGTGGACGGGAACACCACCACCGCTCGCCACGGCAGTGAACCACGCGAGCCCGCCGGGGCTCCACCCCCGCTTCTGGCAGTTCCGACGGCGGCAGCGCCGTGCCAGGCGGGATCGGGCCGGCGGCGGGACCGACGCCCTCCACCGCGCCGCCGGGCGGGAGTACCGTGGAGGCGCACGCGACGCCGACGGAGGCGGAGATGGGCAGGTCCCGCACACAGCCAGGTGCCGGCCCACGGTTCGACGGGCACCACTCTCCTGGCGCGGCGATCCCGGCTGTCGCGACCGGACCACGACTCGGCATCGACGTGGTCGACGTCTCCCGCTTCGAACGGGTCCTGGCGCTGCGCGGGGACGCCCTGCGCCGGCGGGTGTTCACCCCGGCCGAGCTCCGGGCCTGCCGCGGACGGCCCGAGCGGCTCGCCCGGCGCATGGCGGCCAAGGAGGCGGTCGCGAAGGCCCTGAGCACCGGGATCGGCCCCGTGGCGTGGCGCGACGTCGAGGTCCTGTCCGGGCAGGGCGCCCCCGCCGTGCGCCTGACGGGCGCGGCGGCCGCCGCGGCCCGCGCGCAGGGCCTGGACCGGTGGGCGCTCAGCCTCGCGGGCGACGGCGGCCGGGCGGTCGCCGTCGTCGTGGCCACCGCCGTGGGGCAGCGATGACGTACCCGACCATCCACAAGGATCCCGCCGACCTGCGGGTGACGCCGAACCTCCCGGCGGCCGGGTGGCCGGGGTTCTCCTGGGCGGTGGCCCGGTCCTGGCTCGACGGCCTGCCGGACGGCGCCGGGCTGAACATCGCCCACGAGGCCGTCGACCGGCACGCCGCCGGGCCGCGGGCCGGCCACGTCGCGCTGCGGTGGCTGGGCCGCCACGGCGAGCGCCTGGACCTCACGTACGCCGACCTGGCCCGGCGCACCAGCGCCTTCGCGCACGCCCTCGAGCGCCTCGGCACCGCCCCGGGCGACAGCGTCTTCGCGCTCAGCGGGCGGGTGCCCGCGCTCTACGTCGCGGCGATCGGCACGCTCAAGGCCCGCCGCGTGTTCTGCCCGCTCTTCTCCGCGTTCGGTCCGGAGCCGGTGCGCCAGCGGATGGCGATCGGCGAGGCCACCGTGCTCGTGACCACCCGCACCGCCTACGAACGCAAGGTCGCCGCACTCCGGGACGGGCTGCCGCGCCTGCGCCACGTCCTGCTCACCGACGTGCCCGCCGACGCCGCGCCCCCGGAGGGCACGCTGTCCTTCGCCGCGCTCGTCGCCGGGGAGGCGCAGGAGTACGCCATCGCCCCCACGGACCCCGAGACGCCGGCGCTGCTGCACTTCACCAGCGGGACCACCGGGACGCCCAAGGGGGCGGTCCACGTCCACGAGGCCGTGGTGATGCACCACGCCTCCGCCCGCTTCGCGCTGGACCTGCACCCCGAGGACGTCTACTGGTGCACCGCGGACCCCGGCTGGGTCACCGGCACCTCCTACGGCATCGTCGCCCCGCTGACCCACGGGGTGACCAGCATCGTCGACGAGGCGGACTTCGACGCCGAGCGGTGGTACGCCACGCTGCGCGAGGAACGGGTCAGCGTCTGGTACACCGCCCCGACGGCGATCCGCCGGCTCATGCGGTTGGGCGGGCCGGCCCAGGGGGCGCTCGCGGCCCCCGCCCTGCGCTTCGTGGCCAGCGTGGGCGAGCCGCTCAACCCCGAGGCGGTGGTGTGGGGGCAGGACGCGCTCGGCCTGCCCGTCCACGACAACTGGTGGCAGACGGAGACCGGCGGGATCATGATCGCCAACACCGCGGCGGCCGACGTCCGGCCCGGCTCGATGGGGCGCCCCCTGCCGGGGGTGGAGGCGGCGGTGCTGCGCCGCGGGCCCGACGGCGTCCTCCTCGCCGACGGGCGTGCGGAGGTCCTGGGCCCGGGGGTGGGCGGCGAGCTCGCGCTCCGGCCCGGGTGGCCCTCGATGTTCCGCGGGTACCTCCACGCCGAGGAGCGGTACCGCCGCTGCTTCGCCGGCGGCTGGTACCTCACCGGGGACCTGGCCTCCCGCGACGAGGACGGGTACTTCTGGTTCCTCGGCCGGGCGGACGACGTCATCAAGTCCTCCGGCCACCTCATCGGCCCGTTCGAGGTCGAGAGCACCCTGATGGAGCACCCCGCCGTGGCCGAGGCCGGGGTGATCGGCAAGCCCGACCCCGTCGCGTGCGAGATCGTCAAGGCCTTCGTCGTCGCGCGCCCCGACGCCGCCGGCGACGGCGGGCTGACCCGCGAGCTGCTCGGCTTCGGGCGCGCCCGGCTCGGCGCCGCCGTCGCCCCCCGGGAGATCGAGATCGTGACCGAGCTGCCCCACACCCGCAGCGGCAAGATCATGCGCCGCCTCCTGCGGGCCCGCGAGCTCGGGCTGCCGGTCGGCGACCTGTCCACCCTGGAAGGGGGCGAGATCCCGTGACGACGACGCTGCGCGCCCCGCACGCCACCGACGAGGCGGACGCGCGCCACCTGCTGCTGGGCATGCTGCGGGTCCGGCGCTTCGAGGAACGCTGCGTCGAGCTGTACAGCGCGGCCCTCATCCGCGGGTTCATGCACCTGTACATCGGGGAGGAGGCCGTGGCGGTGGGCGCCATGGACGCCGTGGGCCCCGAGGACGCCGTCGTCTCCACCTACCGCGAGCACGGCCACGCCCTCGTGCGCGGGGTCTCCGCCCGCGCCGTCATGGCGGAGATGTTCGGCCGGGTCGAGGGGTGCAGCCGCGGCCACGGCGGCTCGATGCACCTGTTCGACACCGCCACCCGGTTCTACGGCGGCAACGCGATCGTCGCCGGCGGCCTGCCGGTCGCCGTCGGCCTGGCGCTCGCGGACCGGCTGGCCGGGCAGGACCGGGTCACCGCGTGCTTCTTCGGCGAGGGGGCCGTCGCCGAGGGCGCCTTCCACGAGTCGATGAACCTCGCCGCGCTGTGGCACCTGCCGGTGGTCTTCCTCTGCGAGAACAACCTCTACGCCATGGGCACGGCGTTGCGGCGCTCGGAGTCGCAGACCGACCTCACCGTCAAGGCCGCCTCCTACGCCATGCCGGCCTGGGCGGTCGACGGCATGGACGTGCTGGCGTGCCGCGCCGCCGCCCGCCGGGCGGTCGGCCTGGTCCGGGCGGGGGCGGGGCCGTGCTTCGTGGAGTTCCGCACCTACCGCTTCCGGGCCCACTCGATGTACGACCCGGAGCTGTACCGCAGCAAGGAGGAGGTCGAGCGGTGGAAGACGCGCGACCCCCTGGAGACCTTCGCCCGCCGGCTCGGCGACGCCGGACTGATCGGCCCCGCGGAGCGGGAGCGGCTCGAGGCCGAGGTGGCCGCCGAGATCGACGACGCCGTGGCCTTCGCCGAGGCGGGCACGCTCGAGCCGGTCGAGGACCTCACCCGCCAGGTGTACCGCAGGGCCGTGCCATGACGACCACGGCCCTGGACACCACCTTCCGGGAGGCGTTCCGGGAGGCGCTGCGCGACGCCCTGCAGCGCGACCCGCTGGCCTTCGTCATGGGGGAGGACGTCGGCGCGTACGGGGGCTGCTTCGGCGTCACCAAGGGCCTGCTGACGGAGTTCGGCCCCGAGCGGGTGCGCGACACCCCGCTGTCGGAGGCGGGGTTCGTCGGTGCCGGGATCGGCGCGGCCCTGGGCGGGCGGCACCCGATCGTCGAGATCATGACGATCAACTTCAGCCTGCTCGCCCTGGACCAGATCCTCAACAACGCCGCGACGTTGCTGCACATGTCCGGCGGCCAGCTGGCGGTGCCGATCGTCATCCGCATGACCACCGGCGCCGGGCGCCAGCTCGCCGCCCAGCACTCGCACAGCCTGGAGGGCCTCTACGCCCACATCCCGGGCCTGCGCGTGGTCGTGCCCGCCACCCTCGAGGACGCGCGCGGCATGCTCTGGACGGCCCTGCAGGACCCCGACCCCGTGATCATCTTCGAGCACGGCGGCCTGTACCCGGTGCGCGGCCCCCTCTCGCCCGACGCCGGCCCGGTCGACATCGACCGCGCCGCGGTGCGCCGCCCCGGCCGCGACGTCAGCCTCATCACCTACGGCGGGTCGCTGCCCAAGGCGCTCGCCGCCGCCGAGCTGCTCGCCGCGGAGGGGATCGCGGCCGAGGTGCTGGACCTGCGGACGCTGCGCCCCCTGGACACGGCGGCCGTCCTGGCGACCGTGACGCGCACCCACCGGGCCGTCGTGGTCGACGAGGAGTGGCGCAGCGGCAGCGTCGCCGCCGAGGTCAGCGCCCGGATCATGGAGGGCGCGTTCTACGAGCTGGACGCGCCGGTGGCGCGGGTGTGCGGGGTCGAGGTGCCGGTGCCGTACGCCCAGCACCTCGAGCAGGCGGCGCTGCCCCAGCCCGAGAGCATCGCCGCCGCGGCCCGTGACGTGGTCGGTGGCCATGGGTGAGTTCCGGATGCCATCGCTCGGGGCCGACATGGACTTCGGCACCCTGATCGCCTGGCACGTGGGCGTCGGCGACCAGGTGCACCGCGGGGACATCGTCGCCGAGGTGGACACCGACAAGTCGGTCATCGAGGTGGAGACCTTCGTCACCGGCACCGTCGAGGAGCTGCTCGTGCCCGAGGGGCGCCGGGTCCCGGTCGGCACGCCGCTGGCACTGATCCGGGAGGACGCGGCGCTCGCGGCCAAGGGACACGCCCCGGCCGCCCCAACGGCCGCGGCTGCGGCAGGGGGCACCCGGACGCCGGAGCCCCTCGCCCCCGAGCCGGTCCCGGTCCGGGCGCCCGGAGGCCGGGCGGGGCGCCCGGCGGCCCCGGCCGCGCGCCCGGGCCGACGACCCTTCGCCTCCCCGCTCGCCCGGCGGCTCGCGCAGGAGCTGGGGGTCGACCTGGCCACCGTGACCGGCACGGGCCCGGGCGGCGCGGTGCGCCGGGAGGACGTCGAGGCGCTCGCGGCCGCCCGGTCGACGGGGGAGGCCGTGCCGGCACCCCCGCCGGTCCCGGCCCCGGCTCCCTCGCCCGCCCCGGGCCCCTCGCCGGCCCCGGCACCAGCACCGCCACCGGCAGCACCGGCCGTACCGTCCCCGCCCCTCACGGGGGCCGACCGGCAGGCCGCGGTGCGCCGCGCGGTCGCGGCGGCCATGGCGCGCTCCAACCGGGAGATCCCGCACTACTACCTCACCCGCGACATCGACACGTCCCGCTCGCTGACCTGGCTCGAGGCCCACAACGCCGCGGTCGGCGTCACCGACCGGCTCCTGCCCGTCGTGCTGCTCCTCAAGGCCACGGCCCTCGCGCTGCGCGAGGCCCCCGACCTCAACGGCACCTGGGAGCAGGACGGCTTCCGGCCGGCGGCGCACGTCCACCTCGGCGTCGCGATCGCCCTGCGCGGCGGCGGGCTCGTCGCTCCCGCGCTGCACGACGCCGACCGGGCCCCGCTCCCCGACCTCATGGCCCGGTTGCGCGACGTGACCGGACGCGCCCGGGCGGGCCGGCTGCGGTCCTCGGAGGTCGCCGACCCGACGGTCACCGTGACCAGCCTGGGCGACGAGGGCCCCGACATGGTGCTGCCGGTCATCTACCCGCCGCAGGTGGCCATCGTCGGGCTCGGGCGCACCCGGCAACGACCGTGGGCGAGCGACGGCATGCTCGGCGTGCGCCCGGTCGTCACCGCCACCCTCGGCGCGGACCACCGGGCGAGCGACGGCCACCGGGGCGCCGTCCTGCTGGCGGCGCTGGACCACCTGCTGCAGGACCCGGAGAGGCTGTGACGGAGGCGGAGGTGCTGTGATGGACGAGCCGACGACGGCGCCCGGCGCGGCGCATCCGGCGGTGAACGCGGGGCGGCCGGCACCGGGCACGGCGGAGCTGCGCGCCACGGTGCTGCGGGTGCTGGGCGAGGTGGCACCCGAGGCGGACCCCGGCGCCGTCGACCCCGCGGCCGACCTGCGCGAGGAGCTCGAGCTGGACTCGATGGACGTGCTCAACCTGGCCGTCGGGCTGTTCCAGGCCACCGGGGTGGAGGTCCCCGAGCGCGACTACACCCGCATCGTCTCCGTCGACGGCTGCGTGCGCTATCTCGCGGAGCACCTGGGCGCGCGGGCGTGACCGGGCCGGTGCGCGGCGCCCGGGTCGCTGCTCGGTAGGATCGGGTGGTCCTACCCGCAAACTGCCAGGAGCCCCACCGTGTCCGACCACACCCTGACCATCGACGGCGTCGAGCAGACCGTCAGCGGGGGCACGACGGGCACTGAGCTGTTCGCCGGCCGCCCGGACGTCGTCGCCCTCCGCGTCGACGGCGAGCTGCGCGACCTGGCCACCGCCGTCGACGAGCTGCCCGCCGGCGCCGTCATCGAGCCGGTGACCATCGACAGCCCCGACGGCCTGGCGATCCTGCGCCACTCCACCGCGCACGTGCTCGCCCAGGCGGTCCAGCAGGTCAACCCGGACGCCAAGCTCGGCATCGGCCCGCCCATCACCGACGGCTTCTACTACGACTTCGACGTCGAGCAGCCCTTCACCCCCGAGGACCTCAAGGCCTTCGAGAAGGTCATGGGCCGGATCGTCAAGGAGAACCAGGCCTTCCGGCGCCGGGTGGTCACCGAGGAGGAGGCGCGCGCGGAGCTGGCCGACCAGCCCTACAAGCTCGAGCTCATCGGGCTCAAGGGTCCCGGCGGCGACGGCGAGGCCTCCGACGCGGACGTGGCCGAGGGTGCCTCGGTCGAGGTGGGCGGCGGCGAGCTGACCATCTACGACAACGTCCGCCGCGGCGGCGAGGTCGCCTGGAAGGACCTGTGCCGCGGGCCGCACCTGCCCTCGACCAAGCTCATCGGCAACGGCTTCGCCCTCATGCGCTCGGCCGCCGCCTACTGGCGCGGCAGCGAGAAGAACCCCCAGCTCCAGCGTGTCTACGGCACCGCCTGGCCCAGCAAGGACGAGCTCAAGGCCTACACCGAGCGCCTCGCCGAGGCCGAGCGCCGCGACCACCGCCGCCTGGGTGCCGAGCTCGACCTGTTCTCCTTCCCCGACGAGATCGGCTCGGGCCTGCCCGTCTTCCACCCCAAGGGCGCGATGATCCGCATGGAGATGGAGGAGTACTCGCGCCGCCGTCACGTGGAGGCCGGCTACTCCTTCGTCACCACCCCGCACATCACCAAGGCGCAGCTCTTCCAGACCTCCAAGCACCTCGAGTGGTACGCCGACGGCATGTACCCCCCGATGCACCTGGACGAGGCCCGCGACGCCGAGGGCAACATCACCAGGCAGGGGCAGGACTACTACCTCAAGCCCATGAACTGCCCGATGCACAACCTGGTGTTCAACTCCCGCGGGCGCTCCTACCGCGAGCTGCCGCTGCGGCTCTTCGAGTTCGGCACCGTGTACCGGTACGAGAAGTCGGGCGTGGTGCACGGCCTGACCCGCGCCCGCGGGTTCACCCAGGACGACGCGCACATCTACTGCACCCGCGAGCAGATGAAGGACGAGCTCTCGAGCCTGCTCACCTTCGTCCTGGACCTGCTCCGCGACTACGGGCTCGAGGAGTTCTACCTCGAGCTGTCCACCCGTGACCCGGAGAAGTCCGTCGGCGACGAGGCGACCTGGGAGGAGGCGACCCGCACCCTCGAGGAGGTGGCCACCGCCTCGGGCCTGGAGCTCGTGCCCGACCCGGGCGGCGCGGCCTTCTACGGCCCGAAGATCTCCGTGCAGGCCAAGGACGCCATCGGGCGCACCTGGCAGCTCTCGACCATCCAGCTCGACTTCTTCGAGCCGGAGCTGTTCGAGCTCGAGTACACCGCCCCCGACGGCTCGCGGCAGCGCCCGGTCATGATCCACCGGGCCCTGTTCGGCTCCATCGAGCGGTTCTTCGGCGTGCTCCTCGAGCACTACGCGGGCGCGTTCCCGGCCTGGCTCTCGCCCGTGCAGGTGGTCGGCGTGCCCGTCGCCGACGTCTTCGACGACTACCTGCGCGGCGTCCTGGACCAGCTGCGGGCCAAGGGCGTGCGCGTGGAGCTGGACGACTCCGACGACCGGTTCGGCAAGAAGATCCGCAACGCCGCCAAGGAGAAGGTGCCCTTCGTGCTCATCGCGGGCGGGGAGGACGTCGAGGCGGGCGCGGTGTCGTTCCGGTTCCGCGACGGCCACCAGGAGAACCAGGTGCCGGTGGCCGAGGCCGTCGAGCGGATCGTCGCCGCGATCGCCAACCGGGAGCAGGTCTGATGGGCGACCAGCGCGCCGAGCCGGCTGCGGACTTCGTCGGCGTCCCCGACGCCTTCCAGCGCCTGTGGACCCCCCACCGCATGGCCTACATCGACGGCGAGGACCGGCCCGACGACGACGGCGAGCAGGCGTGCCCGTTCTGCCGGGCGCCCTCCCGCAGCGACGAGGACGGCCTCATCGTCCACCGCGGCGAGCTGGCCTTCGTGGTGCTCAACCTCTACCCGTACAACCCCGGCCACCTGCTGGTGTGCCCCTATCGGCACGTGGCCGGCTTCACCGACCTCACCGACGCCGAGCGCGAGGAGGTCGGCGTGCTCACCGCCACCGCCATGCGGGTGCTCACCGAGGTCTCCGCGCCGCACGGGTTCAACCTGGGCATGAACCAGGGCGCCGTGGCCGGCGCGGGCATCGCCGCCCACCTGCACCAGCACGTCGTGCCGCGGTGGGGCGGGGACGCGAACTTCTTCCCGATCGTGGCCCGCACCAAGGCGCTGCCGCAGGTGCTGGGGGAGACCCGCCGGCTCCTGGCCGACGGCTGGGCCCGGCTGGCCAGCCCCGCGGCCACCCCGGCCGGCGACGAGGGGGCGCGGTAGTGCTCAGCAGGAGCGGTCGCGGGTTCGCCGCCGCGGTCTTCGGCCCCGCGGCCCGGGTGCTGGTGCGCCTGGGCGTCAGCCCCGACGTCGTCACCGTGGGCGGCACCGCCGCCACCACGGTCGCGGCCCTGACGCTGCTGCCCACCGACCACCTCACCGCCGGCGCGCTCGTCGTCGGCGCGCTCGTCGTCGCCGACAACCTCGACGGGCAGATGGCCCGGATGATGGACCGGGTCTCGCGCTGGGGCGCGTTCCTCGACTCCACGATGGATCGCATCGCCGACGCCGCCCTGTTCTCCGGGCTGCTGCTGTGGGCGCTGCACCACGTCGAGGGCCCCCTGGGCGGCTGGACCGCGGCCCTCGCCCTCGCCTGCCTCGTCCTCGGCGGCGTCGTGCCCTACGCCAAGGCGCGCGCCGAGGGGCTGGGCATGACGGCGAACGTCGGGCTCGCCGAGCGCGCCGACCGCCTCGTCGTCGCCCTCGTGGCGACCCTGCTCGTCGGGCTCGGCCTGCCCGTGTGGGTCATGACCGTCGCGCTGGGCCTGCTCGCCCTGGCCAGCGCCGTCACCGTGGTCCAGCGCATGCGCACGGTCTACCTCCAGGCGCGCGCCGCCGGCCCGGGCAGCGCCGCGGACGGCCAGGACAGCGCGCCGACGCCCGAGGGCGCCGCCTCGTGAGCATCGACATCGCCCGCGTCTTCCGCCTCGCCCAGCGCGGCGTCGAGCACCTGCCGGAGCCGGTGGCGCGCGCCGCCTTCACCGCGGTGGCCGACGGCGCGTGGCTCGCCCGCGGCGGCGGGGTGCGCCAGCTCGAGACCAACCTGGCCCGGCTGCGCCCGGACCTGTCCCACCGGGCGGTGCGCCGGCTCTCCCGGGAGAACATGCGCGGCTACCTGCGCTACTACCGCGAGGCCTTCCAGCTGCCCCGGCTGTCCCGCGACCGGATCGAGGCCCGGGTGCGGGTGATCGGCGACGCCGCGATCCGCGCCGAGCTCGCCGCCGGCCGGTCGGTCCAGTGCGCCCTGTCGCACTCGGGCAACTGGGACCTCGCCGGCGCGTGGGGCACCGGGGAGCTCGGGCACGTGCTCACGGTGGCCGAGCACCTCGAGCCCGAGGAGGTCTTCCAGGGGTTCCTGCGGTTCCGTACCGGCCTGGGCATGACGATCATCCCGCTGGAGAAGGGCCGCAACGTCTTTCGCGAGCTGCTGCGCCTGTCGCGCACCGGCGCCTACCTCGTCCCGCTCCTGGCCGACCGGGACCTCTCGCACACCGGCGTCGAGGTCGACCTCGCCGGCCACCGGGCCCGCGTGGCACCCGGCCCGGCGGCCCTGAGCCTGGCCACCGGCCAGCCCCTGCACGCGGTGATGATCCGCCACGAGCGGCTGCACGGCGCGCGGCGCCGCGCCGCCGGGGGCCCGTGGGGGATCGTGGTGGAGTTCAGCCCGCGGCTGGACCGGCCCGGCGAGCAGCTCACCGTCGCCGAGCTCACCCAGCGGTGGGTCGACTGGGTCGGTGCGCGGCTGCGCCGCCACCCCGAGGCCTGGCACATGCTGCAGAAGGTCTTCCTCGCCGACCTCGACGCCGACCGGCTCGCCCGGTCCGCCGCGCGGGCGCGGCAGGCGGCGGGGGAGAGTCCCGCCGGCCCGCCGGAGGGGCGCGGCTGATGCGGGTCGGAATCGTCTGCCCGTACTCCTTCGACGCGCCGGGCGGGGTGCAGTTCCACGTCCGCGACCTCGCCGAGGAGCTCATCCGCCGGGGCCACACCGTCTCGGTCCTCGCCCCGGCCGAGGACTCGACCCCGGTGCCCGACTACGTCGTCTCCACCGGGCGCACGGTGGCGATCCCGTACAACGGGTCGGTGGCCCGGCTGAACTTCGGCCCCGTCGTCGCCGGCCGGGTGCGCCGCTGGGTGGAGCAGGGCGACTTCGACCTGCTGCACATCCACGAGCCGATGATCCCCTCGCTGAGCATGCTTGCCCTGTGGGTCGCCGACGGGCCGGTGGTCGCCACCTTCCACACCTCCATGGAACGCTCGCGCGCGCTGCAGGCGATCTCCCCGGTGGTCGTGCCGATGCTCGAGAAGATCACCGGGCGCATCGCCGTCTCCGAGGAGGCCCGGCGCACCCTCGTCCAGCACCTGGGCGGGGACGCCGTCGTCGTCCCCAACGGCGTCTACGTCGACCGCTTCGCCGGCGCCGCCCGCCGGCCCGAGTGGGAGGGCACCGACGAGCGGCCCACGGTGGCGTTCCTCGGCCGGCTCGACGAGCCACGCAAGGGCCTGCCCATCCTCGCCGACGCCGTCGGCCCGGTCCTCGCCGAGATCCCCGGCGCCCGCTTCCTCGTCGCCGGACGCGGCGAGGCGGCGCAGGAACGGGCCGCGCTGGCCCGCTACGGCGACGCGGTGACCTTCCTCGGCGGAGTCAGCGACGAGGACAAGGCCAGCCTGTTCGCCTCGGTGGACGCCTACGTCGCCCCGCAGACCGGCGGGGAGAGCTTCGGCATCGTGCTCGTCGAGGCGATGAGCGGCGGCTCCCTCGTCGTCGCCGCCGACATCCCCGCCTTCCAGGCCGTGCTCGACGGCGGCCGCCTGGGCCGGCTCTTCAGCCGGGGGGATCCCCTCAGCCTGGCCCGCACCCTCGTGGAGGTGCTGGGGGACCGGGCCGGCACGGCGCCGGTGCGCGAGCGCGCCGCCACCGCGGTGCGCCGCTACGACTGGTCGACCGTGACCAGCCAGGTGCTCGCCGTCTACGACATGGTGCTGTCCACCGCGCACGCCCGCGTGAGCGAGGACCCGCGCTCGCGCACGATGTTCGCCCGGCTGCGCGCCGCCACCCAGGCCGTCACCGGCGGCGGCCAGGCGGCCACGGGCGGCAACAACCAGGCCACGCCGGACGGCGGCACCCAGGCCACTCCGGCCGGCGGCACCCGCGCCGATCGCACTAGCGCCGCCCGCGCCAGCGGCACTGAACCCGTTGCCGGCGGGGAGGAGCCGTCGTGGAGCTGACCGACTGGCTGCTGCTCGCCGTCCTGGTCCTCGTGCTGCTCGGCTGGGCGCTGTGGGTCCAGGCCTCCCGGGTGGACCGGCTGCACCGCACGGTGCTGCGCTCGCGCGCGACGCTGGAGACCCAGCTCGTCCGGCGGGCCACGGCGGCCACCGAGCTGGCGGCCTCGGGCGCGCTCGACCCCGCCGAGGCGATCGTCGTCACCGACGTCGCCCTGCGCGCCATCGACGCGGCGCCGGCCGGGCTGGTGCGCGACGGGCTGGAGGGCGCCCCGGGTGCCGACCCGCTGGGCGAGGGGGCCGCCGTCGCCCTCGACGACGCCCCGGACCGCGGCCTGGTCGAGAGCGAGCTGAGCCGCACCCTGCGCACCGTGCTCGGCGGCCCCGAGGACCGGGCCGCGCTGGCCGACGACCCGCGCGCCACCGAGGTGCTCGGGCACCTGCAGCAGTCCTGGTACCGCCTCCAGGTGGCGCGCCGCTTCCACAACGCCCACGTCCAGCGGGTGCGCGAGGTCCGCGCCCGGTGGGCGGTGCGCACGTTCCACCTGGCCGGGCGCGCGCCGCTGCCCGAGCCGTTCGACATGGACGACGCCCTCCCGGACGACTGAGCCGCGCCGGGACCCTACTGTGACGCAGATGAGCGGACCGTACCTGCCCCCGCCGTCCGGCCGCGTCGGGCGGCGCGTCGGCCCGCCCCCGCGGCCGGCGGCCGTGGCGCCCGAGGCCCAGCTGCCGACGCGGGCCCAGTGGGGTGCGGTGCCGCGCCGGCACCCCGCGACGCTGGCGGTCGAGGTGGTCGGCATCGCGCTCGGGCTGGTGGGCGCGCTGTGGGTGCTGGCCACGGTGCTCGCCGTGGGCGGCACCGGGGCGACGGCGCTGGCGGGGGTCCTCGCCTTCATCCCCCTGGTCGTCGTCCTGGCGACGGTGCGGTGGGTGGACCGCTGGGAGCCGGAGCCGCGCGGCCTGCTCGCCGCGGCCCTGGCGTGGGGGATCGGGGTGGCCGCCGCCGTCGCCCTGTTCTTCAACGACCTCATCGCGGTCAGCGTCTACGCCGTCACGGGCAGCCCCGAGCAGGCGCAGGTGTTCGGCACGGTGGTCGGCGCGCCGGTGGTGGAGGAGATCGCCAAGGGCGCGGGCGTGCTGCTGATCTTCCTGCTGCGCCGGCGCGCGGTGGACGGCCCGGTCGACGGCATCGTCTACGCCGCGGTGGTGGCGGCCGGGTTCGCGTTCACCGAGAACGTCCTGTACTTCGTGCAGTACCAGGAGGCGCTGACGCAGGTCTTCGTCGCCCGCGCGATCTACGCCCCGTTCGCCCACGTGACCTTCACCGCCTGCACCGGCATCGCGCTCGGCCTGGCCTCGCGCCGCTCCACGGCGGCGTGGGTGGTGCTCTTCCCGGTGGGCCTGGCCGCGGCGATGGCGCTGCATGCGCTGTGGAACGGCTCGGCGGTGCTGGGCGCGTCCGACGCCGTGTACTGGTCCATCCAGGTGCCGCTGTTCGTCGGGCTGATCCTGCTCGTGCTGTGGCTGCGCGCCGACGAGCGGCGCACCATCGCCCGCCGCCTGGGCGAGTACGCCCAGGCCGGCTGGTTCACGCCCTTCGAGGTCACGATGCTGAGCTCGATGCCGGGCAGGCGCCGGGCGCGCGCCTGGGCGGCCACCCGCGGGCCCGGCGCCGAGCGGGCCATGCGGGACTTCCAGGCCGCGGCGACGTCGCTGGCCTACACCCGCCAGCGCGCCCTGTCCGGCCGGTACGACCCGCGGGCGCGCCGCGACGAGCAGGAGCTGCTCGAGCGGGTGGTGCGCAGCCGGGCGGTGGTCACCGGCGCCGGCCGGGTGTGACGGCGGCCCGATGACGGCGCGCCCGGTGCGCCGTCCGGCGTCGGAGAGACCGGTGCGCCGTCCGCCGTCGGCGAGACGGGCACGGGCCTTGTCGCGGCACGACTAGACTCGAGCGCGTCAGCCCCCCATCCGCAGAAGGTCACCGTGTCAGAGAACGAGTTCGCCGTCACCGAGCAGCCCACCCCGCAGCAGGGCACCGCCCGCGTCAAGCGCGGGATGGCCGAGATGCTCAAGGGCGGCGTCATCATGGACGTCGTCACCCCCGACCAGGCGAAGATCGCCGAGGACGCCGGCGCCGTCGCCGTCATGGCCCTCGAGCGGGTGCCCGCCGACATCCGCGCCCAGGGCGGCGTGTCCCGGATGAGCGACCCCGACATGATCGACGGCATCATCAGCGCCGTCACCATCCCCGTCATGGCCAAGGCCCGCATCGGCCACTTCGTCGAGGCGCAGGTGCTGCAGTCCCTCGGCGTGGACTACGTCGACGAGTCCGAGGTGCTCACCCCGGCCGACTACGCCCACCACATCGACAAGTGGCAGTTCACCGTCCCGTTCGTGTGCGGGGCGACCAACCTCGGGGAGGCGCTGCGCCGCATCACCGAGGGCGCGGCGATGATCCGCTCCAAGGGCGAGGCCGGCACCGGGGACGTCTCGAACGCCACGACGCACATGCGCACCATCCGCGACGAGATCCGCCGGCTGCAGAGCCTGCCCGAGGACGAGCTGTACCTCGCGGCCAAGGAGCTGCAGGCGCCCTACGACCTCGTCAAGGAGGTCGCCGAGAAGGGCAAGCTGCCCGTCGTGCTGTTCACCGCCGGCGGCATCGCCACCCCGGCCGACGCGGCCATGATGATGCAGCTGGGCGCCGAGGGCGTCTTCGTCGGCTCGGGCATCTTCAAGTCCGGCAACCCCGCCCAGCGCGCCGCGGCCATCGTCAAGGCGACGACGTTCTACGACGACCCCAGCGTCATCGCCGAGGTCTCCCGCGGCCTGGGCGAGGCCATGGTCGGCATCAACGTCGACGAGATCCCCGTCCCGCACCGCCTCGCCGAGCGCGGCTGGTGAGCCCGCGCGGTGCCTGACGCGCTGACGTACGGGCTCGGGCCCGACTGGGTCCCGGGCCCGGACGGGGTGCCGTTCCGCCGCGCCGCCCGCGTCATCCTCGTCGACGAGGCCGACCGGGTGCTGCTCGTGCGCGGGCACGACGCCGGGGAGGTCACCCGCTCGTGGTGGTTCACCGTGGGCGGGGGCCTCGACGCCGGCGAGGACGTGCGCGCGGGCGCCGCCCGGGAGGTGCTCGAGGAGACCGGCATCGTCGTCGACCCCGAGGAGCTGGTCGGGCCGGTGCTCACCCGCAGCGCGCTGTTCGACTTCGCCCGGGTGACGTGCCGGCAGGACGAGGAGTTCTTCCTCGCCCGGGTCTCCGGCGCCCACGCCTTCACCGACGACGGGTGGACCGAGCTCGAGCGCGACGTGCTCGACGAGGTGCGCTGGTGGGACCTCGACGCCCTCGACGCCGCAGTGGCGGGTGGCGCCGTCGTCTACCCGACGCCGCTCCCCGAGCTGGTGCGCACCCTGCTGGACGGGTGGGACGGCACGACGCCGCACCTGGACGAGTCCTCCCTCTGACCCCCGGCCCGCGAGACGTCAACTTGGTCGCGAGGCGTCAAGTTGGTCGTGAGGCGTCAAGTGTGATGTCTCAGGACTTCGGTGACGGTTGTTGTCTCAGGACATCGGTGACAGTTGGTGTCTCAGGAGATGGGTGACGGTTGGCGTAGCGGGCCATGAAGCCGCGGGGTTGTCCGTTGCCGACGTAGCGGGTTCCGGGGGCTGGTCGTGGGGTGGTGCGGATGCTCTCGCCGTTGGCGTCGAAGAACTCCACGGTGGTCGGGTCCCAGATGATGTGGACGGTCTGGCCGGCGTGGGCCTCGCCGAGCAAGAAGCGGGTGCCGATGACGGTGACGACGCCCTTGGCTGTGACCACCCGGGTGGCTTGTCCCTCGGCCTTCGCCAGCGCCGGGGCGTCGGGGATCGGTTCGGGTGCCGGTTCGGGCTCGGGTGCCTTGGGGGTGGCGTCCCAGGCCTGACGAGGGGTGATCCGCCCGGGAAGGGCCTGGTGGGGGCGTTGGGTGTTGTAGACGACCTCGAACTCCTCGAGCAGCTGCTGCATGTGCGGCAGGTCGGCGGCGAGCTCGCGGGCGTCTAGCCACAGGGCGGTGGTGCGGTGATGGCGTTCGCTCTTGCCCTGGGTGGTGGGTTTGCCCGGTTTCCCGGTGATGGTGTCCACCCCCAGCCGGGTCAGGTAGTCCACGAGCTGGCCGCGCTTCTTGCGCCGGGTCGGGTTCAGCGCCACGCCGTTGTCGCTGAGGAAGCGCTGCGGGATGCCGTGCCGGGCGATCGCGGTACGCACGACCGCCAGGACCGCCTCGGAGGTCTCTCCGGCGGCGGCGAGCGAGGCCAGGATCATGCGGGAGTGGTCGTCGACGACCTGCAAGATGGTGCCTTCGCGCCCGCCGGCCAGGGGGTAGGTGAACCCGTCCAGCTGCCACAGGCAGTTCGGCGCCGGGTAGACGAACCGGCGATACGAGGCGCGCGGACGCTTGCGCGGCTCGGGATCGACCGCGCCGGCCTTGAGGAAGATCCGCGCCAACGTCGCCCGCGAGGGCGCCGGCAGCCCCAGGGCGGTCATCTTGTCCATCACGCTCAACGGCCCGTGATCGAGCCCGGCCTTCTTCAGCTCGGCCCGCACGGCCAGCGCCTGCTCGATCACCTCGGGTGGGGTCTTGGACGGTGACCGGCGTGGGCGACGCGACCGCGGTGCCCACGCGGCCATGACGCCTTCCTCGGCGGCCCGGGCACGGATCGCGTAGAACGACTTCCGGCTGATCTGGTGCTCGGCGCAGAAGGCCGTCACGGCGCCACGCGGGGCATCCTCGGGCCACTGCGTGATCGCGAACCGGACCCTGCTGCTGATCTCCCTCGACTCACCCATCGGCCAATGACGGCAGCCGAAGTGTCACCACGAGCGCGAGACATACCGTCACCGATGTCTTGAGACACAACCGTCACCGATGTCCTGAGACTTCACA
>NZ_VUKF01000065.1 GCF_009193185.1 Georgenia thermotolerans | reverse complement strand
GGCCGTCCGGGGCGGCGCTACGGCGCGGCGGGGCGGGGCCCGGCGACGGCGCGCGCCGCGGCCCCCAGGCCCTGCTCGAGCGGCCCGCGGCCGACCAGCCGCCGCCACAGCCACGCCCCGGCCAGCGCCAGCACGACGAACCAGACCAGCACCGCGTTGGACGTCGGCGCCCACACCACCTGCTCGCCCAGGACGAAGATCGCCACGATCTGCGCGGTGTAGACCGTCAGGCTCATCGACCCCGCCGCGGCCAGCGGGCTGAGCGCCGCGCCGGCCGCCCGGCCCGCCGGGGTGGGCCGGGTCAGCAGCAGGAAGAGCCCGATGACGGCGAGGGCCGTGCCGCAGTTGCCCACCACCTCCAGCGTGGTGTCCTCGTGCGCGGCCCCGCTGAGCAGGTGGCGGGTCAGCGGCGAGGCGTCCGGCCCGACGGCGTCCAGGGCCAGCCGGGACAGGCCCCAGCCCAGCACGGCCAGCCCCGCGCCGACGCCGACGAGCCCGGCCTGGGTGCGCGTCCGGGTCAGGTCGGTGCGTCCGACGGCGAGCCCGAGCAGCACGTAGGCGAGGTAGACCAGCGCCGGGTAGTAGCCGGTGACGAGCTCGTCGCCGGGCAGGTGCACCGGGTCGGCCGTCCCGGACAGGCGGGCGGCCAGGCTGGGCCCGCCGTTCGGCACGGCGACGAGGGCGACGAGGGTGGGGGAGACGACCGCGGCGACGCCCGCGGCGAGCAGCAGCCACCGCCGCCGCACGGCGAGGAAGGGCAGGGCGAGGAGGAACAGGACCGCGTAGGCGGGCAGGATGACCGCCACCGGGGTGCCCAGGCCCACGAGGACCCAGCCCAGCAGCAGGAGCAGCCCGGCGCGCACGAGGATGGTCATCCGGGCGTGGAGGAGGACCAGGCCGGCCGGCAGCCGGTCCCGGCCGCTGCTCAGGGCCAGGGAGACCCCGGCGAGGAGCGCGAAGAGCGCGGCGGAGCGCCCGTCGGCCAGCACGAACCAGGCCGGGTCGTGCGTCCCGTCCGGGCGGTCGGCGCCCAGGTGCGCGACGAACATCCCCAGGATCGCCAGGCCGCGGGCCAGGTCGACGCCGACCAGGCGCGCCCGGGGCGCGGGCGGCGGTGGCGGGCCGGCGGCCGCCCCGGCGGCGGAGGCGGCCGGCGGAGCGGCGGGGTCGGGGACGGGCGCGGTCATGCGCCGAGGGTAGGCGCCCCAGGTCGCCGCGCGTGCACGAGCCCCCGCGCCAGCAGCCCGGCGGCGAGCACCCCGAGGCCGGCGAGCAGGGACGCCGGGGGCAGCGTGAGGACCAGGACCACGCACCCCACGACGCCGAGCACCTGCAGCGCCCGGGGGTAGCGCCGCTGCTCGGGCGGCTGGGTGAACGCGGCGAGGTTGGCGACGGCGTAGTACAGCAGCACCCCGGTGGAGCTGAAGCCGATGAGCTCGCGCAGGTCCACCAGCAGGACCGCGACGGCCACGCAGACCCCGACCGCGGCCTCCGCGCGGTGGGGGACGTGGAAGCGCGGGTGGACCGCGGCCAGGGGGCGGGGGAGGTCGCCCTCGCGGGCCATGGCCAGGCTGGTGCGGGCGACGCCGGCCAGGAGGGCGAGCAGCGCCCCCAGGCTCGCGGCCGCGGCGCCCACGCGCACCACCGGCACCGCCCACGAGGCCGAGCCGGCGGCGACGGCGTCGGCCAGCGGGGCGTGCGAGGCGGCCAGCCCGGCCGGGCCGAGCACGTGCAGGAGCGTGAGCGCGACGACGGCGTACAGGGCCGCGACCAGCGCCAGCGTGGTGACGATGGCCCGGGGGATGGTCCGCGCCGGCTCGCGGACCTCCTCGCCGAGGGTGGCCACGCGCGCGTACCCGGCGAAGGCGAAGAAGATCAGCCCGGCGGCCTGGAGCACCCCCGCCACCCCGGGCGCCACACCGCCCCCGGCGCCGGCCGGCGGCTCGGCGCCGCCTCGCAGCGCGCCGAGGATCGCCACGGCCAGGGCCACGAGGACGACGGCGACGAGGACCCGGGCGAGCCCGGCCGTGCGGGTGATACCGCGCCAGCTCACCGCGGTCAGCGCCAGCACGGCCACCGCGGCGACGGGCCGCTGCCAGGGCCCGGGCACCGTGTACGCCGCGAACGTCGTCGCCATCGCCGCGCAGGAGGCGGTCTTGCCGATGACGAAGGACCAGCCGGCCGCGAAGCCCCACCAGGGCCCGAGCTGGTTCCGGCCGTAGACGTACGTGCCGCCCGAGGTGGGGTACGTGGCCGCCAGCTGCGCCGTCGACGTGGCGTTGCAGGTGGCGACCACGAGGGCGAGGGCGAGCCCGGCGAGCAGCCACGACCCCGCGGCCTGGGCGGCGGGGGCGAAGACGGCGAAGACGCCGGCCCCGATCATCGACGCGAGGCCGATGACGATCGCGTCGGGCAGGCCGAGGCGCCGCACGAGGCGGCCGGGAGGGGGAGTCACGGCGGGCAGGGTAGCCCCGGGAGGTGTCCGGGAGGTGTCCGCACCGGGCTCACCAGCGGTGCGCGACGTCCACGACGAGCCGGGAGGTGTCGCCCGGGCCGTTCGTCACGAACGCCCGGAACGGCAGCCGGGCCCGCACGCCGAGCCCGACGACGGACACGCCCTCGAAGCTGCCGCCCCAGGCCACCTGGCGGAAGGTGCGGAAGCCCGCCACGTCGACGGCCTCGTTGGGGTGGGCCGGGGCGTAGGTCACGCGCCCGCCGGGGGTGGTGGCGTGCACGTCGGCGATCACCCGCAGGTCGCCCGCCCCGCGCAGCGGGATGGGCCGGCCCTGCCCCTCGGTGGCCACCGGGGCGTAGCGGACGTCGAAGCCGGAGATCCGGCCGCCGCGCACGTCCAGCACGAGGCGGTCGAAGCAGGCGTGCCGGCCGGCCCGGATGCCGGTGAGGTACTCCTGGCCGGCCGTGGTGCCGGCGTGCTTGGGCTGCGACCCCCAGGTGATCCCGCAGTAGGGGGCCGCCTGGGCGGCCGTCGCCGCGGGGGCGAGGAGTGCGAGCCCGAACAGCAGGGCGAGCATCGCCCGGAGCAGACGCGTCATCGCGATCACTTCCCACCGAGCCGCCCGGCGGCACCGCCGGGCGGGTGCCTGTGTTGCTGAAAGGGCCCCGAGGGCCGGGGGACGCGGGGTCACACCGAGCCCGGGAGAGACGCGCGGTGCGTGACGGCGCCGCACGCGCGGCGCGGGGCGGACGAGCCCTCGCTGGTGAGGGTACGCCGTCGCAGGTCACGGGGTGAACGGACCGACGGCGGCGAATCGGTAACGGCCGTGTCCCCACGGCAGGCGCGCTTCCGGCGCAAACGCGTTCTCCACAGGTGCCGGGAGACGTTTCCGCGGAAACGCGTTTTCCACAGGCCGACGTTTCCGCGGAAACGCGTTCTCCACAGGCACGTGACCACACCGCCGCGGACGCGTGGGACGCTTCCGCGGAGACGTCGCCGCCACTCAGGCCGCGGCGCCCTCGAGCAGCGCCGTCGTCACCGTGAGCAGGCGGTCGCGCAGCGGCTCGGCCCGCCCGGCGAAGGCCCGCTGCTGCGCCACGTACTCCGCCCGGCCCGCGGCCGTCTCGATGGCCACCGGGCTGTGCCCGAGGCCCGTGACGTCGTAGGGGGAGGCGCGCATGTCGAGCACCCGGATGTCGCGGGCGAGCTCGAAGCAGTCGAGGAGCAGCCCGCCCGGGCAGGCGGGCCCGAGCTTCAGCGCCGTCTTGAGCAGGTCCATGTTGGCGTGCAGGCACCCGGGCTGCTCGAGGTCGAGCTGGGTCGCCCGCGCCGGCTGGAGCCGGTTGAGCGGGCGGGCCGGCGCGGTGAAGAACCGGAACGCGTCGTAGTGCGTGCACCGGACCGGGTGGGACTCCACGACGGCGTCCGTGCCCGCCTGGCCCAGCCGCAGCGGCAGGGGGTGGCGGTGCGCCTCCTGGCGGTAGACCATCGCCCACTCGTGCAGGCCCAGGCAGCCCAGGTGCGCGGGCCGGCCGGCGGTGCGCCGGAGGAGCTCGTGGAGCCAGCGCACGCCCTCGCCCCGGTCCGCCAGGTACGCCGCGACGTCGAGGACGACGACGCCGCCCGCCGTCGCCGTCGCCGTCCACCGCCACGCCGCCCGCTCGGCGAGCTCGTCGGCGGTGCCGGCCAGGGCGACGCCCACGCCGGGGTGCCAGCGGCGCAGCCGGGCCGGCCGGACGCTGTAGTACTCGTAGAGGAAGTCCTCGATGGGGTGGGTGAGGCGGCGCGAGCGGCGCTCGCGGTGCGCCGCCGTCAGCGCGTCGGCGCGCCCGGCGTGGGCCTCGGCGCGGGCCCGCCACTCGGTCGCGGGCAGCACCGCGACGTCGAGGGCGGGTGCGGTCATGGTGTCCAGGGTAGGCGGCGCCCGGGCTACCGTGCGCCCATGCCCCGGCGCGAAGCGGCCTACACCCACGGCCACCACGACAGCGTGGTGGCCGCGCACGCGGCCCGCACGGCCGAGAGCTCCGCGGCCTACCTGCTCGCGCACCTGCGCCCGGGCATGAGCGTGCTCGACGTCGGGTGCGGGCCGGGCACCATCACCGTCGGACTGGCCGACCGGGTGGCGCCGGGCCCCGTCGTCGGCCTCGACCGCGACGCGGGCGTGCTGCGCCGGGCCCGCGGCGGCGCCGCGCGGGCCAACCTGCGCTACGCCGTCGGCGACGTGTACGCCCTCCCGGTGGCGACGGCGAGCGTGGACGTGGTTCACGCCCACCAGGTGCTCCAGCACCTCGGCGACCCGGTGGCCGCGCTGCGCGAGATGCGCCGGGTGCTCCGGCCCGGCGGGCTGCTGGCGGTGCGCGACGCCGACTACGCCGCGATGACCTGGTACCCCCACGACGACGACCTGACCGCGTGGAACGACCTCTACCACCGCGTGGCCCGCCGCAACGGGGGCGAGCCGGACGCCGGGCGGCGCCTGCACGCCTGCGTGCGGGCGGCCGGGTTCACCGACGTCGACGCCTCGGCCGGCACCTGGTGCTTCGCCACGCCCGAGGAGCGCGGCTGGTGGGCGGGGCAGTGGGCCGAGCGGGTGCGCCGGTCGGCGTTGGGGGAGCAGGCCGTGGCCCTGGGCCTCGCCCGGCCGGCTGACCTCGAACGGCTGGCGGCGGCGTGGCTGCGGTGGGCCGCCGCCGAGGACGGCTGGTTCGTCGTCCTCCACGGCCAGGTGCTCGCCCGCCGCGGCGCCGCCCCCGGGCCGGCCCCCGCCGCCAACTAGGGTGGGCACCATGCTCATCGCACGGTTCACTGCGGGGGAGAACCCGCGCTACGGCGTCCTCGACGAGGAGTCCGACGAGCTCGTCGTGCTCAAGGACGACCCCATCTACGGCGACCTGTCCACCACCGGCGAGCGGGTCAAGGTGGACGACGTCCGCCTGCTCTCGCCCGTCATCCCGCGCTCGAAGGTCATCGGGATCGGCCGCAACTACGCCGCGCATGCCGCGGAGATGGGCAACGAGGTCCCCGACGAGCCGGTGGTCTTCCTCAAGCCCAACACCTCCGTCATCGGCCCGGGCGACCCCATCGTGCTGCCGCCGTACTCCCACGAGGTGCACCACGAGGCCGAGCTCGCCGTCGTCATCTCCCGGATGTGCAAGTACGTGCCGGTGGAGAAGGCCGACGACGTCATCTTCGGCTACACCGCCGCCAACGACGTCACCGCCCGGGACAAGCAGCGCTCGGACGTGCAGTGGACCCGGGCCAAGGCCTTCGACACCTCCTGCCCGCTGGGCCCCTACCTGGCGGTGGACGTCGACGTCTCCGACGTCGCCGTGCGCGCCCGGGTCGACGGCGAGCTGCGCCAGGACGGGCGCACCGGCCAGCTCGTGCGCTCGGTGCCCGAGCTGATCGCGTACGTCTCGTCGATCTTCACGCTCCTGCCCGGCGACGTCATCCTCACCGGCACGCCCGCCGGGGTCGGGCCCATCGACGTCGGTCAGCGCGTCGAGGTCGAGGTCGAGGGCATCGGCACCCTGTCGAACCCGGTGGTCCGCCGGGACTGAGCGGGCCGGCCGGGCCGGCCGACCGGCGCCGGGACGCGCGGCAGTCTTGGCCGCCCGGGCGGGGAGGGGGGGCGGTTATGGCGCGAGCGGTACCGCGAGGTTGGCTCCGACGATCTGCCATCCCTGCTCGACCTCGCCGCTGAACCCGTCGGGCAGCAGCAGCGCGGCAGCAGGCTCACCGCTGACGCCGACGACGGAGGTCGCGACTCCGCGCCTGGCGAACTGCTCGTCGTCGGTGCACGCGGAGCTCGCCGGCCAGGTCGAGATCTTCCCTTCCGGCTGGGCGGACACGAGCAGGACGCACCACGGTCGGTCGGCGGGGCCCCGCGCCGCGTACACGGCCGCGGCGTCCGAGTCGCCGACGTAGCGGAAGGTGCGCAGTCCCTCCGGGGGCTGGATCTGTGCAGGCAACGCGTCCGTACCTCCGGCGGGTCGGTCCAGCGCGGCGAGCTCGGGGGGTGCGGACTCGGTGCAGCCGGAGGTGGCCAGCATGATGACGGCGGCCAGGACAGCCGCGCTTCTCAACGGTCTTCCCATGCGGGCGGATGTTAACGGGAATCAGGACGGCTTTGGGCGGTTATCAGCTCGCCTTGGGTAGCCCGCTCCGGGCGCTGGGCGCCGGGCGCCGGGACCCAGCGCGCCAGCCGCGGTCCGGGCAGCTCAGCCGGCCCGGCGCGTCAGCGCCGCGCCCATCTGCTTGAGCGCCCGGCGCAGGATCGGCCTCGGCGTGGCCATGACCAGGCGGACGCACCCGGCCCCGCCGTCCCCGCAGGCGGCGCCGTCGGTGAGGGCGACCCCGGCCTCGCGCCGGAAGAACCCCGCCGCCGGCTCGTCGAGGCCGAGCCCGGCGCAGTCGAGCCAGGCGATGTAGGTGCCCTCGAGGTGGCTGAGCACCGCCCCGGGCAGGTGCTCGGCCACCAGGTCCTCCAGCAGGTCGCGGCCGGCGCGGAGGTACTCGACGACCTCGGCGTTCCACCCGCCGTCGTCGGTGTAGACCGCGGTGGCGGCGCGGGTGCCGAGCAGCCCGAGCGGGTTGCCGGCGTCCTCGGCGTAGGGCGCGAACCGGGCGGCGTCGGCGTCGTTGGACAGCACCATCTGCCCGCACTTCAGGCCCGGGATGTTCCAGCCCTTCGAGGCCGCGACGGCGGTGACGGTGTGCGCCGCGGTGCGCTCGTCGAGCGCGGCGTAGGGCAGGTGGGGCCGGTCGTCCAGGACGAGCGGGGCGTGGATCTCGTCGGCGAAGACCCGCCCGCCGTGCCGCTCGACCACCTCCGCGACCGCGAGCAGCTCCTCGCGGTCCAGCACCCGGCCCACCGGGTTCCACGGGTTGCACAGCACGAGCAGGCGCGCCCCGCCCGCGAAGGCCGCGTCGATCCCGTCCAGGTCGAGGCTGTAGCGTCCGGCGGCGTCCACCCGGCTCGGGACCTGGACGACCTCCCGCCCGGCCGCCACGGGCACGGTGAGGAAGGGCATGTACGCCGGGGTGGGCACGATGACCGCCGAGCCGTCCGGGGTGAAGTGCCGGATGGTCTGCCGCAGGGCGGTGAGCACGTCGGGCAGCGGGTGCACCCGTCCGGCCGGGACGTCCCAGCCGGTGGTGCGGTCCAGCCAGCCGGACGTGGCCTCGCGCAGCGCCTGCAGGTCGTGGCCGGTGGGGTAGCCCAAGGCACCGTCGGCGGCCGCGCGCCGCAGCACCGCGGCCACCGGCGGGGGCACCCCGAAGTCCATCTCCGCGACGAACATGCCGATGGCGTCGGGGTAGGCGGTCCACTTGAGCCCGCCGGCCGCCCGCAGCTGGTCGATGGTGATGTGGTCGAAGTCCGCCCGCATACCCGCTCCCGCTCGCCGTCGCCGGTGGTGCCCGACGCGGTGGTGCGCCGGCACCGGCGACGCTACCGCCCGGCGCCGACACCGAAGGAGCGGGACGGCCGGCTCACGCCCGGCGGCCGCCCGGCCCGGCCGGGCCGGGCCCGACTACGCTGGGAGCCATCATGACCGAGAACACCGCCGCGTCCGCGCGCTCCGACATCCGCGTCCGCTTCTGCCCCTCGCCCACCGGCACCCCGCACGTGGGCCTCATCCGGACCGCCCTGTTCAACTGGGCGTACGCGCGCCACGTCGGCGGCACGTTCGTCTTCCGGATCGAGGACACCGACCCGGAGCGCGACAGCGAGGAGAGCTACCAGCAGATCCTCGACGCCCTGCGGTGGCTCGGCCTGGACTGGGACGAGGGCGTGGAGGTCGGCGGGCCGCACGGTCCCTACCGCCAGTCCGAGCGCATGGACGTCTACCGCGACGTCGCCGCTCAGCTCCTGGAGGCCGGCTACGCCTACGAGTCCTTCTCCACCCCTGAGGAGATCGAGGCCCGGCACCGCGCCGCGGGCCGCGACCCCAAGCTCGGCTACGACGGCTACGACCGCGACCTGACCGAGGAGCAGAAGGCCGCCTACCGGGCCGAGGGCCGCGAGCCGGTCCTGCGCATGCGCATGCCCGACACCGACGTGACGTTCACCGACCTCGTGCGCGGCGACGTGACGTTCAAGGCCGGCTCCATCCCGGACTTCGTCATCGTGCGCGCCAACGGGTTCCCGCTGTACACCCTGACCAACCCGGTGGACGACGCGCTGATGAACATCACCCACGTGCTGCGCGGGGAGGACCTGCTCTCCTCCACCCCGCGCCAGGTGGTGCTCTACCAGGCGCTGCTCGACCTGGGCATCGCGCAGGTCACCCCGTACTTCGGTCACCTGCCGTACGTCATGGGGGAGGGCAACCGGAAGCTGTCCAAGCGGGACCCCGAGTCCAACCTGTTCCTCCACCGCGAGCACGGCTTCATCCCCGAGGGGCTGCTCAACTACCTCGCGCTGCTGGGCTGGGGCATCGCTCCGGACAACGACATCTTCTCCAAGGAGGAGATGGTCGCCGCCTTCGACATCCGCGACGTCAACCCGAACCCGGCCCGCTTCGACCTGAAGAAGGCCGAGGCGATCAACGCCACGCACCTGCGCATGCTCGCCCCGGAGGACTTCCGTGCCCGCCTCGTGCCCTACCTGCACGCCGCGGGGCTCGTCACGGCCGACGCCTACGACGCGCTGACGGAGCGGGAGCGGGGGATCCTCGACGCCGCCGCGCCGCTGGTCCAGGAGCGCATGGTCCTGCTCGGCGAGGCCCCGGGCATGCTCGGGTTCCTCTTTCGCGACGACGCCGACCTCCCCATCGAGGACGACGCGCGCAAGGCCCTGCGGCCCGAGGCCCCGCAGGTCCTCGATGCCTCCGTCGACGCCCTCGAGCGCCTCGACGACTTCTCCACCCAGAGCACCGAGCACGCGCTGCGCGCGGCGATCGTCGACGGGCTCGGTATCAAGCCCAAGTTCGCCTTCGCGCCGCTGCGCACGGCGGTGACCGGCCGGCGGGTCTCGCCGCCGCTGTTCGAGTCCATGGAGATCCTCGGGCGCGAGCGCACCCTGGCGCGGCTCAAGAGCCTGCGCGCCCAGCTCGACGGCCAGACCGGCGCGTGAGCCGGCGGGCCGGCCGGGCTCGCCCGGCCCGGTCAGCGCACGCTGGCGTCCCACCGCCAGGTGGTCCGCCGCGCCCGTCCGGCCAGCTCCTCGCGCCCGGTCTGCCACAGCAGGACGTCCTGTGGGCTGCCCAGGTCGTGGGGTGAGCCGGGGAAGAGCCGGTCGAGCACCTTGGCGCACAGGTCCTCGGGCAGCGTGGCGACGGCGTCGTCCAGCGCCGTGAGCACGTCCCAGCCGTGCACGAGCACCTCACAGACCCCCATGGCGGCGAAACCGGCAGGGTCGCTCTCGCCGTAGGGGTGGTAGGCCCGCTCGGCGGCCGGCTGGATCTGCACCTGGGCGGCCAGCAGCTCCCCGCAGGCCTCCATGGTGGCGGCGAGCCCCCGGACGCCGGCGGAGCGGTCGCAGCGCACGACGTCGCCGCTGCCGTTCGCGGCCACGAGCGGGAGGTAGCCCTCGCGGACTCGGCCGGCCACCTGGAGGGCGTAGACGAGCAGGTCGTCGAGGACGTGCTCGAGGGTGCGCCACACCGACCAGGTCAGGCCGCGGGCCGGCCGGTCGTAGTCGTACCGGGCCTCGGGACGGGCACGCAGCTCGTTGGCGAGCCACTGGGTGGCCTGGCGGACGTCGTCGGGCGTCATGGCGTGACGCTAGCGGGGCGGGGCCCCACCACCAAGCGGGGCGGGCGCCGCTCGCGACGTCGTGCCGGCGGTGTCAGGCAAGATCGCGGCGTGTCGGTGGCGTCCGCGGGCGCCTCCGCCGGCGCGCCGACGGGGCGGGCGTGGAGCAGCCCGATGCGGGTGTGGGGGAGGCCCGACGCGCTTGTGGGCGAGGCCGGGGAGGGCAGGCCGCTCCCGCACGCTCACCGCCCGTGAGGTCAGTCACGAACGGCGGATCTGGTTTGGTTAGGGCCCCGCGCTCGGGTAATGTCTCTCCCCGGTAAGACGTCCAGGAGGCCGACGGGCGGAGCGGATGTCATACCCCCTTGGGGTATGGTGTAATTGGCAGCACGACTGATTCTGGTTCAGTTAGTCTAGGTTCGAGTCCTGGTACCCCAGCGATCGGCAAGCACTTCGGTGCGAGCCGACGAACACCTTCGGGTGTGCAAGCCCCCATCGTTTAGTGGCCTAGGACACCGCCCTCTCACGGCGGCGGCGCCGGTTCGAATCCGGCTGGGGGTACGACCAACACAGGCCCCGCACTCCGGTGCGGGGCCTGTGTCGTTCCCGGGTCCGGGCGCCTCCCCGGGCCGAGGGCGTCTGCGGCGGCCGAGCGCGTCCGCAGCGTCCACGGCAGCGTTGTGGGTGACCTCACAGCCCGCCGGACGGATCTGGATTCGAACCTCGGCCCCAGGCCTGCTAATCTTTCAGAGCCGCCGACGGTGGCAGACAAGTGAACAACGCAAGCCCCCATCGTTTAGTGGCCTAGGACACCGCCCTCTCACGGCGGCGGCGCCGGTTCGAATCCGGCTGGGGGTACCGACAGAGAGGCCCTCACCCACGCGGTGAGGGCCTCTCGCATTTCCCGCATCGCGCCAGGGCCTTCCGCCGTGCCGCGACGGTGCCTTTCCACCGCGTCACCGCGTCACGGCGGCGCCACGTCCCCCTACGTCACGGCAGTGCCCCGCGCGACGGCGACTCACGGCTCCTGGGGCGCCGTGACGGCCGCAGGCCGGGCGGCGGTCCCGCAGGGACAGCTGAGGGCCGCCGGCGCACGCCGGCGGCCCTCAGGGACTGTGCTCGCGGAATCGCGTGCGGTCTCAGCCCTCCTCGGTGCGCTTGAGCACCTCGGTGAGCCGGTTGGCGGCCGCGACGACGGCGGGGGCGTGCAGGCGCCCAGGCTGACGCCCCATCCGCTCGATGGGGCCGGAGATGGACACCGCCGCGAGGACGCGGCCCGACGGCCCGCGCACCGGGGCGGAGATCGAGGCGACGCCCGGCTCGCGCTCGGCGACGGACTGGGCCCAGCCGCGCCGGCGCACGCCGGACAGGACCGTGGCGGTGAAGTTGGCGCCGTGCAGGCCGCGGTGCAGCCGGTCGGGCTCCTCCCACGCCAGCAGCACCTGGGCCGCGGACCCGGCGAGCATCGTCAGGGTGGCGCCGACCGGGATCGAGTCGCGCAGCCCCATCGGCCGCTCGGCCGCCGCGACGCAGATGCGCTGGTCGCCCTGGCGGCGGAAGAGCTGCGCGCTCTCGTTGGTGTGGTCGCGCAGCGCGGTGAGGACCGGCCCGGCCGCGGCGAGCAGGCGGTCCTCGCCGGCCGCCGAGGCGAGCTCGGCGAGGCGCGGGCCGAGGATGAACCGTCCCTGCATGTCACGCGCGACGAGGCGGTGGTGCTCGAGCGCGACGGCGAGGCGGTGCGCCGTCGGGCGGGCGAGGTGCGTGGCGCTGACGAGCTGGGCCAAGGTGGCCGGCCCGGCCTCCAGCGCGCCGAGAACCGTGGCGGCCTTGTCAAGGACGCCGACTCCGCTAGAGTTGTCCATGGAGCGATATTGGCATCTCAGGTAATGAGATTGCAAGTAAGCGGCACGGAGGCCCGCGACGGGGCCGGCCACAAGGAAGAGAGAACGCGATGAGCCGAACGCTGGCCGAGAAGGTCTGGGACGCGCACGTGGTGCGGAAGGGCACCGACGGGGCGCCGGACCTGTTGTACATCGACCTGCACCTCGTGCACGAGGTCACCAGCCCCCAGGCCTTCGAGGGCCTCCGCCTGGCCGGCCGGCCGGTGCGCCGGCCGGACCTCACCATCGCGACCGAGGACCACAACACCCCCACGCTCAACATCGACCGGCCCATCGCCGACGCGACCAGCCGGACCCAGATCGAGACGCTGCGCAACAACGCCAAGGAGTTCGGCATCCGCCTGCACTCCCTCGGCGACGCCGACCAGGGCATCGTCCACGTCGTCGGCCCCCAGCTCGGCCTGACCATGCCGGGCCTGACCGTGGTGTGCGGCGACTCCCACACCTCCACCCACGGCGCCTTCGGCGCCCTGGCCTTCGGCATCGGCACCTCCGAGGTCGAGCACGTGCTCGCCACCCAGACCCTGCCGCTCGCGCCGTTCAAGACGATGGCGATCAACGTCAACGGCACCCTCAAGCCCGGCACCACGGCCAAGGACATCATCCTCGCGATCATCGCCAAGATCGGCACCGGCGGCGGCCAGGGCTACGTGCTGGAGTACCGCGGCGAGGCCATCCGCAACCTCTCCATGGAGGCGCGGATGACGATCTGCAACATGTCGATCGAGGCCGGCGCCCGGGCCGGCATGATCGCCCCGGACGAGACCACGTTCGAGTACATCAAGGGCCGCCCGCACGCCCCGGAGGGCGCCGACTGGGACGCGGCCGTGGAGTACTGGAAGACGCTGCGCTCGGACGACGACGCCGTCTTCGACGCCGAGGTCGACCTCGACGCCGACACCCTCGAGCCGTTCGTCACCTGGGGCACCAACCCCGGGCAGGGCCTGCCGCTGTCCGCCGCCGTGCCGGACCCGGTCGACATCGCCGACGAGTCCGCCCGCAAGGCCGCCGAGCGGGCGCTGGAGTACATGGCGCTGACCCCCGGCACCCCGCTGAAGGACATCAAGGTCGACACGGTCTTCATCGGCTCGTGCACCAACGGCCGCATCGAGGACCTGCGCGCCGTCGCCGACGTCATCAAGGACCGCAAGAAGGCCGACGACGTCCGCGTCCTCGTCGTGCCCGGCTCGGCGCGGGTGCGCCTGCAGGCCGAGGCCGAGGGGCTGGACCAGATCTTCCTCAACTTCGGCGCCGAGTGGCGCAACGCGGGCTGCTCGATGTGCCTGGGGATGAACCCCGACCAGCTCAAGCCCGGCGAGCGCGCCGCGTCGACCTCCAACCGCAACTTCGAGGGCCGCCAGGGCAAGGGCGGGCGCACCCACCTCGTCTCCCCGCTGGTGGCGGCGGCGACGGCGGTGCGCGGCACCCTCTCCGCGCCGGCCGACCTCGAGCCCGCCCAGCAGCCCGTCCACGCCTGACGCCAAGGAGCACGTGACCATGGAGAAGTTCACCCAGCACACCGGCGTCGGCGTCCCGCTGCGGCGCAGCAACGTCGACACCGACCAGATCATCCCGGCCGTGTACCTCAAGCGGGTCACCCGCACCGGCTTCGAGGACGCCCTCTTCGCCGCCTGGCGCGGCGACCCGGACTTCGTCCTCAACCAGCCGGCGTACGCCAGCGGCTCGGTCCTGGTGGCCGGCCCCGACTTCGGCACCGGCTCCTCGCGCGAGCACGCCGTGTGGGCGCTGAAGGACTACGGCTTCCGGGTGGTCCTGGCCCCCCGCTTCGCCGACATCTTCCGCGGCAACTCCGGCAAGCAGGGCCTCGTCGCCGGCGTCATCACCCAGGAGGACGCCGAGATGATCTGGAAGGTGCTCGAGAACGCCCCGGGCACCGAGGTCACGGTGGACCTGGAGAACCGGACCGTCGTCGCCGGCGAGGTGCACACCACCTTCCAGATCGACGACTACACCCGCTGGCGGCTGCTCGAGGGCCTGGACGACATCGGCCTGACGCTGCAGAGCGAGGCCGACATCACCGCCTACGAGCAGAGGCGGGCCGGGTGGCGGCCGACCACGCTGCCGGCCAAGCACCTGCCGCCGGTGCACATCATGGCGGCGCGCCCGGTGGGGGAGTCCGGCGGCCTGCCGGCCCACGCGGACGCCCCGCTCGCCTGAGCCACCCACCTCGGCCCGGCCCCACGCCCTGCTCCGGCAGGCGCGGGGGCCGGGCCGCGGTGCGTCCGGGCGCGGCTGCGCCGACACGCCGGGCGGTGGTGCGCGCGCGGGCCGCGGGAGACGCAGAATTGATCCGGCCGCGGGATCCCGGCGAGGGGCTCCCGCCGTTGTGGCCGAGCCGACACGAGCTGGGGGTCCCGGGCGCGAGGACGCGCCACGTATCCTGACGGTCGCGGACCAGCCGGGTCCGCTTCGAATCTACGCTCCGCAGTCCGGAGCTGTGAGGTGTGTATGAGCGGGCTCCTGACGGTCGAGGGTGGCACGCCCCTGCAGGGCGAGATCACCGTGCGCGGGGCGAAGAACTTCGTCTCCAAGGCGATGGTGGCCTCCCTCCTCGGCGAGGAGGCTTCCGAGCTGCGCAACGTCCCCCAGATCCGCGACGTCGAGGTGGTGGCCAACCTCCTCGGCCTGCACGGCGTGCTGGTCGAGCACGACCCGCAGGCCGGCGTGATCTCGCTGGACCCGCGCAACGTCGAGGCCGCCCACGTCGCCGACATCGACGCCTACGCCGGCTCGAGCCGCATCCCGATCCTCTTCTGCGGCCCGCTGCTGCACCGCCTGGGCGAGGCGTTCATCCCCGACCTCGGCGGGTGCCGCATCGGCGACCGGCCGATCGACTACCACCTCAACATCCTGCGCCAGTTCGGCGCGGTGGTGGACAAGCGCGTCCAGGGCATCCACCTCTCCGCGCCCGGCGGGCTGCGGGGCACCAAGATCCACCTGCCCTACCCCAGCGTCGGTGCCACCGAGCAGACCCTGCTCACGGCCGTGCGCGCCAGCGGCCTGACCGAGCTGTCCAACGCGGCCATCGAGCCGGAGATCATGGACCTCATCGCCGTCCTGCAGAAGATGGGCGCGATCATCTCCGTCGACACCGACCGGACCATCCGCATCGAGGGCGTCGACCGGCTCGACGGCTTCCGGCACTCCGCCCTGGCCGACCGCATCGAGGCCGGCTCGTGGGCGTCGGCGGCGCTGGCGACCCGCGGCGACGTCTTCGTCAAGGGCGCCACCCAGCCGGAGATGATGACCTTCCTCAACACCTTCCGGAAGGTCGGCGGCGCGTTCGACGTGCGCGAGGACGGCATCCGCTTCTGGCACCCGGGCGGGGACCTGCGCTCGATCGTGCTCGAGACCGACGTCCACCCCGGGTTCATGACCGACTGGCAGCAGCCCCTCGTCGTGGCGCTCACCCAGGCGAACGGGCTGTCCATCGTCCACGAGACGGTCTACGAGAACCGCTTCGGCTTCACCGACGCGCTGCGCGGCATGGGCGCGACCATCCAGATCTACCGGGAGTGCCTCGGCGGCCTGGAGTGCCGGTTCGGCCAGCGCAACTTCAACCACTCGGCCGTCATCTCCGGCCCGACCCCGCTGCGGGCGGCCGACATCGAGGTGCCGGACCTGCGCGGCGGCTTCTCCCACCTCATCGCGGCGCTGGCCGCCGAGGGCACCTCGCGCGTGCGCGGCATCGACATCATCAACCGCGGCTACGAGAACTTCATGGACAAGCTCGAGGCGCTGGGCGCGAAGGTCTCGCTCGCCGAGGCCGAGGGCCAGGTCGCGCTGGTCTGACCGGCGCGCGCCTCGAGAACGGGCGCGCTCGCCTCCGGCGGGCGCGCCCGTTGGCGTCCCCGAGGCCTTCGGCCATGACGGCCGGCGCATCGCCCTGCGGAGCCGGCCGCGCCCGGCCACACTGGGGCCATGAACACCGCTGAGCTGCTCATCGAGGCCTACTCGCGCGTGCCCGACGGCGTCGCCCGGATCCTGGACGGCCTGGACGAGGCCGGGCTCACCGCCCGCCCGGACGCCGAGGCCAACAGCATCGCCTGGCTGATCTGGCACCTCTCCCGCGGGCAGGACGCCCAGATCGCCGACGTGGCCGGCACCGAGGAGGCGTGGACGGCGGACGGTTGGGCCGAGCGCTTCGCGCTGCCCTTCGACGCGTCCGCCACCGGCTACGGGCAGAGCGCCGAGGAGGTCGCCGCGGTGCGGGCGAGCGCGGACCAGCTGCGCGGCTACCTCGACGCGGTGCACCGGCGCACCGTCGAGTTCCTCAGCACCCTGGCCGAGGAGGACCTCGACCGGATCGTCGACGAGCGGTGGGACCCGCCGGTCTCGCTCGGCGTGCGGCTGGTGAGCATCGTCGGCGACGACCTCCAGCACCTCGGGCAGGCCGCCTACGTCCGCGGGCTGTACGAGCGGGCCTGAGGCCGCGACTACCATCGGGCACGTGCAGGTACGCAAGCAGTCCGGTATCTACCGGTTCCTCGCCCGTGTGCTCCGGCCGACCATGCGGGCGATGACCACCCGGACCTGGCGCGGCGCGGAGCACCTGCCCGACGGCGGCTTCCTCGCCGTGGGCAACCACGTCTCCAACCTCGACCCGCTGACCTTCGCGCACTACCTCTTCGACCACGGCGCGGCGCCGAAGTTCCTCGCCAAGTCCTCGCTGTTCGAGGTCCCCGTGCTCGGGGCGCTGCTGCGCGGCGCCGACCAGATCCCGGTCTACCGGGGCACCGCCCGCGCGGCCGACGCGCTGGTGGCCGCGGAGCTGGCGCTGGCGCAAGGGGAGTGCGTGGCGGTCTTCCCCGAGGGCACCCTCACCCGTGACCCCGCGATGTGGCCGATGACGGGCAAGACCGGGGTGGCGCGCCTGGCGCTGCGCACCCACGTGCCGGTCATCCCCATCGCCCAGTGGGGCGCCCACCTCGTGCTGCCGCCCTACACCGCCCGCTTCCGGCCGTTCCCCCGCAAGCCCGTCACCGTCGTCGCCGGGCCGCCGGTCGACCTCGACGACCTCTACGGCGGCGAGCCCGACCAGGAGACGCTGCAGGAGGCCACCCGCCGGATCATGGCCGCGGTCACCGCCCAGCTCGCCGGCATCCGCGGCGAGGACCCACCGGCCCGGCCCTTCGACATGCGCCGCGACGGCGACCCGCGCGCCGCGGCCGACGCCGCGCGGGCGGCCCGGCGGGCGCGGCGCCGGGGGCGGTTC
>NZ_VUKF01000064.1 GCF_009193185.1 Georgenia thermotolerans | reverse complement strand
CCTCGCGGCCGTCGGCCGCGGCGGCGCGCGTCCGCCCCGGGCTCGGCGCGGGCTCGGCGCCCCCGCGGGTGCTGCGCGCCGTGCGGCCGCGCACGACACCGATGAACGCCTCGAGGCGCGGGTCCTCGTCGTCCTCCCGCCAGGCGAGGCCCACCTGGGACTCGGCGACCCCGTGCACCGGGCGGTGCACGACGTCCTTGCGGTGGTGCAGGCGTGCGACGGACAGCGGCAGGATGACGACGCCGGCCCCGGACGCGGCCACCTCGATGGCCTGCTTGGCCGTCATCGCCGGCACCGGCACCCGGGTGCCCTCGCGCACCTCGGTGGCCAGGGCCGCCCACTCGGGCACCGCGGCCGGGTCCTGGAGCAGGTGCTCGTCGGCAAGGTCGGCCACGTCCACCTCGTCGAAGGCGGCCACGGGATGCTCCTTCGCCGCGACGACGACCGGGGCCTCCCGGTAGAGCGGGATGAGATGGAGGCCCGCACGGTCCACGGGCAGGCGCACCAGGCACATCGCGGCCGCGCCGCGGTGGAGGACGGCGACCTGCTCGGCCTCGTCGACCGGGGACGCCTCGAGCGGGACGTCGGGGTAGCGCTCCTCCCACCGGCGCAGCCACTTGTCGGGCGTCACGCCGGGGACGAACCGGATCCGGAACGGCTCCGCCATGACGGCACCTCCTCCTGTGCGGGCACCCACGCTAGTGCAGCGGCGCGTCGGGCCCGCGCGGGCAGCGCATAGGCTTCCGTGCCATGAGCTCGCCCAAGCCCCAGATGATGAAGCCGCAGACCGCCGCCCGGAAGCTCGGTGTCCTCCTCTCCGCCACCCCGGCGGAGTTCCAGGCGGGCATGGTCAGCCGCGAGGAGCTCAACGACCTCCAGGCGAACCCGCCGCAGTGGCTGGCGGACCTGCGGCGCAACGGCCCGCACCCGCGCCAGGAGGTGGCCCGGCGCCTCGGCGTCTCCGCCTCCGGGCTGGCGCGCGCCGGGGTGACCGAGCCGCTGACGACGGAGCAGATCCGCGGGCTGCTCGACGAGATGCCGGCCTGGCTGGTGGCCGAGCGGGAGACGCAGGCGCGGGTGCGCGCCGAGAACAACCGGCTCAAGGCCCGGGCCGCCGACGAAGCCTGACGTCGCGGACGCCGGGACGCACGATCCGGCGTCCCGAGACCCGCTCGATGGCCACGGCGATGGTGACGACCCGGCCGTCGACCCAGGAGCCGGGCTCGGGCAGGTCGGCGTCCACGAGCGGATCGCCGGCCAGGCGCGTGTGCCCGCTGACGGTGACCGACCAGCCGGTGCGGGTCGCCGGGTCGGCGCCCAGGACCCCGAGGGTCATCACGGCGTCCGCCGCCGCGGCACCGAGCTTGCCGCCATACCCGGTGCGCACGACCACCTCGCCGTCGTGGACGGCGAAGTTGACCGGCGTCATCTCGGGGCGGCCGGCGTCGCAGTAGGCCAGCCAGGCCACGGGCGCCGTCGCCAGGAGGCGCAGGCACTCCGCGCGCTCGAGCCGCTCGAGGGTGGCCGCCACCGCCCTCCCTCCCCTCGTCCATCGGCGCCGCGACCTCCGCAAGCGTAGGGCGTCCAGTGGGCGAGCGGACCGCTCGTCCGCGAGCGCCGTGGCATTGGCCGGGTCCGTCACCAGTGTGGCAGCCCGGGCGCCGCCCCGGGTGGGATCGAGGTCCTGGTGCACGTCCGGGGCCGCGGGCCGCTGCACGGGGCTACCGTGCAGCCATGCGCCCGCCGCACGGGCCCGCGGACGGGCCGCTGACCCGGCTGGCGGACGGCACGGTGAAGCAGGTCAACCCCCTCACCGGCACCGAGGTGTGGACCGTGCCCGGGCGGGCCCAGCGGCCCTGGCACGCCGACGCCCCCGCCCCCGGCCCGGTCGACCCGGCCCGCGCCGGCCGCTACTGCGCGTTCTGCCCCGGCAGCTTCCTGCAGACCCCGCCGGAGAAGGCCCGCCTGGTGCCCACCGGCGACGGCGTCCCCCGCCTGCTCGAGCACCTCCCGGCCGAGCGGCTGGCCGAGCCGGCCGAGCTGCGGCTGGTCCCCAACCTCTTCGCCATCCTCGGCTACGACTACTGGCGCACCAACTACGGCTACACGGCGCCGGCCGCGGCCCTGGCTCACGAGCGGGCCTACCTCGCCACCCCCGCCGGGCGGGCCCACGTGCTGGGCGTCGTCCACGACCGGCTGCGCGCCGGCGGCCTCACCGAGGCGGCGTGGGCCGCCATGAGCGAGGCCGAGCGCCTCGCCCCCGCCACCGCGCTGTTCGCCTCCGGCCACGACGTCGTCATCGCCCGCCGCCACTTCGTCGACGGCGCGACGACGGACGACCAGCTCGCCGGCGCGGGCACCCTGACCGTGGCGGAGCACCGGCACTTCGTGGCCTTCACCGCCGAGGCCGCCCGGCGCCTGTACGCGGCCAACCGGTTCGCCAGGTACGTCGCCGTCTTCCAGAACTGGCTGCGCCCGGCGGGCGCGTCCTTCGACCACCTCCACAAGCAGGTCGTCGCGATCGACGAGCACGGCGGCCAGACCGACCGCGAGCTGGCCCTGCTGGCCGCGAACCCGAACCTGTTCAACGACGCGGCGGTCAACCACGCCGTCGCGGCCGGCCTCGTCGTCGCCGAGAACGACCACGCCCTCGCCTTCGCCGGTTTCGGGCACCGCTACCCCACCCTGGAGGTGTACTCCAAGAGCCGGCGCAGCCTGCCGTGGGAGCACGACGACGACGAGCTCGCCGCCGTCGCCGACCTCCTGCACGCCTGCCACGCCGCCACGGGCGCGGCGGTGCCGACCAACGAGGAGTGGCACCACCGCCCCGCCGACGTCACGGCCCCGATGCCGTGGCGGGTCATGCTCAAGTGGCGGGTCTCGACCATCGCCGGCTTCGAGGGCGGCACGAAGATCTACCTCAACACCCTCGACCCGTGGGCGCTGCGCGACCTGATGGTGCCGCGGCTGCGGGGGCTGCGCGCCGCGGGCCGCATCGCCCCGATGGACCTCGGGCCCGAGTGCGCCGCCCGCCCGGACTGCCTGCGCTACGCCCGCTGAGACCCGGGCTGCGACCGCCAGGGCCCGGGTGTGCAATGGACGGGCACACGGAAGGGGGGCGGCCGTGGACTGGGCCGGCGGCTGGTTCGCCGCGGAGAACTACGACGCCGCGCGCTTCGTGCTGCAGCGCGGCATCGCCCTGGTCTACGTCATCGCCTTCGTCGCGGCCCTGCGGCAGTTCCGTCCGCTGCTGGGCGAGCACGGGCTGCTGCCGGTGCCGCAGTTCGTCGCCCGGGTGCCCGCCCGGCTCGCCCCGAGCCTGTTCCACTGGCGCTACTCCGACCGGCTGCTGGTCGCCGTCGCCGCCGTCGGCGCGCTGGTGGCCGCCGCCCTGGTGCTCGGGCTGCCGCAGGCGGGGCCGCCGTGGGTGCCGCTGCTGGCGTTCCTGCTCGTGTGGGCGCTGTACCTGTCCGTCGTCAACGTCGGGCAGGTGTTCTACAGCTTCGGCTGGGAGTCGCTGCTCCTCGAGGCCGGCTTCCTCGCCGCGTTCCTCGGCTCGGACCGGGTCGCGCCGCCGCTGACCGTGATCGTCCTCTTCCGGTGGCTGGTGTTCCGCCTGGAGTTCGGCGCCGGGATGATCAAGATGCGCGGCGACCCGTGCTGGCGGGACCTGACGTGCCTGTACTACCACCACGAGACCCAGCCCATGCCCAACCCGGGCAGCTGGTTCTTCCACCACCTGCCCCGGCCGCTGCACAAGGTGGAGGTGGCGGCCAACCACGTCACCCAGCTCGTCGTCCCGTTCCTGCTCTTCGCGCCCCAGCCCGTCGCGACGGCGGCCGCGGCCGTCGTCGTCGTCACCCAGGGCTGGCTCATGCTCTCGGGCAACTTCGCCTGGCTGAACTTCCTCACCATGCTGCTGGCGTTCTCCGCCGTGGGCGACGGCGCCCTCGACCGGCTGCTGCCGTGGTCGGTGGGCACCCAGGCGCACGAGCCGACGCCGGCGTGGTTCGCCGTCGTCGTGCTCGCCGTGACGGCGCTGATGGTGGTGCTGAGCTACTGGCCGGCGCGCAACCTCGTCGACCGGCACCAGAGGATGAACGCCTCGTTCAACCGCTGGCACCTGGCCGGGGCCTACGGCGCGTTCGGCTCGATCACCCGCCGGCGCGACGAGGTCGTGGTCGAGGGCACCGAGGACGACGACCCGTTCACCCCCGACTGGCACGAGTACGAGTTCAAGGGCAAGCCCGGCCGCCCCGGACGGCTGCCGCGCCAGTGGGCCCCGTACCACCTCCGGCTCGACTGGGGGATGTGGTTCCTCGCGCTCGGCTCGCCCTCCCAGCACCGCTGGTTCACCGTGTTCCTCCTGCGCCTGCTCGAGGCGGACCGGCCCACCCTCGGGCTGCTGCGTCACGACCCCTTCGCCGGCCGCCGCCCCCGGTACGTGCGCGCCCGGGTCTTCCGCTACCGCTTCTCCACCTGGGAGGAGCTCCGCCGCACGCGTCAGTGGTGGCAGCGGCAGGAGCGGGCCCTCCTCGTGGCGCCCCAGAACCTGCAGAACATGCACCAGCTGTTCTGAGACCCCTCGGAGGGAGGGTTCGTCATGGTGCCATCGAACGCACCCGGATCCATCGTCCTGGCCGCCGCCCAGGGGGCCGCCACCGCCGGCCCCGGCCGCCTCATCCTCGCCACGGTGCTGGCCATCGCCGCCGTCGTCGTCCTCATCACCTGGGCGAAGATCAACCCCTTCCTCGCCCTGATGCTCGGATCGGCGGTGCTGGCGATCGTCTCAGGCTTCAACACCGGCGACGCCGTCACCAGCTTCGCCAAGGGGGTGGGCGACACCTTCGGCAGCGTCGGCATCCTCGTCGCGCTCGGCGCGATCGTCGGCAAGCTGCTCATCGACTCCGGCGGCGCCGCCCAGGTGGTCGACCGGATCGTCTCCCGGGTCTCCGGCGGGGCGCTGCCCTGGGCGATGGCCGGGGCGGCCGCGCTGGTCGGGCTGCCGATGTTCTTCGAGATCGGCGTCGTCCTGCTCATCCCGATCGTGCTCATGGTCGCCCGCCGGGCGCGGGTGCCCATCCTGCTCGTCGGCATCCCGGCCCTCGCCGGCCTGTCGGTGCTGCACGGCATGGTCCCGCCGCACCCGGGCCCGCTGGTGGCGATCAGCGCCCTGAAGGCCGACCTCGGGCTCACGCTCGCCTTCGGCCTCATCTGCGCGATCCCCACGGTCATCATCGCCGGGCCGCTGTTCGGGCGGGTCGTCGCCAACGTGGGGCCGCGGGAGATCACCCCGGACAGCCCGATGTTCGCCGAGCTGCAGGCGGCGGCGGGGGTCCGCGAGGCGCCGGGCACCGAGGAGCGGCTGCGCCGCACCCCGGGCTTCTGGGTCACGGTGGGCACCGTCCTGCTGCCCGTGGTGCTGATGCTCGCCCGCGCCGTCGCCGAGATCGTCTCGGCCAAGGGCAACCCCGTCCACGACGTGCTCTTCGTCCTGGGCACCCCGGTGGTCGCGCTCCTGCTCGGCACCCTGGTGGCGATGTTCACCATGGGCTACAGCGTCGGGGCCGGCAGGGGCGGGGTGGCGGACACCATCAACGCCTCCCTGCCGCCGATGGCCGGCACGCTGCTCATCATCGCCGCCGGCGGCGGGTTCAAGCAGACCCTGGTCGACTCCGGCGTCGGGAACCTCATCGGGAGCTGGGCATCCGCGGCCCATCTCAGCGTGCTGCTGCTGGGCTGGGGCGTCGCCGTCCTCATCCGCCTGGCCACCGGCTCGGCGACGGTCGCGACCATCACCGCCGCCGGCATCGTCGCCCCGCTCGCCGCCGAGCTGTCCCCGGCGCACCTGGCGCTGCTCGTCATCGCCGTCGGCTCGGGCTCGCTGTTCTTCTCCCACGTCAACGACGTGGGGTTCTGGATGGTCAAGCAGTACTTCGGCATGACCGTCAAGCAGACGATCCTCAGCTGGTCGCTCATGGAGACGGTGATCTCCGTGTGCGGGCTCATCTTCGCCCTGCTGCTGAGCCTGGTGGTGTGAGGCGGCGGCCGCGCCCTGCTCAGCAAAAACCGGGGCGCGCGCGGCCGGTGTGCGGCAGGGTGGGCGCGTCCCGCCCCGTGGCCGCCGGCCCCGCCCCGACCGGAGCACCGATGATCACCCACCTCAACCCCGCCACGCTGCACCACAACCCCGCCTTCTCCCAGGGCGTCCTACTGGACGGCCCCGGCCGGCTGCTCGTCGTCGGCGGCCAGAACGGCGTCGGCCCGGACGGGCAGGTGGTCGCCGCGGACGTGCACGCCCAGACCGCGCAGGCGCTGCGCAACGTCCTCGCCGTGCTCGCCGCCGCCGGGGCCACCCAGGAGCACGTGGTGAAGATGACCGTCCACCTCGTCGCGGGCGCCGACGTCGCGGCCGGCTACGCCGCCGCCCAGGAGGTGTGGGGCGCCCACCCCACCGCGCTGACCGTCCTGCAGGTCGCCGGCCTGGGCCGGCCCGAGTGCCTCGTGGAGATCGAGGCCCTCGCCTACCTGCCGGCGGCCTGACCCCAGGGCCCACCGCTCCCCGGTTCTACGCGCCCACCCGCGGCGGCCGGCCCGGCGGCTGGGGCGGGCGCGGCAGCAGCGCCTCGCGGCGGCGCAGCGGGCGCACCACGGCCTGGAGCGGGGTCACCTGGACCCGCTCCCCGTACACGACGAGCGGGATCGCGGCGTCCTGCTCGCCGAGGATCCGGCAGGTCACCTCCTGGCGGGTGATCTCCACCTGCACGCGCGCCCCGCGCCAGCGCAGCCGGAAGGACAGCCGGCTGATCTGGTCGGGCAGCACCGGGTCCAGGTGGAGCACGCCGTCGGCGCGGCGCAGCCCGCCGAAGCCCTCGACGATGACGATCCACGCCCCGGCCAGCGAGGCGATGTGCAGCCCGTTGGCGCTGTTGCCGTGCAGGTCGTGCAGGTCCACCAGCGCCGCCTCGTGCAGGTACTCGTGGGCGAGGTCGAGCTGGCCCACGTCGGCGGCGACGACGGCCTGGGAGCTGGCGGACAGGGAGGAGTCGCGCACGGTGCGCCGCTCGTAGTAGTCGAAGTTGCGGGCCTTCTCCTCGTCGGTGAAGGCGTCGGGGAACCAGTGCATGGCCAGGACCAGGTCGGCCTGCTTGACCACCTGTTTGCGGTAGAGCTGGAAGTACGGCTCGTGAAGCATGAGCGGGTACCGGTCCGCCGCCGCCTCGAAGTCCCACTCCGCGAAGCGGGTGAAGTTCTCGCACTGGGGGTGCACGCCCAGCTCGACGTCGTAGGGCACGTGCACCGCCTCGGCCGCGTCCCGCCAGGCGGCGATCTCCTCGGTGGTCACGTGCGCGTTCTCCGCGCCCAGGGGTTGGCGCACGCAGGCGTCCGCGGCGGCGCGCAGGTTGTTCGCGGCCATGAGGTTGGTGAAGACGTTGTCGTCCACCAGGGCGGTGTACTCGTCGGGGCCGGTGACGCCGTCGACGTGCCAGCGGCCGTGGCGGTCGTGGTGGCCCAGGGAGTGCCACAGCCGGGCGGTCTCGACGAGGACCTCCAGGCCCGTGTCGCGCTCGAGCTCCTCGTCGCCGGTGCCCAGCCGGTACTCCTCGAACGCCCGGGCGATGTCCGCGCCGATGTGGAAGGCCGCGGTGCCGGCGGGCCAGTACGCCGACGTCTCCTCGCCGTCCACGGTGCGCCAGGGGAAGGCGGCCCCCTCCAGGCCGAGGGTGCGGGCCCGCTCGCGGGCCTTGCCCAGGGTGGAGGCCCGCCAGCGCAGCGCGTCGGCGGCGGCCTTGGGGGCGGTCAGGGTCAGCACGGGCAGCACGAAGCCCTCGATGTCCCAGAAGGTGTGGCCGTTGTAGCCGGTGCCGGTCAGGCCCTTGGCGCCGATGGCCCGCCCCTCGGTGCGGGCCCCGGACTGCAGCACCTGGAACAGGGCGTAGCGCACCGCCTGCTGGATGACCGGGTCGCCCTCCACCTCCACGTCCGCCCCGCCCCAGAACTCGTCGAGGTACTCGCGCTGGCTCAGCCGCAGCAGGTTCCAGCCGGTGTGGCGGGCGGCGGTCAGCGCCGCGGCGACCTGGTCGCGCAGCGCCGGCGCGGAGCGGGTGGTGGACCACCCGTAGGCGAGGAACTTCACCACCTTGAGCTTCTCGCCCGGGCGCAGCAGGGTCACGATGGTGGTGCGCGCCCAGTCGCTGCGGGCGTCGTTCTCGATCTCGAACTGGGCGTCGCACTCGATGTCGTGGTCCATGCCGGCGGCCAGCTGCTGGCCGCTCTTGCGGGTGCGGTGCACCAGCACGGCGCCGGTCTGCTCGAGGTCCTGCCCGACGGCGATGAACGGGTCCTCCAGCGCGGCGGCCACCCGCGGGTCCCGGCTGTCCACCGCCGGCGGCGCCTCGTTGGCGACGAGCTCGGACTGCAGGATCACCCGGGTCTCCTCCACCGCCTCCACCACGTAGGACACCGCCGCGATCGCCCGCTGGACGAAGGAGACCAGCCGGGTGGACTTGATCCGGATCGGCTTGCCCGACGGCGAGACCCACTCCACCTGCCGGTGCAGCGTCCCCTCCTGCAGGTCCAGCTCCCGCTCGTGGCTGACCAGGCGGCCGTAGCGCACGTCGAAGGGCTCGTCGTCGACGAGCAGGCGCAGCAGCTTGCCGTTGGTGACGTTGACCATCGTCTGGCCGGCCTCGGGGTAGCCGTAGCCGCCCTCGGGGTAGGGCAGCGGGTGCCGCTCGAAGACGCCGCTGACGTAGGTGCCGGGGGTCTCGTTGGGCTCGCCCTCGTCGAGGTTGCCGCGCAGCCCGATGTGGCCGTTGGACAGGGCGAAGAGGGACTCCAGCTGCCCCAGCCGGCCCAGGTCGAGGGCCGGCTCGCGCAGCGACCACGGGTCGACCGGCAGCCCTCCGCTCACAGCAGCTCCCCCAGGTCGGTCACGACGACGTCGGCGCCGGCCTCGCGCAGCGCGTCGGCGTGGGCGTCGCGGTCCACGCCGACGACGAACCCGAAGCCGCCGGCCCGCCCGGCGGCGACGCCGGCGAGGGCGTCCTCGAAGACCGCGGCGCGCGCCGGTGGGACGTCCAGCCGGCTCGCGGCCTCGAGGAAGGTGTCGGGGGCCGGCTTGCCCGGCAGCGACAGGGCGTCGGCGACGACGCCGTCGACCACGGCGTCGAACAGGCCCGCCAGCCCGGTGACGTCCAGGACGAGGCGGGTGTTGGCGCTGCTGGAGACGACCGCGCAGGCCAGCCCGGCCGCGTGGGCGGCCTCGACGTAGCGGCGGCTGCCCGCGAAGACCTCCACGCCGTCGGTGAGCCGGCTCAGCAGCACCTCGTTCTTGCGGTGGGCCAGCCCGTGCACGCTGGCCGTGCCGGGCGGGTCCTCCGGCCCGCCCTCGGGCAGGCGGATGCGCCGGCTGGCGAGGAAGTCCCGCACGCCGTCGTCGCGCGGCTTGCCGTCGACGTGGCGGAGGTAGTCCTCCTCGGTGAACGGGGCGAAGGGCTCGCCCGTGCGCCGCGCGCGCTCGCGGAGGAAGTCGTCGAACGTCTCCGCCCACGCGGCGCGGTGCACCGCGGCGGTGCCCGTGAGCACCCCGTCGAGGTCGAACAGGCACGCCCGCACGTCGTCCGGCAGTCCCAGCACCGGCCCTCCTCCCCGCTCGGCTCTGGCGCCAGTGTTTCCGGCCGGGCGGCGCACCGCATCCGGGCGCCGGCGCCGCCCGCGAGCGCGACTGCGACGAAATTGCGGTGCGGCCGGTGTCACAGACAGCAACATCGTCACACTCGCGCTTCCCGCGGTCTCGAGTGCGCGGGGCAGCCCCGACGCCGGTGCGACGCGCCGCGGGGCTACGGCTCGCGGTTGACGGCGGTGAGCAGGACGACGGAGTCCTCCACCGCCGTCAGGCCGTGCCGCTCGTGCGGGATCGGCTCGAGGGAGCCGGCGGACAGGACGACATCGCCGCCGGGGCTGGTGAGCCGGACCCGCCCGTGCAGCACCTGCAGGGTCGCCGCCGGCGGGGTGTTGTGCTCCTCGAGCTTCTGCCCGCCGGCGAGGGCGATGACGGTCTGCCGCAGCGGCCCGTCGTGGATGATCTTCAGGGCGCTGCGCCCCCGCGGCGAGGCGGTCGCGGCGGCGAGGTGCTCGCTGACCAGGGCAGCCAGCTCGGGCATCGGTGATCTCCGTTCCCCCACCCGTGCGGTGAGACGTCAACTGGGGCGCGAGACGTCACGACGTGCGCGAGACGTCATCCGCGACGCGAGAGGTCAAGTCTGGCCCGAGCGGTCGACTTCGGCACGAGCGGCCGGACCAGGGCGGTGACGTCTCACCCCCACACAACGGGGGTCATCGGCGTGCCGGATGCGGCCCGCTGCGGTAGGAACGGCGCATGCCCAGTGCGATCGCCGCTCTCGCCATCGACGCCCGGGACCCGCGCCGCGTCGCCGACTTCTGGGCGGCGGCGCTCGGCTGGCAGGTCCTCGAGGCCGGGGACGACGGGGTGAGCATCGGGCCGGCGGAGCGCTCCGCGCCGGGCATCGACGTGCTCCCGGTCCCGGAGGGCAAGGCGGTGAAGAACCGCCTGCACCTGGACCTGCGCGCGGACGGCACCGGCCAGGCCGAGGAGGTCGACCGGCTCCTCGGGCTCGGCGCGACCCGCGCCGACGTCGGGCAGGGCCCGGACGTCAGCTGGGTGGTCCTCGCCGACCCGGAGGGCAACGAGTTCTGCGTGCTCGCCCGGTCCGTGCAAGACGTCGCGGCGGCCCGCTGATGCGCGCCGGCACGCTGGCTCGCACCGCCGCCGCGGTCGTGGCGACCGCGGTGACCGGCTCGGCCGCGACCGACCCGCGGGACCCCTGGTACCTCGCCCTGGACAAGCCCGCCTGGCAGCCGCCGCCCGTGGCCTTCCCGGTGGTGTGGACCGCCCTGTACGCGGACGTCGCCCTCGCCTCCGCCGCCGCGATCGACGGGCTCGAGCAGGCCGGCCGCGCCGACGAGGCGCGGGCGTACCGGCGGGCGCTGGCGGCCAACCTCGTCCTCAACGCCGGCTGGAGCTGGCTGTTCTTCCGGGCGCGGCGGCCGTGGCTGGCGGCGGCCGAGTGCGCGGTGCTCGCCGTCAACAGCGCGGACCTCGTCCGGCGCACCGCCCGCGTGAACCAGGGCGCCGCTGCCGCGCTGACCCCGTACGCCGCCTGGTGCGGCTTCGCCACGGCGCTGACCGCCGCCATCGCCGTCAAGAACCCCGGCGCATGACCTACGGGCTGTTCACCGGCTTCACCGCCCACCCGGGCCGCGGCGCCGAGCTGCTCGACGTCCTGCTGGCCGCCGCGGAGGCCCTCCGTGCGGACCCGGCGTGCCTGCACTACGTGGCCGGCACCGCCGAGGACGACCCCGACGCCGTGTGGGTCTGGGAGGCCTGGATCGACCGGGCCGCGCACGACGCCGCACTCGAGCCGCCCGAGGTGCGCGCCGCGATCGCCCGGGCCCGCCCGCTGCTCGCCGGCACGGCCGGCCGGACCGCCGTGCGCCTGCACGCGGGCAAGGGCCTGCCCGGCGGCGGCTGAGCCGGGCCTACGCTCGGGGCGTGGAGGTCGTCGTCGCGCTGGGCGCCGGTCGCGCGCACCTGATGCCCGACGGCGAGCCCCCCGCCGTCGTCCCCGTCGAGGAGCTGCCGGCCCGGGTGGACGCCCTCGAGCGGCACCGCCCGCGGTGGGTCTGGGCCGACACGGCGGAGGTCTACCCCGCCCTCCTGAGCGCCGGGGTGCGCGTGGAGCGCTGCCACGACCTGCGCCTGTGCCACGCCATCCTGCGGCACGCGGCGGCCACGGCCGCCTCGCCGCTGGCCACCGCCCCCACCGGGCCCTGGGACGCGGCCGGGGCGTGGGACGCCCTCGACCACGCCCCCACCCTGCTCGACGACCTCGGCGCGTGGGACCCCGCGGAGGTACGCGCCGAGCTGGGCCGCCAGCACGCGGCGCTCGCCGCCGCGCCGGACCCCGGCCGGCTGCGGCTGCTGCTCGCCGCCGAGTCCGCCGGCGCCCTCGTCGCCGCGGAGATGCGTCACGACGGCCTGCCGTGGGACCCGCAGGTCCACGACCGGCTGCTGACCGCGCTGCTCGGCCCGCGCCCGCCGCGTGGCGCCCGGCCCGCCCGGCTCGAGGCGCTCGCCGAGCAGGTCCGCGCGCTCCTCGGCGCCCCCGGCCTCAACCCCGACTCCCCGCCCGAGCTGCTGCGCGCCCTGCACGCCGCCGGCCTGGAGGCGCGCACGACCCGCAAGTGGGAGCTGCGCGAGCTCGACCATCCCGCCATCGCCCCGCTGCTGGAGTACAAGCGGCTGGCCCGGCTGCTCTCCGCCAACGGCTGGGCCTGGATGGACGAGTGGGTGCGCCCCGGCGCGGACGGGCGCCGCGGCCGGTTCCATCCCGACTACGTCCCCGGCGGCGTGGTCACCGGCCGGTGGGCCACCCGCGGCGGCGGGGCGCTGCAGCTGCCCAAGCAGGTCCGCGGCGCCGTCGTCGCCGACCCGGGCTGGCGGCTCGTCGTCGCCGACGTCGCCCAGGTCGAGCCGCGGGTGCTCGCCGCCATGGCGCGCGACGAGGAGATGGCCCGCGCCGGGCGTGGCGCCGACCTCTACCAGGGGCTGGTGGACCGCGGCGTCGTCGACACCCGGGCGCACGCCAAGGTCGCCATGCTCGGCGCGCTGTACGGGGCCACCACCGGCGAGGCCGGCCAGCTCGTGCCGCGCCTGACGCGCGCCTTCCCCCGGGCCACCGGCGTCGTCGAGCGGGCCGCCCGCACCGGCGAGGCCGGCGGGGTGGTGAGCACGTGGCTCGGCCGGACGTCGCCGCCCCCGCCCGAGGCGTGGCACCGCGCCCAGCGCCGGGCCAGCGAGCCCGACGCCCAGGAGGCCGACCGGCGCCGCGCCCGCCAGCAGGCCCGCGACTGGGGCCGCTTCACCCGCAACTTCGTCGTCCAGGGCACCGCCGCCGAGTGGGCCCTGTGCTGGCTGGCCGACCTGCGCGTCCGGCTGCGGGCCCTGGGCGACGGCGGCGTCCCCGCCTCCGACGTCGGGCGCGCCCGCGGCCCGCACCTCGTGTTCTTCCTCCACGACGAGGTCATCGTCCACTGCCCCGCCCACCTCGCCGACGACGTCGCCGCCGCCGTCCGCGCGGCCGCCGCCGAGGCGGGCCGGCTGCTCTTCGGGAGCTTCCCGGTGGACTTCCCGCTCGACGTCGCCGTCGTCGACAGCTACGCCGAGGCCGGCTGAGCGTCGGGCTACGGTAGCCGTGACCGCCGCCACCGGGTGAAGGAGAACAATGCCGCACCGTCCCAGCGTCCTGTTCGTCTGCGTGCACAACGCCGGCCGCTCGCAGATGGCCGCCGGCTACCTCAGGGCCCTGTCCGGCGACCGGGTGGAGGTCCGCTCCGCCGGCTCCGTGCCCGGCGACCGCCTCAACCCCGTCGCGGTCGAGGCGATGGCCGAGGAGGGCATCGACATCGCCGCCGCGCGCCCGGCGCTCCTCACGCCCGACGCGGTGCAGGCCTCCGACGTCGTCATCACCATGGGCTGCGGCGACGCCTGCCCGATCTTCCCCGGCCGGCGCTACGAGGACTGGGAGCTGGAGGACCCCGCCGGCAAGGACCTGGCCACCGTCCGGCGCATCCGCGACGACATCCGCGGCCGGGTCGAGGCCCTCCTCGCCGAGCTGGTGCCCGCACCCGAGCCCGGTACGCGCCCGGCCGCCGGCTGACCGCGTCCCATCCCGACGCCGGACCGACCGCCCGCGCACCCCGGCCGCGCCTACTGTGGGGGACGTGGGCGAGGCGGCCCGTTCCGTGCCCGGCCCGGCAGGCACCGCGCCGGGCCCGGACGTCGACGTCCTCGTCGTCGGCGCCGGCCCCACCGGCCTGGCCCTGGCCGCCGAGCTGGCCGCCACCGGCACCCGGGTCCGGCTCGTCGACCGCCAGCTCGACCGGGTGCACGAGTCCCGGGCGCTCGGCGTCCAGCCGCGCACCGTGGAGGTGCTCGCCCGCCTGGGCCTGGCCGAGGCGCTGGTCGCCGCCGGGAACCGCACCGTGCGGCTGGAGCTGCACGCCGGCGCGCGGGTGACCCGCGTCCCGCTGTTCGACCTCGGCCTGGCCGACACCGCCTACCCCTTCCTGCTGTTCCTCTCCCAGGCCGAGACCGAGCGGATCCTCACGGCGCACCTCGCCGCCCGGGGCGTGACGGTCGAGCGCGGCGTCGAGCTGACCGGGCTGGCCCAGGGCGCCGACGGCGTCACCTGCCGGCTCCGCCGCGTCGACGGCGGCGGCCCGGTGGAGCAGGTGCGGGCGCGCTTCGTCGTCGGCTGCGACGGCGCGCACAGCACCGTGCGCCGGCTGGCGGGCATCGCCTTCCGCGGCAGCGCCTACCCCCAGGACTTCCTCCTCGCCGACCTCGACGCCGACGGCGTCACCCCCGGCGCCGCGCATATGTTCCTCGCGCCGCGGGGCATCTTCTTCCTCTTCCCCCTCGCGCGTCCGGCCCCGTGGCGGGTGATCGCGATGTGGCCCGACGACGGCGGTCGCCCGGGCGGCACGCGGCCGGGGCGCCGCCCTCGCGAGCCGAAACCGGCCGGCGCAGCGCTCACCCTCGCCCAGGTGCAGGCCGTGGCGGACGCCTACGGCACGGGCGTCCGCGTGCACGACCCGGTGTGGATGACCCGGTTCCGGCTGCACAACCGCGGCGCCGCCCGCTACCGGGCGGGGCGCGTGCTCCTGGCCGGGGACGCCGCGCACATCCACAGCCCGGCCGGCGCGCAGGGCATGAACACCGGGATCCAGGACGCCGCCAACCTGGGCTGGAAGCTCGCCCTGGTGGCCGCCGGCGCCCCCGCGGCGCTGCTGGACACCTACGAGCGCGAGCGGGCCCCGGTGGGCCGGCGGGTGCGCAAGATGACCGACCTGGCCTTCGCCGTCGCCGTCTCCGGCCACCCGGTGCTCAGGCTGCTCCGCCGGCACCTGGCACCCCGGCTCGCCCCAGTGGTCCTCCGCGTGGCGCGCGGGCGGCCGGTGCGCACGATCACCGAGCTCGCCATCGCGTACCGGCGCAGCCCGCTGACGGTGCGCGGCGGGGCCCGGCGCGGCGGGCCGCGGCCGGGCGACCGGCTCCCCGACGGGCCGCTCGCGCCGGGCGACGACGCGGCGCCGCACACGCTCCACGGGCTGCTCACCGCCCCCGGGTTCCACCTGCTCCTGTGCGGGGACTGGGACGCGGGCGCCGCCGCCGAGCTCGCCGGGCCGCACCTGACCGTGCACCGCCTCGCGCCCCGGCCGGCGCCCGGGACGCTCATCGCCCCGCCGGTCACCTGGCGCCGCCTGGGCGGGGCGGGGCACCTGCTCGTGCGCCCCGACGGCTACGTCGCCGCCCGCGGCGGGGCCGACCTCGCGGCCGTGCGCGCCTACCTGGCCGCCTGGCTCCCCGCCCCGGACCGGCCGAGCACCCCCGCCCCCTGACCAGCCGTGCCCCGGCCGTCCAGGCGCCGGACCATGACCTCCTCGACCCCGGTCGGCCCGTCGATGCTCTGCCCGGTGGCGGCGAAGCCCGCGCGGGCGTAGGCCCGGCGGGCCGCGGCGTTGCGGCGGTGGACGCGCAGGACCACCGCCCGGGCGTCCGGCGCCACCCGGGCGGCGAGCTCGACGGCCAGGGTCACGGCGGCGGTGCCGATGCCCCGGCCCTGGTGGCGCGCGTCGATCGACAGCCCGCGCAGCAGCACGTGCGGCCCGGGGTAGACGGACCGGCCGGCGGCGTCGGGGTGCAGCGCCCCCACCCCCACCGGCTCCGGCGGGCCGTCGGTGCGCTCGACCAGGATGACGAAGGTGCGCCGGGTCGGGTCGTCGACCCCGCGCTTGACCACCGAGGCGGGCGAGCCGGAGAAGTCCCGCTGCTCGGGCAGCACGTCCAGGGCGGCGAGCTGGCTGGCCAGGCGGCCCGCCTCGGACGGCGGCACGTCCTCCAGCAGCCTGATCCGCACGTTCGGCACGGCGGCAGGCTAACCGCCGTCCGCGGGCACCACCACCGCGGCGGCGGGGTCCAGCCGCACCCGGACCCGCCGCGCCGCCCCCGGGTGGGGCCCGGCGACGGCGGTGGCCCGCTGCCCGTCGGGCAGGACGACGTCGAGCTCGCTGCGCCCGCGGCGGAACCGCACGGCCGCGACGTCGACCGGGGTGCCGCCGTCGTCGCTGACGCGCAGCGCGGCCGGACCCAGGGCGAGCAACGCCGGGCCGGGCGGCACCGCCCCGCCCGCGCCGCCGGGGCCGAGCGGCACCTCGCCGAGCGCGGTGCGGGCCGTCCCGTCGGTCACCTGCGCGGGGAGGAAGGGCCCGTAGCCGAGGAAGCCGGCCACCTCCCGGCCCAACGGGGCGCGCCAGAGCCGGTCGGGGGCGTCGACCTGGGCCAGCCGGCCGGCGATCATGACGGCCACCCGGTCGGCGACGGTGAAGGCCTCGTCGTGGTCGTGGGTGACGTACAGCGCGGTGGTGCCGGTGGCGCGCAGGATGTCGCGCAGCTCGCCGGTCAGGTGCTCGCGGAGGCTGCGGTCGAGGGCCGAGAGGGGCTCGTCGAGCAGGAGCAGCGCCGGCTGCGGGGCCAGCGCCCGGGCCAGCGCCACCCGCTGGGCCTGCCCGCCCGAGAGCGTGCGCACCGCCCGCGGGCCGAAGCCGGTCAGCCCCACCAGGTCGAGCAGCTCCGCGACGCGGCGGCGCCGCTCCGCCCGCGGCACCCGGGCCATGGCGAGGCCGTAGCCGACGTTGCCGGCCACCGACCGGTGCGGGAAGAGCTGGCCGTCCTGGAACATCAGCCCGAAGCCGCGCAGGTGCACCGGCACGCCCGCCAGGTCCCGCCCGGCCCACCCCACGGTGCCCGCGGCCACCGGCTCCAGGCCGGCGACGGCGCGCAGCAGGGAGGACTTGCCCGAGCCGGAGGGGCCGAGGAGGGCGACCACCTCGCCGGCCGGGACGTCGAGGTCGACGCCGGCCACCGCCGTCGCCGGCCCCTCGGCGCCGGGGTAGGTGACGACGAGGTCGCGCACCTCCAGCCCGCCCCCGGCGGGCGCGCGGACGGCGGCGGGCCGCCGGTCCAGCTCGTTCACCATGCCGTGGCCTCCGTGGTGCGCAGCCGCTCGGCCAGGGCCATGACGCCGGCGGTGAGGACCGCGAGCACCACGGCCGCGGCGAGGGCCATGCCGTAGTTCTCCGCGCCGGGGCGCCCGAGGAGCCGGAAGATCACCACCGGCAGGGTCGGCCGGTCGGGCCGGGCGAGGAACGACGTCGCCCCGAACTCCCCCAGTGAGACCGCGAACGCGAACCCGATCGCCAGTCCCAGCCCGCGCACGAGGTAGGGCCCGTCCACGGTGGCGAGCACCCGCCCGCGCGAGGCCCCCAGCACGGCGGCGACCTCACGCTGGCGCGGGTCGATGGCACGCAGCACCGGCAGCAGGGTGCGCACCACCAGCGGCACCGCCACCACCGCCTGGGCGATGGGCACGAGCACCGGGGAGGAGCGCAGGTCCAGCGGCGGGTGGTCGAGGGTGATGAGGAACCCGAACCCGACCGTGACGGCGGAGACCCCCAGCGGGAGCATGAACAGCGCGTCGACCAGGCCGACGGCCCGGCGCCCCGTCGTCGAGCGGGGCCGGCGGGAGGCCACCAGGGCTACGAGCACCCCGACGACGACGGCCAGGGTCGTGGCGTCCACCGCGATGCGCAAGGAGTTGGCGGTGGCCTCCCACACCGTGACGGTCAGGGCGTTGTCCCCGCCGGTGGTGCCCAGCGCGCGGTAGTTGCCCAGCCCCCACCCGTCGGCGGTGCGCAGCGAGCGGGCGACCAGCCCGGCCAGCGGCAGGAGCAGCAGCAGGCCGACGACGGCGGCGGTCACCAGGGCGGGCAGCAGGTCCGGGCCGGGCCGGGCGCCGCGGCGCAGCCGCAGCGGGTGGTCGGTCTCGGCGGTGCCCAGCTGCAGCGCCCGCTCGCTGCGGCGCCGGGCGCGGCCGGCGACGGCGAGCGCGGCGCCGACGAGGACCACCTGGACCACCGAGAGCACCGCGGCGGCGCGCAGGTCGAGGAACTGGGTGGTCTGCACCCAGATCTCGGTCTCGACCGTGCCGTAGCGGGTCCCGCCCAGGACGAGCACCACCCCGAAGGCGGTGGCGCAGAACAGGAAGACGATCGCGGCGGCCGAGGCGATCGCGGGCGCCAGGGCGGGCAGCGTGACGGTGAGGAAGGCCCGCCACGGCGAGGCGCCGAGGGCCCGGGCGGCCTGCTCGGCGCGCGGGTCGAGCCGCGCCCACAGGCCCCCCACGGTGCGCACGACCACGGCGTAGTTGAAGAACACCAGTGCCAGGACGACGGCGGCCTGCGTGCCGTCCAGGCGGAGGAAGCCCAGCGGGCCGCCCTCGGCGAGCAGCGAGCGGAACGCCACGCCGACGACGACGGTGGGCAGCACGAAGGGCACCGTCGCCATGGCCCGGACCAGCCCCCGCCCCCGAAAGCGGCACCGGTAGAGCACGTAGGCGCCGGGCAGCCCGAGCAGCACCGCGCCGGCGGTGCCCAGGACCGCCTGGGTGAGGGTCTGGCCGAGGATGCGCCAGGTGCGCGGGCGGGACAGGACGTCGGTGACGCCGGAGAGGTCGAGGGCGCCGTCGGGGACGAAGCCGCGGCCGACCAGGGAGAGCACCGGCCAGGCGAAGAAGACCGCGAGGAAGGCGAGCGGGACCCCCGCGGCGACCGCCCAGCCCAGCCAGCCGGGCCAGCGCCGCGGCGCCGCGGCCCGGCGTGCGGGCGGCGGCGCCGGCGTGACCCGCGTCGGGCCG
>NZ_VUKF01000063.1 GCF_009193185.1 Georgenia thermotolerans | reverse complement strand
CGCCGCCTGGGGACCGCCGGGCGCGCCCGGCCCCCCGGCCGGCCGGGCCGGACCGGCGCCCCGGCCCGGGGGCAGCGCGGGCGCCGAGGAGGCGGCGCCGTCGGACAGGCCGGGCACCTCGACGGTGACCTCGTAGCGGGCCTTGCCGAACATGCGCCGCACCCGCTCGGCGCGGACCACCCGGCCGCCGATCTCCCGGGCCCGCTCGAGCAGCGGGTCCAGCTCGGGGCCGTCAAGCAGCAATTGCGTGTCCGACACCCACCACTCCCACCGTGTCGATCGTCAGCGTCGTCCCAGAGACCTCGCTGTAGGACAGCACGGGCAGGCGCGGGACGGCGAGCGCGACGAGCCGGCGCAGCGCCGGGCGGATGGCCGGCGCGCACACGAGGACCACCTGCTTGCCGCCGGCCTCGGCGGCCTCGACCTGCCCGCGCACCGAGGCCAGCAGCGCCTCGACCCGGTCCGGGGCCAGGGAGAGCTGGGTGCCGCCGTCGCCGGGGCGCAGCGACTCCAGCAGCAGCTGCTCGGTGCCCGGCTCGATGGTGAGCACGCGCAGCACCTGGTCGGCGGCGTGGCGGTCGACGATGGTGTCGCCCAGGGCCACCCGCGCCGCCTCGATCAGCCCCTCGGCGTCGGTGGAGACCTTCGCCCGCAGGGTCAGCGCCTCGTAGATGCGGGCCAGGTCCAGGACCGGCACCTGCTCGGCGAGCAGGCCCTGCAGCACCCGTTGGACCTCCCCGAGGGAGAGCAGCGCCGGCACGAGCTCCTCGACGACCGAGGGGTTGGTCTGCTTGAGGCCCTCGTTGAGCACCCGGACGTCCTCCCGGCCCAGCAGGCGCGGGGCGTGCGAGGTGACCAGGGCCGACAGGTGGGTGATGACCACCGAGGTGCGGTCGACCACGGTGGCGCCGGCCATCTCGGCGCTGTGGCGCAGCTCGGCGGGGATCCACTTGCCGGGCAGGCCGAAGACGGGCTCGTTGACGAGGGTGCCGGGCAGGTTGTCCAGCCCGTCGCCCAGGGCGAGCATCCGCCCGGCTGGGGCCTGGCCGCGGGCGACCTCCACCCCCGACATGCGGATGGCGTAGGTGGCCACGGGCAGGTCCACGGAGTCGCGGGTGCGCACCGGCGGCAGCACGAAGCCCATCTCCAGGGCGGTCTTGCGGCGCAGCGCCCGCACCCGGGCGAGCAGGTCCTGGTCGGCCGAGCCGCCCACGAGGTCGACGAGGTCGGGGGCGAGGAGGATCTCCAGGGCATGCACCCGCATCTGCTCGATGAGCTGCTCGGTGGTCTCCGGCGCCGGCTGCAGCGCGGTGCCCGCCGGCGCCTCCGCCGCCGCCGCGGCCCGCTCGTCGGCCTTCTTCACCCGCTGGGCCAGCACCAGCAGCACGATGCCCACGACGATGAACGGCATCTTGGGCAGGCCGGGGATGAGCCCCATGGCCAGGGCGGCGACGCCGGCGATGGCCAGGGCGTTGCGCGACTGGAGCAGCTGGGTGGAGGCGGCGGTGCCCATGTCCTCCTCGGCCGTGGCCCGGGTGACCACGAGGCCGGTGGCCACCGACATGAGCAGGGCCGGGATCTGGGTGACCAGGCCGTCGCCGACGGTGAGGATCGCGTAGGTCTCGATGGACTCCCCGGCGCTCATGCCGTGCTGGAGCATGCCGATGATGAAGCCGCCGATGAGGTTGATGATCGTGATGACGATGCCGGCGATGGCGTCGCCCTTGACGAACTTCGACGCGCCGTCCATCGCGCCGTGGAAGTCGGCCTCGGCGGCCACCTCGGCGCGGCGGCGGCGGGCCTCGTGCTCGTCGATGAGGCCGGCGTTGAGGTCGGCGTCGATGGCCATCTGCTTGCCCGGCATGGCGTCGAGGGTGAAGCGGGCGCTGACCTCGGCGGCGCGGCCGGCGCCGTTGGTGATCACCGCGAACTGGATGACCACGAGGATGAGGAAGATGACCAGGCCGATGACCAGCGAGCCGCCGACGACGAAGTGCCCGAAGGCGTCGATGACCTGCCCGGCGTAGGCGTCGCGCAGCACCAGGCGGGTGGAGGCGACGTTCAGGCCGAGGCGGAAGAGCGTGGCCACGAGCACCAGCGAGGGGAAGATCGAGAAGTCCAGCGGCTTCTTGATGTACATCGTGATCAGCAGGGCCAGCACCGAGACGGTGATGTTCACCGCGATGAGCACGTCGAGCAGCGGGGCGGGCAGCGGCACGACGAGCAGCAGGACGATGCCCACCACCCCGATGGGGGCCATGAACTGGCTGACCTTGAGGTTCTTCACGGGCGGTCCTCTCGGGCGGGGGCGCGGTGGGCGGGCACCCGGTGGGTGCCGGCGGCGCTGCCGCGCCGGCGCAGGGACATGACGAAGGCGAGGACCCGGGCGACGGCCTCGTACAGGTGCTCGGGCACCTCCTGGCCCAGCTCGCACGCGGCGTGCAGGGTGCGGGCCAGGGTGATGTCCTGCACGACGGCGACGTGGTGGTCGGCGGCACGCTCGCGGATGCGGGCGGCCACGTGCCCCTGGCCCTTGGCGACCACCCGCGGGGCGCCCTGCCCGGGCTGGTAGCGCAGCGCGACGGCGACGTGGGTGGGGTTGACGATGACGACGTCGGCGTCGGCCACCGCCGCCATCATCCGGTTGCGGCTCATCGCCAGCTGCCGGGAGCGGATGGCGCCCTTGACGTGCGGGTCGCCCTCGGTGGCCTTGTTCTCCTCCTTGACCTCCTGCTTGGTCATCCGGGTCTGCTTGCGGTTGCGCCGCATGACCACGACGACGTCGACGACGGCGAGCGCCAGGCCCGCGACGACGCCCCAGACGAGCAGGCTGGAGATGCGCGAACCCACCTCGCCGAGCAGGCCGCCCAGCGGCATCTGCCCCGAGGTGAGCACCAGGGGCACCATGCCGACGACGGTGACGTACAGGACGACGCCGACCCCCGCCGTCTTCAGCGCCGCCTTGGCGCCCTGCCACCACGACTGCAGCCCGAAGAGGCGCTTGAAGCCCTTGGCGAGGTTGAGGTTGGTGAACTTCGGCTTGAGGCTCTTGAGGTGGACCCCGCCCTGGACGGCGTTGCCCACGAGCGCGGCCACCGCGGCGGCGGCGAGCACCGGCAGCAAGGTGGGCAGGACCGAGGACAGCCCGTCCTGCAGGGCCCGCAGCGCCGTCGCCGCCTCCGGGGCGGCCGCGGCGGCGCCGACCATGCGCAGCTGCTCGCGGGCGGCGTCGGTCCCGGCGGCGAGGACGGTGGGCAGCATGACCGCCGCCGCGCCGACCACCAGCCAGGCGGCGAGGTCCTGGGAGCGGCCGAGCCCGCCGTCGCGGCGGACCTTCTTCATCCGCTGCGGAGTGGCCTTCTCGGTCTTCTCCCCCGAGGGCTGGCTCATCCGGCCACCCCCGCGATCCGGCTCATCCGGCCACCCCCGCGATCCCGCCGAGCGCGTCCTGCGACAGCCCCGCGATCACCCGGGGCAGCGCCACCAGGGCGAAGGTGCCCAGGACGAGGGTGATGAGGATCTTCAGCGGGAAGCCGAGCGCGAAGGCGTTGAGCGCCGGGGCGACCCGGGTGAGCAGGCCCAGGCCGACGTCGGCGAGGAAGAGCACGGCGATGAGCGGGCCGGCGACCTGCAGCGCGGCGACCATCATCTGCCCGACGGCGCCGGTCAGGGACTCGGCCAGGGCGGGCAGGTCGAGGGTGGCGCCCAGCGGCAGGGCGCGGAAGCTGCGGGCCAGGCCGCCGATGACGAGCTGGTAGCCGTCGGAGACGAACAGCAGCACGGTCGCCGCAAGGGCGTAGAGCTGGGTGAACTGCCCGCCGTGCGTCATGGACATGGGGTCGAACGCCATGCCCATCTCGAAGCCGCCGAGGTGGTCGATGAGCCGGCCCGCCGCCTGCACCGCGGTGAAGACGACCGCGACGAGCACCCCCAGCCCGCCGCCGATGACCGCCTCGCTGACGAGCTGGCCGATAAACCCGGCGGTGGACAGGTTGGCCGCGGCCAGAGGCGGGGCCAGGGCGAAGGCCAGCCCGACGCCGAGGATGGCCTTGACCGCCCCGGGCACCGCGCCGTGGGAGAACGGCGGGGCCAGGACGAGGAAGACGGTCACCCGCACCGCGGCCAGCAGCAGCGGCTCGAGCTCGCGCACGAGGTCCATCTCAGCTCTCCAGGAGCTGGGGGATGCGGTCGAACAGCTCGTGGGTGGTCACGACCAGCTCGGAGATCATCCAGTTGCCCGCGATCACCAGCGCGATCGCGACCGCGATCGCCTTGGGCACGAAGCTGAGGGTGACTTCCTGGATCTGCGTGACGGACTGCAGCAGGGAGACGGTGAAGCCCACCACCAGGGCGGTGACGAGCGCCGGGGCGGCGAGCTTGGCGGCCAGGCCGAGGGCCACGGCGGCGATGTCGAGAACGGCGTTGGTGTCCATCAGTAGCTCCCGACCAGCGTCGTGACGATGAGGCCCCACCCGTCCACGAGCACGAACAGCAGGATCTTGAAGGGCAGGGAGATCATCACCGGCGGCAGCATCATCATGCCCATGCTCATCAGGACGGCCGAGACGACCAGGTCGATGACGAGGAACGGCACGAAGATCACGAAGCCGATGACGAAGGCGGCGCGCAGCTCGGAGAGCATGAACGCCGGGATGAGGGTCTGCAGCGGCACGACCTCGGGGCTGGCCGGGTTGGGCAGGTCGGCCGCGCGGGTGAGCAGGGCGATGTCCTCCTCGCGGGTCTGCCCGAGCATGAAGGTGCGCAGCGGGTCGGAGGCGGCGCCCAGGGCGTCGGTGAAGGTCAGGTCCCCGGCGAGGTAGGGCTGCACGGCGGCGCCGTTGATGTCCCCGAGCACCGGGAACATGATGAAGATCGACAGGAACAGGCTCAGCCCCGCGAGCACCTGGTTGGGCGGCACGCCCTGCAGGCCGAGCGCGTTGCGGGTCAGCGCCAGGACGACGAAGAGCTTGGTGAAGCTCGTCATCATCAGCAGCAGCGACGGCGCCACCGACAGCAGGGTGATGCCGAGCAGGACCACCACGGAGGTCGACGGGGCCGTCGGCTCGCCGTTGACGGTGATGTCCAGCGGGCCGGTCGGGGGCGTCGGGTCGGTGGGGTCCCTGGGGTCGATCGGCGCGGCGTGCGCGGCGGCCGCGCCGAGGACGAGCAGGGCGAGGACGACGGCGAGCCCGGCCGCGGCGAAGGCGAGCCAGCGCCAGTGGCGCGCCGTGCGCTCCTGCCCGGCGCGCGCGTGCCCACCGCGCTCGGCGACGGCGAGCCCGCGGCCGCGAATGCGACGAGATTGCGGCCTTGGCGCGAGCCGAGACCGCAATGTCGTCGCACTCGAGTACGCGGCCGGGCACGCGTGCGACGACATTGCGGTGTCCGCGGGGCCGGAGACGACAACACCGTCGCACTCGGGGCCGCGGCCGGCCGGCGTGACGCCTGCTCCGGAGGGGACCTTGGCGTCGATGAGCACGATCATCGGGACGACCGCTCCTGCAGGACCGCCCAGGCCCGGGTCCAGGTGGCCTTGTCCAGCACGGAGCCGGCCAGCGGGCCGGTGGAGAGCTCGGGCACCTCGGCGCGCCGGGCGGCCGCGCGGCGGCGGGACCGGTGGCGCGGCGTCACCTCGGCGGCCAGCACGTCGTCGAAGGAACGCACCGGCCCGATCATCGGGGCAGGCCCGGCGGCGGCCGGCGCGCCGTCGTCCGTGCCGGTACGCGCGCGCAGGTCGGCCCGGCGGGCGGGCAGCACGGTGCGGTCGCCGCGCACGTCACCGGTAGCAGCAGGGACGTCGGCGCGGCGGGCGGACGGGGCAGCCAGCCGTGCGGACGCGCTGAAGCGCCCGGCGATCACCTGGCCGCCGGGGACGTCGTCGCCGGCCGCCGGCGGGGGTGCCGGCGGGCCGGTGTCGAGCAGCGCGGCCCGGCCGGCCTCGACCAGCCCCGGCCCGCCCTCCAGGGCGTGGCCGGCCTCGAGCCGCCCCGGCCCGGCCTCAAGGGCGTGGCCGGCGTCGTCGAGCTCGGTGAGCAGCCGCACGCCGTCGTCGCTCACGCCCAGCAGCAGGGTGCGCCCGGCCACCTCGACCACCGCCACCCCGGAGCGCCGGCCCAGGGACTGGCGCCCGAGCACGGTGACGGGCACCCGCCGGGTGGCTGAGGTCCCGGCGTTCACCTTGCGGGCGATGACCCACAGGATGACCAGGACGAGGGCGAGGGACAGGGCGACCCGCAGGCCCAGCAGCACGCTGTCGAGCACTAACCCAGGTTTTCGGTGGAGACGATCTCGGTGATGCGCACGGCGTACTCGTCGTCGACCACGACGACCTCGCCGCGGGCGACCAGGCGGCCGTTGACCATGACGTCGGCGGGGCTGCCGGCCGACCGGTCGAGCTCGAGGACCGCGCCGGGGGTCAGCTCCAGGACGTCGCGCACCGGCAGGCGGGTGCGGCCGATCTCGGTGGTCAGGGTCATCTCGACGTCGTAGAGCACCCGCATGGCGCCGGAGGGCAGCGGGGCGGCGGGCGCCGCGGCGTCGACGGCGGAGCCCTTGGCGCGGATGCCGAACCAGGCCTGGGTGGCCACGCCGGCGTCGAGGGCGTAGACCACGGTGCCCGGGCCGGTGAAGACCTCCCCGGCCGGGCGGGTCTCGGCGGTGCCCAGCACGCCGGGGCCCAGGGTGCGGCCGGCCGCCTCCAGGGCGGGGCGCAGCGCCTCGGCGAGGGAGAGGGCGCCGGCGCCGGCCATCGCGTCGGTCACCGACTGCTGGGCGACGACCATGAGCTCGGCGCTGGTCTGGCCCACGAAGGTGGCGACGACGGCGGTGGCGTCCGGCGCGGGGCGCTCGAACTCACCGGCGCGGCGCGGCGCCAGCGGCACCGGCGAGGGCAGTAGCCGCGCCAGCTCCGCCACGGCCTGCTGGTCGTTGACGGTTGCGGTGGGGTTCATGAGTTCTCCTTGACGTGGACGACCATGCCGGCGAGCCGGGTGCCCTGGGTGCCGGGGGCGGCCTGGGCCAGCACCCGGTCCCCGACGACCACGTCGAGCGGCCGGGAGGCGGGGTGGTGGAGCGGGAGGACGTCACCCGGGCGCAGCGCGACGACCTCGCGCGGGTGGACGGTGACGGGGCGGAAGCGCACGGCGACGTCGACCGGGACCTGCTGGACGGCGACCTCGAGGAGCCGGCTCTGCACCTTCTCCTCGGCGATCTCCTCGGCGGTGCGCAGGTCCACGTGCTCGCCGTCGCGCAGCGCGGCCATGAGGCCCTCGGCGGGCAGCATGACCGAGACCGGCACGTCCTGCTCGTCCACGTGCAGCTGGAAGCGGGCCACGATCACCGGCGTGGAGGCCTCGGCGGCCTGGACGAACTGCGGGGTGTACTGGATCTGCTTGAACTCCGCCTCGAGGCGCACGATCGCGGCGAAGGAGTAGTTGAGGTCGGCCAGGGTGCGGCGCAGCAGCTCCATGATCAGCGCCTGCTCGATCTCGGTGAGCTCGCGCTCGGGGACCGCCCCGGGGGTGCCGGGGCCGCCGAGCATGTGGTCGATCCACACGAGGGCGGCGTCGAGGGGGAACTGCACCAGGGCGATGCGCCGGCCGGGCTCGACCGAGCACAGCACCACGGTCGTCGTCGTCGGCAGGGAGGCGACGTACTCGTCGTAGGAGCACATCGTCACCTCGGTCACCGCCGAGGAGACCGACACCCGCAGGCGCGCGACGAGCTGGTTGGCCCAGTGCCGGGAGAACGTGCCGAAGGCCATCTCCAGCATGCGGGCGTGCTCGCGCGGCAGCGTCATGGGCCGCCGGAAGTCGTAGGCCATCGGCGTGCGAGCGCCGGGCACGCTGGATGGGACCGTCACACCCGGTCAATCGGTCGGGTGGCGGCCTGTATGAGGGAAAGGGTCAGGCGGAGTTGGGCCTCACTGGGTGACGTAGTCCGTGAGGTAGACGTCCACCACCTCCCCCTTGAACGTCTCGCTCAGCTGGGTCAGGAGCTCGGCCTTGAGCTCCTCGCGGCGGGCGGGGTCGTTGACCTCGTCGATGGGCTTGCCGGAGTAGGTGGCGATGGCGATGTCGAGCGCGCGGGCCACCTGCAGCTCCGCCGTCGCCCCCTTCTTGAGCTGGATGGAGAAGCCCAGGCGCAGGTAGTGCCCGTCGGCGAGGTTGACGCTGATCGGGTCCACCGGGACGACGAGGCCGAGCTCGGGGGCCTTCTCGGGCGCCGCGGCGGCCTCGCTCTCCCACGGGCGCAGCACGTAGGCGGCGGCCGCGGCCGCGAGCACGACGACCAGCACCACCAGGACCAGCAGCCCGCGCCGGCGGCGCGGCGGGGCCTCCTCGGCGTGCGACATGGCGCTCCTCATCTCTTCCTGCGGGGGCGTGCCCCGAACGTTGACGGGGCGCCCGACGGTGCGCTGCTCGACCATCAGCGGTCCTCCAGGTCCACGGTCTCGTCCATGTCAGGCCCCTCCGGTCTCGGCGACCACCTGCGGCATGAGCACCCGGACGGCCTCCGGGGCGTCGGAGAGGACGACGACGTCGACGCGCCGGTTGACCGTCAGGGGGTCCTGGCCGGCGGCGTCGATGGGGTGGGCGTCGCCCAGGCCGACGGCGCGCATCCGGTCCGGGGCGATCCCGCCGGCCTCGACCATGCGGCGCAGCACCTGGCTGGCACGGTCGGCGGACAGCTCCCAGTTGGTGGGGTAGCGCACGGTGGGCACGGTGTTGGCGTGGCCCTCGACGGAGAGCTCGTAGGGCTCGGTGGCCAGCGCCGGGGAGAGGGCGTCGATGACCAGCAGGGCCTCGTCGGTCAGCTTCGCGCTCTCGGTGGAGAAGAACACGTCGGCGCTGACCAGGCCGATGATCAGGCCGCGGTCGGTGATGGCGAAGGTGACGTCGCTGGCGACCTGGCGCTGCTCGAGGGCCTCCTGGATGCGCCGCTGCAGCTCGCGCAGGTCGGCGACCTCCTGGCGGGCGGCCTCGATGTTCCCGGCCTCGTCGACGCCGTGGACCGGGCCGCCGGACTGGTTGGTGACGTCCGGCGGGTCCGGGACGACCGAGTCCGCGGCGAGGACACCCTGGCCGCCGTCGAGCACCTGGACGTTGGCGCCGGTGGGCTGGCCGAAGGTGGCGGCGAGGGACTCGCGCAGCGCGAAGAACTTCTGCTGGTCCACCTGGCTGATCGCGAACAGGACGATGAAGAGGCACATCATCACGGTGACCATGTCCATGTAGCTGGTGGTCCACCGCTCGACGTTGACCTCCTCCTCGTGCTCCGCGCCGCCGCGGCGCCGCCGAGGGGACCTCATGCCGCCGCGTCCTCGACGATCTCCGAGGCCGGCACGAGGCTGCGGAGGCGCTCGTTGACCATGCGCGGGTTGGCGCCGGACTGCAGGGCGAGCAGGCCCTCGAGGGTGACCTCCATCTGGGCGCACTCGAGGTCGGACAGCCGCTTGAGCCGGGCGCCGATGGGCAGCCAGATCATGTTGGCCGAGAGGATGCCCCACAGGGTGGCGACGAACGCGGCCGCGATGAGCGGGCCGAGGCTGTCCGGCTCGGTGAGGTTCTCCAGCACGTGGACCAGGGAGACGACGGTGCCGATGATGCCGATCGTCGGGGCGTAGCCGCCGAGGGAGGTGAAGAAGCCGGAGGCGATGCGGTCCTGCTTGCGCTTGGTGTCGATGCGATCCTCGAGCAGCGCGCGCAGCTCCTCCGGGTCCGCGCCGTCGATGGCGGCGGTCAGGCCGTCGCGGAGGAAGTCGTCGTCGATGTCGCGGGTCTCGTCCTCCAGGGCGAGGAGGCCCTCGCGGCGGGCCCGGTCGGACAGCGCGACGAGCGTCGGGATCGTGGCGCCCTGGAGCGGGGCCTTGCTCGTGAAGGCCCGCGGCAGCTGCCTGACGGCGTGCAGGGCGTCCTTGAGCATGCCGCCGGCGAGGCCGGCGCCGATCGTGCCGACGAAGACCAGCAGCATCGGCCCCGGCAGCAGGATCGAGGTGACGTGCGTGCCCTCGAGGGTCATCGCCCCCCACACCGCCACGAAGGCGACGGCGAGGCCGGCGATCGTTGCGAAATCCACCTACTTCTCCCCCCTCGGACGGGTCGGCAGGGGAACGATCACGTTGTCGTCGACCTCGGGCCGCTCGGCGGGAGCGGCCTCCGTGGTGGAGATGTTCAGGGAGCGCGCGACGATGGCGGCGCGGTGGTCCTGGATCAGCGCGACGATCTCGTCCATCGACTCGTTGACGATGTACCGGGTGCCGTCGAGCAGCACGAGAATCGTGTCCGGGGTGCACTCGATTCGCTCGATCAAGTCGGGATTGATCGCGAAAGGTTGCCCCGTGAGGCGTCGCACGATGATCACGGTCGTTCCATCCTGTGTCTTCGGGCCCGTCCATGAGCCCTGCGCAGGCCCCGTCCATGAGGCCTGCACCCGTCTCATCGGCCGCCCCGGCGCGGTGATGAGGAATTGCGGCGCAAGAATGCGCAACGGCGCGCGCGTGTCGTCGGCGTGGTGCCGCGCATTGCGTTTCCGGATCTGCTAAGCGCGCCCCCCATTTGATGCGCGAGACGTCAAGAAGTGCGCGAGGCGTCATGTTCGTCGTGAAACGTCAGTTAGCGCGCGACGCGTCATCTGGGTCGCGAGACGTCAATTCCGGCGCCCACCTGGTGCCTCCGACAGACGCCGACGCGCCCGCTACCGCTCGCGGTGGCGGCGCAGCCCGGCGACCAGCAGCACGACGCCGATGACGGCGACGATCGGCCCGATGATCGCCCATGTCCGCACGCCGGTCATGGGGCTGCCCGCGAGGAGGCCCAGCCCCTGCAGCGTCCAGACCACGCCGACGACGGCGACGATCACCCCGACCACGGCCAGCACAGGGCTGCGTTTCACGACTCGGCCCTCCCGGGTGACGCCTCCGTCAAGTGTGCGCCGGTGAGCCGTGAACTGGCTGCCGCGGGCTCGCCGGTGATCGGCAGCCGGCGCTGGCCGCGGGCCGCTGGCCCGCCTCCCCCGGTGCACGGCATGCCGCCACGCGCGCCGTCGCCGAGGATGGCGGCCATGACCGCGTTGCTGTGGCTGCGCCGCGACCTCCGCCTGCGCGACCTGCCGGCGCTCCTCGCGGCGCACGAGGCCGGCGGCGCCGTCCTGCCCGTGTTCGTTGCCGACCCGGCGCTGCTGGCCTCCGCCGGATCGGTGCGCCGCGCCTACCTCTCTGCGGCGCTGGGCGCGGCCCGGGAGTCCTACGACGGCGCCCTCGTCGTCCGCGAGGGCCGGCCCGAGGACGTCATCCCGGCCCTGGCCCGCGAGGTCGGCGCCACGAGCGTCCACGTCAGCCGGGAGACCACGCCGTACGGGCGACGGCGAGACCGGCGGGTCGAGCGGGCCCTGGGCGACGTCCCGCTCGTGGCCACCGGCACGCCGTACGCCGTCGGACCGGGCCTGGTGCGCAAGGGCGACGGCACGCCGTTCCAGGTCTTCACGCCGTTCTCCCGCGCCTGGCGCGAGCAGGGCTGGCCCTCCCCCGCCCCGGTTCCCGCCGGCCTGCGCTGGCACCGCGGCGTGGAGTCGGCGCCGCTGCCGGCGGGCGACGACGTCGCCGTCGTCCCCACCGGGGAAGCCGCGGCCCAGGCCCGGTGGGAGGAGTTCCTCGACGACGGCCTGGCCCACTACGACGAGACCCGGGACCGCCCGGACCTCGACGCCACGTCGCAGATGTCCGTCCACCTCAAGTACGGCACGATCCACCCGCGCACCATGCTGGCCGACGTCGCCGCCCACCCCGCCGGCACGACCAAGGGCGCCGAGCGATTCGTGGCCGAGCTGTGCTGGCGCGAGTTCTACGCCGACGTGCTGTGGCACCGCCCGGACTCCGCCTGGTCCGACCTGCGTGAGGACCTGCGCGGCATGACCTACGCGGACCCGGCGAACGCCGCGGCCGGCCACGTGCGCGCCTGGGAGGAGGGCCGCACCGGGTACCCGTTCGTCGACGCCGGCATGCGCCAGCTCCTCGCCGAGGGGTGGATGCACAACCGGGTGCGAATGGTCGTGGCGAGCTTCCTCGCCAAGGACCTGCACGTCTGGTGGCCGCACGGCGCCCGGTTCTTCCTCCAGCACCTGCGCGACGGCGACATCGCCTCGAACAACCACGGCTGGCAGTGGGTCGCCGGCACCGGCACGGACGCCGCGCCGTACTTCCGGGTGTTCAACCCCATCACCCAGGGCGAGCGGTTCGACCCCGCCGGCGAGTACGTGCGCCGGTACGTCCCCGAGCTTTCGCACGTGCCCGGCGCGGCGGTGCACCAGCCGTGGCAGGTGCCCGACGGGCTCGCGCACGGGTACCCGGAGCGGATCGTTGACCACGGCGTGGAGCGGGCCGAGGCGTTGCGGCGCTACGAGGCGGCGCGGCGGTAGCCGCCGTGCTGCGTGGTGCGCCGCCGGCGTTCGCCAGCGGCTCCCCTACTGTGCGTGGTGCACCGCCCAGTGCCGAGAGGCGAGCCGCCGCAACGAAAGGCCCCGACATGAGCCGCACCGCTGTGAGCGCCGAGCGCGGCCACCGGGTCTTCGCGTGGTTCTACGCCCGGACCAGCGCTGCGGCGGAGAACGGGCCGCTGGGCGAATACCGGCGTTCGCTGGTGCGGCAGGCCGCCGGCGTGACCGTGGACATCGGCTCCGGCGTCGGTCACAACCTGCCGCATCTCCCGGCCGCCGTGACGCAGGTGCACCTGGTCGAGCCGGACCCGCACATGCGCTCGCGGCTCGAGGCCCGCATGGACGACGCCATGCGCCTGCACGCGGTGGGCGCGGAGTCGCTGCCGATCGACGACGGCTCGGTCGACACCGTCATCTCCACGCTGACAATGTGCAGCGTCGACGACGTCGACGCCGTGGCTGGCGAGCTACACCGCGTGCTGCGACCCGGCGGCAAGCTCCTGGTGATGGAGCACGTGCGCAGTATTGATGGCCGCATCGCGCGTCGGCAGCAACGACTCGACCGGCTCTGGCCGGCGTTCAGCGGCGGCTGCCACATCGACCGGGACACCGGCTCCGCACTTGGCCATGCGGGCTTCGACACCGCAGCGCTGCGGCGGGTGGAACTGCCGGGAACTCCGGCGGTGACGCGGGAATTCGTGCTCGGCGCGATGGAACGCCGCTGAGACGACATCACCCCCGCCGCGATCGATGCACGGCAGGGGTGATGTCTATGGGGCTTGGGAATTACCGCTTGAGGTTGACGAGCTCCTGAAGCAGCTCGTCGGAGGTGGTGATCACGCGCGAGCCGGCCTGGAAACCGCGCTGGGCGATGATGAGATTGGTGAACTCCTGGGAGAGGTCCACGTTGGACATCTCCAGTGCGCGGCTACTCAGGGAACCCCGACCACCGGTGCCCGCGGCACCCACCTGCGCCTCGCCCGAGTTCACCGTGCTACGGAAGCCGGTGCCACCGGCCTTCTCCAGGCCGTTCGCGTTGGCGAAGTTGGCAAGCGCGATGCGCCCAACAGGCTCCTTGAACCCGTTGGAGAAGGAGCCGATGAGGGTGCCGTCGGCGTTCATGCTGAAGGACTGCAGCGTGCCCGCACCCATGCCGTCTTGGGACTCGGCCTCGATCGTCGTGAGCTTGGCATAACCGGAAACGGTGCTGAGATCCACTGTGACGGTGAGACCCGGAACGACCGTCACGTCGAACGGCGTCGCGGCGGGGGTGAAACCTCCTGCGCCGTCTGACGTAAGGGTGACGTTGACCGAGGCATCGTCCGGGCTAGTGATGGTCCAGGTGGCCCCGGACTTCTCGAAGACAAGGTCGAGGTTGTGGGCTGTGCCGTTGGCGTCGTACACCTCAACGGCCCGGTTGAGCACGGTGCCGTTGGTGGCATCTACCGGCAAGTTGCCGGAGAAGACTGACCCAGTGGTTGCCTTCGCGCCCATCGTTGTCGAGACCGGCAGCGTGATCGGGCCGAGCGCACCGTTGGCGTTAACCACGCCGCCAGTCGCCGACCACCCCTGCACCAGCGCCCCGCTCGGCGTCGTCAGCTGCCCCAGTGCGTCGAGCGTGAACGCCCCCGCCCGCGTGTACAGCTGCTCGGTGCCGTTGTTGATGATGAAGAACCCGTCGCCTGTGATCTTCATGTCGAGCGGGCTGCCGGTCTGCTGCGTGGCCCCGTCGGTGAAGTTGTTGGTGATCGCCGCGACCTGCACGCCCAGCCCGACCTGCGCCGGGTTGGTGCCACCCTGGCCCGCCTGCGGCGCCCCGGCGTTCTGGATAACCTGCGAGAGCGTGTCCTCGAACTGCGTCCGCCCGGCCTTGTAGCCGGTGGTGTTGACGTTGGCGATGTTGTTGCCGGTCACGTCGAGCATGGTCTGGTGCGACCTCAGGCTCGAGATGCCGGAGAAGAGCGAGCGGAGCATGGGGAAGGTCCCTTCTGGTGGGGCGGGTCAGGCCTGGGCGGTGGACGACGTCGTCTGGCCGCCGTCGGTGGAGGGGTCGGGGGCAGGCTCGGCGGGCGTGCCGGAGCCGTCGGGGGCCGGGTCGGCAGGCTTGCTGACGACGCCGGAGATGTAGCTGAGCGACACGTGGGCCGTGCCGATCTTCAGCAGCGGGTCGGGGCCGGTGAGGTCGACGGACTCGACCAGACCCTGGACCGTCGTGCCCTGGTCGTCGACATAGCTGACGTACTGCCCGACCAGCGAGGCGGCAGAGCTGCGCTGCTGCAGCGCGAAGCTCTGCTGGGCCATGGTCGTCAGCGAGACGAGTTGCTCCATGGTGGACAGCTGCGTCGTCTGCGCCATGAGCTCGGAGGTGTCCATCGGCGCACTGGGGTCCTGGTACTTCAGCGACGCGACCAGCAGCTGGAGGAACGCGTCCTTGTCGAGCGTCTGCTCCCCCGTGGCCGCGGCGGGGGCAGCGGTGTCGCGGGTCGCGCCGACGTTCGCGTAGAAGTCTGACGCGCCGGACACGGCGGGGACGGACATGGTGTCTCCTTACGCGAAGAGGTCGATCCCGCCGGCGCGCGGGGCACCGGACGGAAGGGTGGAGGTGGACGACGGCGCAGCCTCGGTCTCGCCGCGGGTCGCATGGGCGAGCCGCGCCTCGGCCCGGCCACGCTCTTCACCGGGGCCCTGCCCGCCGGCCTGGAGGCCGGACTGCCGGTCCCCGCGGTCCTGGCCGAGCTGCAGGTCGGCGTTGAGACCGGTGGCCGCGAGGTCCCGGCGCAGGTCGGTCAGCGCCACGCGCAGCGCCTCCCGGGAGGCGTCGGTGACGCCGAGCAGCTCGATGCGCACGCCCTCGCCGGTGATGTGCGCGCGCACCCGCACCGGCCCGAGGTCCTCGGGCGTGACGTGCACGGTGAGCACGTGGGTGCCCTCGGGCGCCTCGCGCAGCCGCGCGAGCGGGCCGACGATCTGGTCGGTGAACGGCACGGGCGTCGCGGCGGTCACCGGGGGCGCCGACGCGATGGGTGCGGCGGCCGCAGTGCCGGTGACGAGCACCTGGGGGTTGGCCGACGGCGTGGCGGGGGTTGGCTGGACAGCGACCGGGGCGTCCGAGGCCGCCGCGGACGCGCGCATGGGCGCAACATCGGCGGGTGCCGTTGCTGCCTCCGCCCCGGCGACCGGCGTGACGGGCCCGTTCGTTCGGACCGTGGCCGGGTTCTCGTCGCCGAGCTGAGCGGTGGCGGACGAGGGCGCAGCGACAGAACCGGGAGCGGGTGCCGGGGCGACGTCGGCCCCGGCCGACGTCAGGGAGGCATCCGAGGCCTGCGCGGTCTCGCCACCACCGACGATGGTTGCTGCTGCGCCAGCAGGCGCCTCGGACGGGCCGGCCGCGCCTGCCGCCGGAAGAGCGGCAGTAGGCCGAACTGGAGCTGGAGCGCCGCCCGACGCCGGCCGCGAGACCCCGCCGTCCGCGACCGCCTCGCCGCCGGTCGCAGTGGTCGCTTCACCGTCGATCGCCGCCGGCACTGCCGGGGAGGAAGCAGCCGCTGGTGCGGTCGCCACCTCAGCCGGCACGGGCGCCTCACCGGCGTCCGCGGTGGAGTCCACTCCGGCTGACGGCGTCGACACCGCTGCCGCTGGCATCGCGACCGCAGGCGCAGCCTCCATCGACGGTGTGCCGGGGAAGACCACACCGTCATCACCCGGGAGCGCGGCCGCGCCGCTGGTGGAGCCCGTCGTCGAGTCGGTGGCGCCGGACGGTGTGCCGCTGGTGCCTTCAACCGGCTCGCGCCCGGGTTCGCCCCGCGAGGTCTCACCGTGGCGCGGTCCAGTAGGTCGCTTCGCGTCGCGGCCGGCGTCCGGCTTCGCGGAGCCGGCGTCCCGCGGGTCCAGCTCGGCAGCCAGGGCCGAGGCGAACGCGTCGCCCCTTCCCGGACGAGCGGCGCCGCGGGCGGCGGAGGGCGGAGCGGCCGGCGCAGGCGTGGGCGCCGGCGGCAGCATGCCGATGCTCATCGCAATCCTCCCGTCGAGAGCTGCAGGGCGAGGCGCGCCGGGTCGAGCGCCGGCGTACCGGAACTGCCGAGCCCGGGGACCGCCAAGGAGGCGAGTGCGGCCGTCGCGGCGTTGGCGCCCGTGGCAGCGCTGATACCACCAGCGGCGGCGACCCCCGTCCCGCTCGGCAGCACCCGGCGGATGGTGTTGATGTCCTTGTCCGTCTCGAACAGCTCGCGGACGGACACCTTCTCCCCCGGCCGCGGCGCGTGGAGGATCTTGTTGTCGCCCAGGTAGATGGCGATGTGACCGCCGCCGCGGGTGACGATGAGGTCGCCGGGCTGGGCCTGGGCCAAGGAGCCGACCTCGGTGCCGATTCGCATCTGCTCGCGCGCCGTTCGCGGCACGGAGACACCGATGTCGGCGAAGGCGCGCTGTACCAGGCCGGAGCAGTCCATGCCGGACGCCGACTCGCCGCCCCACACGTACGGCACGCCCAGGTACTTCGACGCCGCGGCCACGAACCCCGCCCCGGTCCCGGCCGGTGCGCCGGTGAACGAGCCGAGCAGCTGGGACGTGGAGAGCCCGGTACCGGAGGACGCCGTGGTGGCCGCCATCGCGCTGTTCAGCGCCGCGGCGAACGTCGCGTCGGAGTTGATGCCCTGCACCGCCGGGGAAGTGGCCGAGGTGGCCGTGGCGCCCGCTGCAGAGGACAGATTGACGTCTCGCGCCATGGCGACGGAGCCGGTCACCTGCGCGATGCGCGCCTCGATCGCCCCGATCCGCGCCTGGACGGCGGCGACCCCGCTCACGGCCGCTCCTCCCGCCGCCGGGCCGCCCGCTGGGTGGCCAGCTCGTCGAGGACCTGCTGCTCGGCGCGCAGCTCGGCCACGGTCTCCTCCGCGCGGTGCCGCTCGGCCAGCTTCTCAACCGTCTTGGACCGCTTGCGTGCCGTCGTCCACTGCGTTTGCGCCTCGGCCTCCAGCTCCCGCGCGGACTCCGCGGCGGCCTGCGCGGCGATCACCAGCGAGCTCGTCGCCGCACGGGCGGCCACCGCGGCGCGCCAGGTCTGGGGGTCGGCCGTGCCCGCGAGCACGGTGCCGGCGAGCTGGTCGCGCGCCTCGGCGGTGCGCCGGTCGGCGCCGCGGCGGTCGGTGGCGCGCCGGGCCAGCTCGGCGGCGGCGTGGTCCTCCTGCAGGCGGCGCAGCCGGCCGAGGCCGGCGAGACGGAAGGTACTCATGCGGCGACCCCCAGCTGGGACACGAGAGCGGCGAGCTGCTGCCAGGACCGCTCGGCCGGCGCGGCCTCGTCCATGCCCTGGCGCAGGAAGGCGTCGATGGCGCCGGCGTGGTTGACGGCGGCGTCCACCTGCGGGTTGGACCCGGCCACGTACGCGCCGACGTCGAGCAGGTCCTGGGCCTGCCGGCGCGCGGCGAGCACCCCGCGCAGCGCCGTCGCCAGCCGCTTCTGCTCGCCGTTGGTGACCCGGGAGGCCACGCGCGAGACGGACCCGACGGCGTCGACGGACGGGAAGTGCCCGACGACGGCGAGCGACCGGTCCAGCACCACGTGCCCGTCCAGGATCGAGCGCGCGGCGTCGGCGATGGGCTCGTTGTGGTCGTCGCCGTCCACGAGCACGGTGTAGATCCCGGTGACCGAGCCGGTCGTGCCGGTGCCGGCCCGCTCGAGCAGCTGGGCGAGCATGGAGAAGGTCGACGGCGGGTAGCCGCGGGTGGCGGGCGGCTCCCCCACCGACAGCCCGATCTCGCGCTGCGCCATCGCCGCGCGGGTCAGGGAGTCCATCATGAGCACGACGTCGGCGCCGCCGTCGCGGAAGTACTCCGCGATCCGGGTGGCGGTGAAGGCGGCGCGCAGGCGCACCACCGGCGGCTCGTCGGAGGTGGCCACGACGACGACGGAGCGCGCCAGCCCCTCGGGCCCCAGGTCGTCCTCGAGGAACTCGCGCACCTCGCGGCCGCGCTCGCCGACCAGGGCGATGACGTTGATGGCGGCCTCGGTGCCGCGGGCGATCATCGACAGCAGCGAGGACTTGCCCACCCCGGAGCCGGCGAACAGGCCGATGCGCTGTCCACGCCCGACCGTCACCAGCGTGTCGAGGACCCGCACGCCCAGCTCCAGCGGCGTGTCCACCCGCGCCCGGTCCAGCGCCGACGGCGCATGCCCGGCCACCGGCACCGTCTCCACGGCGCCCACCGGGCCGCGCCCGTCGATGGGCCGGCCCAGCCCGTCGAGCACCCGTCCCAGCAGCGAGGGGCCCACGCCCACCGACAGCGGCCGGCCGGTGCCGCGCACCGGGGCGCCGACCCGCAGCCCGTCGGTCGGGCCGAGCGGCATGCACCGCGCCACGGCCTGCTCCAGCGCGACCACCTCGGCGCCGATCGTCGCCTTGCCGGCGTCGATGTCCACGAGGTCGCCCACCGCGCACGGCAGCCCGGAGACCTCGATGGACAGCCCGACGACGGAGCGCACGGTGCCCACGCGGGTGGGGGCGGCGGCGGCGAGGGTGCGGGCCCAGCGCGGGGTGTCGAGCAGGAGGGTCACCGCCGCACCTCCAGGGCGGCGCGGGCGCGGGCCAGCGCCGCGCCGAGGCGGGCGTCGAGGTAGCCCTCGGTCAGCTCGCTGACGGCGTCGCCCCGGGCCAGCGCGGCGTCCGGGACCAGCTCGACGCCGGCCGGGATGTCGAGCTCGCCGGGGTGGGCCTCGAGCATGGCGCGCAGGTGGGCGTGGTCCTCGGGGTTGAGGCGGACCCGCACGACGTCGTCGTCCCCTGCCTCGCCCAGGGCCCGGGCGAGGGCGGTGCGGGCGGAGGTGTCGTCGTCGGACAGCTCGGCGCCGAGCAGCGCCTGGGCGAGCTCGACGGCGGCGCGGGCCAGGGTCTCGGTGGCCTCGGCGACCACCGGGGCGGTGCGCGCCCGGGCGGCCGCAGCGGTGGAGGCGAGCACGGCGAGGGCGGCCTCGGCGTCGGCGGCGCGGCGGGCGGCCCGCTCGGCC
>NZ_VUKF01000062.1 GCF_009193185.1 Georgenia thermotolerans | reverse complement strand
CGATCCCCGACGCCCCGGCGCTGGCGAAGGCCGAGGGACAAGCCACCCGGGTGGTCACAGCCAAGGGGGTCGTCACCGTCATCGGCACCCGCTTCATGCTCGGCGAGGCCCACGCCGGCCAGACCGTCCACATCATCTGGGACCCGACCACCGTGGAGTTCTTCGACGCCAACGGTGAGAGCATCCGCACCACCCCACGACCAGCCCCCGGAACCCGCTACGTCGGCAACGGACAACCCCGCGGCTTCATGGCCCGCTACGCCAACCGTCACCCATCTCCTGAGACACCAACTGTCACCGATGTCCTGAGACAACAACCGTCACCGAAGTCCTGAGACATCACACACGAGGCGTCAACTCGGCCGCGAGGCGTCAGTCCGTCACGAGCCGTCATCACCGTGCCCAGCCGTCATGACCGCCGGGGTCGGGACGCGGGGACGCGACACGCCGGGCGGGCCCCGCCATGGCCAGTCTCCGACCCGTGAGGACGCCGGTCCCGCACCCGCCACGGACCGCTCTCGACCGGTTCGCGGACAGCCGCACCGGGACGGGGGCGGCCCGGTGCGAGACTGTGCACCGTGTTCGACCGTCTCGGCCGCGTGGTCACCCGCCGCCCCCGTACGATCATCGCCGCATGGGCCGTCATCGCCCTCGTCTGCGTGCTGACGGCGCTGGCCGGCGTCACCGGGCAGGGCCTCTTCGACCGCCTCCGCACCGGCGAGCCCGCCGTCCCGGGGTCCGAGAGCCAGGCGGGCCGGGAGATCCTCTCCGAGGCCGAGAACACGGGCACCGAGATCACCCTCCTGGTGCGCGGCGCCGACCTCGGCGACGAGGCCCAGGTGACCGCGCTCGGCGAGGCGCTGCGGCCGGCGCACGAGGACCTCACCGCCATCGCCGGCGTCGACACGGTCGTGGACCCCTTCCTCCTGCCGGGCGGGATCACCAACCCCGCCGCCGCCGGGCTGGTCTCCACCGCCAAGGACGGCTTCCTCGTCGTCGTCATGCTCGACCACGGCCTGAAGGACCAGGCGAAGGAGAGCGCGCACGACGCCGTCGTCGACCGCCTCGACGCCGTGCCGGGCGAGCTCGCCGACGTCGCCCCGGGGATCACCGGCATCACCAGCTCCACGCCGATCTTCGCCCAGGAGATCGTCGACCAGGTGCGCGAGGACCTGGTGACCGGGGAGGTCGTGGCCCTGCCGGTGGCGCTGCTCATCATGGTCGTCGTCTTCGGCGGGTTCCTCTCCGCCGGCATCCCCCTCGTCGGGGCGCTGGCCTCCATCGTCGGCGGGCTGGGCGTGGTGCTCGCGCTGACGTACGCGATGGACATCGACTCCTTCGTCATCAACGTCGTGACGGTCCTCGGGCTCGGCCTGTCGGTCGACTACGGGCTGCTCATCGTCTCCCGCTTCCGGGAGGAGGCCCACCGTCTGACCGCCGCCGCCAGCGCCGCGGCGGCCGAGACCCCCGCCACCGGGCTGCGCCGCCGGCGGCGGCGCCCGGGCGGCCAGCTCGTCGAGCAGGCCGTGCGCACCGCCGTGGCGACCGCCGGGCGGACCGTCGCCTTCTCGGCGGTCACCGTGGCCCTCGCCGTCGCCGGGCTGCTCCTCATGCGCCCGGAGGTGCTGCGCTCGATCTCCGCCGCCGGCGTGGCGGTCGTGCTGCTCGCGGTGCTCTCCGCGATCACCCTCGTCCCCGCCGTGCTGACGGTCCTCGGCGCGCGGATGCTCCGCCCGTCGGTCCTCAGCCGCGTGCCGGGTCTGCGCCGCCTGGTCAACGGCCTGGGCGACGTCGCCCCCGAGGAGGGCGTCTTCTCCCGCCTCGCGCGCCGCGTCCACGACCACCCGTGGCTGGTGCTCGTCGGCTCGGTGGCCGTGCTCGCCCTGCTGGCCTCCCCCGTGGCCGGGCTGCAGATGCGCAACTCCACCGCCGAGCTGCTGCCGTCGGCCTCGCCCCAGCGCGAGTACCTGCGCATCCTCGCCGCCGACTACCCCGCCGCCGCCGCCCCGGACGTCACCGTCGTCGCGCGCACCGACGTCGAGGACGCCGCCGGGCTGGCCGAGCAGGTCGGCGCCGTGCCCCACGTCACGCAGGTCGCCCCGCCGGTCGCGGCCGACGGCTACACCGTGCTCAGCGTCTTCGTCGACACCGACGACGCCGGCAGCGCCGAGGCCGCCGCCGTGGTGCGGGACATCCGCGACCTCGACCCGGGCTACCCGACCTGGGTGGTGGGGCAGGCGGCCAACCAGATCGACTTCAACGCCGCGCTCGTCCAGGGCCTGCCGGTGGCGGGCGGCATCGTCGTCGTCGCCGTCCTGGTGCTGCTCTTCCTCATGACCGGCTCCGTCCTGGTGCCGGTCAAGGCGATCCTGGTCAACGTCCTGTCTCTGAGCGCCTCCCTCGGCGTGACGGTCTGGGTCTTCCAGCAGGGCCACGGCGCCGGCCTGCTGGGCTTCACCCCGCTGAGCGGCCTGGAGTCCTACGTCGTGGCCGTGGTCGTGGCGTTCGGGTTCGGCCTGGCCATGGACTACGAGGTGTTCCTGCTCTCGCGGATCAAGGAGTACTGGGACGCCGGTTACAGCAACGACGACGCCGTCGTCCACGGCCTGCAGCGCTCCGGGCGGATCATCACCTCCGCGGCGCTCATCGTGGTGGCGGTCTTCGCCGGGTTCGTCGCCGGCGACCTCATCGTCATCAAGCAGGTCGGCGTGGCCCTCGCCGTGACCGTGCTGGTCGACGCCACGCTCGTGCGCATGCTGCTCGTGCCGGCCACGATGACGCTGCTCGGCCGGTGGAACTGGTGGGCGCCGGCGCCGCTGGCGCGCGTGTACGGCCGGCTCAAGATCGTGCACTGAGGCCCGGCCCGTGCCGCTGCTCCTCGACCTGACCCCGTTGCGGGTCAACCCGGCCTATCGCCGGCTGTGGACGGGGTTCACGCTGTCGGGCATCGGCACCCAGCTCGCGACGACGGCCATCGGGCTGCAGGTCTACGAGATGACCGGCAGCTCGTTCTCGGTGGGCCTGGTCGGGGTGTTCGCGCTCGTGCCGATCGTGGTACTCGGCCTGTACGGCGGGGCGCTGGTGGACACGCACGACCGGCGCACCGTCGCCATGCTCGGCGGCGCGGCCCTGTGGGTGGGGGCGATCCTCAACACCGTCCAGGCCGCGCTGGGCAACACCAACCCCTGGGTGCTCTACGCCCTGGTCGCCGTCACCAACGCCGGCTTCGCGGTCATCAGCCCCGCCCGGTCCGCGATCTACCCGCGGCTGCTGCCGCTGCACCTGCTCCCGGCGGCGAACGCCCTCAACGTCGGCGCCATGAACGCCGCCCTGACGGTGGGTCCGCTCCTCGCGGGCGTGCTCATCGACCGCAGCGGGTACGTGCTCACCTACGGCTTGGACGCAGTGCTGTTCGCCTTCGCCATGTGGGGGCTGGCACGCCTGGGGCCCGTGCCGCCGGAGCCGGACGCCGACGGCGCGCCCGCCCGCCGGGTCCCGGGCCTGCGCAGCGTGCTCGACGGGCTGCGCTTCCTCAGCACCCGGCCCAACGTCCGCATGACCTTCCTCGCCGACTTCTGCGCGATGATCCTCGCCCAGCCGCGGGCGCTGTTCCCCGCGGTGGCGCTCGTGGCCTTCGGCGGCGGCGCCGCCATGGTGGGACTGATGAGCGCGGCCATCGCGGTGGGCGCGCTGGCCGCGATGGTCCTCTCCGGGCCGCTGGGGCACGTGGTCCGCCAGGGCCGGGCGGTGGTCCTGGCGGTCGTGGCCTGGGGCGTGGCCGTGGTGGGCTTCGGGCTCAGCGTGCTGCTGGCCGGGCGGGCCCTCGAGCCCACGCACGCGCTGTGGCTCGCCGCCGCCTTCCTGGCCGCCGCCGGCGCCGCCGACTCCGTCTCCTCGGTCTTCCGCAACACGATCCTGCAGGCGGCGACGCCGGACCACCTGCGCGGGCGCCTCCAGGGCGTGTTCATCGTCGTCGTGGCCGGCGGCCCGCGCGTGGGCGACCTCGTGTCCGGGTCGCTGGCCACGGCGTGGACCGAGTGGGCCGCGATCGTCGCCGGCGGGGTGGCCTGCGTCCTCGCGGTCCTCGCCCTGGCCCGGTGGCAGCGCGGCTTCCTCGCCTACGACGCGCGGCATCCCACGCCCTGACGCCCGGCCCGACGGCGCCCCTACCCCGCCGCCTCGCCGGCCGCGCGCAGCGCCGCGGCGGCAGGCGCCGCACCACCGACGTCCTCCGGACCGACCGGCCCGGCCGCCGCGGCGAGCGCGTCCTGGTGGCGCAGCAGGGCGATGACCCGGCCGGCGGCCTCGTCCACCCGGGCGCGGTCGAGGGTCCCGTCCTTGATCGCGGCGACCACGGCGGCTTGCGCGGCGGCGTTGTCGGCGGGGTTGAGCAGCAGGTCCGCACCCGCCTCGAGCGCGGCGACGGCGACCTCCCCCGGGCCGCCGACCGCGCCGAGTGCCCCCATGCCCAGGCTGTCGGTGACGGCCACGCCGGAGAAGCCGAGGTCCTCGCGCAGCACCCGGTACGCCGCGGGCGAGACCGACGCGGGCACGCCGGGGTCCCACGCGGTGACGTCGACGTGGCCGAGCATGACCATCGGGACGCCGGCGTCCACCGCGGCCCGGAAGGGCGGCAGGTCGTGGGCGCGCAGCTCGGCGGCCGTGGCGTCCTGCACGGGCAGCGCCTCGTGGGAGTCCGTGGTCAGCGCGCCGTGGCCCGGGAAGTGCTTGACCGCGGGCAGCACCGCGCCGTCGAGGAAGCCCTCCATGGCGGCGACCACCGTGCCGGAGACCCGGGCGGGGTCGGTCCCGGCGGACCGGGAGCCGATGGTGACGTCCTGGTCCGGCACGGTCACGTCCGCCACCGGCGCCCAGTCCACGGTGAGCCCGGAGGCGCGCAGTTCGCGCGCCATGGCGGCGTAGGCGGTGGTGACGACGTCGGCCGGGGCCCGGCCGGCCACGGCGAAGGGCGGGAAGGTGGTCCACGGCCCGTCGGCGCCGGACATGCGCTGGACGGCGCCGCCCTCGTTGTCCGTGCTCACCAGCCCGGGCCAGTCCCGCCCGTCGGCGGCGACGGCGGCGTGCACGCCGGCGCTCAGCGCGCGGACCTGCTCCAGGCTCGCCACGCTGCTGCCGGTGATCATCACGCCGGCCAGGTGCAGCTCGCTCACCAGGTCGGCGGCCTCGCGGGGGTCGGTGCCGTGCAGCCGCCCGACGATGACCTGCCCGGCGACCTCCTCCGGGCTCATCGCCGCGGCGGCGCGCGTGGCGGCCGCGACCTCCTCGGGGCCGGGCCCCCAGGGGTGGGCGAACGCCGTCGGCGTGGGCGCCGGCGTCGGCGACGGCGCGTCGTCCTTCCCGGGGCGGGCCGCGCACCCGGCCGTGACCAGCGCCGCCCCGAGCCCGGCGAGCACCGCGCGGCGGGTGAGGGGGCGACCGGTCGGACGCGGTGTCATCGCGGGTCCAGCCCCTCGAACTCCTGCCCGACGGCGAACCCGAGGCTGGCGTAGAGCCGGCGCGCGCCGTCGTGGTCGGCCCAGATGCCGAGGTGGACCACCGGGGCACGCTCCAGCGCCCGCCGGGTGACGGCGGCGACCATCGTGCGGGCGACCCCGCCGCGGCGGTGGGCGGGATCGACCGCGACGGCGGAGAGGTGGACACCCGCACCTGCCGGCACGACCGCGCCCTCCCCCGCGCCGGGCCCGGGCACCTCGGCCGCCAGCACCCCGGTGAGCGTGCCGTCCGGCGCGGGGTAGCCCCACCAGTCCAGCTCGGCGTCGCCGGGGCGGGCGCCGCGCTCGGGATAGGCACGGGCGAGGACGGCGTGGACGTCGTCGAGCCGACCGGGCAGGGGGCCGACCCGGTCCTCCCCCGGCTGGGCCGCCGGGGGCCGGTCGGTCGACATCCAGTCCCAGTCGCGCGCGAGCGTCAGCGCCGTGCGCTGCCGCTCCGGGGCGGTCAGCCGGCCCCAGGTGCCGCGGGTGAGGATGACGTGGTCGACGGCCGGCAGCTCCGTGGCCGCGACGAGGGGCGCGAGGTGCTCGGGCGTCCCGAGACCGACGAGCAGCCGCCGGCGCTCGCCCACGCACAGCGCCAGTGCGGCCCGCCCGCCGGGTGCGCCCCACGCCTCGGCGAGGGGGTAGTGACCGCGGTTGGCGCGCCAGAACGGCCAGCGGCCGAGGAGCTCCTCGCCGCTGGCCGTGGTGGTGGTGCTCAGGCCGTCAGACCGTGGCCTCATCCTTGGCCTTGTCCTGCTCCTTGGGCTTGGGCTGGGCGTCGACGCCGGCCTCCTTGCGCTGCTCCGGGGTGATCGGGGCGGGCGCCTGGGTCAGCGGGTCGTAGCCGCCGCCGGACTTGGGGAAGGCGATGACGTCGCGGATCGAGTCCGAGTGGGTGAGCAGGGAGACGATCCGGTCCCAGCCGAAGGCGATGCCGCCGTGCGGCGGGGCGCCGAACTTGAACGCGTCGAGCAGGAAGCCGAACTTCTCCTGGGCCTCCTCCTCGCCGATGCCCATGACGTTGAAGACCCGCTCCTGCACGTCCCGGCGGTGGATACGGATGGACCCGCCGCCGATCTCGTTGCCGTTGCAGACGATGTCGTAGGCGTAGGCCAGCGCCTCGCCCGGGGACTCCTCGAACCGGTCGATCCACTCCGGCGTCGGGGAGGTGAAGGCATGGTGGACGGCGGTCCAGGCGCTGTGGCCCAGCGCGACGTCGTCGTCCTCCCCGGTGGGCTTGAACAGCGGGGCGTCGACCACCCAGACGAAGGCCCACGCGTCCTCGTCGATCAGGCCGACGCGGCGGCCGATCTCCAGGCGCGCGGCGCCGAGCAGGGCGCGGGCGTCGGAGGCGCGGCCGGCGGCGAAGAACACGCAGTCGCCGGGCTTGGCGCCGACGGCGGCGGCCAGGCCCTCGCGCTCGGCGTCGGAGAGGTTCTTGGCGACCGGGCCGCCCAGGGTGCCGTCCTCGGCGACGGTGACGTAGGCCAGGCCCTTGGCGCCGCGGGACTTGGCCCAGTCCTGCCAGGCGTCGAAGGTCCGGCGCGGCTGGGAGGCCCCGCCGGGCATGACGACGGCGCCGACGTAGGGGCTCTGGAACACCCGGAAGGGGGTGTCCTTGAAGTACTCGGTGAGGTCGGTCAGCTCCAGGCCGAAGCGCAGGTCCGGCTTGTCGGTGCCGTACTTCTCCATCGCCTCCTTGTAGGTCATGCGGGCGATGGGCCGGGGGATCTCGACGTCGATGAGCTTCCACAGCTCGGCGAGGACCTCCTCGGCGACGGCGATGACGTCGTCCTGGTCCACGAAGCTCATCTCGACGTCGAGCTGGGTGAACTCCGGCTGCCGGTCGGCGCGGAAGTCCTCGTCGCGGTAGCAGCGCGCGATCTGGTAGTAGCGCTCCATGCCGGCCACCATGAGCAGCTGCTTGAACAGCTGCGGCGACTGCGGCAGGGCGTACCAGCTGCCCGGCGCGAGGCGGGCCGGGACGAGGAAGTCGCGGGCGCCCTCGGGGGTGGACCGGGTGAGCGTGGGGGTCTCGATCTCGACGAAGTCCTGGCCGTCGAGCACCCGGCGGGCGGCCTGGTTGACCTTGGCGCGAAGCCGCAGCGCGTGCTGCTGGGGCTTGCGCCGCAGGTCGAGGTAGCGGTACTTCAGCCGCGCCTCCTCCCCGACCTGGCCGGAGTCCTCGGCGTGCTCGGAGACCTGGAAGGGCAGCGCGTCGGCCTTGTTGAGCACGACGACGTCCTGCGCGATGACCTCGATCTCGCCCGTCGGGAGGTTGGGGTTCGCGTTGCCCTCCGGACGGCGGGCCACCTCGCCGGTGACCTGGAGGACGAACTCGCTGCGCAGCTCGTGCGCGACGGCCTCGTCACGGATGACGACCTGGGCGATGCCGGAGGCGTCGCGCAGGTCGATGAACGCCACGCCGCCGTGGTCGCGGCGCCGGTCGACCCAGCCGGTGAGGGTGACGGTGGACGAGATGTCGCTGGCGCGCAGGGAGCCGGCGGTGTGGGTGCGGAGCACGGATTTCCTTCCAACGGTCGGGCGCACCGCTAGACGGGCGGGCGCTCCGAGAATCTTAGTGGCCGCCTCTCGCCGCGCCCGGGCGGAGCGCACGTGGCCCACGGCACAGCGCCGGTGGCCCGCAGCACAGCGCCCGTGGCCCGCGGCACAGCGCCGCGCGGCGTTCGCCCCGGGCGCGGCGCCTGCGCCATCATCGTCCCCGTGCACGACAGCGACGGCGCAGGCCGGCGGGCCCGCGCCCCGCACCAAGCCCCCGCGGCACCGCAGCCCCCGGATGCGGCCGGCCCCGACCTCGTCCGGCTGCTGCTCGTCGGCTCCGTCTCGCTCATCACGCTCGTGGCGTTCGAGGCCCTGGCCGTGGGCACCGCCATGCCGGCGGTCACGGCGGACCTCGGCGGCCTGCACCTCTACGCCGTCGCCAGCGGCGCACCCCTCGCCGCCCAGCTCGTCGCCACCGCGGTCGGCGGGGCGTGGAGCGACGCCCGGGGGCCGCGCGGCTCCCTCGTGGCCGGCATCGCCGCGTTCTGCGCCGGGCTCGTGGTCGCCGGGCTCGCCCCGAGCATGGAGGTCCTCGCCGTCGGCCGGGCGATCCAGGGCTTCGGCGGCGGGCTGCTGCTCGTCCCGCTGTACGTGCTCGTCGGGGCGCTGGTGCCGCAGGCGCGCCAGCCGCGCTTCTTCGCCGCGTTCGCCGCCGCGTGGGTGGTGCCGGGCCTGGTGGGGCCGGGGATCGCCGGGCTGGTCGTCGAGCACGCCTCGTGGCGCTGGATCTTCCTGGCCGTGCCGACCCTGACCGTGGCCGTCTCGCTCGCGCTCGTGCCGCTGCTGCGCCGCGTCGGCCGCGACGGCGCGCCGCGCACCAGCGGTGGTCGGCGCCGGACCCGCCGCCTGCTGCTCGCCGCCCTCGGCGCCGGGCTCGCCGCGGGGGTGCTGCAGGTGGCCGGCGCCGAGCGCAGCGCCTGGGCGCTGGCGGCCGCGGCGGGCGCGGTGGTCGTCCTCGTGGTGGCCGCGCCGGTCCTGCTCCCGGCCGGCACCGCCCGGCTCCGCCGGGGCGTGCCCGCCGCCGTGGCCTGCCGCGGGCTGCTGAACGCGACCTTCATCAGCGCCGAGGTGCTGCTGCCGCTGCTGCTCGTGCGCGAGCACGGCTGGGACATCCCGGTGGCCGGCCTCGTGCTCACCGCCAGCTCGGTCACCTGGGCGCTGGGGTCCCAGGTGCAGGGCCGGATCCAGGACCCGCGCCGCCGCTCCCAGATCACCTGGGCCGGGCCGGCCATCCTCACCCTCGGCACCCTGGTCACCGCCGCCGCGACGCTGCCCGGCGTGCCCGCGTGGCTGGTCATCGTCGGGTGGACCGTCGCGGGCTGCGGGATGGGCCTGGTCTTCCCCGCGCTCTCCGTGCTCGTGCTGCAGGCCACGCCGGCGGAGCAGCACGGCCAGGTCAGCTCCGCGCTCCAGATCTCCGACGGGCTCGGCGCCGCGCTCGGCCTGGCCGGCGCGGGCGCGCTGTTCACCACCCTGGTCGGGGCCGGCGGCACCGAGGGCTATCTCGCCGCCCTGCTCCTGGCCGCCGGGCTCGGCGTGCTCGCGGCCGTGGCCGGTGCCCGGGCCGCGGGTGGCGACCCCGCGCACTGAGGCCCCATGCCCGAGACTGTCGGTGTGGACCCGGCGTGCCAGGGCCCTTGTGCCTGAGGTCACCGGCCCCGCCCGCGCCACGGAGCAGCTGCGGCCGATAACCTAGAGGCTCCTGGAGTGAACGAGACCGCCCAGGCCCCGTGCGGAAGTGTCGCGTGGTGGGGCCGCTCGCGCGGATGGTGGGTCGCCGACCTGGCGAAGTCACCCGCACTCCGCTGACGATGGGTATCTCCTTTGACCACCCCTGCCTACGCTGCCCTCCCGACCGACGACGCCGTCGAGCTCGCCGTCCCCGAGGACGTCTCCGCCCTGATGAGCGCCGCCTCCGCCGACGAGGCCGCCACGACCACCGAGGCCCAGGCCGACGCCGACGCCGAGGCCGAGTCCGCCGTCGAGACGGAGGCCGACGCCGACGACGACGCCACCGCCGACGCGGTGACCTTCGCCGACCTCGGCCTGCCGGCCGACCTGCTCGCCGCCGTCTCCGACCTCGGCTTCACCACCCCCACCGACATCCAGGCCGAGGCCATCCCCGTCCTGCTCGGCGGCCGCGACGTCGTCGGCATCGCCCAGACCGGCACCGGCAAGACCGCCGCGTTCGGCCTGCCGCTGCTGGCCGCCGTCGACCCGAAGGACCGCGCGGTGCAGGCCCTGGTCCTCACCCCCACCCGCGAGCTCGCGATGCAGGTGTCCGACGCCGTCGCGTCCTTCGCGCACCGCACCCGTGACCTGGTCGTCCTGCCGGTCTACGGCGGGTCGAGCTACGTGCCGCAGCTGCGCGCGCTCAGGGACGGCGCTCAGGTCGTCGTCGGCACGCCGGGACGCATCATGGACCTCATCGAGCGCGGCAGCCTGGACCTCTCCGGCGTGCGCTTCCTCGTCATGGACGAGGCGGACGAGATGCTCCGCATGGGCTTCGCCGAGGACGTCGAGGTGATCGCCGGTCACGTGCCGACCTCGCGCCGCACCGCCCTGTTCTCGGCCACGATGCCCGCCGCCATCAAGAAGGTGGCGGCCACCCACCTGAACAACCCCGTCCGCGTCGCCGTCACCCGGCCCGCGTCCACCGTCTCCACGGTCCACCAGACCTACGCCGTCGTGCCGTTCAAGCACAAGGTCGGGGCGCTCAGCCGCGTGCTGGCCACCACCGAGGCCGACGCCGCCATCGTCTTCGTGCGCACCAAGGGCACCGCCGAGGAGGTCGCGCTCGAGCTCGCCGGCAAGGGCATCCAGGCCGCCGCCCTCTCCGGCGACGTGCCGCAGAAGGAGCGCGAGAAGCTCGTCGAGCGCCTGCGCAACGGCTCCCTCGACGTCCTGGTGGCCACCGACGTCGCCGCCCGCGGCCTCGACGTCGAGCGCATCGGCCTGGTCGTCAACTTCGACGTGCCGCGGGAGAACGACGCCTACGTCCACCGCATCGGCCGCACCGGCCGCGCCGGCCGCACCGGCACCGCGCTGACCTTCCTGACCCCGCGCGAGCGGGGCCGCCTGGTCCAGATCGAGCGGGCCACCGGCTCGACCCTCGAGGAGGTCGCCCTCCCGACGCCGGCGGACGTCTCCCGGCACCGCGCCGAGCAGCTCTTCGGCAAGGTGGCCGTGCGCCACGAGGCCGGCCGGCTGGAGATGTACCGCGACGCCGTCGCCGCCTACGTCGAGGAGTCCGGGCTCGACCTCACCGAGGTCGCCGCCACCCTCGTCGCCCTCGCCGTGGGCGACGACGGGCCCCGCCGCCGCGACGAGGACGGCCCGCGGGTGCGGCGCGAGGAGCGGGTGGACGAGGACGGCACGTTCCTCGGCGCCACCTTCGACGAGGGCTTCGCGCCCAAGCAGGCCCGCGGCGCCGCCGAGCGCGGCGGCCGCCGGCCCCGGGTGGCCGGGGTGCGCTACCGCGTCGAGGTCGGCCACAAGGACGGCGTCCAGCCCGGCGCCATCGTCGGCGCGATCACCGGCGAGGGCGGCCTGCGCGGCTCCGACCTGGGCAAGATCGACATCTTCCCGAGCTTCTCCCTCGTGGAGATCAGCGGCGACCTCTCCCCCGAGACGACCCGGCGCATCGGCGCCGCCAAGGTCGCCGGCCGCGCCCTGCGCATCCGCCCCGACGAGGGCCCGCGCGGCGGCAAGGGGCACAAGCACGGCGGTCACGGCGGCTGGGACAAGCCCGGCCGCGGCGAGCGGGGCCTGCGCCCCTCCCGGCCCGCCGGCGGCCCGCGCCGCGGGCACTGACCCGCACCTCTTAACGAACGCCCCGTCTCGGCTCGCCGCGGCGGGGCGTTCGCCGTCCCTACCCCGGCGCTCCCGGACCGGTGGCCGCCTCGTGACGGTCCGGGGCGGCCAGCACCGCGGCCCGGGCCCGGTTCGCTCCGGCCGCCACGAACCGCTCCAGCGGGCCCTGCCCGAGGTACCTGTGCCACAGAACGGCGAAGGGCAGGGCCACGCCGATGATGATGAGGTACCGGGCCAGGGGGGCGGCCACCAGGTCGGACTGTGCGAACGGCGTATGGGCGGAGTAGATGGTCAGCGTCATCGCCCCGGCCACCCCGATCGGCCACAGCAGGCGCCGCGCGGAGGGCAGCCGGGTGACCAGCAGGACGGCACCGAGCACCGCGACGGCGCAGCCCAGGGTGTACAGCATGTCGAGCGGTGTGCCCGAGTGGTGGACGTTGAGGGCGAGCCACCACCACGAGGGCACCTCGTCGCCGTCCCAGACGACCTGGGCCGGCGTCGTGCCCGCCCCCGCGGCGAGGAGGTGCTGCACGCCGCCCAGGGGGTACAGGAGCAGCCACGAGACGGACCAGGCGACCAGGGCCGTCGTCAGGCCGCCGACGAGCAGCCGGACGGCCACCTTGGCGGAGGACAGGTTGAGCTGGCCGATGGCCATGCCGACGCAGATGTAGGCCATGTTCGTCACGGCCGGGAAGTCGCCGGTCACCAGGAGCTGCTGGACGAAGCCGATCGGGTCGGTGAAAGGTGAGGTCAGCGTGAGCTGGTTGAACGCCTCGTCCCAGTCCAGCGCGTACGACGCCAGCAGGATCAGGGGGCTGACCACGACCAGCCCCCCGGCGATGGCGGCCAGCGTGCGTGGGCGCAGGCCGACCAGCGGGATGGCGAGGAGGAAGAACGCGCCGTAGTAGGCCAGGATCACCGAGATCGTCGCGACGTAACCCAGCGCGAGGCCGATGGCCCCGATCAGCACGGCCCGGGCGGCGATGTTGGCCCGGGCCGCCCGGCGGGCGCGGCCTTCCATGGGGTGCCGGCCGCCGCTGATGAAGGCCAGGCTGATCCCCGCGACCATGACGAACAAGGTCGCGGAGCGCCCGGTCACCGTCATGCCGGCCAGCGAGGGTCCGCCGTCGGGTCCCAGCGGCGTCCAGACGTTCGCGGCGAGCATCGCCACCAGCGCCACCCCCCGGGTGACGTCGACGCCGAGGAACCGCGGCTTGCCCGGCGCGCCGGTCGACCGGAGCTGCGCCTGGCCGGCTTCCGCGGCGGCGGTGCCCGGCGCGGGGCGGCGGTCCGAAGACCCTGGGGGCGGGCTCACCCGCTCGTGCGCGGCTCGCTCGGTCATGGCGGGCTCCTCCCGCTGCGTCGAGGACGTCACCTGCGCGACCGCAAGACGGGACCTCTCTGCACCAGCGGGGTCGAGCACGGCCGCACGGAAGCCACCACGCTAACCACGCAGGTGCGACACGGGAAGCGCGCTCCTGACGGCCCTGTCAGCGGACGGTCCCGGCCAGAACCGCGGCCGTCGGCACCGCCCCTGACCGCGCAGGGCGCGGCGTGACCGGTCCCACCCGGTGCCCACGTCGCGGCCCGACCGGCCCGCCGGCCCCTCCGGGGGCCGCGGCCGAGACCACGAGGTCAGCGCGACAGCTCGCCCAGCGCGCCGGCGAACCGGGAGAACTCGGCCAGCTGCTCCGCGAGCGGGCCGACCACCTGCTCGCGCACGGTCTGGTCGACCGCCTCCCGCAGCCGTCGCTCGACGCGGCGGGCGCGGCGCCGGGCGCCGACCCGCGCGGCCACGGACCCGACGAGCGTCAGCACCAGCCCGACCACCAGGCCGCCGCCGAGCAGGACGGTCGGCCAGGGCAGCGGGCCGGCCGTCGGCGTGACCGGCTCGGGCAGGCGCAGGTACGCCAGGGCGGCGAGCACCCCCAGCCAGGCCGCGCCGGCGATCGCGGTGAGCAGGAACAGCCACTGCAGCACGCCCAGCACCCGCCACCAGGCGGGGCGGCGGGTCTGCTCGAGCTCGGCGCCGGCCACCCGCTGGTCCAGGGAGTCCACCAGGGCGGGGATCCGCGCGGTGACGTCCTCGAGGACGTCGGCGCGCCACTGTCCCGGCAGGTGCGTGGTGCCGCCGGCGACCAGGGCGTGCGCGGCCGCGCGCACCGCCGCCTCCTGCACCGGGGTGGGTCCGGGCAGCGAGGTCCGGGCCAGCCGGACGTCCTCCGCCTGGGCGCCCAGGTGCAGCCGCTTGAGCGGGTCCGGGCGCAGCCGGGCCACCCACCGCACCGGCGGCCAGCCGACGTGCCGGCGGGCGGCGCGCACGTAGGACCCGCGGGTCGCGTCGCGGACGGCGTCCACGCCGGCGGCCTTGGCCGCGGCGCCGACGAGCCGGGCCACGGCGGCGTCCCCGACCTCGGCCGGCGCCCCGGCCGGGTCGGTCTCCGCGGCGCGCGCGAGCTCCGCGGCGGCGGTGCGCACGTCGGCGGCCAGGCGCAGCTGGGCCGCCCGGCGCCCCTCGGCGACGGCGGCGATCCGCTCGCGCAGCTCGGGCACCCCGGTGCCCTCCCGGGCCGAGACGGCGTGCACCTCCACCCCGTCGAGCCCGTCGCGGGCGAGCAGCCGGGTCAGGTCGGCCAGCACGGCCGCACGCTCCCCCGCGGGCAGGGTGTCGACCTGGTTGAGCGCCACCAGCGTGACGTCGGCGTGCGCGGCCATGGGCTCGAGGAAGTCCTCGTGCACGATCCCGTCGGCGTACTTCTGCGGGTCGAGCACCCACACGAGCACGTCCACGCGGCCCGCCATGCGCGCGGCCACCCGCCGGTGGTCGGCCACGGTGGAGTCGATGTCGGGCAGGTCGAGCAGGACGAGGCCGCCGGGCCCGTCGCCGGCCAGGGTGCGCTCGGGCACGCCGAGCCAGTCGAGCAGGTCGGCGGCGTCGTCGTCGCCCCACACCGCCGCCAGCGGCTGGTGGGTGGTGGGCCGCCGGGCGGCCACCCGGGCCACCTCGCGCCCGAGCAGGGCGTTGAACAGGGAGGACTTGCCCGAGCCGGTGGCCCCGAGCAGGGCGACGACCGTCCGTCCGGTGGCCAGGTTCTGCCGCTCCTCCGCGCGGGCGAGCAGCGCCCGGACCGCCTCGACGTCGTCGGCGGGCAGGTGCCCGTCGGCCAGCTCGACCGCCTCGCCGAGCAGGGACAGGTCGCGCGGGAGGGCGGCGGCCGGGTCGGCCTGCCGGCGGCGGCGCGCGCTCACAGGCCCGCCTCCGCCCGCCGGGCGGCGCGCACGGCGGTGACGGCGGCCCCGATGCGGTCCGGCGCGTCCGGGTCGACGGCCAGCTCGGCGAGGGCGCCGCGGTAGGCGGCCGCCTGCGCGGCGAGGAACTCTCCGGCGCGGCGGTGGAGGTCGGCGCGGGCCGCCTGGGTCATCTTGCGCACGGCGTCGTCGCCGAAGACCGCCTCGAGGAGCTTCTGGGCGACGACGGCGGTGCCGCCGGCGATGGCGATCTCCGCGCCGGTCAGGCCCGCGGTGGAGGCGAAGAGGACCACCATGAGCGCGATGGCCAGGCCGTTGACGCCGAAGGAGAGCATGCGCGCGGTGAACCGCTTGTCGGCGCCCTCGGCGCGGACCATGCCCAGCAGGTCGCCCTGCCAGCCGCGCACCTGCGCCGAGGCCTGGTCGACGAGCTGGTCCTCGGGGGTCAGCGCCGCGGTGGCCCGGGCCAGCACCGTGCGGGCGCCCGGCTCGAGGCGCCAGGCGTGGTCGACGTCGGCGGCGGCCCGGGCGGCCTCGGCCACGAGCAGGGTCTGCAGCCCGGTCTCGATGGCGACCCCGACCTGCTCGGCCGGGGCGGGCCGGCCGCGGAAGAAGCTGCCGATGCGGTCGCGGACGCGGCCGACCTGGGCCTCCACGGACCGGAAGAACTCCCCCGTGCCGACGAACTCCTGCCAGCGGGCGAGCACCTCCCCGCGCAGCATCGCGCCGTCGGCGGTGGCGGCCATGAGGCGCTGGTGGGCCTGCGCGTAGGCCTCGTCCACCTGGGCGGTGAGGGCGTTCTGGGCGCCGATCTGGGCGCGGGCGGCGTCGGCCACCGTGGCGGCCCGCTCGAGGGCGGCGTCCACGGCCCCGCCGAGGGTCTGGCGGGCCACCGACGCCCGCGAGCCGGCGTCGGCGGCGATGCCGTGCAGCCAGCCGCGCAGGGAGGCGACGTCGGCGGCGGGCAGCAGCCCGTCGGCGTCGAGGGCGGTCTCCCGGATGAAGAACAGCGGCGCCCGGCCCAGGCCCTCCTCCTCCAGCCGCGCGGCGAGGTCCTGGCGCACCTCGGCGCTGACCCCGGTGGGGACCCGGTCGAGGACGACGGCGACGACGATGCGGCGGGCGGCCGCCTCGGCGAGCAGCGCCCACGGGATGGCGTCGCCGTACCGGGCGGCCGTGGTGACGAACACCCACAGGTCGGCGGCGGCGAGCAGCTGGTTGGCCAGCTGGCGGTTCTCGGTGACCACGGAGTCGATGTCGGGGGCGTCGAGCAGCGCCAGCCCCGGCGGCAGCTCGGCCGAGTCCCGCAGCTCCAGCTCGTGGTGGGCGCCCTCGCCGGTGACCGGGGCGGCCGGCGCGCCGGGCGCGAGGGTGACCCGCGCCAGGCCGGGCAGGATCCGGTCGTCGGCGAACCAGGCGGCGTCGTCGGGGTGGTGGACCAGCAGCGGGCGGCGGGTGGTGGGCCGGATCGCCGAGGCCACCGCGACCTTGTCGCGCAGCAGGGCGTTGACCAGCGTGGACTTGCCCGCGCCGGTGGAGCCGCCGACGACGGCGAGCAGGGGGGCCTCGAGCTGCTCGTACCGCGGGATGACGTAGTCGCTGAGCTGGTCGAGCACCTCGGCGCGCTCGGCGCGGGCCTCGCCGGCGCCGGCGACGTCGAGCGGGAGCGTGAGCTCGTCGAGGACCTCGCGCAGCCCGTCCAGCGCCGCGAGCACCGCGCTGGCGCCGTCGGGGCCCGCCAGCAGCGTCATCGGCGTTCCGCCGGCACCGGGGCCACCACCCGCGGCCACAGGTCCGCCTGCGGCGGGGTCCACGTGGCGGCGTCGGCGGGAACCTGCTCCCCGGAGCGAATGTCCTTGACCTCGTCGGCGCCCTCGCCGGGGAACCAGACGAACGGGATGCCGCGACGGTCGGCGTAGCGGATCTGCTTGCCGAACTTCGCCGCGGTCGGGGCGACGTCGGTGGGGATGCCGCGGGCGCGCAGCGTGCGCGCGACCCGGTCGCTGGCCCGGCGGTGCTCCTCGTCGGTGACGGCGACGAGGACGGCGGTGGGCACCGGCCGGGTGGCCCGCGCCAGGTCGTCGCCGAGCACGCGGGCGAGCAGTCGGGAGACGCCGATGGACAGCCCGACGCCGGGGTAGGTGCGCTTGCCGTCGGAGGCGAGGGAGTCGTAGCGCCCGCCGGAGCAGATCGAGCCGAGGTTCTCGTGGCCGATGAGCGTGGTCTCGTAGACGCTGCCGGTGTAGTAGTCCAGGCCGCGGGCGATCTTCAGGTCGGCGACGACGGTGCCGGGGGCGAGGTCCTCGGCGGCCTCGAGCAGCGCCACCAGCTCGCCGAGCCCCTCGTCGAGCAGCGCGGAGCGGGCACCGAGGGCGAGCACCTGGTCCGCGACGGCGGCGTCGACCCCGGAGATCGAGGCGAGGGCGAGGGCGTGGGCGGCCTGCTGCGGGGTCGCGCCGGCCTCCTCCTCCAGGGCGACGGCGACCGCCTCGGGGCCGATCTTGTCGAGCTTGTCGATGACCCGCAGTGCGGACTCGACGTCCTCCAGCCCGATCGCCTCGTAGAAGCCCTGGGCGACCTTGCGGTTGTTGACGCTGATGCGCACCGGCGGGATCGGCAGCGCCGCGAGGGCCTCGGCCATCACCAGCGGCAGCTCGACCTCGTAGTGGAACGGCAGCGTGTCGGCGCCGACGACGTCGATGTCCGCCTGGGTGAACTCGCGGAAGCGGCCGTCCTGGGGCCGCTCGCCGCGCCAGACCTTCTGGATCTGGTAGCGCTTGAAGGGGAAGGTCAGCTGCCCGGCGTGCTCGAGGACGTAGCGGGCGAAGGGGACGGTGAGGTCGAAGTGCAGGCCGAGCTGCTTGTCGGGGTCCTCGGAGGCGACGTCGTCGGGGTCCTCCTGGAGCCGGCGCAGGAGGTAGACCTCCTTGGAGGTCTCCCCCTTGCGCAGCAGCTGGCTCAGGGGCTCGACCGCGCGCGTCTCGACCCCCGCGAAGCCATGGAGCTCGAAGGTGCGCCGCAACGAGTCGAGGACGTAGGTCTCGACGACGCGGCCGTCGGGCAGCCACTCGGGGAATCCGGACAGGGAGGACGCACGTGCCATGGCGACGATCTTCGCACCCGCGCGCCCTTCCGGGCGATTCGCCCCGCCGCCGCGGACGCGCGGTGGGAGGCTCCTGGCCCCGCGCGCGACCGATTCGTTGCTCGCGCCGGGCGACGGCGCCGAGTGCGACGAGATTGCGACTGCCGGGCGCTCCCAGCAGCAACATCGTCGATCTCGAACGCGATGGAGCCGAAGTGCGCGACGGACCCCAAGGATCTCGATGGCGAGAGGCTGATGCGCGAGGGTCAGCGGGTGCCGAGGGCCTCGCGCACGAACGGGTTGGTGGCGAGCTCGTCGGCGAGGACCGTCGCCGGGCCGTGCCCGGGCAGCAGCACCGTGTGCGGCGGCAGCGCGCGGGTGAGGGTGCGCAGGGTCGCAGCCATCTCGTCGGCGTCCCCGCCGGGCAGGTCGGTGCGGCCGATGGAGCCGGCGAAGAACACGTCCCCGCACAGCGCGACCAGGTGCATCCCCTCGCCGTCGGGCTCGGCGTGGGCCGGCAGCACGCCGTCACTCTCCACGACGCCGCGGGCCAGGAGCAGCGTGGAGCCTTCCGTGTGGCCCGGCGCCGGGACCGCGCGCAGGACCACGCCGGGCACCGCCTCCCCGCCGCCGCCGGTGAGCCAGGACGCGGGGAAGGGCTGCGCGGTGGCCGGACGCTCCCACGGCGTGGGCGCCAGCTGGGTGAAGTACTCACCGAGGGGGCCGAGCGCGCCGGCAGGGTCCTCCAGGCGGTAGGCGTCGCGGGTGGCGATGTACACCGGGGCGCCGGCGGCCAGCGCGGCGGCGTCCCAGACGTGGTCGGCGTGGCCGTGGGTGATGACCACCGCCCCCAGGCGCAGGCTGTGCCGCGCGAGCAGGTCCGTCACCGCCGCGGCTGCGCCGGCGCCGGGATCGACGACGACGGCGGTCCCGCCCTCCTCGGCGGCCAGGACGTACGCGTGGGTCTCGAGGACGGGGGCGGTCGCCCGCAGGAGCAGCATGCGCCCAGGCTATCGGCCGCTCCGGGGGCGTCCGGACCGGCGGTCGGGCCGAGATGGCAGGTGCCGGAGCGTGGGAGATCGCGTGGTCCGCACGCCGTCGATCGCACGGGCCCGCGCGCCGCGGGGGCAACGTGGCGCGCGCCGGCCACGGGCCCGCGCATGGTCCCCAACCCGCCACGTCGCGAATGTGGTGTGATCCCCGTCGCCTCAGTCCCTAGACTGAGGGCCTCTCCACGCTCCCGGGCCGCGACGCGGACCGGGACGCGCGCCCGCGGGTGCGCAGGCGCGGCGGGGCCGCGGCGGTGGGACCGCCCGGGCAGGTACGAGAACGGTGTGGCACCACGCCAACTCCGTCATCGAGAAGGAGTGACGTCCAAGTGACCGAGCAGTCGAGCCCCAGCGAGACCCGCGCAGCGAACGAGCGGACCCAGAACGAAGCCCAGCCGGCTCCCGAGACGGAGGCCTCGACGGTCGTGGAGACGGAGCGCGCGGAGGAGGTCACCCCGACGGCGGAGAGCGCGGCGGGGGGCGACGCCCCCGTCGGCGATGCGCCCGCCGCCGACGTTCAGGCCGCACCCACGGCCGACGTCACGGACTCGACCGGACCGGCCGCCGCGGCTGCCCCGGACGCCCCCGCAACCGAGGCCGCCTCCGCCGAGCCGGGCGGCGCCGACGAGGTCGCCGCTGCCGCCCCCGCCGCCGAGCCCGCCTCCGCCGATCCCGGGGCTGCCGACGAGACCGCCGCGGCCGCCCCCGCCACCGAGGCCGCCTCCGCCGAGCCGGGCGGCGCCGACGAGGTCGCCGCAGCCGCGCCGGCCGAGCGCCCCCGCCCGAC
>NZ_VUKF01000061.1 GCF_009193185.1 Georgenia thermotolerans | reverse complement strand
CGGAGGTCGGCCGCGCGCCCTTGGGCGAGGTGGCCGCGTCGGAGGCCGCTCGTCCCCCGGAGCCGGCGCCCGCCGTCGTCCTGGCGCTGCCCTGCCTGGCGGCGCCCGCGGTCGTCCGGGCCGCGCCCTGCCGCCCCGACGCGGCGCGACCCGCGCGCGCGTCGGGCTGCCCCGTGCGGGGTGCGGTCGGACGGCGGGCACTCATGGCCTTCATCGTCTCCCATGCGATGCGCATCCGGCGGGATCCGCGGCGCGTGAGTCGTCCGGGCATGGAAGAGGACCGCGGGCACATGCCCGCGGTCCTCTCCGAGTGGGCGGCGGCGCGAGGGCGCCGACGGCCCGGTTCCTACTTCGCGGCGCGCGGGAAGGCGGTGCGGCCCGCGTAGATCGCCGCGTCGTCCAGCTCCTCCTCGATGCGCAGCAGCTGGTTGTACTTGTTGATGCGCTCGCCACGGGCCGGGGCGCCGGTCTTGATCTGGCCGGCGTTGGTGGCCACGGACAGGTCGGCGATGGTGGTGTCCTCGGTCTCGCCGGAGCGGTGGGAGACCATCGCGGTGAAGCCGTTGCGCTGGGCGAGGGTGACGGCGTCGAGCGTCTCGGTCAGCGAGCCGATCTGGTTGAGCTTGACCAGCAGCGAGTTGGCGGCGCGCATCTGGATGCCCTTGGCCAGCCGCTCGGGGTTGGTCACGAACAGGTCGTCGCCCACGATCTGCACGCGCTCGCCGACGGCGGCGACGAGGTGGGCCCAGTCGTCCCACTCGTCCTCGCTCAGCGGGTCCTCGATGGAGACCAGCGGGTAGTCGGCGATGAGCTGCTCGTAGTAGGCGGCCATCTCCTGGCCGGAGAGGGCCTTGCCCTCGAACTGGTAGGCGCCGTCGGCGAAGAACTCCGTGGAGGCGACGTCCAGGGCCAGGGCGATCTCCTCGCCCGGCTTGTAACCGGCCTTCTCGATGGCCACGAGGATCAGGTCCAGGGCCTCGCGGTTGGAGCCCAGGTTCGGCGCGAAGCCGCCCTCGTCGCCCAGGCCGGTGCCCAGGCCGCGCTCCTTGAGCACGGACTTGAGGGAGTGGTAGGTCTCGGTGCCCCAGCGCAGCGCCTCCTTGAAGGTCGGCGCGCCCAGCGGGGCGATCATGAACTCCTGGATGTCGACGTTGGAGTCCGCGTGGGAGCCGCCGTTGAGGATGTTCATCATCGGCACGGGCAGCAGGTGGGCGTTCGGGCCGCCGACGTAGCGGAACAGCGGCAGACCGGCCGACTCCGCGCCGGCCTTGGCCACGGCGAGGGAGACGCCGAGGATCGCGTTGGCGCCGAGCTTGCCCTTGTTGGCCGAGCCGTCCAGCTCGATCAGCGTCTGGTCGATGATGCGCTGCTCGGTGGCGTCGATCCCGAGGATCTCCGGGGCGATGGTGTCGATGACCGCGTCGACGGCGTTCTGCACGCCCTTGCCGCCGTACCGGGACTTGTCGCCGTCCCGCCGCTCGACGGCCTCGAACGCGCCGGTGGACGCGCCGGAGGGCACGGCCGCACGCGCGACGGTGCCGTCCTCGAGCGCGACCTCGACCTCGACGGTGGGGTTGCCGCGCGAGTCGAGGATCTCGCGGGCGCCAACGGCCTCGATGCTGGCCACAGGTACTCCTTCATTCGGGTGATGGGGTCTCGGCGTACCCGCCCACGGTAGTACGGGCATTCCGGGTCAGCGAGGGACCATTCGTCCGGCGCGCGGCCGCGGCGGACGTGACCCTGGACACGGCCGTCGAGGGACCATCGGCCCCCGGCTCGGGGTGGGCGGCGTGCGGGACCCGGGGTGGCCGCGACGAGGCCGCAGCCGGCGATGCCGCTCGCCGTCGGCGCGGAGGTGAAGGGGCGCCGTCGGCCCGGACTCGAACGGCTCCTCAGCCCTGCGGCGCGGCCTCGGGCGTCTGGGCGATCCACGGGTGCTGGACCGGCTGGATCGCGCCCTCCTTGGTCACCTCGCCGTAGCGGGGGTTGACCTCGATCTTGGCGTCGGACATCGCGGCGGAGAACTCCTCGGAGACCGCTTGGGCGTCCGGGCTCTGCTGGGCCGCGGCGGCGGCGAAGAGGTAGTGACCCAGGTCGATGAACGCCGGGGAGAAGCCCCCCTCGGGCACCTTCGCGCCCTGCTGCTGCGCCAGCTCCTCGAAGCGCTGCTCCACCTGCTGGTCGGACAGTGCCAGGCCGTGCTTGGCGGCGATGGCGGGGAAGACGTCGGCCGCGATGAGGGTGTTGAGGACGACGGTCGGCTCGGCCGGCTGGCCGGTGAGGTCGACGTACTCCAGCGTCGCGTCGTCGAGCTGGTCCTCGGTGATACGGGTGCCGTTGACCACCGCGGCCGTGCCCGGCTGGGCCGAGCAGCCGGCGACGCCGACCGCGACGGCCACGGCGAGGGCACTGAGGAGTTGCTTGGGACGCACCACCGGGAAACCTCCGCTATGTCGTCCGGGGCGTCCGTGCCCCGTGCTGGTGAACCGTCCTCATCGTAGGGGCACGCAGCCCTCGGGCCGGTCAGCGGTCCACGGCCGTGGCGCTTTCGGGTGCCGACGCCCTACGACCGGTCAGAAGAAGACGAGCGTGTTGAGCACCAACAGGGGGATGAGCACGGCCATCGACCAGCGCATGTAGCCCAGGAAGCTGGGCATGCGGACCCCGGCCTCGACGGCGATGGAGCGCACCATGAAGTTCGGGGCGTTGCCGATGTAGGTGTTCGCGCCCATGAAGACGGCGCCGGCGGAGACGGCCATGAGGAGGTGGGGGTCGATGACGCCGAGCGTCGTCGCCACCCCGCTGGTGGCGCCGAGGCTGGCGGCCGTGGTCATGAAGACGAGGTAGGTCGGGGCGTTGTCCAGGACGCTGGACAGGCCGCCGGTGGCCCAGAAGAACGCCGCGGGGCTCGTCACGCCCAGCTCGCCGCCGCGGGCCTGGAGGATGGCCAGGGCGGGGATCATCGTGACGAAGATGCCCGCGAAGAGGATGGCCACCTCCTGGATGGGCCCCCAGGTGAAGCCGTTGGCGGCGCGGAGCTCGCGCCGGGTGCCGCGGAAGGCGAGCAGGGCGGCCAGGAGGATGACGGCGTCGCGCAGCAGTCCGAGGGTCGGCACGGTCACGTGGCCCTCCGCGGTGGTGAACAGGGTGACGCCGCGTGCCTCCCCGGTGGCCGCGTCCAGGAAGAGCGGGTTCTGGGCGAAGACGCCGGAGAGGATGACGGCGCCGACGATCATGAGCAGGAAGACGATGTTGTGCAGCCCGTCGACGCGCACCCGCTCCCCCGTGTGCTCCGGGTGCGGCCCCTCCCGCCGCATGAGCCGGGAGTCGATGACGTAGAAGACGACGAGCAGCACGGCGGTGTTGAGCAGGACCGCGGGCAGCAGGTGCATGGTCCAGAAGAACGGCACGCCGCGCAGGAAGCCCAGGAACAGCGGCGGGTCACCGATCGGGGTCAGCGCACCGCCGATGTTGGCGACGAGGAAGATGAAGAAGACGACCTGGTGGACGCGGTGGCGGCGCCAGGCGTTGGCCCGCAGCAGGGGGCGGATCATCACCATGGCCGCGCCGGTCGTGCCGATCCAGCTGGCGAGGGCGGTGCCGATGAGCAGCAGGACGACGTTGACCTTGGGCGTGCCGGAGAGCGACCCGCGCACGACGATGCCACCGGAGACCGCGAACAGCCCGAGGATGAGGATGATGAAGGGCAGGTAGTCCAGCAGCAGCACCTCGGCGCCGTGCGTGAGGGCCACCGCAGGGCCGAAGCCCACGAGGAAGGGCACGAAGAAGGCGAGCGCCCAGAACGCCGAGATCTTGCCCTGGTGACGCTCCCACCAGTGCGCGTTCACCAACGGCACGACGGCGATCGACAGCAGCATCCCGACGAACGGGATGATGCTCCACACCGGCAGCTGCTCGCCCAGCTCCATCTGCACACCTCTCGGTCACGACGTCGTGCCGGCACCGTGACATGACGGCGCTCCGGGGATCCGTGCGCGCGATCGGTGGTCGGCGGACCAGGCCTCGGCGGCGCGGTCGTGACAGTTATATCGGCGCAGTGGCCATCGTCCGAAGACGTGTCCATCTGTTGCCGCGGGCGGATGCGACGAGGATGCACCGCCCGGGCGGCCGAGAGAAGAGGCGGAGGCTAGGCCCGTCGGCTCTCGACGAACTGTGCCAGGGTGCCCACCGTCTCGAACACCTCGCCGGTGAAGTCGGCGTCGTCGATCTCGATGTCGAAGCGCTCCTCGATGGCGCCGGCGAGGCTGAGGACGGCGAGGGAGTCCAGCTCGGGCATGCTGCCGAAGAGCGGCGTCGAGGCGTCGAGGGTGTGCGCGCGTTCCTCGATGCCGAGCGTCTCGACGATGGCGGCGACGACGCCGTCGAGGGTGGTGGTGCTGACGTTCATGGGGGTCTCCGGAAGGGCAGAAGGGCAGGGACGGAGGTCAGACGAGGACCTCGACCGGGGCAGGGTGGCCGAGGAAGGCGGTCGGGCTGGCGGTCAGGCCGTACGCCCCGGCCTGGAACACGACGACGAGGTCGCCGACGTCCGCCGGGGGCAGCTCGACACCGTCGCCGAGCAGGTCCAGCGGGGTGCACAGGCAGCCGACGACGGTGACGGTCTCCGCGGCCGTCTCCGCCAGGTGGTTGCCCACGGCGACGGGGTAGTTGCGCCGGATGACCTGGCCGAAGTTCCCCGAGGCGGCGAGCTGGTGGTGCATCCCGCCGTCGACCACGAGGTAGGTGCGCCCCCGTGAGACCTTCCGGTCCACCACCCGGGTGACGTACACGCCGGCCTCGCCCACCAGGTAGCGGCCCAGCTCGATGACGACCCGGGCTTCTGGGAGGTGCGGCCCGATCCGGGTCGCGACGAGGTCGGCGAGGTTCTCCCCCACCGCCGGCAGGTCGAGGGGACGGTCCTTGTCGAAGTAGGGGATGCCGAAGCCGCCGCCGAGGTTGAGGTAGCGCACCGGCGCGGGGGTGTGCTCGGCCAGGGCGAGGACGAGGTCGACCGTCTTGCGCTGGGCCTCGGCGATGATGTCCGCGTTGAGGTTCTGCGAGCCGGCGAAGACGTGGTAGCCGAGCAGGTCGACGTCGGCGGCCGCGAGATCGGCGACCAGCGCCGGGACCTGCTCGGCGTCGACGCCGAACTGCTGCGGGCCGCCGCCCATGCGCATCCCCGAGCCCTTGACCTGGAAGTCGGGGTTGACGCGGACGGCCACGCGGGGGCGCAGGCCCAGCCGCTCCCCGGCCCGGACCACCCGCGCGGCCTCGGTCGCCGACTCCATCTCGATCGTCACGCCCGCGGCGACCGCCTGGGTGATCTCGGCGTCGGTCTTTCCGGGCCCCGCGAAGCTGACACGGGTGGCGGGCAGCGGGGTGTCGAGGGCGGTGCGCAGCTCGCCCGCCGAGGCCACGTCGAGGGAGTCGACCAGGCCGGCCAGGTGCTGGACGACGGCGGGCATCGGGTTGGCCTTGACGGCGTAGCTGAGGTCCACGGCGGTCGGCAGCGTGCGGCGCAGCAGCGCCACCCGCTCGGTGATCAGGGCGCGGTCGTACGCGAAGAACGGCGTGCCGCCCACGCGCTCCGCGAGCCGGCTCACCGGGACGCCACCGACGGCGAGCTCGCCGTCGATCGTGCCGAAGGCTGCGACGGTCGGGCGCAGGCTGGCGACGACGCTCATGCGCGCACCTCCGCCCCGAGCTCCTCGCGCAGCCGGGCCCGGTCGAACTTCCCGTTCGGCGAGCGCGGGATCTCCTCCCGCACGACGACGCCGGCGGGGACCATGTACAGGGGCAGGCTGCGCCGCATGGCCGCCAGGAGGCCCTCCTCGGTGAAGTCGCCCGTCGCCGCCGGGCTCACGACGAGCAGCACCTTCTGGCCCAGGCGCGGGTCCTCCACCCCCAGCGCGACGGCGTCACGCACCAGGCCCGTCGCGGCGGCGACCTCCTCCACCTCGGCGGGGCTGACCCGGTAGCCGGAGGTCTTGATCATCTCGTCCTGGCGGCCGACGAAGTACAAGAACCCCTCCTCGTCGCGCACGACGCGGTCGCCGGACCACACCGCCATCTCCGGCGCGCGCCAGGCGCCGTCGCGCCCCGGTGCCGGGCGGAACCGCTCGGCGGTGCGTGCGGGGTCGTTCCAGTATCCCAGCGCCACCAGGGCGCCGCGGTGCACCAGCTCGCCCTCCTCCCCCGGGGCGCACTCGGTGCCGTCCTCGCGGACCACGAGGATCTCGGCGTCGGGGATGGCCTTGCCGATCGAGCCGGGCCGCCGGTCGACCTCGGCCGGGTCGAGATAGGTCGACCGGAACGCCTCGGTGAGGCCGTACATGAGGAACGGTGCCGCGGCGGGGAAGATCGCGCGGAGCCGGTCGAGGGTGACCTTCGGCATGCGCCCGCCGGTGTTGGCGAAGTAGCGCAGGTGCCGGGTGGCCTCCTCGGGCCAGTCCATGTCGGCGAGCTGGAGCCACAGCGGCGGCACGCAGGTCAGCCCGGTGACCCGGTGGCGGGCGCAGAGCCGGACGACGTCGCGCGGCAGGAGGTAGTTCATGAGGACGACGTGCGCGCCCACGGCGAAGGCGGTGGTCAGCTGGCTGAACCCGGCGTCGAAGCTCAGCGGGAGCACGGAGAGGATGACGTCGTCGGCGGTGTTGCCCAGGTAGTGGCTGACGCTCTCGGCGCCCACGAGCAGGTTGCGGTGGCTGAGGACGACGCCCTTGGGCTTCCCTGTGCTGCCTGAGGTGTACAGGATCGCGGCGATGTCCTGGTCGATGCCTGCCGGCGGCGTCGCGTCGCCGCCGAGCTGGTCCCAGGCGTGGACGCGGTACGCGGGCGCGGCCGGCTCCCCGTCCGGGTTGCCCGGACCCGCGGTGCCCGGCTCGCGGGGTCCGCCCTGCTCGGCACTGGCGCCCACCAGCACCACGTGCTCGAGGGCGGGACACCCGGCGAGGACCTCCCGCAGCAGCTCGAGCCGCTCCGGTGAGGTGACCAGGACCCCCACGTCGCAGTCGGTGAGGATGTAGGCGACCTGCTGGGGACGCAGCAGCGGGTTGATCGGCACGAAGGCGCCGCCGGCCGCGGAGGTGGCGAAGACCGCCGTCACCGTCTCCGGGCGCTTGTCGAGGAAGACTGCGACGCGATCCTCGCGGCGCAGGCCGAGTGCGGCGAGGCCGGCGGCGGCGCCGCGGACGTCGTGCCAGAGCTCGGCATAGGTGCGGGTGGTGTCCTTGAACGTCAGCGCCGGGGAGCCGCCGTGGGTGGTGGCGTGCCGCTCGAGCAGGTGGTGCAGGTTGGTCCTCATCGCCGTCCTATCGCCCTCACCAGGCCACGCAGGTGAGCTCGCTGTAGAGGTAGTCGATCTGATCCGCGCGCAGGGTCGGGCTGCGGAACATCTTGGGCCGGCCGGCCACGGTCACCGAGGGGCCGGGCACGCGCGGCACCACGCGGCGCTCCGCGAGCGTGAACGGCACGCCGTGGCGCAGGAGCAGGTGGCGCAGCACGAGCCGGCCGTGCCGGGCGAAGAGCTCGGGGTCGCTCACGTGGAGCACCGAGGCGAACAGCGGCAGACGCTTGCGGCGGTCCCGGCGGACGACGACGTAGCAGGTGCGTGCCCCCGCCACGAGCACGAGGTGGCGGGCCGCCGCCGCCCGGGCGTGGTCGCGGTAGATCGCCAGCTCCCGGCCCGTGAGCACGCGCTCGATCTCGCGCGGGTCGGTCACCACCCGCGCCCGGGACCACGCGGGCCAGGGCAGGTTAGGGGCCAGGGCCGTGGTGGTGTCCAGGGCCGTGAAACCCAGGCGGGCGTTGAGGGGGACGACGTTGCCGCTCGGCGAGAAGTCCGTGAGGTGGTAACCCTTCTGCCGCAGGGCCGCGCGCAGCAGCCGCAGGCCCTGGGAGCGGTACCCCTCCTCCACACACCAGGCGGCGAGGTTGCAGAACCGCTCGGGGCGCCCGTCGATGCCGCGCTCGGAGTAGAAGGCGAGGTACGCGCCGACCACCCGGCCGCCGTCGCGCAGGAGGAAGCCGTGGTTGGGCTGGTCTCCCGCCCACGGCGGGGTCATGGCCCTGGCCCACGCCGCGGCGGACAACCGCGCATTGAGGTGGGCGTGCAGGAAGCGCCCCACCGCCGCCGTGTCGGCGGCGGTGATGGGGCTCAGCTCGACCTGACGGTCGGCGGAGAGCACGGAGGGGGCGGGCATGGCGCCAAAGTACGGCGCACGCTCTCGGCGCGCGGGCGAATCGGGCACACCGCCGCCGGGAATTGGTGCCAGCGCCACCTCACCGGCACTTCCCGGGTGGGCGCGTCCGGACCCCGGCCGCCCGCCCCGGCGTCAGTGCGCGGCGCCGGCCCCCACCGTCGCCGCCGCGGCGACGGAGTCCTTGAGGACGGCGTCGATGACCTGGCCGACCCACTCCAGCAGGGCGACGTCCTTGAGCGGCTTGCCGCCCAGGCGCGCGGTCATCGGGTACGGCACCAGGATGGTGCGCACCGCGGGCTTGAGGACCGTGCCGGGGTAGAGCCGCTTGAGCCGCAGCTGGGCGGACTCGGGCAGCTCCACCGGGGCGAAGCGGACGTACTTGCCCTGGGCGGTGATGTCCGACAGCCCCACCTCGCGGGCCTTGTCGCGCAGCGCTGCGACGGCGAAGAGCCGCTCGACCGGCTCCGGGACGGGCCCGTAGCGGTCGACGAGCTCCTCGCGGATCGCGGCGATGGCGGCGTCGTCGGCCGCGGCGGCGATCTTGGCGTAGGCCTCCAGACGCAGCCGCTCGTGGGCGATGTAGTCGTGCGGCACGTGCGCGTCGACGGCCAGCTCGATCTTGACGTCGGCCTTCTCGGTCTCCTTCTCCCCGCGGAACTCCGAGACGGCGTCAGAGACCATCCGCACGTACAGGTCGAAGCCGACCCCGGCGATGTGCCCGGACTGCTCCCCGCCGAGGAGGTTGCCCGCCCCGCGGATCTCGAGGTCCTTCATGGCCACCTGGATGCCGGCGCCGAGGTCGGTGTGCGCCGCGATGGTGGCGAGGCGGTCGTGCGCCGTCTCGGTCAGCGGCTTCTCCGGGGGGTAGAAGAAGTACGCGTAGGCCCGCTCGCGGCCGCGGCCCACCCGGCCGCGCAGCTGGTGCAGCTGGGACAGGCCGAGCTGGTCGGCCCGGTCGACGATCAGGGTGTTGGCGTTGGAGATGTCCAGGCCGGTCTCGACGATGGTCGTGCAGACGAGGACGTCGAACTCCTTGTCCCAGAAGTCCTGGATGACCTTCTCGAGCTGGTGCTCGTTCATCTTCCCGTGCGCCACGGCGACGCGGGCCTCCGGCACGAGCTCGTTGATGCGGGCGGCCGCCTTGTTGATCGACTGGACCCGGTTGTGCACGAAGAAGACCTGGCCCTCGCGCAGTAGCTCGCGGCGGATGGCGGCGGCGACCTGCTTCTCCTCGTAGGCGCCGACGAAGGTGAGCACCGGGTGGCGCTCCTCCGGCGGGGTGGCCAGCGTGGACATCTCCCGGATGCCGGTGATGGCCATCTCCAGCGTGCGCGGGATCGGGGTGGCGGACATCGCGAGCACGTCGACGTTGGTGCGCAGCTGCTTGAGCGTCTCCTTGTGCTCGACGCCGAAGCGCTGCTCCTCGTCGATGACGACCAGGCCGAGGTCCTTGAACCGGACCTCCCCGGTGAGCAGGCGGTGGGTGCCGATGACGACGTCGACGGTGCCCTTGCTGACGCCCTCGCGCACGGCGGTCGCCTCGGCGTCGGTCTGGAAGCGGGAGAGGGCCTTGACCGTGATGGGGAAGCCTGCGTAGCGCTCGGAGAAGGTGTCCAGGTGCTGCTGGACGAGCAGCGTGGTGGGCACGAGGACGGCGACCTGCTTGCCGTCCTGGACGGCCTTGAACGCCGCGCGGACGGCGATCTCGGTCTTGCCGTAGCCGACGTCGCCGCTGATGAGGCGGTCCATCGGGGTGGCCTTCTCCATGTCGGCCTTGACCTCGTCGATGGTGACGAGCTGGTCGGGCGTCTCGGTGTGCGGGAAGGCCTCCTCCAGCTCGCGCTGCCAGGGGGTGTCGGGACCGAAGGCGTGGCCGGTGGTCGCCATGCGCGCCGCGTAGAGGCGGATGAGCTCCGCGGCGATCTTCTTGACCGCCTTCTTAGCACTAGCCTTGGTCTTCGCCCAGTCCGACCCGCCGAGCTTGTTGAGCGTGGGCGCCTCGCCGCCGGTGTACTTCGTGACCTGGTCGAGGGAGTCGGTGGGCACGAACAGGCGGTCGCCGGGCTGGCCGCGCTTGGAGCTGGCGTACTCGATGACGAGGTACTCGCGGGTGGTGGCGTCCGCCCCGGCGCCCACGGTGCGCTGGACCAGCTCGACGAACCTGCCCACGCCGTGCTGCTCGTGGACCACGTAGTCCCCGGCGCGCAGGGCGAGGGGATCGACCACGTTGCGCCGTCGGGAGGGCATGCGGCGCATGTCCCGGGTGGAGGTGCCGGCGCGGCCGGTGATGTCGGCCTCGGCGAGCAAGGCGAGCCTGAGGTCGGGGGCGACGAAGCTGCGCCCGGAGGGGGCGGTGGTGACCAGCACCACGGAGGGCTGCGGCTCCTCGGCGATGTCCTCGACCACGCGGGCGGGGACGTCGGCGGCGGAGAGCTGCTCGGCCATGCGCCGGCCCGGCCCGGGGCCCTCGGTGGTGAGCACGAGCCGCCAGCCGTCGTGGACGAGGCCGGCGAGGTCCTTGAGGGCCTTCTCGACGTCGCCGTTGTAGCGCTCGACGTCGCGCGCGCCGACGGCGAGCGCCGAGGCGGGGCTCTCGGCCTCCTCCATCAGCTCGGCGAGCTCGGCATCGGTGGGCAGCGAGCTGAGCGACCACCAGCCCAGGCCGCGGGTCAGCGCGAGGGCGCGGGCCTCCGCGAGGTCGGCGAAGGAGGCGGCGCGCAGGTCCAGCGGGGTCTTGCCGCCCTGGGCGGCGGAGGTCCAGGCCGCGGCGAGGAACTCCTCGGTGGTCGAGACGAGGTCGTGGGCCCGGCGGCGGATCTTCTCGGGGTCGGACAGAAGCACGAGGGTGTCGTCCGGCACGAGGTCCAGCACCGGCTGCATGCCGTCGACCAGGGCCGGGGCGAGGGACTCCATGCCCTCCACCGCGATGCCGTTGCCCATCTTCTCAAGCATCTCCGCGGCGCCGGGCAGGTCCTCGATCAGGGCGAGGGCCCGGGCGCGCACCTTCTCGGTGAGCAGCAACTCGCGCGAGGGCGGCGCCCACAGGCCGTGCTCGGCGAGCTCGAGGGAGCGCTGGTCGGCGACGGCGAACCAGCGGATCTCCTCGACCGTGTCCCCCCAGAACTCGATGCGCATGGGGTGGCTCTCGGTGGGCGGGAAGACGTCAAGGATACCGCCGCGCACCGCGAACTCCCCGCGCCGCTCCACCATGTCCACGCGGGTGTACGCGGCGGCGGCGAGGGCCGCGGCGACCTGCTCGAGGTCGGCCTCCTGCCCCACCTCCAATGAGACGGGCTCGAGGTCTCCCAGGCCCTGCACCACCGGCTGCAGCAGCGCGCGCACGGGCATGACGAGCACCGAGATGGGGCCCGACTGGCCGCCCGCGGTGGGGTGGGCGAGCCGGCGCAGCACCGCCAGGCGCTTGGCGACGGTGTCGCTGCGCGGGGAGAGGCGCTCGTGGGGCAGGGTCTCCCAGGCGGGGAAGACGGCGACGGCGTCGTCGGGCAGGAAGTTGCGCAGGGCGTCGGCGGCCTCGTCGGCCTCACGGCCGGTGGCGGTGACCACGACGACCGGGCGGCCCCGCTCCCCCGCGGTGAGCTCGGCGACGAGCGGGGCGCGCACGCCGACCGCGGCGTTGACCACGACCTGCGGGGCCAGCACCGGCTGGCGGGCCATCTCGGTGGCGGAGGCGACGGCGGGGTCGGTGCGCAGCAGGGGCAGCAGTCCGGTGAGCTTCATGAGTCCTTCGACGTCTTCGGACGCGGGCGTGGGCGCCCGCTCAGCACGGCGGCCCCACATCCAGAAGGAGGCGGGGTCCGCAGGGGAGTCTACGGTCGCCCCGGCGGGGGCACACCAGCAGGCGTTGGTCACAACGCGACCGGCGGGCCCGGTATTTCCGGGGTTCAGCCGCACACGTCACGGGATCCGATCCCCCGCCCCGCTCCGACGGGGGCGACGCCCGCAACGTCATACGCGCACGGGCTCTGGCGCGAACTCCGCCGGGCGGGAAGCGACACCGAAGAAGTGGCCGATGGCACCGACGATGCGGGCGGCAGCTCGGCCGTCGCCGTACGGATTGACCGCCTCCGACATCGACTCGTACGCCAGCTGGTCGGTGAGCAGAGTGGTCACGGCCTCGACGATAAGGTCCTCGTCCGTGCCCACCAGCCGCACTGTCCCGGCGGTGACCGCCTCCGGCCGCTCCGTCGTCTCACGCAGGACCAGCACCGGCTTGCCCAGGCTCGGCGCCTCCTCCTGAACCCCACCGGAGTCTGTGAGCACGAGCAGGCTGTGCTCCATCGCGAAGGCGAAGTCGCTGTAGTCCAGGGGCTCGGTAACCGTCACGTTCGACAGCCCCGTCAGCGGCGGCAGGAGCACCTCCCGGACGACGGGATTGAGGTGGGCCGGCAGGAGGAAGTGCACCTCAGGGAAGGCCTCGGCGAGGCGAGCGACGGCGGTGGCCGTGCGTGCCATCGGTGCACCCCACGACTCTCGGCGGTGGCTGGTGACCAGCACGGTGGGCCGCTCCCCCATCCCCGCCAACGCCGGGTGGTGGCTCACGTGGCCTCGACCCACGACCTCCAGCAGGGCGTCGATGACCGTGTTCCCGGTGACCACCACGGATGACCGGGCGATGCCCTCGGCAAGCAGGTTGTCCCGGCTCTTCGGCGTCGGAGCCAGGTGCAACGACGTGAGCTCGGACGTGAGGCGGCGGTTCACCTCCTCGGGGAAGGGGTTGTACCGGTCGCCCGTGCGGAGCCCTGCCTCGACATGGAAGACCGGAACCTGGTGGTAGAACGCCGCCAGGGCCGCCACGAAGCTCGTGGTGGTGTCCCCCTGCACCACGACCGCGTCGGGCGTGTCGCGTGCGATGAGGTCGCTGAGGCCTTCCAGAGCCCGCACCGTCATCCCGGCAAGGGTCTGCCTGTCCCGGAGGATCGCGAGGTCGTAGGAGGGAGTGATGCCGAAGAGGGCGTTCACCTGGTCAAGCATCTCCCTGTGCTGCCCGGTCACGGTGACGACCGGCTCGAAGTGCGGCGCACGTCCGAGCGCCGTGACCACCGGCGCCATCTTGATCGCCTCCGGCCGTGTTCCGTAGACGGCCATCACTCTGTGCATCGACCTGCCCCGTTCCCTCGGGCCAACGCGGATCCCCGCATCGTGGCATCACGACCGGATGCGGTTAGGCCGAATGGGTGCGGGAGTTGCGGCTGACCGGCGAGGCGGCGACTCAGGCGTTCTGCGTGGCGAACTGTGTCTCGTACAGCTCCGCGTACAGCCCGCCGCGGGCCAGCAGCTCGGCGTGCGTGCCCTGCTCGACGACGCGACCGGCGTCGATCACGGCGATGGAGTCCGCCTTGCGCACGGTGGAGAGCCGGTGTGCGATGACGATCGAGGTGCGCCCGACCATCGCGGAGTCCAGCGCGAGCTGGACGGCCGCCTCGGACTCGGAGTCCAGGTGCGCCGTCGCCTCGTCGAGCACCACCACCCGCGGCGATCGCAGCAGCAGGCGGGCGATGGCCACCCGCTGCTTCTCCCCGCCGGACAGGCGGTGCCCGCGGTCACCGACGACGGTGTCGAGCCCGTCGGGCAGGCGCTGCACGAGCGGCTCGACGTGCGCTGCCCGCAGCGCCGCGTAGAGCTCCTCCTCGCTCGCCTCGGGACGGGCGTACAGGAGGTTGGCTCGGACGGTGTCGTGGAACAGGTGGGCGTCCTGGGTGACGACGCCAACCGCCTTGTGGAGGCTGGCCTGCCGGACGTGGCGCAGGTCCAGCCCACCGACCCGCACGGCGCCCGAGGTCGGGTCGTACAGCCGGGCAATCATCGTCGAGAGGGTGGTCTTGCCCGCACCGGAGGGCCCGACGAGCGCGACCATGGTGCCGGGCTCGACCCGCAGGGAGACACCCTTGAGGACCTCCTCCTGGCGGAGGCCGTCGGGCTCGGCCCGCCCCACGGCCTTCCCGGGCCGGCCGTCCCCTGCCGTCCGGCCGTTCCCGCCCCCCGTGCGGGCACCGTCGTTCTCCCCGTGCCCGACGCCGACGGCGGGCACCCCCTCCAGCGAGGCCAGTCCGACCTGGTCCGGCCCCGGGTAGGAGAAGCGGACGTCGTCGAGCTCGACGGAGAGCGGCCCGTCGGGCAGGTCGACGGCGTCGGGCACATCGGTGATCATCGGCTCGAGGTCGAGCACCTCGAACACCCTCTCGAAGCTGACCAGGGCACTCATGACGTCGACCTGGACGTTGCTCAGCGCGGTGACCGGGCCGTACAACCGCCCGAGCAGGCCGGCGAAGGCCACCAGCGTGCCAACGGTGACGGCCTGCTCAATCGCGAGCAGGCCGCCGACCCCGTAGACCAGGGCGGTCGCGAGCGAGGCCATCGCCCCTAGGGCGGCGAAGAACACCCGGCTGCTCATCGCCGTCTTGATGCCGATCTCACGGACGGCGCCCGCACGCTCGGCGAACTCCGCCTGCTCGCGCTCGGGCGTGCCAAAGAGCTTGACCAGCAGGGCGCCGGCCACGTTGAACCGCTCGGTCATACGGTTGCCGAGCTCGGCATTGAGCTCCATGCCGCGGCGGTTGAGCGCGGCGAGCCGGCGCCCCACCCGTCGGGCGGGCAGGAGGAGGACCGGGACGACCAGCAGGGCGACCAGCGTGATCTGCCATGACAGCGCCAGCATCGTCCCGAGGACAACGACCACCGAGATGACGTTCGAGACGACACCGGACAAGGTAGTGGTGAACGCCCGTTGGGCGCCGATGACGTCGGAGTTGAGCCGGGTGACGAGGGAGCCAGTCTGGCTGCGGGTGAAGAACGCGACCGACTGCTCCTGCACGTGGGTGAAGACGTCCGTGCGCAGGTCGTATATCAGGCCCTCGCCGATACGCGCGGAGAACCAGCGCTGCAGGAGGGTGAGCACGGCCTCGGCGACCGCGACGAGGGCCACGAGGGCGGCGAGGACCACGACGAGGCGGCGGTCGCCGGTGGCCACGCCGTCGTCAATGATGCGCTGGAGGAGCAACGGGGTCGCCACGACCATGAGGGCGGCGAGCACCACTAGGCCGAGGAAGACGACGATCTGGTAGCGGTAGGGCGCCGCGTAGCGCACGACCCGGCGAGTGGTTCCAGGCCGCAGGCGATGGTCCTTGACGGAGGAGTCCTGCCGCAGGGTGCGGGCGAAGCCGCCCGGCCCGCCCATGTGGCCCCCCATGCTGCCCATGCTCATCGGCTTGGTCCGCTCCCTCCGCCCGGCGCCACCAGCGGACCTGCCCGCTGCCCGGCCTCGGGCCCACCCATTGTGCCCCGACCTCGCGCAGGACACTCGTCCGGAACCGCCGGGTCCGCTCACCCCGGCCGCATCGGGGTCACCCTGCCCCACCCGCCCGTCACCCCAGGATTTCAACCCGAGAACCGGACGTACGTGCAGGCCGTCCGTAGGAACGTGTCCGGCACGGCGGGGCGACCAGGCCCCGTCCAACCGAGCCGGTCCGTCAGGCAGACGGGGTGGGCTGCGGCGCGTACCGCCCTGCGCGGCTGACTCGCCCCTCACGCACCAGTCGGTCGTACACCGGTCCGGCGTCGCCCGCCGCGACGAGGACGAGAGGAACAGCATGACCCTCACCAGCTGGGACGCCACCGACCGCGTGGAGCACCTGGTCGACCTCGCCGTCCGCGGCCTGCCGGCGATGTGGCAGGAGAACGCGGACTCCTTCGCCCAGACGCTCCGTGGGACACCGTCCTCGGACGGGCCGGTCCTCCGGGCGGAGGGGATCAGCCTCCGGTACACCGCCATCGTCGCCCTCGGTGCCGGGCGGTTGCCCGGGGACCGGCAACGCGCCGCCCTGGCCGGGCGCAGCGCGGCGGAGCTCGCCGTCACGGCGGCGGCACAGGCCGCGCGGCACGACGATCCCGGGGCGGTGGCGCTGGCAGCGTGGGCGGCGGCCGAGGTGGCGGCGACGCCGGATCCCGCGCTCGTCGGTCGGTTGCGGGACCTGACGACCAGCGGGCGCCCGCTGCCCACCGTCGACGCGTCCTGGATGCTCGTCGCGGCCCTGGCCGCCCCCGAGCTGCCCGGCTCAGACGCGCTCATCACCGAGCTGCGTGCCCGGCTCCTCAGCGCCCAGGGGTCCCAGGGAATCTTCCCGCACATGCTGCCCGCGTCGGCGCAGAGCCGTTGGCGGGCGCACGTCGGCTGCTTCGCCGACCAGGTCTATCCCATCCAGGCGCTCGCACGGTTGGCCGCCGCTCACGGGGACACCGCGGCTCTCGCGGCGGCCGACGCCTGCGCCCGGCAGATCTGCGAGCTGCAGGGTCCGTCGGGGCAGTGGTGGTGGCACTACGACGTGCGAGACGGGTCGGTGGTGGAGCCCTACCCCGTCTACAGCGTCCACCAGCACGCCATGGCTCCGATGGCACTGCGGGAGCTCATCGGGGCCGGAGGCGCGGACTACCGCGCCAAGGTGGACCTCGGCCTGTCCTGGTTGTGGACACATCCGGAGACGCTGGAGGAGCTGATCTCGGACCGGCACGCACTCGTCTGGCGCAAGGTGGCCCGCCGGGAGCCGGCCAAGGCCGCGCGGAAGGTGGCCGCCGTCACTACGTCGCTGCGGCCGGGGTTCCACCTGCCGGGCCTGGACCAAGCGTTGCCGGTCGGCCCCATTGACCACGAGTGCCGGCCCTACGAGCTGGGCTGGCTGCTGTACGCCTGGCTGGAAGGTCGCCCGTCACCTCACACCGCCGAGGCCGTCGGAGACCGCCATGCCTGACGTCGCGGGGCTCACTGGCCCCACTCGGCTGCTGTTCGGGCTTCCCCTCAACGCCGCCACCATGGCGGACACCCTTGGGGCGTGCGAGCAGGCGCTGCACGAGCGCCGCCGGCTCCTCGTCGGTGTCCTCAACGCCGCCAAGGTCGTCAACCTTCGCCGTGACGCCCTCTTGCGCGCGTCGCTGATGGAGTGTGACCTCCTGCTGGCCGACGGGCAGTCGGTCGTGTGGGCCAGCCGGCTGCTGGGGCGTCCCCTGCCCGAACGCGTCGCCGGCATCGACCTGTTCGTGGCCCTGCTCGACCTCGCCGATCGCGAGGGGTTCTCGGTCTACCTGCTGGGGGCGAAGCCGGACGTCCTGCGCCGACTCGTGGCCCACGTGGAGGAGCGGTACCCGGGACTGGTGATCGCCGGCGCCCGCGATGGCTACTTCAAGGAGGAGGAGTCGGCGGAGGTCGCGTACGAGATACGTGCGTCCCGGCCGGACATGCTGTTCCTGGGCATGACGTCCCCGAAGAAGGAGATCTTCCTCGCCGCGCACGGCCGTGACCTCGGCGTCCCGGTTCTCCACGGTGTCGGTGGTTCCTTCGACGTCCTCGCCGGCCTGACCCGGCGTGCGCCGGAGTGTTGGCAGCGGTACGGCATGGAGTGGGCCTACCGCCTGCTGCAGGAGCCGCGCCGGATGTGGCGGCGGTATCTGCGCACGAACTCCATCTTCCTCGCTCTAGTGGTCCGTGAGCTGCTGCGCCCCTCGCCGCCGCTGCGCGGCTCACTCTGAGAAAGGCCCCTCATGAGCGACAAGTTTGACGGCCGGGTGGCCGTCATCGGCCTGGGCTACATCGGGCTGCCCACCGCCGTGGTGCTCGCAACCCGCGGCGTCGAGGTCGTCGGCGTGGACGTCAACGTCGCCACGGTGGAGGCGGTCTCCGAGGGGCGGCTGCCCTTCGTCGAGCCGGACCTGGCCGCCGCCGTGAGCGGGGCCGTGGCGATGGGCAACCTGACGGCCACGCTCGAGACGCCGGAGTCGGACGCCTTCATCATCGCGGTGCCGACCCCGTTCAACACCGATCACACGGCTGACCTCAGCTTCGTGCGCGCCGCCGTCGAGCAGGTCGCGCCGCGGCTGCGGGGTGGCGAGGTGATCGTGCTGGAGTCGACCTCGCCGCCGGGCACCACGGCGCAGGTGAGCCAGTGGCTGGCCCAGCTGCGCCCCGACCTCACCCTTCCCCACGAGGTCGAGGGCGTGCCGGACATCCATGTGGCGCACTGCCCCGAGCGTGTGCTGCCCGGCCGGATCATGATCGAAATGGTCACCAACGACCGCGTGATCGGGGGGATCACCCGCCGGTGCGCGGAGCGGGCTGCCGAGATCTACCGGGTCTTCTGCCAGGGAAAGCTGCTGCTGAGCGACGCGGCGAGCGCCGAGATGGCCAAGCTGGTGGAGAACGCCTACCGTGACGTCAACATCGCCTTCGCCAATGAGCTGTCGGTGATCGGGGACGCGCTCCACCTCGACGTGTGGGAGGTCATCCGCCTGGCCAACCACCACCCCCGCGTGAACATCCTCAGCCCCGGGCCCGGTGTGGGCGGCCACTGCATCGCGGTGGACCCGTGGTTCATCGTCGGTGCGGCGCCGGAGCTGGCGCGGCTGGTCCGCACGGCCCGGGAGATCAACGACGGCAAGCCGCACCACGTGGCCGAGCAGGTGATCAACACCGCGGGACGCTTCCGCACCCCCACCATCGCCTGCCTGGGCATGGCGTACAAGGCCAACATCGACGACCTGCGGGAGAGCCCGGCCGTGGAGGTCATCGAGACCCTCGCCGACGCGCTCCCCGAGGTCGACATCGCCGTCGCGGAGCCGTACGTCAACTCCCTCCCCGACAAGCTCGCCCAACACCGCAACATCACGCTTGAGCGCACCGCCGCGGCCGTGGACCGGGCGGACATCGTGGTCGTCCTCGTCGACCACGACCAGTTCCGCTCCCTCAACCGCAGCCTGCTCGCGGGCAAGGTCGTCTACGACACGCGCGGGGTGTGGCGGTGAGGTGACCGCCTAATCGCCCTTGGGCAGGGGCACCGGGTTTTCGGTGTCGTCCCAGGCGTTGCCTTCGAAGGCGCTGATGCCCTCCGTGCCGTTCACCGAGATGGCACCCCACGCGGCATGCCCTGCGGGCGCATCGCCGTACCACCGGTTGTCGATGATGCGGATGTCGTCGTAGTCGTGGTCGGACGTGCCCTCGACGTACAGGGTGTAGCTGCCGCCGCCGATCCAGTTGCCGCGGATGTCGACATCTTTGATGTCGCTCCAGTGGGTTGTGATGTTGACGGCGCCCGTGTCCTCGAGCCACGCGCCGGAGGGATCGGTGAGCATGATGTTGTTCCCCCACACGTGGGTGTGGCTGCCGTGGTAGATCTCGATCCCGTCGAAGTGGGGGTCTTCGCCGGGCATGCCCTGGAACTTCTCGATGAAATTGGCCTGAACGATCGAACGGCGGCCCAGGGTGATGGCGTTCTCGAAACCGTGGATGTAGTTGCCGCAGATGACCGCGTCGGTCGCGGCGATGGCAACGTAGCCGCCATCCTCGGTCAAGATCTCGTTGCCGATGATCTTCGTGCCCGTGACCTCCTCGTCGTACGTGATGCCGTACCACTCGGTGACGTTGATGCGGTTGTTGCGGATGGTCACGTCGTCGGCGTTGATCACGATGTTGCCGGTGATCTCCTTGCCCTCGACCACGGTCCCCGGGGTCTCGATGAGCAAGCTGCCGCTCTCCACCAGCTCTGCGTCGGGCGAGACCCCGGTGGTGGCTGCGGTCGGACGGTTCTCCGGCAGCTGCGGGAACGTGTCGCAGGATCCAGCGCCGGCCGCGGCCGCTGTCGGAGGTGCGGGCGCGCCCCGAACGAGGACGAGCACGGCGGCGACCCCGGCCAGGGCGACTGCAAGGGCCGCCGCCAGGAGGAGGCCGGCGCCCGCGCTTCCCGCGCGCCGAATGCTCACACCGTTCCTGCGAGGCGGGCGATGTCCTCAGCGCCCAGGGCCCGGTCGTACAGGCGCACCTCGTCCAGCCCGCCGCGGAAGGGCGCCCGGCCCCCCGGCTCGGCCCCCAGGCCCAGCGCCAGGTTGTTCACCCCCA
>NZ_VUKF01000060.1 GCF_009193185.1 Georgenia thermotolerans | reverse complement strand
CGCCCGGGTCGCGCCTGCCCGTCCCGGCGGACCCGCCCCCGCGCGGGCCAGGTGCGCGCCCGGCTGCCGCGCGCACGCCGCGCCGCTCGCGCAGCCAGGTGGCCAGCCCGGCCGCGACGGCAAGGACGGCCAGGGCGCTCGCGGCCAGGGAGGGCCACGGCCCGAGCCGGTCGGCGAGGGTGAGCGAGGTGCGCAGCGGGAGGGTGTCGACCATCTGCGCGGGGGTCCACAGCCCCGTCGACTGCCGCACGACGCCGTTGGGGCTGATGATGCCGCTGACGCCCACGGTGGAGACCTGGACGACGGCGCGGCCGTGCTCGGCGGCGCGGAAGCGGGACATCGCCAGCTGCTGGGTGGACTCCTGGGTGTGCCCGAAGGAGGCATTGTTGGTCGGGATGACGATGAGCTCGCCGCCCGCCCGCACGGAGTCGCGGATGAGGTCGTCGTAGGCGACCTCGAAGCAGATCGCCGTGGTGATGGGGACGGCCCGGCCGAGCCGGGCGACGTCCACCGGCACCAGGGCCGTGCCGGTGCCGGCGGCCATGTCGGTGCCCACGAGGTCGACGGCGGCGGTGAAGCGCCGGAAGAAGTCACGGTAGGGGATGTACTCCCCGAAGGGCACCGGGTGCTGCTTGGTGTAGCTCACCGCGCTGCCTCGGCCCGGCTCCCACAGGATGTAGTCGTTGTAGCGCACGTCGGGCAGGAAGCGCTGGGTGCCGAGCAGGATGGGCGCCCCGACCGCGCGGGCGGCGCCGTCGACCGCGGCGCCGATCCCGGCGTGCGTGCGGGGGTCGATGTCCGAGGCGCTCTCCGGCCAGAGCACGAGGTCCAGCTCCCCCGGCGTCACCGTGCCCAGCAGCGCCTCGGTGCCGGCGGCGTGGTTGGCGGCGACCGCCTCGGCCTGGGACATCGCCTCCGCGCCGCGGGTGGGCACGTCGCCCTGCACCGCGCCCACCCGCAGGGTGCCGGCCTCCGGCCGGGAGCCCAGCGGGAGCAGCCAGGGGGCGAACGTCACGGCGACGACGCCGACGAAGGCCGCGCTCGCCGTCCCGACCCGCAGCCGGCGCGCGTCGACCAGGACGATCGCCAGGAGCGCACCGACGACCACCACCACCGCGCTGACGAGCGGCGTGCCGCCCACCGGGGCCAGCCGCAGCAGCGGGGCGTCGGTCTGGGAGAAGGCCAGCAGGCCCCACGGGAAGCCGCCGAAGGGCCACCGGCCGCGGACCTGCTCGACGGCCACCCAGAGCACCGCCACGACGAGGACCTGCAGCCAGGCACGGTCCCGCAGCCACGCGGCGCGCCGGGCCCACACCCACGCCGCTCCGAAGCAGCCGACCGCCGCCGCCTCCGCCACCGACAGGGCGATCCAGCCGATCGGCTCGCCCACCGCCTCGTTGGCCCACCACAGGTGCGGAAGGAAGAAGCCGATGCCCCAGACGGTGCCGACGAGGAAGGCCCAACGGGCCGAGTCGCGCCGCAGGGCGAGCAGGAGCAGGGCGACGCCCAGGTAGGCCATGGGCCACCAGGACTTGTCGGGGAACGCCGTCTCCGTCGCCAGCCCGCCGACGCCGGCGAGCAGCACGGTCCACCGGCGGGAGGGAGGGGCGGGGCGCACCCGGACAGTCTAGGTGCGCCGCCCACCCGCACAGCGCCAGACCCGCGCACCCTTCGGACCGGATGCCCCGTCTCGCGACGAGGTCAGCCGTTTTCTAACGGGCGCACGGGTCTGGCACTGCTTTCCCGGAACCGGCCGTGCGCAGCGCGGTGCCGCTGCGAAGGCCTGCTCGGCGGGGGTCAGAGCAAGAAACTAGCGTCCCCGGCGGGGTTACGACAAGCACCCGTCCGTCTCGTCTTGGCGGGTCGCGAGGAACGCCACAGGCCACCACCGCGCGCCGGTCCGCCGATCCCCGGCGTGTCGTCGGCGTGTCGCCCCTACGGCCTCCGGAGAGCGGCGGACCACCCGACGAAAGGCACCGGTCACGTCGGCCGGATCACACGTTGGACCAGGCGACCACGCCCCGCCGCACCAGGCCCATCGCCTCGTGCGCCCGCTGCGCCAGCCGGGCGCTGGGGGCGGCCGTGGCCAGCTGGTCGAGGACGTCGAGCACCTGCTTGCACCAGCGCACGAAGTCCCCGGCGCCGAGCTCGGCGGCGCGCAGCGCGTCGGCGAGCGGGGCGCCCGAGGCCCACAGGTGCACCGCCCCGACGAGGCCGAGGTCCACCGGCTCGGTGACCGGCAGGTGGTGCAGCCGCTCGAGCTCGGCCAGCCGCGCGCTGATCGCCGTCGTCTCCCCCAGCGCCTGCCCCACCCGGCCGTGGCGGCCGCCCGGGACGGGGCCGGGGCCGCGCTGCTCGGGGCTGCGGGCCTCGTAGACGGTGGTCGAGACCACGGCGGCGAGCTCGGCCGGGCTGAGCGTGTCCCACACGCCCGCCCGCAGGCACTCGGCCAGCAGCAGGTCCTTCTCGGCGTACAGCCGCGCCAGCCAGCGCCCGTCCTCGGTGACCCGCCACGCCGCGGCCGGCGTGCCCCGCTCCCCCGGCCGCGCCGCGCCGGCGGGCTCCCCGGCCCCCGCCTGTGCGGAGCCGTCGCCGAGGTAGCCCAGCTCGGCGAGCAGGGCGCACACCCGGTCGAAGTCCTCCGCGATGGAGCCGGTGCGGCGCTGAATCTTGGCAAGGAGCTGCTCCTGCTCCTCCTTGGCCCGCTCCCACCGCTGGGCCCACCGGGCGTGCTCCTCCCGGTGGGAGCACCCGTGGCAGGGGTGGGCGCGCAGTCGCTCACGCAGCCGGGACAGCTCGGCGTCGCTGCCGTGCCCACCCGCCCCGCGCCCGGGCCGACCCGGCGCGTCGGCGAGGCGCCCCTCGCTCAGGGCGTTGCGCAGCGAGGACGCCAGGTCGCGGCGCTGGGCGGGGTTGCGCGGGTTGAAGTTCTTCGGCACCCGCACGCTCCCCACGGCGTTCACGCCGTGCGGCACCTCGATGCTGGTCAGGGTGCGCACCTGCCGCTCGTCGGTGAGCACCCGCAGCTCGGGGCCGTCGAAGCCGCCGTCGACGGTCTCCAGGACGACGGCGTGGGCGGTGCGCCGGCCGCGGCTGTACCCGACCACCGTGCCGCGGCGCAGCCCCTCCATCGAGCGGCGGGCCTCGCGCCGGTGGGCCAGGGACCGCTCGCGCGAGAGCGCCCCCTCGCGGTCCTTGATCTGGCGGCGGAGCTCGGCGTACTCGGTGAAGTCGCCGAGGTGGCACTGCATCTGCTCGGCGTACTGCGCCACCGCCTCGGCGTGCTTGCGGGCCTGCCGGGCCATGCCGACGACGCCACGGTCGGCCTGGAACTGGGCGAAAGAGGTCTCGAGCACCTCGCGGGCCTTGTCGTAGGGCAGGGCGCCGAGGAGGTTGACCGCCATGTTGTACGTCGGGTGGAAGGCCGAGCGCAGCGGGTAGGTGCGCCGCGAGGCCAGCCCGGCGACGGCGACCGGGTCGATCTCCTCCGAGTAGAGGACGACGGCGTGGCCCTCGACGTCGATGCCGCGCCGCCCCGCGCGGCCGGTCAGCTGGGTGTACTCCCCGGGTGTGAGCTGGACGTGCGCGCTGCCGTTCCACTTCACGAGGGACTCGAGCACCACCGACCGGGCGGGCATGTTGATGCCCAGGGCGAGGGTCTCGGTGGCGTAGACGACCTTGACGTACCCGGCGGCGAAGAGCTGTTCGACGGTCTCCTTGAACACCGGCAGCAGCCCGGCGTGGTGGGCCGCCACGCCCCGCTCCAGGGCGTTCGCCCACGCGTCGAAGCCGAGAACGGCGAGGTCCTCCGGCGGCACGGCCGCGCACGAAGCCTCGACGACCTCCCGGATGGTGGCGGCCTCGGCCGCCGTGGTGAGCCGGATGCCCGCGGCCACGGTCTGCTGGACGGCGGCCTCGCACCCCGCCCGGGAGAAGATGAAGACGATGGCGGGCAGCAGCGCCTCGCGGTCGAGTCGCTCCACGACGACGGGCCGTAGGGGCGGACGCACCCGCCCGGGGAACCGGGCGACCTCGCGCCCGCCGCCGCGGTGGTGCCGGCTGCCCCGGCCGCCGCGCTGGGCGTTCTTCGGGCCGCGGTCCGGCACGGCCCGGGCGCTACCCGTGCGTTGGGCGCGGCGGATCGCCTCGAGCAGGTCGGGGTTGAGCGGCGGGTCGGCGCGCACGTCGGCGGGGTCGACGTGCGAGGAGTACAGGTCGAACAGCCGGTTGCCCACCATCATGTGCTGCCACAGCGGCACCGGGCGGATCTCGGAGACGATGACCTCGGTGTTGCCGCGCACCATCGTCAGCCACTCGCCGAACTCCTCGGCGTTGGAGACGGTCGCGGAGAGCGAGACGAGCTGGACGGCCGGGTCGAGGTGGATGATGACCTCCTCCCACACCGGCCCGCGGAACCGGTCAGCGAGGTAGTGGACCTCGTCCATGACCACGAAGCCGAGCCCGTCGAGGGTCGGGGAGGACGCGTAGAGCATGTTGCGCAGCACCTCGGTCGTCATGACGACGACGGGCGCGTTGCCGTTGATCGTGGTGTCGCCGGTGAGCAGCCCGACGCTGGCCTTGCCGTGCACGGCGATGAGGTCGAGGTACTTCTGGTTGCTCAGCGCCTTGATGGGCGTGGTGTAGAAGGTCTTGCGCCCGGTGGCCAGGCCGAGGTGGACGGCGAACTCGCCCACCACCGTCTTGCCGGCGCCGGTGGGCGCGGCGACGAGCACGCCGTGCCCGGACTCCACCGCCTCGCAGGCGCGGACCTGGAAGTCGTCGAGCTCGAACTCCAGCCCCCGGCGGAACCGGCCCAGCTCGCTGCGCTCGGCCTGCTGCCGGCGCCGGGCGGCGGCATACCGCTCGGCCGGCGAGCGGGTGTCTTCTGCCGAGGAGGTCATGCCCCGAGCGTACGTGCCACCACCCTGACGGCGCCCGGGTGCAGGTCGCACTGCAGCGGCAGGGCGTCCAGGCGCTCGCCGTCGGCGAACGCCACCGGCGGAGCGGCGCCGAAACGGGCGGCCGGCTCGATGAGGACGCTGCGGGCCCGGCGCACCCGCACCGCCGGGTGGCTGACGTGGGTGCCGCGGTAGAGGCGCGGGAAGACCGCGAGCAGCTCGGTGCGGGTGAGGCCGTCGGCGATGACGACGTCGAGCAGGCCGTCGTCGAGCCGGGCGTCCGGGGCGATGAGCAGGCCGCCGCCGAAGCTGCGGGTGTTGGCCACGGCGACGAGGGTGCCGTCGCCCTCCCAGACCTCCCCGTCCATGGTGACGCGGTAGCCGAAGGGCTCGAACGCGGCGAGCTCGACCATGAGCGCCCGCACGTACCGCCCGGCGCCGGCGGGCCAGGACATCTTGTTGGCGCGGTCGTTGACGGCGGCGTCGATGCCGCAGGAGAGCACCGCCATGTACCAGCGGGCGACCGGGCCGCCGGGGCGGGAGACGGCGACGGCGTCGAGCGCGCGCACCGTGGCCCGGGCCGCTGGGGCGCCGGCGCCACCGGCGGCGGGCATGCCGGCGGCCGCGGCGGGCACACCGGCGGCACGGGCACCGCCGGTCACCGCGTCGGGCGACTGGGAGGCGCCAGCCGTCGGCTCGGACGGCGTACCCTCGATGGAGGCGGGCGGGTCGCCCAGCGCCTCGGCGATGAGGGCGACGGCGGCGTCGACGTCGTGCACGGGCAGGCCCAGGTCGCGGGCGACGTCGTTGCCCGAGCCCACGGCCACGATGGCGAGCGGCACGCCGGTGCCGGCCACGACGTTGACGCCGAGGTGGACCATGCCGTCCCCGCCGACCACCACCAGGGCGTCCAGCCCGCGCACCAGCCCGGCGCGGGCGCGGGCCGCGGCGCTCTCGCCGTCGGGGCCCGACAGGTCGATGGCCTCCAGCCCGGCGCGGGCCAGCCCGGCGGTGACCCGGGCGGCGACCTTCGCGCCCCGGCCCTTGCCCGCCGTCGGGTTGACGACGAGCCCGACCCGGCCGGTGCGCGCGCCGGCGGCGGGGCTCACAGGTCGCTCGCGGCGTCGGCCGCGCGGCGCTTGGCGACCCGCCGGTCGCGCAGGAAGCTGATCCCCACCGCGCCGAAGTACAGGGCGCAGATCGGCGTGGCCATCGCGATCATGGACCACGCGTCCGGCAGCGGGTTGGCGAAGGCGGCGAAAAGGAACGCGCCGAGCACGGCCCAGCGCCAGGCCTTGAGGTAGGTCCGGCCGGAGACGACGCCCAGGAAGTTCAGCCCGACCATGATCACCGGCAGCAGGAACGCGCAGCCGAAGGCCAGGATCACGCGCATGAAGAAGCTGAAGTAGGTGCGCGCGTCCATGAGGTTCAGCGCCATGGTGGGGGTGAAGGAGGTGAGCATCTCCACCGCGTGCGGCAGGATCCACCAGGCCATGGCGCCGCCGGCGACGAAGAGGATCGCGCCGGAGAGGATGAACGACAAGGAGTAGACGCGCTCCATCCGGGTCAGCCCGGGGGTGACGAACATCCACAGCTGACCGATCCACCAGGGGCTGGCGATGAACAGCCCGAGGAAGATCGAGACCTGGATCTTCAGGTCGAACGCCGAGCCGACGGTGCCGAAGTTCAGCGCCGCCTCCCCGCCGCGCTCGGTGATGACCTCCAGCGGGGCGGTCATCGCGCCGAGCAGCGGGTTGTAGAGCAACCAGCCGGCGACGGCCCCGACGATGATGCCGAGGGCGGCCCACATGATGCGTCTGCGCAGCTCGCGCAGGTGGTCGCCCAGGGGCATCCGCCCCTCGGGGTCCTTCTTGCGGGAGCGTGCGCGAGCCTTCGCGCTCACCCGTCAGTGCTGGGGCGTGGGGCCCTGCCCCGGCTGGGGCGGGTTCTGCCCGGCCTGGGAGTCCTGGGCCGGCGGGTAGGCCGCGCCCTGGGCGGGCGGGTAGGGCGTGCCCGGGGCGGGGTAGCCGCCCTGCGGGGGCGGGTAGGCCCCGGCCTGTGGCGCGCCCGACGGCGGGACCTGGCTGCCCGGGTAGGGCGGGTAGGTGGTCTGCGGGGGCTGGCCGCCAGTGGCGGTGTAGGAGGAGGACGTGTCGTCGTCCTCGCGCAGCTCCTTGACCTCCTTCTTGAACACCTTGAGCGACTGGCCGACGCTCTTCGCGATGTCGGGGAGCTTGGAGGCTCCGAAGATCAGCAGGATGACCAGCAGCAGGATGATGATGTGCGAGGGCTGGAGGCCGTTACGGAACATCGTCGGACACACTTCCGTTCGTGAGCGGGGCTAGCCCTACCCTACCCGCCGCAGGTCCCGCCTCTGAGCACCGCTCGGCCGCGTCCTGACGCCGTTATCGACCCGTCACGGGACCGTCACCGGAGGGTCGACGGGCGGCCACCCGGCGTTCACTCGGCGGCGGTGACGGGTGTGCGCTCGGCGGTGGCGGGTGTGCGCCCGGCCACCACGGGCAGGTCCGTCAGCCCGTGCGCGTGCCACCGCGCCCCGGCCCGGGCCAGGCGGGCGCGCCGTCGTCGGGCGCGCTCGTCGGCGATGCGGGCCCGGGCGGCCACCGCGGCGTCGAGGGTGGCCCGGTCCCCGCTCGCGCCGGGCACGTGCGGGGTCATCGGGTCGGGCTCGCCGGGGTCGAGGCGGGCGCCGAGCTCGCCGGCGGCCGCAGCCTCGCGGCCCAGGGCCTTGGCCTGGCGCCACAGCCGCAGCAGGAGGAGGGCGCCGGTGCCGAGGGCGCCGAGCACGAGGACGATCCAGACGAGCCACCACATGGCGGTCAGGATAGGTGTTCGTACGCCGCCAGGGCCGCGCGGGCGCGGGCGGCGACCTCGTGGGCGAGCTCGGGCGGCTCGACGGCGCGCAGCGCCTCGCCGAGGGAGAGGAGCAGGTTGCTCAGCCAGGCCGGGTCCCCGGCCAGCAGCCGCACCCGCAGCCCGCCGTCGGGCAGGTCCTCGACCGCCTCGACCGGAGTGGCCTCGGCCACCCACCGCGCCTGCGGGGCCAGCTCGAGGGTGACCGGGCGCCCGCCCTCCCACGGCTCGTCGCCGTCGAGGTCGGGGTGCGCGGCCGTGGGGACGTCGAGGACGGCGAGGTCGAGGATCCGGTCGAGCCGGAAGGTGCGCGCCCCGCGGGCCCGGTGGCACCAGGCGCGCAGGGACCACGTGGTGCCGTCCGAGCGCAGCTCGACGGGGTCGACGTCGCGCTCGGTGACGACGTCGGCGGCGGAGACGTAGCGTAGGTGCAGCCGGCGTCCCTCCTCCAGCGCCCGGCGGACGGTGGCGAGGGTGCCGGGCGGGACCTCCGTGCGTACCCGGACCTGGACGGCGGCGGCCTGCTCGGCCGCGCCGCCGGTGGCGGCGGTGAGCTTGGCGACGGCGGAGTCGAGCGCCCCGGGCTCGCCGGCCACGCCGGCGCCGGCGAGCTCGCGCAGGGAGCGCAGCGCGACGAGCAGCGACAGCGCCTCGGCGGTGCTCAGCCGCAGCGGGCGGTCCATGCCGCGCGCGTCGGTCAGGGTCAGCTCGCCGTGGTCGAGCGCCTCGGCGGAGAAGTCGATGAGGTCGTCGGGCAGGTATCCCGGCGTGCCAGCGACCCACAGGAGGTTGACGTCGGCGAGCACCTGGGCCTCGGTCGTGCCGAAGTGCGCGGCGACCTCGGGCACCGGGGCGCCGGGGTGGTCGTGCAGGTAGGTCACCAGCGCCAGCAGGCGGGTGACCCGGTCGGCGGTGGTCTCAGCCACGGCGCTCCCCTCCCCCGTCCAGGGCGGCGCGCCCGTCCAGGGCGGCGACGGCGCGCAGGCGGCGCAGCGCCGCCGCGCGCAGCTCCGGCGGGTCCAGCACGAGGACGGCCTCGGCGTAGGTGGCGACCTCCTCGGAGAAGACCTCCAGGTCGGCGTAGGGCACCGCGAGCACGTCCCGGTCGGTGAGGGCGCCGTCGGCGTGGGCGGGGGCCGGCGCCACGGTGCCGCGGGCGCGCAGCGCGGCGGCGCGGCCGGGCAGCACGGCGAGGCGCGCGGTGCCCGAGCGGGGCCGGGCGCGCTCGAGCAGCGCCTCGACGTCGACGTCGGCGGGCACGGCGAACGCGCCGGCCGGTCCGGTGGCCCGGACCTTGCCCGTGATCCGGGACAGCCGGAACGCGCGCGGGGCGCGCCGGTCACGGTCGAGGCCCACGAGGTACCAGCCGCGGTCGCGGCTGAGGATCCGCCACGGCTCGACGGTGCGACGGGCCACCTGGCCGGTGCTCGCCGCCCGGTAGGTGAAGCTCACCGCCCGGCGCGCGTCGATGGCCTCCAGCAGCGGCGCGAAGGCCGCCTCGGGGCCGCGTACCCGCAGCGCCAGCCCGACGTGGGCGTCCGGCTCGGGTGCCGGGCCGACGGCGCGCAGCTTGGTCATGCCCCGGCGGGCGAAGGAGCGCAGCGAGGCGTCCTGCCACAGCTCGGCGGCCAGCGACAGCACGCCGACCTCCTCGGCGGTGAAGGTCACCGGTGGCAGGGTGTAGCCCGCGGTGTCGATCCGGTAGCCGACGTCGTCCTCGTGCACCGGGTCGTGCTCGACGACCAGGGGCACGCCCATCACGCGCAGGAGGTCCTTGTCCCGCTCGAACATCCGCTCGAAGGACTCCTCGCTGGCGGCGTCGGCGTAGCCGTGGACGCGCTCGCGGATCTGCCGCTTGGTCATCCAGCGCTGGGTGTGCGTCAGCGCGATCACCAGGTCGAGCAGCCGTTCGGCCGCCTCCACGCGCTGAGCCACGGGCCCACGCTACCGGGAGTGGCGCCCTCTTCCGGCACCGGCTGTGCCGCCCCGGCGTGTATTCGGTCCCGCGCTGTCCGATGGACGGACCTGGGCACGGACCCGGTTCCGCCCCGGAACCGACCTCCGATCAGGCCCGCGGGGAGGCGTCCGGCCCGGGCGCCCAGGCCGGACGCCCCGGGGCAGACGCCCCGGGCCCACCCCGGCGGCTCACACCGTCACGCGCAGGCCCCGCAGGGCAAGAGCGGTGGCCACGGCGGCCTCGGCGGCCTCGGCGCCCTTGTCCTCGGCCGACCCGGGCAGGCCGGCCCGGTCGAGGGCCTGCTGCTCGTCGTCGGTGGTCAGCACGCCGAACCCGACCGGCACGCCGGTGCTCACGGCGACGTCGGTCAGGCCCGCCGTCGCCGCCTGGCAGACGTAGTCGAAGTGGGGCGTGCCGCCGCGGATGACGACCCCGAGCGCGACGACGGCGTCCGCGCCGGACCGGGCGGCCACGGCGGCGGCGACCGGCAGCTCGAACGAGCCCGGCACGCGCACCACGGTGGGCTCGACGTGGGCGGCCTCCAGGGCGCGCGCCGCGCCGGCCAGCAGCCCGTCCATCACGCGGGTGTGCCACTGCGCGGCGACGACGACGACCCGCAGGCCCGTCCCGTCGACCTCCAGCGTGGGTGCTCCGGCTCCGCTCATCGCTCCTCCTTCTCTCCTGTGCCGCCCTCGTCCAGGGTCGGCAGGTGGTGACCCATGGCCGTCTTCTTGGTCATGAGGTAGTCGTGGTTGTGCGGGCCGAGGCCGACCTCGAGGCCGACGACCTCCGCCACGCGCACCCCGGCGGCCGCCAGGGCGGTGACCTTGTCGGGGTTGTTGGTCAGCAGCCGGACCTCGCCCAGGCCGAGGTCGGCGAGGATCGCGGCCGCGGCGCCGTACTCGCGCCGGTCCGCCGGCCACCCCAGGGCGAGGTTGGCCGCGACGGTGTCCAGCCCGGCGTCCTGCAGGGCGTAGGCGCCGATCTTGTGGAGCAGGCCGATGCCGCGGCCCTCGTGGCCGCCGAGATACACCACCGCCCCGCCGCCCTCGCGCGCCACCCGGTCGAGGGCGGCGCGCAGCTGCGGGCCGCAGTCGCACCGCAGCGAGCCGAGCGCGTCACCGGTGAGGCACTCCGAGTGCACCCGGACCAGCGGGACAGGCGCGCCAGCCGGTCCGGGTCGCGTCGGGGCGCCGGCGGCCGGCGCGGCGAGCAGGGCCAGGTGCTCGGCGCCGGTGCGCAGGTCCCGGTACCCGTGGACGGCGAACGTGCCCGCCGCCGTCGGGAGGCTCGCGGTGCCGGTGTGCTGGACCCGCGCGGGGGCGCTCGCCGCGGGGGCCGCGGCGTGCTCGCGCTCGCGCCGGTGCGCGACCAGGTCCGCGACGCTGAGCAGCACCAGGCCCTCGCGCGCGGCGAGCCGGGCGGCGCCGGGCAGGCGCAGCATCTCGCCGTCGTCGGCGACCAGCTCGGCGATGGCGCCGACCTCCCCCTCGCCGGCCAGCCGGACGAGGTCGACGGCCGCCTCGGTGTGCCCGGGCCGCTCGAGGACGCCGCCCGGCACCGCCCGCAGCGGGAGCACGTGCCCGGGGCGGATGAGGTCGGCCGGGCCGGAGGCGGGGTCGGCGAGCGCGCGCAGGGTGGTGGCGCGGTCGGCGGCGGAGATCCCGGTGGTCACGCCGCGGGCGGCGTCGACGGCGACGGCGTAGGCGGTGCGCCGGGGGTCCTCGGAGCGCGAGACCATCGGCGGCAGGTCGAGGGCGTCGGCGCGGGCGGCGGGCATGGGCGCGCACAGGTAGCCCGAGGAGTGGCGCACCGTCCAGGCCAGCCATTCCGCGCTCGCGGTGCGGGCGGCCAGCACGACGTCGACCTCGTTCTCCCGGCCGGCGTCGTCGGCCACGAGCACGGGGCGGCCCCGCCGCAGGGCGTCGAGCGCGGCGGCCACCCGGGCCTCGCGGGCCGCGCGGCCGGTGGGCAGCGGGTCGCGTCGGTCGGTGCCGGGCTTCCCCAGCGCGTCGGGAACGGTCGCCGTCGCCGGCGTCATCGTGCCGCTCCCGAGGTGGCGAGCAGGCGTTCGACGTACTTGGCCACGACGTCGACCTCGAGGTTGACCCCGCTGCCCGGCGCGAGGGTGCCCAGCGTGGTCGCCGCCAGGGTGGTGGGGATGAGCGAGACGCCGAAGGCGTCGTCGCTCACGTGGGTGACCGTCAGCGACACCCCCTCGACGGCGATCGAGCCCTTCTCCGCCACGTAGCGCGCCAGCTCGGGCGGCAGGGCGATCTCCAGGTCGTCCCAGCGCGGGCCCGGCGTGCGGGAGCGCACGGTGCCCACGCCGTCGACGTGGCCCTGGACGATGTGCCCGCCCAGGCGGGTGTGGGGAGCCACCGCACGTTCGAGGTTGACCGGTGCCCCGGGGGTCAGGCAGCCCAGCGTGGTGCGGTCCAGCGTCTCGGGCATGACGTCGGCGACGAAGCCGTCGGGGCGGGGATCCGTGACGGTGAGGCACACGCCGGCGACGGCGACCGAGTCGCCCGGGGCGAGGTCGGCGGTGACGGTGCTGGCGGCGACGGTGAGCAGAACGGCGCCGTCGACCTCGCGGCGCTCGCGGACCGTGCCCACCTCCTCGACGAGTCCGGTGAACATCAGGCAGCTCCTTGGGTGGTGGGGTGCAGGGACGGGGTGGTGGCGACGAGCAGGAGGTCGGCGCCGAGCCGGTCGGTGCGGCGGGTGCGCCACCGGGCGGCGTCCGCGATGGTGGTGATCCCGAGGTCGCCGACGGCGCCGGGCCCGGCGCCGAGGAGGACGGGCGCGACGTAGGCGTGCAGCTCGTCGACCAGCCCGGCGCGCAGGGCCGCGCTGAGCAGGGTGGGGCCGCCCTCGAGCAGCACCCGCCGCAGCCCGCGGCGGTCCAGCTCGGCCAGGACGGCAACGAGATCGTGGGTGCGCAGGTGCAGCCACTCCCCCGGGCCGCGGCGCACGCGGGCGGCGTCGGGCACCTCACGGTGCCCGACCACGACGCGGAGCGGCTGGTGCGGGGCGGGCCGCCCGTCGGGCGTGCGGGCGGTGAGGGCGGGGTCGTCGGCGCGGACGGTGCCGGTCCCCACGACGATGGCGTCGACCTGGGCGCGCACCGCGTGGGCGTGGGCCCGAGCGTCCGGACCGGTGATCCAGCGGCTGGTGCCGTCCGCGGCGGCCACCCGCCCGTCCAGCGACGTGGCGGTCTTGCCGAGCAGCCATGGCCGGCGCCGGCGCACCGCCGTGGTCCAGCCGTGCAGCAGCTCGTGGGCGCGGGTCACGAGGGCCGGGTCGAGGCCGGCGCGGGCGGCGTCCACGGTGGTGACGCCGTGGTCCGCGAGCCAGGACGCCCCGCCGGCGGCCGCCGGGTGGGGGTCGGCCACCGCGTGGACCACCTCGGCCACCCCCGCCGCGTGCAGCGCCGCCGCGCACGGGGGCGTGCGTCCGGTGTGGCGGCAGGGCTCGAGGGTGACGACGGCGACCGCCCCGGCGAGGCGGTGGCGATGCTCGGCGGGCACGGCGGCCAGCGCGGCCGCCTCGGCGTGCGGGGTGCCGGCGCCGCGGTGCCAGCCCTCGGCGAGGGGCCGGCCGGCGGCGTCGAGGATGACGCAGCCCACCCGCGGGTTGCCGCCGGTGAGCGGGCCGCGCTCGGCGAGATCGAGGGCCCGGTCGAGGGCGGCGTCGAGAAGCCTGCGCTCCATCTGTCTCCTTCCTGGTCGGCACGGCGACCAGGACGAAGGGGTGCACAGGTATGGCCCCGCGGCGCACGGACGATGACGTCCGCGGCCGTAGGGCCACGTGCTGCCTCCCATCCGGACTTTCACCGTCGGTCCTGGAGTTCCACCAGGTCAACCGCTCGTCCTCGCGGACTTACGGGTCGCGGACTGTCACCGCCGGTTCGGAATTACACCGACCCCGGAGCACGTGCTCTACGGCGATGCTGGCACGGGCGGGGCCGGTGAGACAAGCGCGTCCGCGTGGTGGTCCTCGCGGGCGGGGCGGCGGCCGCCGTCGTCCGCCAGGTGGTCACGGCGTGCCGCCTCTACGCTGACGACGGCGCGGCCCCGCGCCGAGGAAGGAGGCCGGAGTGGACCTGCCCGTCATGCCGCCGGTGGCACCGATGCTCGCCAAGGCGGTCAAGGCCGTGCCGGAGGGCGAGTACCTGTACGAGCCGAAGTGGGACGGCTTCCGCGCGATCATCTTCCGCGACGGCGACGAGGTGGAGATCGGCAGCCGCAACGAGCGGCCCTTCACCCGCTACTTCCCCGAGGTGGTCGCCGCCGCCAAGGCCCAGCTGCCGGAGCGGTGCGTCGTGGACGGGGAGATCGTCATCGTCACCGGCGACCGGCTCGACTTCGAGGCCCTGCTCAACCGCATCCACCCCGCCGCCTCCCGGGTGAAGCTGCTCGCCGAGCAGACCCCGGCCAGCTTCGTGGCCTTCGACCTGCTGGCGCTGGGCGAGCGCGACCTGCGCGGCGCGCCGCTGACGGAGCGGCGGGCCGCCCTGGAGGAGGCGCTCGCCGGCGCGCAGCCGCCGGTGCACCTCACCCGGGCCACCCGTTCCCTGGACACCGCGCGCGAGTGGCTCGACGTGTTCGAGGGCGCCGGGCTGGACGGGGTGGTGAGCAAGCCGCTCGAGGGCACCTACCGGCCGGACGTGCGCGCCATGCTCAAGACCAAGCACGAGCGCACCGCCGACTGCGTCGTCGCGGGCTTCCGCTGGCACAAGAACGGGCCGGTCATCGGCTCCCTGCTGCTGGGGCTGTACGACGACGGCGGCCGCCTGCAGCACGTGGGGGTGGTGGCGTCCTTCCCGATGAAGCGGCGCGCCGAGCTCGTCGAGGAGCTGGCCCCGCTGCGCATGGAGGACGCGGCCGGGCACCCGTGGCAGGAGTGGGCCGAGGCCGAGGCGCACGAGGGCGCCCGGCTGCCCGGCGCGCAGAGCCGGTGGAACGCGGGCAAGGACCTCTCCTGGGTGCCGCTGCGGCCCGAGCGTGTCGTCGAGGTGGCCTACGACCACATGGAGGGCACGCGGTTCCGGCACACCGCGCAGTTCCGGCGCTGGCGGCCCGACCGGGAGCCGGCGTCGTGCACCTTCGAGCAGATCGAGGTGCCGGTGTGCTACGACCTGGCCGACGTGCTGGACTGACGGGCGCGGCCGGCCTCGCCGGGCGGTGTCGCTCAGTCCGCGCCGGCGTCGTCGCGCCGGGCGCGGCTGGGCTGCACGCGGCGCGGCTCGCCGGGCATCTTGGGGTACTCCGGCGGGTAGGGCAGGTCCTCGTGGCCCTCGCGCTCGTCGCGCTCGTACCACTCCAGCAGCGGGGTCAGGTCGTGGGCGACGTCGTCGATCGCGGCGTGCAGGTCCCCGCGCTCGGCGAAGCGGGCCGGCATGGTCAGCACGGTGAGGTCGCGCGGGTCGACGTCGGGCAGCTCCGCCCACGTCACGGGCGCGGAGACCGGGGCGTGCGGCAGGGGCCGGACGCTGTAGGCGCTGGCGATGGTGCGGTCGCGGGCGTTCTGGTTGTAGTCGACGAAGATCTGCTCCCCGCGCTCCTCCTTCCACCACTTCGTCGTCACCTTGCCCGGCAGGCGCCGCTCGAGCTCGCGGCCGAAGGCGATGGCGGCGTGGCGCACGTCCGTGAACGTCCACCGCGGCTCGATCCGCACGTAGATGTGCACGCCCCGGTTGCCCGACGTCTTGGGGAAGCCCACCCAGCCGAGCTCGTCGAGCAGGGCGTGGGCCTCGTGGGCGACGGCGACGGCGTGGCCGAAGTCGGTGCCGGGCTGGGGGTCGAGGTCGATGCGCAGCTCGTCGGGGTGGTCAACGTCCGTCCGGCGCACCGGCCAGGGGTGGAAGGTGATGGTGCCGAGGTTGGCGGCCCAGGCGATCGCGGCGAGGTCGGTGGGGCACAGCTCGTCGGCGGTGCGGCCGCTGGGGAAGGTGATGGTGGTCGTGGGGATCCAGTCCGGCGCGGAGTCGGGGATGCGCTTCTGGTAGAACGCGTCGCCGCGCGGGTCGGCGCGGGTGGCACGCTTGACACCCTCCCGCACGCCGCCGGGCCAGCGCTCGAGGGTGACGGGGCGCTCGCGCAGCGCCCGCAGGATGCCGTCGCCGACGCTGAGGTAGTACTCGACGAGCTGGCGCTTGGTGATGCCCGGCTCCGCGAAGTAGACCTTGTCGGGGTTGGTCACCTTCACGCTGCGTCCGGCCACGTCCAGCTCGATCGACGGCGTCTTCGTGGGCGACATGGCGGCACGCTATCGCGCTGGGTGGCGTCCGGCCCGGCGGATGGCGCCGGGCCTCCCCCGGCTTCGCGGGACCCGCGGGCCCGCCCGGTACGGTGACCGACGTGATGATGTGGCGTGACGGCGTGGTGCTGGGACTGGGGCGGGCGTGGGACGGGGCGGTCGAGCTCGACGTCGAGATTCGCGGCGGGGCGCCGGCCGACCCTTCCGCGGGAACGCACGCTGCGCCGTCGGCCCCCTCCGCCCAGACTCCGCCCCTGCCCGCCGGGACGCGGGTGCGCGCGCTGGCCTACCCCGAGCTGGTCGGCCGGCCCGCACCGGGTGACCGGGTCACGCTGACCACCGCGGCGCTCGCCCGCGGGCTCGGCACCGGCGGCTACGCCATGGTCGTCGCACTCCCCGACCGGCTCCCGGCCGACCCGGCCCCGGCGCCGGGACACCTGGTCAAGGCGCGCTACACCCCGCTGCAGACGATGCTGCTCGGCGCCGACGAGCAGGAGTCGGCGCACCACGAGCTCCTGCGCGACGCCGACGATCTGGGCGGCATGCCCGTGGTCGTGGCCGACCTGCACTCGGCGCTGCCGGCCGTCGTCGCCGGCATCCGCGCCGTCGCGCCCACCCTGCGCGTCGCCTACGTCATGACCGACGGCGGCGCGCTGCCGGCGTGGTTCTCCCGCACTCTCGCGGGCCTGCGCTCGGCCGGCTGGCTGGCCGGCTCGGTGACCGTGGGGCAGGCGTTCGGCGGCGACCTCGAGGCGGTGAGCCTGCACTCGGGCCTGCTCGCGGCCCGCCTGGTGCTCGGCGCCGACGTCGCCGTCGTGGCGCAGGGGCCGGGCAACCTCGGCACCGGGACCCGGTGGGGCTTCTCCGGCACGGTGTGCGGGGACGCGGTCAACGCCGTGGCCACCCTCGGTGGGGCGCCGGTCGCCTCGCTGCGCGTCTCGGGCGCCGACCCGCGCGAGCGGCACCTCGGGGTCTCGCACCACTCCCTCACCGCCTACGGGCGGGTGGCGCTCGCGTCCGCGGACGTGGTGGTGCCGCGCTTCGACGCCGGCACCGACCTCGAGGCGGCGCTGCCGGCCGGGCTCGAGGAGCGCGTGCGCACCCAGGCGTCCTCGCTCGCCGCCCCGGCGGGGCGCCACCGGCTGGTCGAGGTCTCCACGGCGGGCCTGGCCGAGGCGCTCGCGGACACGCCGGTGGGGCTGTCCACCATGGGCCGCGGGCTGGCGCAGGACCCGGCCGCCTTCCTCGCGGCCGCCGTCGCCGGCGTGCACGCGGCCCGGCTCGCCGGTCCTGCGGACGGCGGGTCGCCGTCCGCCCGATGAGGCGGCCGGGTGGCGGTGATGAGGTGTCCCGCGCCGGTCGCGATGCGTCGGCGCGAAGATGACGCCTCACGACCTAGTTGACGCCTCACGACCTAGTTGACGCCTCACGACCTAGTTGACGCCTCACGACCTAGTTGACGTCTCGCGGTGAGAGGGGGCTAGGGGCGCGGCTCGTGCAGGGCGACGAGCGTCGCCAGGCGGCGGGACTCCTCGACCGCGCGGGCGCCGTCGGCGCGCTGGATGGCCATGACGGCGAGGGTGTCGCCGTCGGAGAGGTCCAGCTGCACCCAGGGGCTGCCCGCCCCGAAGCTCACGCCCACGATCTCGGCCCACTCGACCGAGCGTGTGTAGATGAAGTTGCGCACCGTCAGGCCGCGCTCGTCGGGCACGGCCCGCACCGCGCCCTGGCGCCACAGGAGCCACAGGACCCCCAGCGCGAACAGTCCCGTGCCCACCTCGTCGGCGGGCCCGAAGGCGAAGCCGGGGATCTGCGGCACCAGGATCATGATCAGGGCCGCGCCGACGGCGGTGAGCACCCCGAGCACCACGCTGACCCGGCGGGCCGCCCGGGGACGGAAGGTCCGGTGGAGCTCCTCAGCGGTGGTCACGTCAGAGGCGGCAGGCATGGATGGAGGTGACCAGGATCGCCCGGGCGCCGACGTCGTACAGCTCGTCCATCACCTGGTTCGTCGACTCCTTGCGCACCATCGCCCGCACCGCGACCCACTCGCCGTTCTGCAGCGGCGCCACCGTGGGCGACTCCAGGCCGGGGGTGATGCGCATGGCGTCGTCCATGTGCGCGACCGGCACGTCGTAGTCCATGAGGACGTACTGACGGGCCACGAGCACCCCGTGCAGCCGGCGGTCGAGGGTGTGCACGCCCGGCGCCGCCTCCCGGTCGGCCGGGCGGATGAGCACCGCCTCGGACTGCAGGATCGGCTCCCCGAAGGTCTCCAGCCCGGCCGCGCGCAGCGTGGTCCCGGTCTCGACGACGTCGGCCACGAGGTCGGCCACGCCGAGCTGGACAGAGGACTCCACGGCGCCGTCGAGGTGGACGACCTTGGCGTCGATCCCCCGCTCGGCGAGGTAGTCGGCCACGAGGACGTCGTAGCTGGTGGCCACCCGCTTGCCGTTGACCTGCTCGAGGGAGGTGATCTGCCCGGTGGGCGCGGCGAAGCGGAAGGTCGAGCGGGCGAAGCCGAGGGGGCGGTGCTCGACCGCCTCCGCGTGGGAGTCCAGGAGCAGGTCGCGGCCGGTGATGCCGGCGTCGACGGTGCCGGCGCCGACGTAGACGGCGATGTCCCGCGGGCGCAGGAAGAAGAACTCCACGTCGTTGGCGGGGTCGGCGAGGACCAGCTCGCGGCTGTTGCGCAGCGAGCGGTAGCCCGCCTCGGCGAGCATCTGGGCGGCGGGCTCGGACAGGGAGCCCTTGTTGGGAACGGCGATGCGCAGCACGGTGCTCTTTCGGGTCGGGGCTCAGAGGTGGCGGTAGACGTCGTCGAGCGTGAGCCCGCGAGCGATCATCATGACCTGCAGGTGGTAGAGGAGCTGGCTGATCTCCTCGGCGGCGGCCTCGTCGCTCTCGTGCTCGGCGGCCATCCACACCTCCGCCGCCTCCTCGACCACCTTCTTGCCGATGGCATGGATGCCGGCATCCAGCTCCGCGACGGTCCCGGACCCCTCGGGACGGGTGGCTGCCTTGTGCTGCAGCTCGGCGAAGAGCTGGTCGAAGGATTTCACGGCCCTCACCTTAGTTGGTGGCGCCGGTCAGGAACTCGTCCGTCCAGGCCTGCGCCGGGTCGACCTGCCCCTGGAGCAGCTTGCGGTCGGCCATGAAGGTGGCCATCGCGGCCCAGGTGTCGGCGTTCTGCGCGCCCGGCGTGCCGCCCGCCTCGTACAGCGGGATGGTGGCCTCGAGGGTCGCCAGGGCCGCCTTCTGCCGGTCCGGGCGGGTCAGGTCCGGAACGTAGGCGGCCGAGGTCTTCACCGCGGCCTCGGGGTCGGCGGCGACGTCCTTCACCCCGCGCAGGGTCGCCTGGACGACGGCGCGCACGTCCTCGGGCCGGTCGGCGGCGGTGGCGTCGAGCACCCCGAGGCCGATGCCGACGAGGGGCAACCCGCCGGGCCCGTCGGGGATCTCGATGGTGCGCACCTTCGTGCCGGCGGTGGCGAAGTTCACCGCGTCGTTGTTGACGAAGCCCATGACGGCGTCGACGTGGCCGGCGGTCAGCGCCGCCTGCTGGGTGAAGCCGATGTGCTGGACGTCGACGTCGGCCTCGGTCAGCCCGGCGGCGTCGAGCATGGCGAGCAGGCCGAAGTAGGTCTCCCCGAACGGGCCGGGGATGCCGATCTTCTTGCCCCGCAGGTCCGCCGCGCTCTGGATCGGGGAGTCCTCGGGCACGATGAGCACCACCGGGTACTGCTGGTAGAGGGTGGCGACGTCCTTGAGCGGCACCCCCTGGGAGCGCGCCTGGAGCATCTCGTCCCCGCCGGCGACGACAACGTCCTCCTCCCCCGCGCCGACCGCGGTGAACAGCCCCTCGCTCTGGCCGTGGTGACGCAGCGTGACGTCGACGCCGGCGTCCTTGTAGTAGCCCTTCTCCTCCGCGACGTAGAAGGGCGCGAACTGGATGTCCGGGACGTAGGTCAGGCCCACGGTCATGTGGTCCGTGCCCGCCGACGACCCGGTGGTGCCCGACGGCGACGCGCCGGTCCCGGACGGTCCGGCGCAGGCGGCGAGCAGCAGGCCGGCGGCGAGGGCACCGGCGGTGAGGGCGCGGCGGGTGAGGGACATTGAGGAGCTCCTGATCGGTAGGGGAAGGCGGAACTGTTGGTGCGCGTGCGGGGACAGTGCGGGCCGGTGGGCCGGCGGTAGGCGCCGGCCGGGGCCGCGCTCAGCGGCGGGCGAGACGGCGTTCGACGGCGGTGAGCAGCCCGTAGATCGTCATGGCCAGCGCGCACAGCACCACCAGGGCCGCGAACAGGCCGGTGGTGTCGGCGGACTGGCCGTGGATGGACAGCAAGGTGCCCAGGCCGTTGCCGCCCATGACGAACTCGCCGACCACCGCGCCGGTCACGGACAGCGTGAAGCCGTTGCGGACGCCGGTGAGCACGCTGGGCAGGGCCAGCGGGGCGGCGATGTGCCGCAGCAGCTGCCAGCCGCCGGCGCCGTCGAGCCGGGCGGCGTCGACGACGTCGCGGTCCAGGGTGCGCAGGCCGTGCACGGTGGCCAGGAGGATCGGGAAGAAGACCAGCAGGCCGCACAGGACCGTGATGGGGACCAGCCCGTAGCCGACCCAGATGACCAGCAGCGGGGCGATGGCCACGGCGGGGATGGCCTGGGAGGCCGCGATGTACGGGGACAGGGCGGCGTCGGCCACGCGGCTGCGGAAGACGAGGTAGCCCAGGGGCAGGGCGACGACGGCGCCCAGGGCGCAGCCGGCCGCCGCCTCGACGAGGGTGGGGCGCACGTAGGTCAGCAGGGTGCCGCCGAGGAGGTCCTCCCAGAGCCGCTGGGCGATCGCGGAGGGCGCCGGCAGGAAGAAGGGGTCGATCGTGCCGGCGGCGGTGGCGCCCTGCCACAGGGCGAGCACGACGACGCCGAGGGCGAGGGCGGCGGCCCAGGGGCGGGCCAGCGGGTCGGCGCGGCGGCGGGGGTGGGCGCGCGCGGGCGGCGGCGCGGTTGGCAGACCGGCGTCGGC
>NZ_VUKF01000005.1 GCF_009193185.1 Georgenia thermotolerans | reverse complement strand
CCGAGCGCGCCGGCGACGCCGCCCCGCCGGCCCGCCGCCCCCGGCCGCCGCGCTGGGCCCTGCGCCGCGCCCTGTTACCCCAGCCGCGTGGGTACCGCATGGCACGATGAGCGCCGTGCCCCCACGCCCGGTCCCGCTGCTGGTCGGCCGGTCCGCCCAGCTCGACGAGCTGCGCCGGACCTGGTCCGCCGCGCTGACCGACGGCGCCCGCCTCACCCTCGTCGCCGGCGAGGCCGGCATGGGCAAGACCACCCTCGTCGCCGCCTTCGCCGAGTCCCTCGACGACGCCGAGGTGGTCACCGGCCAGTGCGTGGCCTTCGCGGGGGAGGGGATGCCCTACGCCGCCGTCGCGCAGATCGTGCGCGACCTCGTCCGCCGCTACGGCCAGGACCAGGTGATCGGCTGGGCCGGCGCCGGCTGGACCTCCCTCGGCACGCTGCTGCCCGGGCTGACCCCCGCCCCCGGCGGCGCCGACGTCGAGCGGCTGCGCCTGTACGAGGCGGTCACGCTCGTGCTCGAGGAGGCCGCCCGCCGCCACCCGCTGCTCGTCGTCGTCGAGGACCTGCACTGGGGCGACCAGTCCACCTGGCACCTGCTGCGCTTCCTCGGCGCCGCCCTCACCGACGCGCCGGTGATGATCCTGGCGACCTACCGCGAGGAGGAGCTCCACCGCCGCCACCCGCTGCGCCCGGTGCTCGCCGAGCTGCTGCGCCAGCGCGGCACCACCCGCCTCGACCTCGGCCCGCTCGACGCCGCCGGCACCGCCGACCTCGTCGCCGCCGTCGGCTCGCCCCCGCCGGGGGTGGCGGCGGCGATCTACCGGCGCAGCGACGGCGTGCCCTACTTCGTCGAGGAGCTCGCCCGGGCCGCCGCGGACGGCGTGACCATGCCGGGCACGCTGCGCGACGCGCTCCTGGGCCGGGTGCGGGCGCTGAGCGAGGAGACCCAGCACGTGCTGCGCACGGCGGCCGCCGCCGGCACCCAGTTCGAGCACGAGCTCCTCGCCGCCGTCAGCGACCTGCCGGCCCCCGCGCTCGACGCCGCACTGCGCGAGGCGGTGGACGCCGTCGTCCTCGTGCCCGACGAGACCGGGTACCGCTTTCGCCACGCGCTGCTCCACGAGGTGGTCCAGGACGACCTGCTGCCCGGGGAGCACACCCGCCTGCACGCCCGCTACGCCGCGGTGCTCACCGAGCGGCCCGAGCTGTCCGCCGCCCGCGGCCACGACCTGGTCCACCACCTCTTCGCCGCCCACCGCCTCGACGAGGCCTTCCGTGCCGCCCTGGCCAGTGCCGAGGACGGCGCCACGGCGCCGCACGAGGCCCTCGCCCTGTACGAGCGGGCGCTGGAGGTGTGGGACCTGGTGCGCGAGCCGGCCGCGGTGGCCGGGGACCACGACGTCGTGCTCGAGCGGGCGGCCCGCGCGGCCATCTGGGCCGGGGAGGCGGAGCGGGCGCTGGCCCTGGTCGAGGCCGCGCTGCGGGGGACCCCGGCCGATGCCGCCCCGGAGGTGCGCGCCTACCGGCTGGTGATCCAGGGGCGGGCCCTGGGCAACCTCATGCGCCCGGGCGGGCCCGAGGTGCTCGCCGAGGCGGTGGCCCTGACCGGGGACCGCCCGCCCACCCGCCAGCGCGCCATGGCGCTCGAGCTGCTCTCCGCCCAGCTCGGCCTGGCCGGGCGGCACCGGGAGGCGATCGCCGTGGCCGACGAGGCGATCGCCGTCGCCACCGCGCTCGACGAGCCGGCCTACCGCGGAAGCGCCCGCAACACCCGGGCGATGGCGTTGTGCGCGCTCGGGGACGAGGAGGCGGGCCTGGCCGAGCTGGCCGCCGCCCGGGCCGACTCCACCGCCCGGTCGCGCATCGCCATGCGCTTCTGGATCAACTGGTCCAACCAGCTCAACCTCGCCGGCCGGTTCCAGGAGGCCAAGGAGGCGGCGCTGGCCGGCGTGGAGATGACCCGGGCGCTGGGCCTCGAGCGCTCCGGGGGCGTGATGCTCTTCGGCAACGCGGCCGAGCCGATGATCGCCCTCGGCGAGCTCGCGGCGGCCGAGCGCATGGTGGACCGTGCCATCGAGCTCGTGCCCCCGCAGAACTACGTGCTCCACCTGCGCATCCTGCGGGCCTGGCTGGCGCTGTGGCACGACCGCCCCGAGGAGGTCGAGCAGACCCTGGCCGACTTCGCCTCGGTGGCCGAGGGGCACAGCCCGCAGACCCAGTTCCAGGGCGAGCTGACGCTGCTCACCGCCTGGCTCGCGCTGCTCGGCCCGCGGCCCGACCCCGGGCGCGCCTGGGACGCGACCCAGCGCATGCTGCGCGCGCCCGGCGGACACGTGCCCAACCGGCTGTGGCAGGTCGCCCACCTGGCCGCCGCGGCGCTGCGGCTGCGCGCCGACGACGCCGTGCCCGCCGACCGGGCCCTGCTCGCCGGGCAGGTGGCCGAGATCCCCGCCGCTCTGGTCCGGCCCACCTGGGCGCCGATGGTCGCGGCGGAGCTCGCCGGCGACGCCGCCACCTGGCGGTCCGCGCTGGCCGACCCGGGCGTGCTCGCCGGTCCGGCGGTGCTGGGCCCCTACGCCGGGCTGCAGCTGGCGCGCTGCCTCGCCGGGCAGGACCGGGCGGGCGCCGAGCCCGTGCTCGCCGCCGCCCGCCGGGAGGCCGAGCGCATCGGGGCGCGCCTGCTCACCCGCCACCTCGACGACGTCGCCCAGCGGGCCGGCCTGGGCACGCCCCGGCGGCGCGGCGCCGACCCCACCGCGCTGACCGTGCGCGAGCGTGAGGTGCTCGCGCTGGTGGCGGCCGGGCGGTCGAACGGGGAGATCGCCGCGGAGCTGTTCATCTCGACGAAGACGGCGAGCGTGCACGTCTCGAACATCCTCGCCAAGCTCGGCGTGCCGACGCGCGGGGCGGCGGGGGCGCTGGCGCACAGCCGGCCCGACCTGCTGGGCGAGCCGGCGGTGCGCTGAGCCTCAGGTCAGCGAGGCCGCCGCGATCCCGGCGATGGCGCCGTCCAGCGCGGCGTCGAACTCCTCGTCGCTCTGGTCCGCGTGCAGCCCCTCGGTCAGGGCCCGGGAGAAGCTGGCCACCACGCCGTGGTTGCGGGCGAGGCGCTCGTCCGCCTCGGCGCGGGTGTAGCCGCCGGAGAGCGCCAGCACCCGCAGGACCTTCGGGTGCTCCACGAAGTCGCGGTAGAGGTCCTCCTCCTCGGGCAGGGTGAGCTTGAACATCACCAGCTGACCGTCCGGGACCTGCTCGAGGTGCCCGGCCAGGGCGGTCTTGAGCTGCTGCTCCGCCTCGGCCTTCTGGGGGCTGTGGATGTCCACCTCGGGCTCGATGATGGGCACCAGGCCCGCGCCGAGGATGCGCTGGGCGACCTCGAACTGCTGGTCGACCACCGCGTCGACCCCCGCGCCGGGCAGCTTGATCACCGAGCGCATCTTGGTCCCGAAGATGCCCTTGTCCTTCGCACGGGCGAGGAGCTCGTCCAGCCCGGGCATGGGCTTCATGACCTGCGCGCCGTCGGCCTCCTTGGCGAGGCCCTTGTCGACCTTGAGGATCGGCACGACGCGCTTGACGTTCCACAGGTAGTCCGGGGTGGGCCGGCCCTCGATGTCCCGGTCCATGGTGTTCTCGAAGAGGATGGCGGCGAGGATCCGCTCGCCGTTGAAGCTCGGGCTGGTCATGATGCGCGTGCGCATCTGGTGGACCAGGTCGAACATCTCCTCCTCGGAGGAGTAGGCGTCCTCGGGGATGCCGTAGAGCCGCAGCGCCTTGGGGGTGCTGCCGCCGCTCTGGTCCAGCGCCGCGACGAAGCCGGCGCCGTTCCTCATCTTCTCGAGCTGCTCAGGGTTCATCGAGAAGTCCCTCGCCCTTCCGCACGGGTTGGCGCCCGGGCCCTGCCCGGGCGGTGGCGTGGCGCCACGCCACCAGCGTGGCACCGCGGGTGCCCGTGCGGGAGGCGTTCACCTGCCATCCTTGCGCCGTGACTCACACAGACGTGACGGCGCGGTGAGCGCCGCCATCACCACCGCGACCGCCCTAGCCACCGGGGCCCTCGCGGTCGCCGCCGCGCTCCTCGTGCGGCGCGGGCTCCGGCGCCGGCGGCACCGGCTGCGATGGCCGGCCACGGTGGCGACCGTGCTCGCCGTCGTCCTCGCCGGGACGTGGACCTGGGCGCACCTGATGATCGACCGCTCCACCGCCGCCCGGGCGATCGCCTGGATGGACGCCGACACCGGCGACTGGCGACGCTTCCCGGCCCGGCCGGTCCCCGCCGGCCCCGCACCGCTGGCCTTGCGCGACGCGCCGTTGCCGGAGGGGGCGCTGGACGCCGTCCGCCTGCCCCGAGGCGCGACCTCGCTGAGCGGGCTGCTCGAGGACACCGGCACGACGGCGTTCCTGGTGCTGCACGGGGACGACGTCGTCGTCGAGCAGTACCTCAACGGCTCCTCCCGGGAGGCGACGCAGACGTCGTTCTCGGTGGCCAAGTCCTTCGCGTCCACGCTGGTGGGCATCGCCATCGCCCGCGGGGAGATCGCCAGCCTGGACGAGCCGGTCACCACCTACGTGCCCGAGCTGCTCGCGCGGGACGAGCGCTTCGCCGACATCACGCTGCGCGACCTGGTGACGATGTCCTCCGGGCTGCGCTACGTCGAGCACAGCACGCCGTGGAGCGACGACGCCGTCACCTACTACTCGCCGGACCTGCGCGCCGCCGCGATCGGCGCCGAGGTGGTCGAGGCGCCGGGGGAGCGGTGGCACTACAACAACTACAACCCGCTGCTCATCGGGCTCGTGCTCGAGCGGGCCACCGGCCGCCCGGTTGCCGACTACCTCGCCGAGGAGCTGTGGCAGCCGATGGGCGCCGAGGCCGACGGCTCCTGGAGCCTGGACAGCGAGGCGAGCGGCTTCGAGAAGATGGAGAGCGGGATCAACGGCCGCGCCCGCGACTTCGCCGCCCTCGGGTACCTCTTCGCGCACGACGGCGCGGTGGGCGGGCGCCAGGTGGTGCCTGCGGACTGGGTGCGCGAGGCGACGGCGAAGGACGTGACCACCGACCCGGCCGCCCACTACCAGTACTTCTGGTGGGTCGACACCGAGCGCCCCGGGCGCTTCTACGCGATGGGCAACCACGGGCAGTTCATCTACGTCGACCCGGCCACCGACGTCGTCGTGGTCCGGATGGGGGACCGCTACGGCCTGAGCCACGAGGAGTGGCCGGCGCTGCTGCGGGACGTCGCGGACGTGGTGGGCGCCGGGGCTTAGGCGCGCGAGGCGGCGGTGCTGTCGACGGCGCCGGCGCCGTCGTCGAGGGCCACGGTGGCACCGGGGACGCCGTGGCTTGCCTCTCCATCGGGCAGCACCGCGGCGTGCTCGGTCTGGGCGAGGAAGGCGCGGATGGTCTCCCGGCTGCGGGTCAGGCACCCGATCCGGGCGTCGAGGTCGCGCAGCTCCCCGGCGAGCAGCTCGGCGACACCGCGCGAGCAGGAGGCCGCCAGCTCCGGGGCCCGGACCCCCTCGAGCTCGAGCAGCGCCTTGACCAGCCGGGTCGGCACCCCCGAGCGCACCAGCAGAGCGACGCGCTCGACGACGGCGACGTGCTCCTCGTCGTAGGTGCGGTACCCGTTCGCCGAGCGCCCGGGGGTGAGCAGGCCCTGCTCCTCGTAGTACCGCAGCAGCCGGGTGGCCACCCCCGTCCTGCGGGAGAGCTCGCCGATCTTCACGCCGTCCCCCTTGACCCTGACATTGGTGTGAAAGTTTAGCGTCGCGGCATGGACCTGACCACGAATCCCGCGGCCGCGCCCGCGACGGCCGCCCGCGCAGGGGAGCCGAGCCGCCTCGACCGCGAGTCGGCGGTGCGATCCCGCCGCCTTCCCATGCGATCCCGCCGCCCCAGCGGCACGGTGCCGAGCGGAACGCCGTCGTCGTCGCGGCCGTCGTCGCCGTCCACCGTCGCGCGGCTGCCGTGGCCCAGCCTGCTCGCGCTCGGGTTCATGACCTTCGTCGTCGTCACCGGGGAGATGCTGCCCACCGCGGTCCTCCCGCTCATGGCGGCCGACCTGGGTGTCTCCCCGGCGCGGGTCGGGCTGCTCGTGTCAGGCTGGGCGTTCGTGGTGGTGGTGGCGAGCTTCCCGCTCGTCCGGCTGACCCGCGTCCTCGACCGGCGGCGCCTGCTCGCCGCGGCGATCGCCGTCTTCGGCGTGGCCAGCCTCGTCACCGCCCTGGCCGGCTCCTACGCCGTCGCGGCGGGGTCCCGGCTCGTCGCCGCCGGCGTGTGCGGGCTCCTGTGGGCCACGGTCAACGCCCACCTCGCCGCGCTCGTGCCCGAGCGGCTGCTGGCCCGGGCCGTCGCCGTCGTGCTCGGTGGCGGCACGCTCGGCACGGTGCTCGCTGTCCCCGCCGCCAACGCCGCCGGCGCCCTGTGGGGATGGCGGACGACGTTCGCGGCGCTGGCCGCCCTGAGCCTGTTCGCCGCGGCGGCCGCCCTGAGCATGCTGGCGCCGGCGACGGCGCGCGCCGACGCGGTCGCGCGGTCCGGCCAGGCGGGGCGCCGGTCGGTGCGTCCGGTGGTCGTGCTCGTGACGCTCGGCGGAACGCTGCTCGTCGGGCACTTCGCGGCGTACACCTTCGTCACCGAGCTCCTCGCCGACTCCGGCGGGACGCTGGCGGTGAGCGCCGCTCTCCTGCTGTTCGGGGTGCTCTCCGGGGTGGGGGTGCTCGTCGTCGGCCGGGTGGGGGACCGTTTCCCCGGCGCCGCCCTGGCCGGCAGCGCCGGCCTCGTGGCCGCCGCGCTGCTGGGACTGACCGCGCTGGGCACTCACCCGCTCGGCGACGTCGCCGTCGTGGCGCTCTGGGGCCTGGCCACCGGCGCGCTGCCCCCGCTCATCCAGACGGCGGTCATGCGCGCCGCCGGGGTGGAGCACCGGGCGGTCGCCGCGACGCTCATCCCGGTCGTGTTCAACCTCGGCATCGCGGTCGGTGCGGCGGCCGGCAGCGCGGTCGTCGCCTGGTTCGGCGTGGGGTCGCTGCCCGTGCCGGCGGGCGTCGTCGCCCTGCTGGCCGCAGCCGGGCTGGCAGCCGCCGGGATCGCGGGGCGCCGCTCACCGGGCCGGCGAGCGCGCGGCGCCGCTCAGTCGCTTCCCGTCGTCTCGGCGACGTCGAGCTGCCCCGCGTAGCCGTCGGCCAGCGCCTGCCAGCCGTACCCCATGGCCGCCTCGCCGACGATCGGCGGGATGGGGGCGCCGTCGAGAAGGTGCTCGGCCACGAGGAGGCACAGGTGCCACCCGGCGGCCACCTTGGGTATCCACTCCGGCGCCTCGACGGTGTGCGCGAGGGTCAGGCACGTGCCGCCGTCGTCGGGGGCCACCTCCCAGCGCATCCGGTCGCCGCCCCATGTGTACTCCAACAGGCGCGGCGCCTGCGCGGCGGAGACGGTGGCGGGCAGGTCCAACCGGGACTCGGCGTCGATCATCGTCAAGGTCGCTGGGCCCTCGCTGCCGAGGTCGCGGTCGGCGGTGAACGGCGCCCACCGGCCCAGCAGCTCCGGATCGGTGAGCACCGCCCACACCGCCCCGGGCGGGTGGGCGAGGGGGCGGCGCAGGACCAACGTGCTGCGGTCGCCGTCCTGGTGGCCGGAGACCTCCAGCAACGGACCGGGATCGAAGGCGGCGGGCATGAGCTGCTCCTCGGGCCGGGGATCGGCGTGCGGCACTAGTCGATCACGCCGCCGTGTCGATCGGGTCCTCAGTCGTTCGACGCAGGGATGAATGGGGGGCGGAGACGCCCCCAAGATTCGACATCGAAGGAGCAGTTCATGCGCAAGCTCGTCATGGTCGCGTTCGTCTCGCTCGACGGCGTGATGCAGGCGCCGGGCGGTCCGGAGGAGGACCCCTCGGACGGCTTCCCGTACGGCGGCTGGCAGTTCCCCTTCAACGACGACGAGATGGGCGAGATCGTCGTCGAGGTCTCACGGCGCGCGGGCGGCTTCCTCCTCGGCCGGCGCACCTACGACATCTTCGCCGGATACTGGCCCCAGGTCACCGATCCCGACGACCCGATCGCGTCGGGGCTGAACTCGCTGCCCAAGTACGTCGTCTCCACCACCCTGCGCGACCCCGCCTGGCACAACACCACGGTGATCAGCGAGAACGTGCCGGAGGCGGTGCGGGCGCTCAAGGCGGCGGAGGACGGGGACATCCTCATCTGGGGCAGCAGCCAGCTGCTGCCCACCCTGCTCGCCCACGATCTCGTCGACGAGTTCCTGCTCGGCATCTACCCGGTCGTGCTCGGCCGTGGCAAGCGGCTCTTCGCGGAGGGGGCGCCGGCGCGAACGCTGCGCCTGACCAACTCGCGGCGCACGAGCAGCGGGGCGATGTTCAACACCTACGAGCCCGCCGGTGAGGTGAAGACCGGGGAGTTCGGCGTGGACGAGCATGGCCAGGAGACCGCCACGCCGAGCGCCTGAGCGGCGACGGGCGGTCGACGGCGGGGGAGCGGGCCCCCGCCGTCGCCGCTAGCCTCGGCGCCGTGGACCCGGTCTCGGCGCTGCGGCGCGTGGCGTACCTGCTCGAGCGCGAGCTCGCCGAGCCGCACCGGGTGCGCGCCTACCGCACGGCGGCGAACCGGCTCGCGGCGTTGCCCGCCGGCGAGCTGGAGCGGCGGGTGGCGGCCGGCACGCTGACGCAGCTGCCCGGCGTCGGGCCGAAGACGGCCGCCATCGCGACGCAGGCGGCCGCCGGGGGCACGCCGGAGTACCTCGCCGAGCTGGAGGAACGGGCGAGCGCGCCGCTCGTACCCGGTGGGGAGACCGTGCGCGGCTGGCTGCGGGGCGACCTGCACGCCCACTCCGACTGGAGCGATGGCACCACGCCGATCGAGGAGATGGCTCGCGCCGCGATGGCCGCCGGCCATGAGTACCTCGCCCTCACCGATCACTCGCCGCGGTTGACCATCGCCAACGGGCTGAGCCCGGAGCGGCTGCGCCGCCAGCTGGGCGTCATCGCGGAGCTCAACGCCTCGCTGGCGCCCTTCCGGATCCTCACCGGGATCGAGGTCGACATCCTCGAGGACGGTGAGCTTGACCAGGACGACGCGCTGCTCGCCGAGCTGGATATTGTCGTCGCCTCGGTGCACTCCAAGCTGCGGATGGACACGGGGGAGATGACCCGACGGATGGTGCGCGCGGTGTCCAACCCTCGGGTGGACGTGCTGGGCCACTGCACCGGCCGGCTCATCACCGGCGGGCGGGGCACCCGGCCGGAGTCAGCGTTCGACGCCGAGGCGGTGTTCTCGGCGTGCCGTGAGAACGACGTGGCGGTGGAGATCAACTCTCGGCCGGAGAGGCGCGACCCGCCCACCCGGCTGCTGCAGCTCGCGGCGGAGATGGGGTGTCGGTTCTCGATCGACACCGACGCCCATGCACCTGGGCAGCTGGACTTTCTGGACTTCGGATGCCAGCGCGCCGAGGCGGCGGGGCTGGGCTGGGAGCGGATCGTGAATGCGATGGGAATTGACGAGTTGCTGGCGTGGTCTCGGCGAGGGTGAGGCGCGTTGCGTGACGATTCCGGGGGTTGTCGCGGCCTGGGATGGTCAGGCCGGCGCGGCGGCCGACCGGTGCGGAGGCCCGTGCGAGGCATGGGCGCCGTCCTCGGCGGACGATGGCGGACGCAGGCCCCCAGCGATCTGGTCGAAGGCGGCGCCGATGAGCTCGGGAAGTGCCTCAGGCCCTGACTCCGTACGCGCCCATAGCCGGATCGACGAGCTGATCGCGGAGACGGCGGCGGCCGCCGCGATCCACGGATACACGTCGGTGTCGCCGTTTGTGTGCGTGCGGGCGGCGATGGCCTCGCGGAGCGATGCCTCCAGCTCGTCGTACTGAGCGACCTGATAGGGGTGCAGCGCCGGGTACTCCTGCTCGACCTCGAGCTTCTGTCGTTCCACGCGGAGTCGCTCCGGGGACAACGAGGCGGCGAAGTCGATGAGCACCTGACGCAGGGCATCCATGGGCGGCTCGTCGGCGGGGCGCAAGGTGAAGGCGTCGACGAGTTCGAGCAGGTCGTGTGCGCCGGCCCGGGCCACCGCCTCCTCCTTGCAGGAGAAGTAGTTCGACACCGTTCTGGCGGAGACGAAGGCGAGGTTGGCGATCTCGTCGAGCGTGACGTTCGCGAGGCCGCGCTCGACCGACAGCGCCAGGGCGGCGTCGGCGATCGTCTCCCGCGTGAGGTGCTTCTTGCGCTCCCGCAGGCCCATCTTCTCGGGGGTGGCCATGCGATTCACGATACGAGTTTGTTGTCGGTCGCCACGCAGTTTCCAACCTGGCAAAAGCCGCAAAGAATAGAGACGGCAAGGTAACAAAAGTCCCTAGGAGCGCTAGTGGACGGCGTCAGGAGGCCATGTGGCCTCGCAAGGGTGAGGCTACGAGATCCGGCGAACATCGAGCGGCCGCGCCTCAGTACCCTCGGAAATTCGCGGTTTCCTGCGGGGACAAGGGCTCTCACCTGGTGTTGCCACTACCCCTGACGCACGGCCTCTCACCCATGTAACTCACCCTCCTCACCCTGACCGGATGAAGTTTCGGACACCCGAAAGTTCGTCCCCACGAAGCTCTTCCGATCTCGAAAAGTTCTGGGAAGTTCCTCTCGTCACCGGTTCGAACCCGAGCCGGAGAAATTGCACCGGAACTCTCCGGGCACGCCTCGAAAGGAAAACCCATGAACCGCGCTGCCGCTTACCTGATGACCATGTTCACCGTCATTGGAGACCGCTTCGAGAACCGCAAGGACCGCGGCGCCACCGCTGTCGAGTACGGGCTGATGGTCGGCCTCATCGCCGTCGCGATCATCGTGGTCGTCGCGTTGCTCGGTCGACAGCTCGACGCCCTCTTCGACAAGGTCGCGGCGGAGCTCGCTGGTCCTTCCGGTGTCGCCGTCCCCGCTCCGTGACCGACTGAGACTTGCGAGCCCGGCGTGGTGCTCCTCGCGGACGCACCACGCCGGGCTCGATCCGAACTCGCTGGGAGGAGGCGACAGGTGAGCCGCAGCAAACATGACCGCGGTGCATCGGCGGTGGAGTTTGCCTTGGTGATTCCAATGCTCGTGCTTCTAGTTTTCGGGATCGTCGAGCTCGGTCGGGCGTATCAGGTTCAGACGACCCTCTCCGCGGCCGCCCGTGAGGGCGCCAGGAGCGTGGCGCTGGGCAAGCCAACCGAGGCCGCCGGGGCCATCAAGAACTTCGATTCGACGATTGCCATCGCTGACAGCGAGATCACGATCTCACCCACGTCGTGCCCCAGCCCGGGCGCCACCCCGGCGGTCACCACCAACGTCAAGGTCACCGTCCGCCATAAGCACCACTTCCTCACGGACTTCTTCGGTGCCGACGTCACCCTGACAGGCAAAGGAACGATGAGATGCGAAGGCTGAAGCGGGAGCGAGGTGCCGTCGCCGTCGTGATGGCGATCCTGGCGGTCCCGCTCATCGCGGCCGCGGCCCTGGGAGTCGATATCGCGGCCATGGCGGCCGAACGTCAGCAGCTCCAGAACGGCGCCGACGCCGGTGCTCTCGCGATCGCGCAACTCTGTGCCAAGGCGAGCGCGGCGGCGCCGGGAGACTGTACCGCCGGCGGGACGACGCCCAATCGGGCCGTCGGAGCGGACAAGATCGCCCAGAACTACGCGCTGACCAACAGCAACGACCAGGAGGTGCTGGCCGGGGTCGTCAGGCTGCCGGCGCCTCTCACGCTCAGCCCGACGACGGGTGAGGTCACCGTGGAGAACACGGGCGTCCGAGAGCATTGGCTGGCGCCCGTCATCGGCGTTGACGCGAGCAACATCCGGACCACGTCCACCGCTGTGTGGGGTGCCATCAACCACGGCACGTCCCTGCCGCTCACGATCTCGCTCTGCGAGATCACCAAGCTCATCGCCGCGGGTGACCCGACGTTCAAATTCAACACCGCCACCGGCAACTACGAGAGCAACGCACCATCGGGCAACAAGCTGGCGATCCGGCTGCCCCATCCCAGCAGCCCGAACGAATGCATCCCGAATGGCTCACCCCAGTACGTGCCTGGCGGGTTCGCCTGGATCACCGACGGGCTGAATCAGTGCAGCGCCGCCACCAAGATCGGCGACTGGATCCACTCGGACCCGGGCGCAAGCGTCTACCAACCCTGCGACGCCCCGTATCTGAAGGGCCTCGTGGACAGCGGCAAGGTGCTGACCATCCCGATCTTCGACAAGGCGCAGGGAACCGGGTCGAACGCTACGTATCGCATCTACGGCTATGTGGGCTTCAAGCTCACGGGGTTCGCCTTCAACGGAAACGCCGAGTTCCAGTACAAAAACACCGGCTTCTGCACCGGTAGCGGCAACGACCAGTGCATTGTCGGCATCTTCTCCAACGTCCTGGTGCCCGACGGCACGCTGACGCCCGGCGCACCGGCGCTCGGCGGCAAAACCATCCGGCTGATCAAGAAGTAAGGAAGCGCTCCCATGATCCGTCGAATTCTCGCCGCCGTGGCAGCGATCCTGCTGGCCGCCGTCGGTGCTCTCGTCCTCGTGACCTATGTCGGCAACGCCGACGAGCGGGCCATGGCCGGGATGCAGACCACAGACGTGCTGGTGGTCACGGCCCCAGTCGCCCAGGGCACCCCCGTGGCCAACCTCAAGGACGCGGTGAACCTCGAGGCGCTACCCGCGAAGGCGGTGCCCGCCGGCGCGGTCGCCACGCTCGACGATCTCGTCGGGCAGGTCACCACCGCCGACCTGCAGCCGGGAGAGCAGCTCCTCGCCGCCCGCTTCGCCGACCCCGCCACCCTCCAGAAGCATGGCGCGGTGGAGGTGCCGCCGAACATGCACGAAGTCTCGGTGCTTCTCGACCCGCAGCGCGTGGTCGGGGGCCGTGTCACCGCCGGTGACACCGTAGGCGTCTTTGTCTCGCTCGGCGGCAAGACACACCTCACTCTGCACAAGGTGCTGGTCACTCACGTCCAGGGCGGGGTCATCGTTCCTTCGGAGGGAAGTGCGGCCACAGACGTGGCTCCCGCAAAGGCCACAGACCCTGGTGCCGCCGCAACTCCCGAACCGGCACCGTCGAGCAGCGTGATGGTGACTGTCGCAGTGAGCGCCCCGGACGCGGAGAAGATCGTCTTCGCTGCAGAGAGCGCCAGTATCTGGCTGTCCAAAGAGGGGGCCGAGGTTCCCGTGGACGGGACGCGCATCGTGACCGAAGGGAACGTGTACGAATGAGCATCCTCCTGGCCACCACGTCCGTCGAGCTGGAGGATCGTATCCAGCGCGCCACCTCTGGGCACGTTGTCGCGATCAAGGGGCCGCTGCCGGACCGGCCCGAGGAGTTGCTCCAGCGCCTCGTCGGCTCCCCGGTCCCTGAGGTCGTCGTCCTCGATGCCCAGGCATCCTCCGGGCAGGCGCTCGGCCTCGCGGCCGGATTCGCCGTCGCGTCGCCGGGAACCAGCGTCCTGTTGGTGAGCGATCTGTGGCAGGAGATCGGCATGGACGCGATGCGCGCCGGCGTGCTGGACATCGTCCATCCTGCGGCGGAGATCGCTGACATCCAGGTCGCGCTGGAACGCGCCGAGCGGGTGGCGCAGCTGCGCGGGCAGTCCACCGCACCGGCGACGGTGGCCCCGACCACGGCCACCGTCGCCGGCGGGCGGGTGATCAGCGTGGTCTCGCCCAAGGGCGGGGTCGGGAAGACGACCGTCTCGACGAACCTGGCCGTCGGCCTCGCCCGGAGTGCGCCGCAGGCCGTCGTCTTGGTCGACCTGGACATCCAGTTCGGGGACGTCGCCAACGCCCTCAATCTTCAGCCGGAGTACCAGCTGCCGCAGATGGTCCGCGGCGACGCCGCGCGCGACACGATGGTGCTCAAGACCTACCTCACCCTCCACCCGACCGGCCTGTACGTCGTCTGCGGCCCGGAGTCGCCGATCGAGGCTGACGGGATCGACGGCGAGATGGTCGGTCACCTGCTCGACCAGCTCGCGGCCGAGTTCCGCTTCGTCGTGGTCGACACGTCTCCCGGGCTGTCCGAGCACACGCTGGTCGCGATGGACCACACCACCGATCTGGTCCTCCTCACCAGCATGGACGTCCACGGCGTGCGCGGGCTCCGCAAGGAGCTGGACACCCTTGACGACCTGGAAATGTTCGCCGACGCGCGCCACATCGTCCTCAACTTCGCCGAGAACGGCCGGGGGCTCTCCACCGCCGATGTCCGCGCCAGCCTCGGCACCGACGTCGACCTGGTCCTGCCCGTCTCGCGGTCGGTGCCGGCCTCGGTCAACCAGGGGATCCCGCTCCTGCAGAGCGGCACCCGCGGCCCGGTCACCAAGGAACTCGCCAAGCTCGTGGAGCGGTTCGCTCCGCCGGCCCCCACCGGGCGGGGCCGCCACCGTCGATCCTGGGTAGGTGCACGATGAGCCTGACCGAAAGGCTGCGGGCCCGCCACGTCGGCGACGCTGCCGAGACCGTCGATCCGCTGGGGCCGTTCGCCGCACCGTCCACCGGCCCGATGCCGGACGGATGGGCGCCGCCGTCGTCCTCGCCGGAGGTGACGGCAGGGTCGCCGTTGAACACGCCGCCCGCGCCCCCAGCGTCGCTGGGTACGCTGCCGGTGCCAGCCGACCCGCTTCCGACGACGCTTTCTGGCCGCCTCGCCACGCCGGTCGACGTGGCGCCCGTGAGTGACGCCCTGGCCCGACTCAAGGACCGCGCCGCTGATGCGCTGTACGACCGCGTCGGGGGCCGGCTGAGCGACCCCACGCTGGGAGAGGACCAACTGCACGCCCTGGTGCGCGCCGAGCTCAACCAGGTGGTCGAGGCGGAGAAGGTCCCGCTGACCGGGGAGGAGCGCAAGCGCCTCACCCGCGAGGTGCTCGACGAGGTCTTGGGCCTCGGCCCGCTCCAGCGCCTTCTGGACGATGATTCGATTACCGAGGTCATGGTCAACGGGCCCGACCGGGTGTACGTCGAGCAGCATGGAAAGCTCTCACGCACCGGCGTGCGGTTCACCTCCGAGGCGCACCTCCGTCGCATCATCGAGCGCATCGTCTCCAAGGTCGGACGGCGCATTGACGAGTCGTCGCCACTCGTCGACGCCCGCCTCGCCGACGGCTCCCGTGTCAACGCTGTCATCCCGCCGCTGGCCTTCAGCGGCGCAACGTTGACCATCCGGAAGTTCTCCAAGGACCCCTTCAAGGTCGACGACCTCATCCGCTTTGGCACGATGAGCCCGTCGATGGCCGAATTGCTCCACGCCTGCGTCGAGGCCCGGCTGAACATCATCGTCTCGGGGGGCACCGGCACCGGTAAGACCACCTTGCTCAACGTCCTCTCCTCGTTCATCCCCGACGGTGAACGCATCGTCACTATCGAGGACGCCGTCGAGCTCCAGCTCCAGCAGGACCACGTGGTGCGCCTCGAGGCCCGGCCGCCGAACTCCGAGGGCAAGGGCGAGATCACCATCCGCGACCTGGTGCGCAACTCGCTGCGGATGCGCCCGGACCGCATCGTCGTCGGCGAGGTCCGCGGCGGGGAGTCCCTCGACATGCTTCAGGCGATGAACACCGGTCATGACGGGTCGATCTCGACGGTGCACGCGAACTCTCCGCGCGACGCGATCGCCCGCCTCGAGACGCTCGTCCTCATGGCGGGCATGGACCTGCCGCTGCGGGCCATCCGCGAGCAGGTGTCCTCGGCGGTCGACGTCATCGTCCAGCTGGCCCGGCTACGAGACGGCACGCGTCGGATCACGGCGATCACCGAGGTGCACGGGATGGAGGGGCAGACAGTCACCCTGCAGGACGCCTTCGTGTTCGACTTCTCCGCCGGAGTGGCCCCCGACGGCCGGTTCCTCGGCTCCACCATCCCTACGGGCGTCCGGCCCCGGTTCACCGATCGCTTCATAGAGCTCGGCATTGCCGTCTCGCCGCAGATCTTCGCCCCGGTTCCGGTAAGGACGCTTCGATGAGCGGGCTGATGATGGCGCCGAGCACCGCCTACGGTGCTATCGGCGCGTGCGCCCTGGCCGTGGCGATCGGCGTTTACCTGCTTGTAGGCCCCAGGCCGGTGCGAGTCCCGCTGGCCCGGCGCCGCCTCGGGGTCGCCCCGGACGCCGGTCCCTGGGCGGGTGCGGCGACGGCTGCCACGGGCGCCGTCGAACGAGCGATGCGGCGTCGCGGCACCCGGATCGGCGCCCTCGAGCTGGCGGGCGTACGCATGCGGCAGCAAGACTTCGTGTTCCTCGTCGGCATCGCCGCCGTCGTGGCCGGGGCGGTGGGGCTGCTGTTGGCCGGGTTCTGGCTCGGGTTCCTACTCGTCATTTTCACCCCCGCCGGGGCGAAAGTGTGGCTGCGCGTGCTGACCTCACGTCGCCAACGAGCCTTCGCCGACCAACTCGACGACTCGCTGCAGCTGATGTCCTCCAGCCTGCGTGCCGGCCACAGCCTGCCCCAGGCGCTCGCCTCCGTCGCCCGGGAGGCGGAGGCGCCGACGTCGGAGGAGTTCGCCCGGGTCATCAACGAGGTGCGGGTGGGCCGCGACCTGACCGATGCGCTGGACGAGACCTCCGCGCGCATGGGCAGCAACGACTTCCTGTGGGTCACCCAGGCGATCGCCATCAACAGGGAGGTGGGCGGCAATCTTGCCGAGGTGCTCGACGGCGTGGGACACACCATCCGCGAGCGCAACCAGATCCGCCGTCAGGTCAAGGCGCTCAGTGCCGAGGGCAAGCTCTCCGCCGTCATCCTCATGCTGTTGCCGATCGGGATCACCGGGTTCTTGTCTTTGGCCAACCCCGATTACATCGCCAAGTTCACGCAGAGCTTCATCGGTTGGGCCCTCGTTGTCATCGGCGTCGTCCTCCTCGTCGTCGGTGGGATCTGGCTCGCCAAGACCGTGAAGATCAGGTTCTGAGAGCGGAGACCGCCATGCCTCCCATCGTCATCGTCGCGATCGCCGCCATCAGCGCAGCCCTGCCACTCGCCGCATGGTCCGTGCTGGCACATCCGGATCGGGTACGACAGCAGTCCGTGGCCAACCTCCATCGCGGGCTCGATGCCCGCGCCCCTGGGGCCTTCTCTGGCGGGGGGCAGCGCGCTGGTCTCCGCGCGTTCGCCAGGCGCTTGACCCCAGCCGGATACGTGCGGTGGATTGACCGGCTGCTAGCCCGGGCGGGGCGGCCGCCCGAGTGGCCGCTCGACCGGGTGCTCGCCACTAAGGTAGTCATCTTCTTCGTCTCCGTGACGAGCAACGTCTTCATGGCTACCGTGCTCGACTCTGCACTCATCACGCTCATCGCCGTGGTGAGCCCAGTGGTGCACTACGTCCTGCCAGATCTCCTGCTCCAGAGCGCCGGCGTCAAACGGCGCGACAAGATCCAGCTCGAGTTGGCCGACACCCTCGACCAGATGACCATCGCCGTCGAGGCCGGTCTCGGGTTCGACTCGGCGATGGCCAGGGCGGGCAAGAACGGCAAGGGCCCGTTGGCGCAGGAACTCATCCGCACGCTGCAGGACATCCAGCTCGGCCAGTCGCGCCGCCAGGCCTATGAGGCCTTCCTCGAGCGCGTCGACGTACCGGACCTGCGCCGGTTCCTCCGCGCGGTGATCCAGGCCGACGCCTACGGCATCGCGGTGGGCGACGTGCTGCGCACGCAGGCGGCCGAGATGCGCCTCAAGCGCCGCCAGCGCGCTGAGGAGAAGGCCATGCAGATCCCCGTCAAGGTGATCTTCCCGCTGATCATGTGCATCCTGCCGGTCCTGTTCATCGTCCTGCTCGGCCCGGCGGCGATGGACATCGTGGCTGCGTTCACTGGCGGGGGCCTGTAGGTGGGCTTCGGAGTGGTTCTCGTCTCTGCCTTCGGTGTCGCCGGCGGCGCGTGGCGCTTGGGACCGTTCATGCGCACGACGGCGGCGACCGGTTCACGCTGGCTGACTTCGCCGGTGCATGTGGTGCTGGCCTTCGTCCTGGGCGGGGCGGTGGCGCTGCTCGCGGACGGCTGGACCGAACTCGCCGCGTTCGCGCTTCTGGCCCTGGCGTGCGCGATCCTCGTGGTCATCGATCTGGCCGCGTACCGCCTGCCCGACGTCATCGTGGGGCCGATGTACCCGATCTTCCTCGGCGGGCTCGCCGTGGCGGCCCTAGTGGGCGGGGACTGGGGGCGCCTGGGTCGGGCGGTGGCGGCGGGAGCGATCCTCGCGGCCTGCTACTTCGTCCTGGCGTTCATCTCGCCGGCCGGGTTGGGCCTCGGCGACGTCAAGCTCTCCGGCTTGCTCGGGGCCTTTCTCGGATGGCTCGGCTGGCCCGAGCTCCTCCTCGGCAGCACGGCGGCGTTCGTGCTCAGCGCGGCATTCGCCATCGCGCTGCTCATCGCGCGGAGGGCCGACCGGCACACCGCCTTCCCATTCGGGCCCTGGATGGTGCTCGGCGCCGTCGTGGGCGCTGCGTTGGGGCCCGTTCTCGCGGGGTAATTCTCGGAGATGGGCCCGATCACATTTCGCATGGCGCACGGAGCGGCTTCGTGATGGATGCGCGTCGCATCCTCGCTCAAGAACCGGACTCGTCTCAGCTGCTGGGACTGCGCAGGGTGAAACCGGGCACTCTCGACGACTTTTCCGGACGTTTTGGACAACACCTGGCGTTTGTGTCGCGGGCGGGACTATGGTCCCAAGCAGACCTGTTTTTAGGCCTCCGGAGGTGCCCTATGAACCCGTTCAGAGCTTCTCGTCGCCCCGGCTGGTTCGCCCGCCTGACGACGGCGCAGCGCGGCTGGGTGCTCCTCGGTGGCAGCCTGGCGGTCACCCTGACGCTCGCGGCCGCCGGTGCGAGCATGCCGTTCCTCTCTGGCATCCTCGCGGTGATCATGTGCTTCGGGCTGGTGCTGGCCCTGATCTCCCTCTTCGGCGGCTCGCACACGGCCGCTCTGGCCGCGGCGCGGCGTGGGATGACGCCGTCGTACGGCGCGTTCGGGCGCGTGCCGGCGTCGTGGGAGTACTACGAGACCTTCGGCCGGTAGATGGGCCGCGCCCGGGCTCACGGGCGGAGGGAGACAGGCCGGGCGCCGCTTGTGCGGTCGCCCGGCCTTCGCCGTGCTCCGAGACGTCAGAACCGCCGCAGCAGCTCCTCGGCCCCGGCAAACTCGGCGAGCACCTCTGCCACGGAGCGCTCACGGTGCAGCAGCCCGACGCCCTCGCCGGCATAGATGACGGCGGTGTCGTAGTCCTCGGCCGCGCGCGCTCGGCGAAGCTGCTCGGCCGCCTCCCAGTTACCGGCCAGCTCGTGGAGCCGGCCGTGCCAGGCGTCGAAGAAGGCGTTGCGCAGCGCGCGGCCGCCGTACTCGGCGGGCCAGCCGAGGCCCTGGGCCACGTCGAAGACCCGCCCGTACGCCGTCCCCGTCTCAGCGGTGTCGAACAACCGACGACGCGCCGTGGCAGAGGTGCCTGCCTCGGCACAGCCCAGCAGCGCCGTGCCGACCCACGCCCCGGCGGCGCCCGCGGCGAGAACCGCCGCGAGGCCGCGTGGCCCGGCGATGCCTCCGGCGCCGACCACCGGGACGGCCACTGCGTCGAGGACACTCTGCAGCAGCGGGAGGGTGGCGACCTCGCCGCGCCCGTGCCCGCCGCCCTCGGCGCCGCGGGCCACCACGAAGTCCACGCCGGCCGCCTCGGCGCGGCGAGCCTCCTCCACCGTGCCGGCCTGGGCGGTGACGCGGATGCCCGCCTCCCGCACCCGAGCGACGTACGGCTCCGGCGAGCCGAAGCTGATGGAGATGAGTGGCGGCCGGGCGGCGATGGCGGCATCGAGTTGCTCGGGCCGGTCCGCGAGGCCCCAAGCCATGAGGCCGATCCCGAACGGGCGCCCAACGGCCCTGACGGCGGCGGCCTGGTCCGTCACCCATGCGGCGCTGCGGGATGCGTTGACGCCCACCATGCCCAGCCCGCCGGCGGCGGACACGGCCGCGGCGAGGCCGCCCTCGCCCGGGCCCGCCATCGGGGCGCCGATGACGGGGACGGTGAGGCCGAAGGTGTCGGTGAGCCAGGTGTCCAGCACGATCGCTCCTTTACGCAGGGTTGCTCAGCCGCGAGGCTAGCGCCCGGACGGGCCGACGCGGGCGTGGGCCAGTCCAGGCTCGGCCTGCACAGACGCCGGCCGGCCACACAGAGCGAGGAGCAATGCAATGGACATCGGGTTCGCCCTGCCGGTCTCCGGCGCCTGGGCCACGCCGGACAACATCGCCACCGTGGCGCGGCGGGCCGAGGAACTCGGCTATGCCTCGCTGTGGACCTTCCAGCGCCTGCTCGACCCCGAGCGCCGCCGGCTGCCCCCGGTGTACGCCAGCGTCCTCGACCCCGTCGTCGCCCTCGGCTTCGCCGCCGCCGTCACCGAACGCGTGCGCCTGGGCACCGCCATCGTCAACATGCCCTTCGTCGCGCCGGTCCTTCTCGCCAAGCAGATGGCCACGCTCGACGTGCTCTCCGGCGGCCGCCTGGACGTCGGCCTCGGGCTCGGCTGGGAGCCTGAGGAGTTCGAGGCCGCCGGCACGCCGATGGAACGCCGCGGGGCCCGCGCCGAGGAGTACCTCGCCTGCCTGCGCGCCCTGTGGGGGCCCGACCCCGTCGAGTTCAACGGCGAGTTCTACCGCGTGCCGCGCTCGGACGTGCGGCCCAAGCCCGTGCAGCGCCCCACGCCACCGCTCCTCCTGGGGGCGTCGGCCCCACGCGCGCTCGCCCGCGTCGGACGCCTGGCCGACGGCTGGATCAGCAGCAGCCGGGCCGACCCCGCGGCACTGGGTGAGTCCATCGAGCAGGTCCGGGCCGGGGCGCGCGCCGCCGGCCGGGAACCCGACCGGCTGCGGTTCGTCTGCCGCGGCGTCGTGCGCGACGCCCCGCGCACCGCCGCACTGACCGGGTCCCTGGAAGAGGTCCGCGCGGACCTGCCGGCCCTGGCCGCCCAGGGTGTCACCGAGGTCTTCGTCGACCTCAACTTCGACCCCACCGTGGGCAACCCGGACGCCGACCCGGCGGCGTCGATGCGCCGCGCGCACGCGGTGCTGGAGGCGCTCGCCCCACGAGCGTGACCACCGCGCTCACACCGCCGCCACCGCCCGCTCGTCCGCGAGCACCCGCTGGAGGGTCTTCCACGCCGTGGTGTCCAAGGCGGCGTAGGCGCCGGTCACCGTGCGCAGCATGTTGCGCTGCGCCCGAGAGGTCTCCCCGCGGGTGGGGCTGTGGTGGTGCTCGTAGGTGTTGACGGCCTGGAGGACGGCGTGGGCGGTGCCCGCCCACGGCTCCACCCGGCGGTCGTGCCGGTACAGCCCGGCGAGGGACTCCCGCTTCTTCTCGGCGTGGCGCAACGCCTTGGCCGGCAGCTTCTCCCCGTGGGCGCCGGTCGTGGGGACCCAGGCGTCGAGGAACCGGCCCCACATGTGCCGGGAGACGTCGATCTGGCACAGCCGGGCCACCTCGGCGGCGAACGCGTCGGCGGTGGTGTGCACCAGCGCGAGGGCCTCCCGGGCCGCGCCCAGCTTCAGGTGCGAGCTGCGGGAGTGGCGGATCTTGAGGTCCTGACCCCGCTCGCGCAGCGCCGCGTTGCGGGTGTTGTCGCACACGACGTCGGTGACGGTGCGCTTGTAGGTGGTGGCCAGGGAGCCGTCCAGCGTCGTCGTCGCGAGCAGGTTCGGCCGGAACTCCACCCCCTCCGGAGTGGTGATCGACTCGGGCACGCTGACCTCCACCCAGGCGACCGCGCCGCCCTTGAGCAGCCCGGCGGAGCTGACCGACAGCGAGTCATCGACGATGTTGGCGAGCGAGGTGAGCAGGTACTCGGTGTAGGGATGGGGCACGTAGGCGTCGGTGAAGACGCCCAGCACGTGCCCGTCGCGGCGGTCGGACCGCACGATCGCCTGTCGTCCGGGCACGACCATCCATCGCATCGGTTCACCCTTCGGGCTCTCGTGCGTCATCGTGCGCGCGTCGGCCGGGCGCTCGACGGCGATGGCCCGGGACTCGGCGTGCCAGCCGAACAGGCGGCGGGCGACGTCCTCCACCGGGATGGGGCCGGGGTAGTGGTTCGGCTCATCGCCCTGCAGCTCGGCCCGGTAGTGCCAGGCCGTGCCGCGGTGAGCGGTGTTGCCGATGAGGGTCTGGGTGTTCAGGGTCTGCAAGGTCTCCAGTGACATGGCATTGCCTCCTTGGCGGCAGCCAACCGTGTGGCACCGACATCGCGCCCGGGTCCTGTGGATGGCGGTGGCGTGGCCACCTGGGAGCCGGCAACGGCGCGCGCACCGGAGAGGCGACAGCGTCGATCGCGCCGGGGAAGACGGGGGCCGGGGAGACAGGGACCTGGCGCGGCGTAGCGCCCAAAGTCCCTGGCGCCCGCGCGGATCCGCCGGAACGATGGGGCACGAATCTGACGGACGATGGCGTCACGGATCTGAGTGGAGGACGACGATGGCGACGTTCGAGGGCAAGGTCGCGTTGGTCACCGGCGGCGGGTCGGGGCTGGGCGAGGCGATCGCGAAGGAGCTGGCGTCCAAGGGCGCCAGCGTGGTGGTCACCGACATCAACCTGCAGGGCGCCGAGCGGGTGGTCGGCGAGATTGGCGCCGCGGGCGGCACGGCGAGCGCCGTCCAGCAGGACACCGCCAGCCCGGAGGACTGTGAGCGTGTCGTGCGCGAGGCGGTGGAGCGTTACGGCGCCCTCCACGTGGCGGTGAACAACGCCGGCATCGGCGGCAAGAACGCCCCGGCGGGGGAGGTCGACATCGCCGACTGGGACCGGGTCATCGGGATCAACCTCAACGGGGTGCTGTACGGCATGCGCTACCAGATCCCCGAGATGCTCCGGGCCGGCGCGGAGGGCTGCGCCATCGTCAACATGGCGTCCATCCACGGCACCGTCGCCGCGATCGGCAACGGCGCCTACACGGCCGCCAAGCACGGCGTCGTCGGCATCACCAAGAACGCCGCCGCGGAGTACGGCCCGCAGGGGCTGCGCATCAACTGCGTCGGGCCGGGCTACATCATGACCCCGCTGCTGGAGAACAACCTCACGCCTGAGGTGCTCGGCGTCCTGCGCACCCGGCACCCGCTCGGCCGCCTGGGCCGTCCGGAGGAGGTCTCCCACCTCGTGTGCTTCCTGCTCTCCGACGAGGCCTCCTTCATCACCGGGAGCTACCACCTGGTCGACGGCGGCTACACGGCCGTCTGACACGGCACATCCGCCGGCCGCACCGGGGCGTCCACGCACCGGCCGCGCCCAGCCGCCGGCAAAGCGAGATGAACGGTCCGTAAACCCCGGGCGCGTCGCCCAGCGCCCCTACCGCGCCGTGGGAGCATGTCGCCGCAGGTGGGGACCGGACCAGACCACGAGGTGGAGACGTGAGCAGCGACGCCGGCCCGAGCGCCGTGATGACCCAGGAGGAGCGGACCGCGCCAGGGGACGTGCTCGTCGTGGACGGGCTGGTGCGCCGCTTCGGCGACTTCACCGCCGTCGACGGCATGACCTTCCGCATCGGCGCGGGGGAGACCTACGGCCTGCTCGGTCCCAACGGCGCCGGCAAGACGACGACGATCTCCATGATCGCGGGCCTGCTCGCCCCGGACGCCGGCGGCGTCACCGTGGCCGGGCAGCCCATGGGCCCGGACGCCATCGCCGTCAAGCGGCACATCGGGCTCGTCCCGCAGGACCTGGCCATCTACCCCGACCTCACCGCCCGGGAGAACCTGAACTTCTTCGGCCGGCTGCAGGGTCTGGGCGGCAGGGCGCTGGCGGCGCGGGTGGACGAGGTGCTCGAGCTGGTCGGCCTGGCCGACCGGGCCAAGGACGCCACCAAGGAGTACTCCGGCGGCATGAAGCGCCGGCTGAACATCGGCATCGGCCTGCTGCACCGGCCGCTGCTGCTCATCCTCGACGAGCCCACGGTCGGGGTGGACCCCCAGTCGCGCAACGCGATCCTCGAGTCCGTCGAGGCGCTGTCCGTCGAGGGCATGGCGGTGCTGTACACCACGCACTACATGGAGGAGGCTGAGCGCCTCTGCGACCGCATCGCCATCGTCGACTCCGGCCGCATCCAGGCCGAGGGCACCCGCGACGACCTCATCCGCCTCACCGGCGGCCTGGACCACATCCGGCTCACCGGGACCGGGGACACCGCCGCCGCGGCCGAGGCGCTGCGGGCCCTGCCCGCCGTCGACCGGGTCGACGCCGACCGGCGCACCCTGGTCCTGACCGTGCACGACGCGCCCACCGCCGTCGCCGCCATCGTCGCCGGCGCCAGCGACGCCGGGCTGACCCTGAGCGACGTCGAGATCACCCGCCCGGACCTGGAGTCGGTGTTCCTCCAGCTGACGGGGAAGGCGCTGCGGGACTGATGCGCGACATCCTCACCATGACCGCCGCGGACCTGCGCCAGCGGGTCCGGGACAAGTCCGTCCTGATCTTCGCGATCGTCGTGCCGCTGGGGCTGATGTTCGTCTTCAACCTCGCCTTCGGCGGCACGCAGGACCCCGAGCTCGAGCCGGTGACCGTCGCCGCCAGCGCCGACGACGCCGACCCCATCGCCGCCGTCCTCGTCGACGCCCTCGCCCAGGTCGACGCCCTCGACGTCACCGTCGAACGCGCCGAACCCGAGCAGATCCGCGCGCTGACCCGCAGCGGCGAGGCCGGCCTGGGCCTGGTCGTGCCGGCCGGGTTCGGCCAGGCGCTCCAGCGCGGCGAGGCGACCGCCGTGGAGGTCATCGAGGGCGACGGCGCCGGCCTCGAGACCGACGTGCTCATCGCCGTCGTCCACGGCGTGGTCGACCAGCTGACCGCCGGCACGGTGGCCGCGCACGCCGCCGGGTCGGCCGGGCTGCCGCCCGCCCAGATCGGCGCGATCGCCGAGGCCGTGGCCGGCGACACCGGCGGGACCACGCTCACCGAGGGCGAGGCCTCCAGCGAGCAGCTGACCTCCTCGGCCGCGCTCGTCGCCGGCCAGGCCGGGCTGTTCCTCCTCTTCACCGTCGGCTTCGGCGTGCTCGGGCTCGTCGCCGAGCGCCAGCAGGGCACCATGACGCGGCTGCTGTCGATGCCCGTGCGGCGCAGCAGCATCGTCACCGCCAAGGGCCTGACGAGCTTCGTGCTCGGCGTGGTCGCCACCGCCGTGCTGCTGGCCGCCGGCGCGGTCTTCTTCGGCGTCGGCTTCGGCTCCCCGGCGGCGGTCGCGGTGCTCATCGTGTGCGTCGTCGCCGCCGCGACTTCGCTGATGTTTGTCATCGCCCGGGTGGCGCGCACGGCCGAGCAGGCCAACATCCTCCAGTCAATCCTCGCCATGGTCCTCGGCGTGGCCGGCGGGGCCTTCTTCCCGATCGCGGCCACCGGGCTGGCCGGGCAGCTGCTCGACCTCAACCCCGTGGCGGCGTTCATCCGCGGGCTGGGCATCACCGCCGGCGGCGGCGGGCTCACCGAGATCGGCGTGCCGGTGGCGATCATGCTCGGCTTCGCCGTCGTGTGCTGGGCGCTCTCCCGCATCGTGCCGAACCGGGGGGCGGCGGCATGAGGGCGGCGGTCACGGTCGCGGGCGTCGAGCTGCGGCGCTTCCTGCGGGACCGGTCCAACATCTTCTTCGCCTTCGTCTTCCCGCTGCTGCTCGTCGTGCTCATCGGCTCGCAGTTCGGCGCCGGGGCGATGCAGGGGCGCGCCGCCGTCGCAGGGGCGGACACCCCGTTGCGCGGGGCGCTGGTGGCGGCGCTGGAGGACGACGACGTCGCGGTCACCCTCGCCGCGCCCGGCGACGTGCGCGAGCAGCTCGCCCGCGGGCGCACCGACGTCGGCATCCTCGTGCCCGACGCCGCCGCCGCGGCCTACGACGCCGGCGAGCCTGCCCAGCTCGAGGTCATCGGCGGCAGCCAGGCCGACGCTCAGGCCACGGTCCAGCGGGTGCGCACCGCCGTCCAGGCGCTCACGACCGAGCAGGCCCAGGTGGGCGCCCTCGTGGCCGCCGGTATCGCCGCGGACGACGCCCGGGCTGCCCTGGCGGACGCCGCGGCCGCCGTCGACGCGCCCGAGGTGCGGGTCACCGACGTCGACGAGGTCGCGCAGGCGTTCTCCGGCCTGGGCCAGTTCGACCTCGGGGCGGCGACGATGACGCTGCTGTTCGTCTTCCTCACCTCGCTCACCGGGTCCGCCACGCTCATCCAGGCGCGCCGCTTCGGCGTCGTCTCCCGCGTGCTGTCCGGGCCGGTCTCCACCGGCCAGCTCATCGCCGGGCAGGCGCTGGGCCGGTGGGTCATCGCGTTCTTCCAGGGCGCCTACGTCATGGCCGGCAGTTCGCTGCTGTTCTCGGTGAGCTGGGGGAGCATCCCCCTGTCCCTGCTGCTCCTGGCCGTCTTCAGCGTCGTCTCCGCGGCCGCCGGGATGGTCATCGGCTCGGTGATGGACAACGACGGCGCCGCGTCGGGCATCGGGGTGGGCGCCGGGCTGATCCTCGCCGCGCTCGGCGGGTGCATGGTGCCGCTGGAGGTCTTCCCCGACACCCTGCGCGCGGTCTCCAACGTCACGCCGCACGCGTGGGCGTACGAGGCCTTCGCCCAGATCCAGCGGCACGAGGGCACGCTGGTCGACGTCCTGCCCCAGCTCGGCGTCCTGGCCGCCATGGCCGCGGTGCTCCTGGTCCTGGGGGCCTGGCTGCTGCGCCGCAGCCTCGCGCGCGCCCTCTGACGCCCCCCGTCAGCGGCCGAGGGCGAGGGCGGGGGAGCGGTGGGCCGCCGTCGTGCCGGTGTCGGTGGGGTGTGCGTGAATGGGCGCAGCGACGGCGCCGAGGAGGTCCTCATGCTCCGACCCCGGGACACCCCCACCCGCGAGCGCAAGCGGCTGGACGGGCTGTGGACCTTCGCCCTCGACCTTCAGGGCCTCGGCCGGACCACCGGCTGGCAGTCCCGCCCGCTGCCCGGCGCCCGGGAGATCGCGGTGCCGGCGAGCTTCAACGACCTGTTCGCCGACCCCGAGGTCCGCGACTACGTCGGCGACGTCTGGTACCAGACCGCCGTGCGCATCCCCCGCGGATGGGCCGGCCAGCGGATCGTGCTCAACTTCGAGTCCGCCACCCACAGGGCCACGGTGTGGGTGGACGACACCGAGGTCGTGACGCACGAGGGCGGCTACCTGCCCTTCGAGGCCGAGGTGACCGACCTCGTCACGCCCGGCGAGGAGGTGCGCATCACCGCCGTCGTCAACAACGAGCTCACCTTCCAGACCATCCCGCCCGGGGTCGTGGAGGAGACCCCCTCCGGCAAGAAGCTGCGTTACTGGCACGACTTCTTCAACTACGCCGGGCTGCACCGCTCCGTCTGGCTGTACAGCACCCCGCGCACGTACGTCTCCGACATCACGGTGGTCACCGGGCTCGACGGCGCCGTCGGCACCGTGCGCTACGCCCTGGAGGCGGGCGGCGAGGCGGCGGACCAGGCCCGGTTCGCCGTCGTCCTGCGCAACGCGGAGGGCCACGAGGCCGCGGTGGGCGACGGCGCGACCGGCACCCTGACCGTGCCGGACGTCCACCGCTGGACCCCGGGCGACGGGTACCTCTACGACCTCGAGGTCCGCCTCCTCGACGGGGAGGCGACGGCGGACAGCTACCCCCTCGCCGTCGGCGTGCGCACCGTGGAGGTGCGCGGCACGGATCTCCTCGTCAACGGCCAGCCGTTCTACCTCCGCGGCTTCGGCATGCACGAGGACCACGCCGTGCTGGGCAAGGGGCACAGCGACGCCCACCTCGTCCACGACGTCGCGGTGCTGGAGTGGGTCGGCGCGAACTCCTTCCGCACCTCGCACTACCCCTACGCCGAGGACGTCCTGGAGTACGCCGACCGGCAGGGGCTGGTGGTCATCGACGAGACGCCGGCGGTGGGGCTGAACATGGGGCTGGGCGGCGGGATCTTCGGCGCGCAGGGGTACACGACCTTCTCGCCGGAGACGATCAACGAGCGGACCCAGGCCGTGCACGCCCAGGTGATCCGCGACCTCGTGGCCCGGGACAAGAACCACCCGTGCGTGGCGCTGTGGAGCATCGCCAACGAGCCCGAGTCGCAGACCCCGGCGGCCGAGGAGTACTTCCGGCCGCTCTTCGACGTCGCCCGCGAGGCCGACCCCACCCGCCCGGTCGGGTTCGTCAACGTCATGCTCGCCCCGCACGGGCAGTGCCGGGTCTCGCAGTTCTCCGACGTCATCATGCTCAACCGGTACTACGGCTGGTACGTCTACAGCGGGGACCTGCCCGGCGCCGAACGGGCCTGGCGCGAGGAGCTGGCCGGCTGGGCGAGCGAGGGCAAGCCGATCATCATCACCGAGTACGGCGCCGACACTTTCCCCGGGCTGCACAACCTCGTGCCGCAGCCGTGGTCGGAGGAGTACCAGGTGGAGTACCTGGAGATGAACCACCGGGTGTTCGACAGCGTCGCGGCGGTGGTGGGCGAGCACGTGTGGAACTTCGCCGACTTCGCCACCGTCGCCGGCCCGAGCCGGGTGGGCGGGAACAAGAAGGGGGCGTTCACCCGCGACCGCGAGCCCAAGGCCGCCGCGCACCTGCTGCGAAGGCGGTGGGGCGGCGGGGTGTGAGCTTGGCATGCGGGCCCGGCGGGTCCTCCGCGGCCGGGGCTCTGCCGGCTCGCCTCTGCGCGCTCACCCGCTACCGGCCGGGGCGGCGTGGGGCCGCCCCGGCCGGTCGGTGCACCAACGAGCCTCAGGCGGTGAGGTCCCGGGCCAGCTCCTCGAAGCAGGCGAGGTAGGCGTCGATCGCCTCGTCGGTGTGCGTCACCGACAGCGTCCACTCCTCCTCACGCCCCGGGGTCATGAAGATCCCGCGGTTCATGTTGAACAGCCACGCCAGCTCGGACAGGTCGGCGTCCTGGTTGGCCTTGAAGCTCTCGTAGTCGACGACCTTCTGGGGCGAGAACGTCACGCAGCCCTTCGAGCCGATGCCGACGGCGTAGCCGGGCAGGCCGTACCGGTCCACGATGTCCTGGCACCCGGACACGATCCGGTCGTTGAGGCGGTCCAGGTGCGCGTACGCCTCGGGGGTGAGCACATCGAGCAGGCTCGCCCGGGCGGCCGCCATGGTCAGCGGGTTCCCGTTGTAGGTACCCACCTGGTACACCGAGCCGTCCTCGACGACCGCCATCACCTCCGCGGACCCGCCGATGGCCCCGGCGGGCAGGCCGCCGCCGAGCGCCTTGGCGAGGGTGACCATGTCGGGCGTGACGCCGAACTTCTCCGTCGCCCCGCCCGGCGCGATGCACAGGCCCGTCTTGACCTCGTCGAAGATGAGGACGACGCCGTAGCGGGAGGTGATCTCGCGGACCGCCTCGAGATAGCCCGGCTCGGGCAGGACCACGCCCAGGTTCATCATGGCGGCCTCCATGATGACGCAGGCGGGCAGGCGGCCCTCCTGCTCGAGGCGCTGCATGCGCCGCTCCATCGCGCCGGCGTCGTTGAACGGCACCGCCACCGTCATGTCCACGACCGCCTGGGGGATGCCGGCGCCGTAGGGGAGCGAGGCGAGGTTGTCCGGGTCGCCGATCTTGTCGTACTCCACACCGATGGAGACCATCACCGTGTCGTGGTGGCCGTGGTAGGAGCCGAAGATCTTCATCACGGTGTCCCGGCCGGTGTAGGCGCGGGCGATCCGGATGGCGTCCATCGTCGACTCCGACCCGGAGTTCGTGTAGCGCCACTTCGGCAGCCCGAACCGGCGGGCGAGCTCGTCGCCGACGACGATCGCGTCCTCGGTGGGGGCGGCGAAGTGGGTGCCCAGCGGGTAGCGCCCGGCCACCGCCTCGCCGATGGCAGGGTGCGCGTGGCCCTGGACCATGGAGCCGAAGCCGTTGTGGAAGTCCCAGTACTCGTTGCCGTCGACGTCGCGGACCCGCGGCCCCTGCCCGCCCTCGAGGTAGATCGGCCAGGGGTCGCGCAGCTGGTAGGACGACGCCACGCCGCCGGCGAGGTGCGCGCTGGCGCGGGCGTACGTCTCGCGCGAGCGCTGCGTGCGCGCGTCGAGACGCTCGCCCTCGCGCGCGATGAGCTCGGCGACGCGCTGACGGGAGATCTGTGCGGTGTCGGTGGTGGTCATGCTTGCCTCCGCCCGCGCCGGCCTGGCGCTCGGGCCCGTGATGGGTGACAAACCCGGCCGGCCTGGCGCCGGGTGCGGCGACACTGCGCGGCCCGGTGGCACGCGCCGATATGAACGTAGATCATTTATCCCGGGTCGGAGCGGTTTTCGTCAACCCCGCCACGCCGGACGACGGCGGCCCGGACTGCCCCGAGGTACGGAAGGATGGTGCGCCGTGAGCCCAGCGCGTGACCGCCCCGAGAGCCCCCGGCCCGACCGGGCGCGGCGGCGCGGCCGCCCGGCGACGCCGGTGCTCTCCCCGGCGAAGATCACCGCCGCGGCCATGGCCCTCATCGAGTCCCGGGGGTACCGGGCGCTGACGATGGCCGCGCTCGCCCGCGAGCTGCGGGTCTCGCCGTCGGCGCTCTACAACCACGTGCGGGCCAAGCAGGACCTGCTGCGCTGGATCCAGGACCACGTCAACGAGGGCATCGACGCCTCGGGCTTCGCGACGGAGCCGTGGGACGTGGCGCTGGAGCGCTGGGCGCGGTCTTACCGCGACGCCTACGCCCGCCACGCGCCCCTGGTGCCGGTCATCGCCGTCGCCCCGGTGGCCGGGGCGGCCCACACCATCGCCATGTACGAGCGCGTGGCGGCCGGGCTGCAGGCCGGCGGGTGGCCGGCCGAGGCCGTCATCGACGTCATCGTCGCGGTGGAGTCCTTCGTGCTCGCCTCGGCGCTGGACGCGACCTCCCCGCCGGACATCTTCGACGTCGGCGACCTCGCCGCGCAGGCGCCCGTCTTCGCCGCCGCCGTGGCCGCCCGCCGGGCCGCGGACCCGGCGCGCGCGGCCTTCGACGTCGGGCTGACCGCGCTGCTCGACGGCCTGCGGACTCGGCTCGCCCGCCTCCAGCCCGCCCCCTCCGGCGAGACGTCAAGTAGGGCGCGAGGCGTCAACTAGCGCGCGAGAGGTCAAGTAGGGCGGGAGGCGTCACATCGCGCGCGAGGCGTCACGTACCGCGTGAGCCGTCCGGGAGCGCGTGGGAGTCTCGCGAGAGGTGCGAGAGAGTCGCCGGCTCGCGTGGGGGGTACGCGAGCCGGCGACTCCGCCAGTGGGGGAGGCCTACTCCTCGCCGAGCGCGTGCATGACGTGCTTGACCCGGGTGTACTCCTCCACCGAGTACAGCGAGAGGTCCTTGCCGTACCCGGAGGACTTGAACCCGCCGTGCGGCATCTCCGAGGTCAGCAGCACGTGGGTGTTGACCCACACGCAGCCGAAGTCCAGGTCGCGCGAGACGCGCATGGCCGTGCCGTGGTCGGCGGTCCAGACGCTGGAGGCGAGGGCGTAGTCGACGTCGTTGGCCAGCTCGACCGCCTCGGCCTCGGTGGCGAAGGGCTGGACCGTGAGCACCGGCCCGAAGGTCTCCTCCTGCACGATCCGGTCGTCCTGGCGCACGCCGGTGACGATCGTGGGCTCGAAGAAGTACCCGACGTCGGAGGCGGGCTTGCCGCCGGTGACGACCGTGGCGTGCGCCGGCAGCGACTCGACCCGCTCCTTGACGGCGGCGAAGTGACGGGCGTTGTTGAGCGGGCCGTAGAAGTTCTTCGAGTCGTCCGGGTCGCCGGTGGTGGTCTCGCGCGCGGCCTGGGCGAGCAGCTCGACGAACTCGTCGTGCACGGAGTCCTGCACCAGCACCCGGGTGACGGCGGTGCAGTCCTGGCCGGCGTTGAAGGTGCCGAACTCCACCAGCGCCTGGGCGGTGGCGGGCAGGTCGGCGTCGGCGAAGACGACGGCGGGCGCCTTGCCGCCGAGCTCGAGGTGGCTGCGCTTGACGTTCTTCGCCGCGCTGGCCGCCACGGCCTTGCCCGCCCGGACCGAGCCGGTGATCGAGACCATCGCCGGCGTGCGGTGCTCGGTCATGAGCTCGCCGGTGGAGGCGTCGCCGAGGACAACGTTGAGCACCCCGGCCGGCAGGATCTCCTGGGCGATGCGCGCGATCTCGAGCGTGGACTCCGGGGTGGTGTCGGAGGGCTTGAGCACGATGGTGTTGCCCGCCGCCAGCGCCGGGCCGATCTTCCAGATCGCCATCATCAGCGGGTAGTTCCACGGCGTCACCTGGGCGACGACGCCCACGGGCTCGCGGCGCACGTAGGAGGTGTGCCCGGGCAGGTACTCGGTGGCGGCCTTGCCATCGAGCGTGCGCGCCGCCCCGGCGAAGAAGCGGAGGTTGTCGGCGCCGGCGCCGACCTCCTCCTGGCCGATCATCTCGCGGGGCTGACCGGTGTTGCGGTGCTGGGCCTCCACGAGCGCGGACTCGTTCGCCTCGAGCGCGTCGGCCAGCTGCAGCAGCAGCCGCTGCCGCTCGCTGGGGGTGGTGCGCCTCCAGGTGCGGAAGGCCGTCGCGGCCGCGGCCATCGCGGCGTCGACGTCCTCGGCCCCGGAGATCGGGGAGACGGCCACCACCTCGGCGGTGGTGGGGTTGACGACGTCGAGCCGTCCCTGCCCGACGGCGTCGACGAACTCGCCGTTGATAAAGTTCTTCAGGACCACGGCCTCTGGCGCCACGGAGCCCATCCTCTCTGCGGTCGGTGCGCGGCAGGGGCCCGCGCACTAAATGAATACTGGTCACTTTGGCACACATGTGACGCGGGCAACAGCCCCTTCGGCCGCGTGGCGGGGAGGGGGAGTCAGCCCTCCAGCCGCCGTGCGGCGTCGGCCTGCAGGGCCACCCACGCGCTGACCCGCGTCCCCGGGTCGTCCAGCGAGCGGCCGAGCGCCGCCTCGATCTCCGCGACCCGGTGGCGCACGGTGTTGCGGTGCACGCCCAGCTCGGCGGCCACCCGCCCGCGCGAGCCGTGATGGCGCAGGAACGAGCGCAGCGTGGGGAGCAGGTCCGGCCGGCCGGCCAGCGGCGCCAGGTAGGACGCGGCGAAGGCGCCCGCGGCCTCGGGTCCCACCAGCGCCATGACGCCGTCGTCGACCAGGTCGTCCCAGCGCACCAGCGACAGCGCGGCGGTGGTCTGGGCCAGGGCGTAGCGCGCCGTGGTCGCCGCCCGCTCGCCGTCATCCAGCCCGACGGCGGCCCCCACGCCCACCTGCAGGCCCAGCGAGGCCAGGCGGGCCGCCGCCCGCTCGGCCCGCTCGGGGGCGGCGGCGAGCCGGACCACGTCTCCGGTCCGCGCCGCCAGCGCGCCGACGCCGAGCTCGGCCTCCAGGGCGGCGAGGGCGTCGTCGAGCCGGTCCGCCGGCCCGCTCGCCCAGGCGACGCGCAGCCGCGCCGGCAGCCGGACCTCCCCGGGCAGGTCCTCCACCGCGGCGAGCAGCACGGCCGCGGTGCGGGCGTCGCCGGTGAGGACCAGCTCGAGCGCGCGGGCCCGCAGCCGCCGGTCGGTGTCGCGCCGGTCGTGACGGCGCTCGGCGGCCAGGCCGAGCAGCGCCACCGCGGTGGTCACCGCGCCGCGCTGGCCGTCGGTCAGCGCGTGCGGCGTCCACGCCGCGAGGTAGCTGTCGGGCCGCTCGCTGAGCCCGATGGGCTGGATGAGGCAGGTGTGCCCGGCCAGGCCCACCGACGCCGAGGCGCGCAGTCCCTGCGGGCGCAGGCGGGCCACCTCGGTGGCCAGGTCCAGGCCGGGGGGAACCGTCTCGCCGACCGCCTCCCGCAGCGCGCCACCCGCGGAGACCAGCGCGGCGCCCCCGGCGAGGTGGGCCGCCAGGACGCGCAGCAGGGCGGCCGGGTCCCCGGCGCGCGCGGCGGCCTCGGTCAGCTCGCGCTGGACGGCGACGGCGCGGCGCGCGTCGGCCTGCTCGGTCTGCTCCAGCAGCTGGGCGGTCAGCCGGCTGATGGCCACGAAGGTCGTGCGGTGGGGCACCTCGAAGAGGTTGACCTCCTGCTCCCGGCAGGCCCGCTCGAGCGGGGGCGGCACGGCCGCGTGGGTCAGCCCGGTGGCGAAGCCGACGGCGGCCACGCCCGCCGCCCGCAGCCGGGCGACGTACCCCTCCCACTCGTGGTCCCATCCCTCGGCGCGCAGGCCGGTGGTGAGCAGGACCTCGCCGCCCTCGAGGAACGGGCTGGGGTCGGCCAGCTCGCTCGTGGCGACCCAGCGCACCGGCGTCAGCGGGTGGGGCACGACCACCCCGCGCAGCGCCAGCGCCGGCAGGGCCAGCACGTCCTGCACGGCGACCATGGCTGACAGTCTTGCACAACGGTGTGGTGGAGATTGTGCGAGTCTGCCCTGTGGTGGCGGGGACGTTGGTCCTACCGTGTGAACCACGCCCCACCCGGGCGCCGGATGTTCTTTCCCTGGAGGCCCGCATGTTCCTTCTCACCCCCGCCGTCAGCGGTGGACCGGCGCTGGCGCAGGAGCGCCGCCTGGTCACCGAGATCCCCGGCCCGCGCTCGCGCGAGTTGGCCGAGCGGCAGCGGGCCGCCGTCGCCCACGGGGTCTCCACCACCATGCCGGTGTACGCCGCGGCGGCCGGAGGCGGCGTCGTCGTCGACGTGGACGGCAACTCCCTCATCGACCTCGGCTCCGGCATCGCGGTGACCACGGTGGGCAACAGCGCCCCCAAGGTCGTCGAGGCGGTGACGGCGCAGGTGGCCTCCTTCACCCACACCTGCTTCATGATCACGCCCTACGAGGGCTACGTCGCCGTCGCCGAGCGGCTCAACGCGCTGACCCCCGGCGACCACGAGAAGCGCACCGCGCTGTTCAACTCCGGCGCCGAGGCGGTGGAGAACGCGGTCAAGATCGCCCGCGCCTACACCAAGAAGAACGCGGTCGTGGCCTTCGACCACGCCTACCACGGCCGCACCAACCTCACCATGGCGCTGACCGCGAAGAACCAGCCGTACAAGTCCGGCTTCGGCCCGTTCGCCCCCGAGGTCTACCGCGCCCCGCTGTCCTACCCCTACCGCGACGGCCTCTCCGGCGCCGAGGCCGCCAAGCGCGCCATCTCGGTCATCGAGAAGCAGGTCGGCGCCGAGAACCTCGCCGCCATCGTCATCGAGCCCATCCAGGGCGAGGGCGGCTTCATCGTCCCGGCCGAGGGCTTCCTCCCCGCCCTGGTGGAGTGGGCCCGCGCGAACGACGTCGTCTTCATCGCCGACGAGGTCCAGACCGGCATCGCCCGCACCGGCGCCTGGTACGCCAGCGAGCACGAGGGCATCGTCCCGGACCTGGTCGCCTCGGCCAAGGGCGTCGGCGGCGGCCTGCCGCTCTCGGCGGTCACCGGCCGCGCCGAGATCATGGACGCCGCCCACGCCGGCGGCCTCGGCGGCACCTACGGCGGCAACCCGCTGGCCACCGCCGCCGGGCTGGCCACCCTGGAGACCATCGAGCAGGAGGGCCTCCTCGAGCGGGCCCGGGAGATCGGCGAGCTCCTCACCAGCCGGCTCGGCGCCCTGCAGCAGAGCGACCCGCGCGTGGGCGACGTGCGCGGCCGCGGCGCCATGGTCGCCGTCGAGCTCGTGGACCCGGCCACCCAGGAGCCGGACGCCGCCCTGGCCAAGGGCGTCGCCGCCGCCGCGCACGCCGCGGGGGTTATCGTGCTGACCTGCGGCACCTACGGGAACGTCCTACGCTTCCTGCCGCCGCTGTCCATCTCCGACGAGCTGCTCGCCGAGGGGCTCGACGTACTCGCCCACGCCTTCGAGGTGACCCGATGACCATGGCCCCCGCCGCGACGACGACGGCCAACCCGCTCGACGACGCCCGCGCCCAGCTCGCCGAGGCGGTGGAGGTGCTCGGGCTGCCCGAGGGCCTGCACCGCATGCTCGCCACCCCGCGCCGGGAGGTGACCGTCTCCATCCCGCTGCGGCGCGACGACGGCAGCCAGGACCTGTTCATCGGCCACCGCGTGCAGCACAACTTCTCCCGCGGCCCGGCCAAGGGCGGCATCCGCTACAGCCCCCACGTCGACCTCGACGAGGTCCGCGCCCTGGCCATGTGGATGACCTGGAAGTGCGCCCTGCTCGACGTCCCCTACGGCGGGGCCAAGGGCGGGGTGCGCATCGACCCGCGCCACTACTCCAGCGCCGAGCTCGAGCGGGTCACCCGCCGGTTCACCTCCGAGATCCTCCCGGTCATCGGGCCCGCGCACGACATCCCCGCCCCGGACATCGGCACCGACGAGCAGACCATGGCGTGGATGATGGACACGTACTCCGTCGCCTCCGGGTACACCGTGCCCGGCGTGGTCACCGGCAAGCCCGTCTCGCTCGGCGGCTCGCTCGGGCGGGCCACCTCCACCTCGCGCGGCGTCGTCGACGTGGCGCTGGCGGCGCTGGACTCCAAGGGCCTGAAGCCGGCGACGACGACCGCGGCCGTGCAGGGCTTCGGCAAGGTCGGCCGCGGCGCCGCCCGGTTCCTCGCCGAGGCGGGCGTGCGCGTCAGGGCCGTGTCCGACCAGTACGGCGCCGTCATCAACACCGCCGGCCTGGACATGCCCGCCCTCGAGCGGCACGTGGACGCCACCGGCAGCGTCGTCGACTTCGCCGGCGCCGAGCCGCTCGACGGCGACGCCCTCCTCGAGCTGGACGTCGACCTGCTCGTCCCGGCCGCCGTCGAGGGCGTCCTGACGGCGGAGAACGCCCCCCGGGTGCGCGCCCGCCTCGTGGTCGAGGGCGCCAACGGCCCCACCACCCCCGAGGCGGACGCCATCATGGCCGGCAACGACGTCCTGGTCGTCCCCGACATCCTGGCCAACGCCGGCGGCGTCGTCGTCAGCTACTTCGAGTGGGTCCAGGCCAACCAGGCCTACTGGTGGACCGAGGCCGAGGTGGAGGCGCGCCTGAAGGAGCGCATGCTCGGCGCCTGGGAGGCGGTCAGCGCCTACGCCGCCGAGAAGGAGCTGTCGCTGCGCACCGCCGCCACCGCCATGGCCGTCGAGCGCGTGGCCTCCGCCCACACCCTGCGCGGCCTGTACCCGTGATCGGCTGACCGGCGCGGGCGATCCGCCCGCGCCGGTCCCACTCCCGCCAGCCGGCCCCGCCGGCCTCCCTCAGGCGACCCGGTCGCCTCCTCGAGCCGCCGGCCTCGCGCCGGGCGGCCATGCTCGCGCGCCCGCCGCCCGCCCCGGCCGCCCGCCCCACCCTCCTGGAGAACCCCCATGACCACCACCGTCACGCCCACCGCCCCCGCGGACCTGCGGGCCTACGTCGACGCCCTCGCCCCCCGCCAGGGCGTCTGGATCGACGGCCACGGCACCACCGCCCGCGCCGGCGCCACCTTCGCCGTCACCGACCCCGCCACCGGCGACGCCATCGCCGACGTCGCCGACGGCCAGGTGCCCGACGCCGTCGCCGCGGTCGACGCCGCCGCCCGCGCGCTGCCCGGCTGGGCCGCCACCGCGCCCCGGGAGCGCTCGGAGGTGCTGCGCCGCGCCTTCGCCCTGATGATCGCCAGCTCCGAGCAGCTCGCCGCGCTCATGTCCTGGGAGAACGGCAAGGCCCTCGCCGACGCCCGCTCGGAGGTCACCTACGCCGCGGAGTTCTTCCGCTGGTTCGCCGAGGAGGCCGTGCGCACCGAGGGCGAGTACGGCTCCTCGCCCGCCGGCGGCACCCGCACCGTGGTGACGCACAAGCCGGTCGGCGTCGCCGCGCTCGTCACCCCCTGGAACTTCCCGGCGGCGATGGCCACCCGGAAGATCGCCCCCGCGCTGGCCGCCGGGTGCACGGTGGTGCTCAAGCCGGCCGCCGAGACCCCGCTGACCGCCCTGGCCGTCGCCCGCATCCTCACCGAGGCCGGCGTCCCCGACGGCGTGGTCAACGTCGTGCCGACCACCGACGCCGCCGGCGTGGTGACCGCCTGGCTCGAGGACGCCCGGGTCCGCAAGATCTCCTTCACCGGCTCCACCCCGGTGGGCCGGGTGCTGCTCAAGCAGGCCGCCGACCGGGTGGTCAACGCCTCGATGGAGCTCGGCGGCAACGCCCCCTTCGTCGTCGCCGCCGACGCGGACGTCGACGCCGCCGTCGCCGGCGCCATGGTCGCCAAGCTGCGCAACGGCGGCCAGGCCTGCACCGCGGCGAACCGGCTGTACGTGCACGCCGACGTCGTGGAGGAGTTCACCGAGAAGTTCGGCGCCGCCGTCGCCGCGCTGACGGTGGGCCCGGCCTTCGCCGAGGGCAGCGAGATCGGCCCGGTCATCAGCGCCAAGGCGGCGAAGGGCATCACGGGGCTCATCGAGGCCGCGGTCGCGGCCGGTGCGCGCGTCACGCACCAGGCCGCGCTCCCGGAGGGCCACGAGGCGGGCTACTTCGTGGCCCCGACCGTGCTGCGCGACGTGCCCGCGGACGCCGAGATCCTGCGCACCGAGATCTTCGGCCCCGTCGCCCCCATCGTGACCTGGCGCGACGACGCCGAGCTGCTCGAGCTGGTCAACGGCACCGAGTTCGGCCTCGCGGCGTACGTGTTCTCCCGCGACCTCAAGTGGGCGCTGCAGACCGCCGAGAAGATCGACGCCGGCATGGTGGGCGTCAACCGCGGGGTCATCTCGGACCCGGCGACCCCGTTCGGCGGCGTCAAGCAGTCCGGCCTGGGCCGCGAGGGCGCCCGTGAGGGCATCCGCGAGTTTCAGGAGACGCAGTACTTCAGCATCGACTGGAGCTGACGTCCTCGGCGAGGCGTCAAGTAGGTCGCGAGGCGTCAACTCCGTCGCGAAGTCACGTTCCGTCCCGATCACGATGCCCCCCGCCGCCGGTCCCGCACTCCGCGGGGCCGGCGGGGGCCGCTACAGTGCGGCCGGAGAGCGAGGAGGGCCGATGACGTCGACGTCGGAGCTGTGGACCGGGGGCCGCGTCACCCCGCGCGCCGCGTGCGTGCTGGGACCCAACCCCGGCGTGATGACGCTCGACGGCACCAACACCTGGGTGCTGCGCGAGCCGGGCGCCGCGGAGGTGGTCGTCGTCGACCCCGGGCCCCTCGACGAGGCGCACCTGGCCGACACCCTGCGGGTCGCGGGGGAGGACGGCGGGAAGGTCGCCCTCGTGCTGCTCACCCACCACCACCACGACCACGCCGAGTCCGCCGAGCGCTTCGCCGCGCTCACCGGCGCGCCGGTGCGCGGCGCCGGGCGCGGGGAGCCTCTGCGCGATGGTGAGATCATCGCCGTCGGCCCGCTGACGCTCGAGGTGCTCGCCACGCCGGGCCACACCGCCGACTCGGTGAGCCTCCTCGTTCCGGCGGACCGGCTGCTGCTCACCGGCGACACCATCCTCGGCCGCGGCACGACCGTGATCGCCTGGCCGGACGGCGACCTCACCAGCTACCTGGCCACCCTCGAGCGGCTCGTGGCGCTCGCCGACACCGGCCGGGTGGAGCGCATCGCGCCCGGCCACGGCCCCGTCATCGACACTCCCGCCGCCGTCATCGCCGGCTACCGGACTCACCGCGAGGAGCGCCTCGCCCAGCTACGGGCGGCGCTGGGGGACGGCGCCGCCACCGTCGGCGAGGTCGTCGCCGCCATCTACGGCGAGCTGGAGGACTTCCGGGCCACCGCGGCTCGGCACACCGTCCAGGCGCAGCTGGCCTACCTCGGCGTGGACCTGCCCGACTAGCCGGTCATGCGTGAGTGACGCGCCGGTAACGCGGACGCTGCTACCAAGCGACCAGGAGCCGTCCCGCCTCGAGCGGGACGAGCTCCGCCACCTCCGCCGCCCTCGGCCGCTGGCCGGTCATGGCTCGTCAAGTGGCGGCGGAACCCATGCAGCCTCACGACGCTCGGCACGCGCGCGCACGCCTTCCTGTCCCTCCACCGAGGCGAAGTGGCGGGCGGAGAGCTCGCCCAGGCCGGTTAGCTCGACAGCGGTCAGAGGACCGGTGGGCGCCTCGCGCAGCAGGGCCTTGGTCGCCGCGAGGGCGTCCGGCCCGCCGCGCACCAGCAGGTCCGCGTAGCGCCGGACCTCGGCGTCGAGCGCCTCGGCGGCCACGGCGGCGGTGAGCAGGCCGATGGCGACCGCCCGCCGCGCGTCGAACGCCTCGCCGGTGAGGAAGAGCTCGTGCAGGGCGTGCGGGGCCACCCGCCGGCGCAGCGGCGCCGAGACGACCGCGGGCACGACGCCCAGGCGCACCTCGGGGAAGGCGAAGGCGACCGTGTCGGCCGCGACCGCCAGGTCGCACGCGGCGACCAGGCCGACGCCGCCGCCGCGGGCCGTCCCGGCAAGGCGCGCGATCACCGGCTTGGGGGAGTGCCACAGCATCTCGATGAGCCGGGGGAGGTCGGGGACGCCGTCGGCGCGGACGTCATCGGACCCGGTGGGGGCCGTCCCGCCCAGGCCAGCATCGGCGGCCGCCGTCCCGCCCACGCCGGCACCGCCGGCCGCAAGGTCGGCGCCCGCGCAGAAGACCGGCCCGGTGTGGGTGAGGACGACGACCCGCACCGCCGGGTCGGCCAGCGCCGCCGCGAAGCGGCTTCCCAGCCGGGCGCGCAGGGACCGGGAGAGGGCGTTGCGGTTGGCCGGGGAGTCCAGGGTGATGGTGGCGACCCCGCGGGAAGTTGCGAGGTGGACGACCTCAGCGTCCATGACCGGCCCCGTTCGGCACCAGCTCGACCGGGACGTCGACGTGCTTGGCCCGCAGGTACTCGGCCAGCCCCTTGCCCTGGGAGTCCAGGGCGAGGCTGACCCCGACGCCCTTGCCGAGCAGCCCGACGATTGTGGCGCCCACCGCCCGCAGGTGCGGCAGCTCCCACAGCCGGAGCTCCAGGCCGGCCGCCTCCGGCAGCAGCGCGCGCAGCCGGTCCTCGGTCCAGAACCGCCGCAGCCAGGCGTGCGTGGCGTCGGTGCGGGCCCACACGCCGAGCGTGGCGTTGCCGCCCTTGTCGCCCGACCGGGCGCCGACGAGGGTGCCGAGCGGGACGCGCGTGGTCTCCCCGGACCGGTCGCCGGCGTGGGCGCCGCCGTTGCCGTCCGGCGCGGCAGGTCCCGACGGCGTCGCCGCCGCCGCGGGCTGTGCCCGCTCCGGCTCCGCGCCGGCCGGCGTCCTGACCGCCGGCACCTCCCACGTCCGCCCGTCGAACGTCACCCGCTGCGGGAAGTCCGCCGCCGGCATGAGGACCGGCCAGAACACCGAGCAGGCGCTGGGCGAGACGGGCGGGCCGGTGAAGTACAGCCCCGGGTAGCCGGTCAGCCACGTCTCCACCGCCGTGCGGGCGAACCGTCCCACCCGGTCGCGGTCCTGCCCGCGCACCGCGACGGTCAGCAGCGCGACCGCGTCGGTCATGCTGGCCGGGTCGGGCCGGTCCGCGCGCACCAGCCGCACGGCGACGTCGTCGAACCCCTCCCGACCGCCGGGCACCCCCGCCCAGAGCGCCGCCTGGGCCGCGGCCGCCTTGGCCTCGATCTCCCCGCCGGTGAGCACGAACGTCGTGCCGGTGCGCCACCCGGCCGGCACGATCGCCCCCACCTTGACCTGCCCCGGCGCCGGCTCCCCGCGGGTGCCGGACAGAAGCACCCGGTCCGGCCCGGCCGGCTCCAGCCGCACGGTGTCGAGCCGGACGACGACGTCGGGCGTGAGGTACCGCGGGCCGCCGACCTCGTAGAGCAGCTGCGCCGTGATCGTCTCGACGGTGACCGCCCCGCCGGTGCCCGGGTGCTTGGTGATCACGGCCGAGCCGTCGGCGTGCACCTCGGCCAGCGGGAACCCCACCCGCTCCATGCCCGCCAGCTCGGTGAAGAACGCGAAGTTGCCGCCGGTGGCCTGCGCGCCGCACTCGATGACGTGCCCGGCGGCCACGGCGCCAGCCAGGGCGTCCCAGTCGTCACGGGCCCAGCCGTGGTGCCACGCCGCCGGCCCGAGCACGACGGCGGCGTCGGTCACCCGCCCGGTGATCACCACGTCGGCGCCGGCCGCCAGCGCCTCGACGATGCCCCTGCAGCCCAGGTAGGCGTTGACCGCCTCCGGGACCGCGCCCGACGGCAGCGGCTCGCCGGTGTCCAGGTGCGGCGCCGCCCAGCCCGCCGCCCGCGCATGGGCCAGCGCCTCGGTGGCGTCGTCGCCGTCGATGACGGCGACCCGCACCTCTCGGCCGAGGCGCGCCCCGATCCGGCGCACCGCCGCCGCGCAGCCGTGGGGGTTGAGGCCCCCGGCGTTCGAGACGATGCGCACGCCCCGGTCCAGGCAGTCGCCCAGGACATCCTCGAGCTGGTCGACGAAGGTGGTCGCGTAGCCCGCGTCCGGGTCGCGGGCGCGCTGCCGGGCGAGCACGCTCATGGTCAGCTCGGCCAGCCAGTCGCCGGTGAGGACGTCCACCGGGCCGCCGTCGAGCATCTCCCGGGCGGCGGACAGCCGGTCGCCGTAGAACCCGGACACGTTGGCGATGCGCAGGGGCCGGCCGGCGCCGGCAGACGGGTGAGCCACGCTGCTCTCCTCTCGCGGCCGTCGGCCGTCAGCTGGGCGGGTCGGGGGCGAGCAGGGCGCGCAGGGCCATCCGGCGCAGCAGGTCCCCGGTGCCCGCCCGGCCCAGGCGGGCGCTGTGCGGGGTGGAGTTGATGAGGCCGAGGACGGCGTGCGCGGCGGCCACGGCGGTGGCACGCCGGACCCCGTCGGACCCCGCCGCCTGGATCTCGCGCGCCCACACGTCGACGTAGCTGCGCTGGAGCCGCCGGACCGTCTCCCGGTCCGTCTCCGCCAGGGCGTCGAGGTCGCGCTGCTGGACGGTGATCAGGGCCGGGTGGTCCAGGGCGAAGGCGACGTGCCAGTCGACCAGCGCGGCCAGCCCCGCGCCGTCGCCGGCCGCCGCCACCCGGTCCCGGGCCCCGGTGAGCAGGTGCTCGCTGATCCCGATGAGCATCGCGGCCAGGATGGCGTCCTTGCCCGGGAAGTGCCGGTACAGCGCCGGCCCGGAGATCCCCACCGCGGCGCCGATCTCGTCGATGGACACCCCGTGGAAGCCCCGGCGGGCGAACAGGTCCGCCGCCGCCGCGAGGATCTGCTCGCGACGCGACGGCGCGGGCGGCTGCGGCGGCGGGCACATGCCGGCATCGTAGACAGTGGCGTTAACGATTGCTAACGTTCGGCCAAACATTTCCTCGTTTGCTCGGTGGTGAGCATGACGACGACCCCGCACCGCACCGGCGCGCTGGCCGAGCTCGCCGCAGACCTGCGCGAGCGCCTCGCCGTCGTGCGCCGTGGCGGCCCGGAGCCGGCCCGCGACCGGCACGTGGCCCGCGGCAAGCTGCTCGTGCGTGAGCGGGTGGACCGGCTCCTGGACCCCGGCTCGCCCTTCCTCGAACTATCCCCGTTGGCGGCCACCGGCATGTACGACGACGAGGTGCCGGCCGCCGGCATCGTCACCGGGGTGGGCCGGGTGGCCGGGCGCGCGTGCGTCGTCGTCGCCAACGACGCCACGGTCAAGGGCGGCACCTACTACCCGATGACCGTCAAGAAGCACCTGCGCGCCCAGGAGGTCGCCGCCGCGAACCACCTGCCCTGCCTCTACCTCGTCGACTCCGGCGGGGCGTACCTGCCCCTGCAGGACGAGGTGTTCCCGGACCGGGACCACTTCGGGCGGATCTTCTACCACCAGGCCCGCCTGTCCGCCGCCGGGATCCCGCAGCTGGCGGCCGTGCTCGGCTCGTGCACCGCCGGCGGCGCGTACGTGCCGGCGATGGCCGACGAGTCGGTCATCGTGCGCGGGCAGGGCACGATCTTCCTCGGCGGCCCGCCCCTGGTGCAGGCCGCCACCGGCGAGGTCGTCACGGCGGAGGAGCTCGGCGGGGGCGACGTGCACGCCCGCACCTCCGGCGTCGTCGACCACCTCGCCGCCGACGACGCCGAGGCCCTGGCCCTCCTGCGCGCCGCCGTCGCCACCACCGCCCCGCCCGGCCCGGCCACGCTGCGCTGGCAGCCGCCCGAGGAGCCGCAGGAGGACCCCGCCGGCCTCTACGACGTCGTCCCCGCCGACGTGCGCACCCCCTACGACGTGCGCGAGGTCATCCGCCGCATCGTCGACGGCTCCCGGCTCCAGGAGTTCAAGGAGCTCTACGGCACCACGCTGGTGTGCGGCTTCGCCCGGATCTGGGGCTACGACGTCGGCATCGTCGCCAACAACGGCATCCTCTTCTCCGAGTCCGCGCTCAAGGGCGCCCACTTCGTCCAGCTGTGCAACCAGCGCGGGATCCCGCTGGTGTTCCTGCAGAACATCGCCGGGTTCATGGTCGGGCGGGCCTACGAGAACGCCGGCATCGCCAAGGACGGTGCCAAGCTCGTCACCGCCGTCGCCTGCTCGGTGGTCCCCAAGCTCACGGTCGTGATCGGCGGCTCCTTCGGGGCGGGCAACTACGCCATGAGCGGGCGCGCGTACGACCCGCGCTTCCTGTGGACCTGGCCCAACGCGCGTGTGTCGGTCATGGGCGGGGAGCAGGCGGCCGCCGTCCTGGCCACGGTGCGCCGCGACGGGATCGAGGCCCGCGGCGGTGAGTGGTCCGCCGCGGAGGAGGAGGCCTTCAAGGCGCCCATTCGCGCCCAGTACGAGGAGCAGGGCGCGGCGTACTACGGCACCGCCCGGTTGTGGGACGACGGCGTCATCGACCCGGTGGACACTCGCCGCGTGCTCGGGCTGGGCCTGGCCGCCGCCGCACACGCCCCGGTCCCATCGCCCGGCTACGGCGTCTTCCGGATGTGAGCGATGTTCTCCACCGTGCTGGTCGCCAACCGCGGCGAGATCGCCCTGCGGATCATCCGCGCGGCCCGGGCCGCCGGGCTGCGCACCGTCGCGGTGTACTCCGACGCCGACGTCGACGCCCCGCACGTGCGCGCGGCCGACGCCGCCGCCCGCCTCGGCCCCGCGCCGGCCGCCGCGTCCTACCTCAGCGTCACCGCGCTGCTCGCCGCCGCCCGCGCCAGCTGGGCCGACGCCGTCCACCCCGGCTACGGCTTCCTCGCCGAGGATGCCGCCCTGGCCCGCGCCTGCCTCGCGGCCGGGCTGGTGTGGATCGGGCCGCCGCCCGACGTCGTCGAGCTCATGGGCCGCAAGGATGCCGCGCGCCGGGCGGCGCAGGCCGCCGGGGTGCCCGTGCTGCCCGCGGTGACCGAGGACGAGTCCGGTGCACGCGACCACGGTGCACCGGACGACGCCGCCCTCGCCGCCCGCGCCCTGGCCGAGGTCGGCCTGCCGCTGCTCGTCAAGCCCGCCGCCGGCGGCGGTGGCAAGGGCATGCACGTGGTGACCGGGCCGGACGGGATGCCGGCGGCGCTGGCCGCCGCCCGCCGCGAGGCCGTGGCCGCCTTCGGTGACGGCGCCCTGCTCCTCGAGCGGTACGTGCCCGGTGGACGGCACGTCGAGGTGCAGGTCCTGGCCGACGCCCACGGGCACGTGGTGCACCTGGGCGAGCGCGACTGCTCGGTCCAGCGCCGTCACCAGAAGGTGGTCGAGGAGGCGCCGGCGCCCACCGTCCCCCCGGTGCTGCGCGAGCGACTCACCGGCGCGGCGGTGCGGCTGGCGGCCCAGATCGGCTACGTCGGCGCCGGGACCGTGGAGTTCCTGGTGGCGGGGGAGCAGGCGTACTTCCTGGAGATGAACACCCGGCTCCAGGTCGAGCACCCCGTCACCGAGGCCGTCACCGGCCTCGACCTCGTCGCGCTCCAGCTCGCCGTCGCCCAGGGCGAGCCGCTGCCGCTGCGCCAGGAGGACGTCACCGTGCGCGGGCACGCCATCGAGGCCCGCGTCTACGCCGAGGGGCCGGACTTCCTGCCCCGCGCCGGCCGGGCGACCACGGTGCGCTGGCCCGACCGTGCCCGCGTCGACGCCGCCCTCGAACCGGGCCAGGACGTGACCACCTGGTACGACCCGCTGCTCGGCAAGGTCATCTGCCACGGCGCCACCCGGGAGGCGGCCCGCCTGCGCCTGGTCGCCGCGCTCGACGACACCGCCATCGTCGGGGTGACCACCAACACCGGCGTGCTGCGCCGCCTCCTCGCCTCGCCGGCCTTCACCCGGGCCGAGCTCGACACCACCTGGCTGGACACCCATCCCGGCGCGTTCCCGCCTGGACCGCCGGACCTCGCCCTGTGCGCCGGCGCGTGGGCGCTCACCCGCCCGCGTGACCGCGACGCCACTCGCTCCGCCGTCGAGGGCCCCTTCGCCGTTGCCGACGGCTGGCGGCTGGGTGGACCGCCCGCCGACGTCGTCGTGGAGCTGAGCCACGACGGCGCGCGGCACCGGCTGCGCGTGCAGGCGGGTGGGGCGTTGACCGGTGGCGCGCGGGTGACGCTCGTCGGGGCCGACGGCGGTCTGCGGCGTGCCGTCACCGTGCACCCGGAGGCCGGTCCCGGGGACGGGCGCCCCGCCGCCGCGGGGCAGGCGGTGCGGCTGGAGGTCGACGGCGCCTGGCACCGCGCCGTCGTCGAGCGTCGGGGCGATTCCGTGGCGGTGGTGCACGAGGGCGAGGCGCACGTCTTCGCCGTCGCCGACCGGCTCGTGCAGGCCGTGGCGGCACCCGCCGACGGGCTGGTCAGTGCGCCCATGCCGGGACTCGTGCGCGCCGTCGCCGTGCGTGCCGGCGAGGCGGTCAGCGCCGGGCAGACGCTCGGCGTGCTCGAGGCCATGAAGATGGAGATGCCGCTGCGTGCCCCCTGCGCGGGCACCGTCACGCGGGTCACCGCCGCCGTCGGGGACCAGGTCGAGCTGGGCCAGCCGCTGTTCACCGTGACCGAGGAGGTCTGATGCGTACTGCGTTCACCGAGCTGGTGGGGGTCGAGCACCCGCTCGTCGGCTTCAACCGCGCGCCCGCTGTCGTCGTCGAGGTCTCGCGTGCGGGCGCGCTGGGCGTCCTCGGCGCCACCATGTACACCCCCGAGCAGCTCGACGCCCGGCTCACGTGGATGGACGAGCAGCTGGCGGGGCGGCCCTACGGTGTCGACCTGCTCGTTCCGGGATCCGTGGGCGCCGTCGACGGCGGTGGTGTGCCACCGGAGCACCGGGACTTCGTGGAGGGGCTGCTCGCCGACCACGGGATCCCGCCGCTGCCGGCCGACGCCCAGCTGGACCGGACCGGCCGGATCGACATCAGCCTGGAGACGAACATGGACGCCCAGGTGGTCCACGAGCTGCTCGAGGTGACGTTCTCGCACCGGGTGGCCCTGGTCGCCAGCGCGCTCGGCACGCCACCGCCGGAGATGGTGGCCCGCGCCCGGGCGGCCGGCGTGCCGGTCGCCGCGTTGGTGGGCACGGGAGAGCACGCGCGGCGGCAGCTGGCCGCCGGGGTCGACGTCCTGGTCGCCCAGGGCACCGAGGGCGGCGGGCACACCGGGAACGTGGCCACCATGGTCCTCACGCCGGAGGTGGTCGACCTCGCAGGGGACGTCCCGGTGCTCGCCGCGGGCGGCATCGCGACGGGCCGCCAGCTCGCCGCGGCCCTGGCCCTCGGTGCGGCCGGCGCGTGGACGGGCTCGGTGTGGCTCTCCAGCCTCGAGGACCCGGCGGCCGGCGTCATCAAGGAGAAGCTGCTGACCGCCCGCAGCACCGACACGGTGGTCTCCCCGACACGGACCGGCAAGCCCGCCCGGCAGCTGCGCAGCGCCTGGCTCGACGCGTGGGGCCGGCCGGGGGCGCCGTCGCCGCTGCCGATGCCGTGGCAGTCGACGCTGGTGCGCGAGGCGTGGGAGCGGATCGATCTCGCGGCGGAGGCGGGCGACGCGCGCGCCCGAGAGCTGGAGTCGTTCTTCGTGGGGCAGGTCGTCGGGACCTTCACCGAGCTGCGGCCGGCCGGCGAGATCGTGCGCGACATCGTGGCCGGCTGCGAGCAGCGGCTGCGGGAGCTGGGTGGGGTCGCGGCTCGCGACGTCGCCGGCTAGGGGTGCTCGCCGTCGTCCGTCATCGCCCCCTTCCGCTGAATCGAGGACTCCGGTTCGGTGCCAGCGATACCGTTCCGGCAGGTCTGTGCGGCTCCATCAACGAGAAGGGTTCGCCATGTGGCTCTGGATCACCGGTGTCGTGCTCCTCGTCCTCGCGGTCGTCGGGCTGTGGGCCGGCAAGAAGTCCGGCCGCGATGCCGACCCTCGAACGACTCAGGACCCGCCCGACCCCCGCCCGTACTACTTCGGTAGTGGGGGCAACACCGGCGCCTTTTAGAAATCTCTGTCCGATTTCGCGCTGGAACGGCCGGTCTCGCTCCCCGTTGATCGCTACCTTGCCAGCATGCGAGTCGTACCGAAGTGTGTCGCTGTCGTTGGTGGTCTGCTTCTCATGACCGGGTGTGGCGCCTCCCGAGCCGCCTCGCCTGAGCTCGCCGTCTTCGACCGGCCGGCGACCGCCGATGACGCCCTTCCCGACGGACGCGAGTTCGAGGACTACGACCACTTCCGCTTCGTGGGAGTGGTGGACGCAGCGCTCGTCTACGCGGCACGAGGCCTCGAGGAGCACCCGTGGTGCATGGTTGTCGTCCTCGATGGGCCGGGCGAGGACGACGCCGTCGCGGGCGGAAGCTGCGTCGACGAGGAGCACTTCGCAAGCCGGGGCGCCTTCGTCGGCGTCGGCGGGAATGGCCGAGGCGTCGAGGCGAGGCTCCTGCCCGACGATTTCACCGGGCAGCTCGAGGACGGGTGGGAAGTCGTCGGCCCGAACCTCGCCGCCCCCGGCAAGGCGTAGACGTGTCAGGTTCGCGGGCATTCCGGCGGTCCGGTCCCGGAGAGGGGAAGCGCGCCCTTCCTTCCCGGGCGGACCAGGTTCTGCCTGTGCTCGTCGCCGCAACCCTCATCGCCGCTGTGGCCTGGGCGGCGATCTGGCTGCTCATCGTTCCTCGCGCTGTCATCTGCCCCGGCGTCTACACCATGAGCTGTGCGGACAGCGACCGAAGCGTTCATGCGGTCGCCTGGTCCGTCGTCGTGGCCGCTGCCTACGCCGGCACCGCCGCGGTTTCGCTCACTGTCGGGCGACGACGCCCCTGGACGTGGCTCGGCTCGCTGGTGACCCTCGCCCTGGTCGCCGTTGTCAGCTGCCTCGCCATGCTGGCCGCCACCGGCCGCATCGCCAGCTGAGCGCCCGATGGCCACACACGAGCAGATGCGCCCGGAGGTTCTCGGCGCCGTCGGCATCACCTTCATGGCGGTGGAGGAGGTGTGATGGAGCGCCTCGAACGATGGGCCGACCGGTGGGTCAGTTGGGGCGGCGCCATCTGTGCGGCTGCCCTGATCTCAGCCGCCGCCGCGATCAACTGGTACGGCATCGCCCGCGGGTTTGCGCGCGCCGGGACCGAGGGGCTGGCTGCGGCCGCCGGCGCCGAGGCGAGCGCGCACATCTATGCCTTGATCGCCCTGCTGCTCCTTGTGGTCGGGTTGCGCATCGTTGACCGCAGCGAACGGTTGCGCGGCCCCAGGGAAAGGCACCGATGAGGTTAGACCTACCGCGAGGCGGGCCGACCGGGCGTTGTCCCCAGGCCCGGCGCGGATGTCAGAGCCCTTCGGTAGTGTGCTACACATGTTCGATAGGCGAGGTGGCCGGGACCGGGGTGCGGGGCAGCCCGGTGCGGACCCTGCCGCGACGAGCCCCTCGTGCCCGCCGGCCGCGCCGCCGGCTCCCGCTCCGCTCACCGCCGCCGACGTCGCCAGCTGGCGCGAGGCGCTGGCGTCGGTGGATCGGGATGTCTCGGACGCGGACCGGATCGACCAGCTGCGGGTGTTGGAGGAGCTGAAGGCGGCTGCGGCGGCGGCGCAGGCGCGCATCGCGGTGGACCTGGATCGCTCCCAGCGCCACGCGCAGGAGGCCGCGGGGGTGCCCGCGGCCAGGCGCGGGCAGGGGGTGGGGGCGCAGGTGGCGCTGGCCCGGCGAGAGTCGGCGCACCAGGGCGGGCGACTGCTCGGCCTGGCCAAGACCCTGGTGCTGGAGATGCCCCACACCTTCGCCGCCCTGCAGGCCGGGACGCTCAGCGAGTGGCGGGCCACCGTGCTGGTGCGCGAGGCGATCTGCCTGTCCGCCCCCGACCGGGCGGCGTTCGACGCCGAGCTGTGGGCCGACCCGGCCGCGGTGGAGCGCACGGGCACCCGGGCGCTGGTGGCCCGGGCCAAGCAGCTGGCCTCCCGGCTGGACGCCGCCTCCGTGGTGGCCCGCGCCCGCCGCGCGGAGGCCGAGCGGGGCGTGAGCCTGCGCCCGGCCCCGGACACCATGACCTACCTGACCGGGCTGTTGCCGGTGGCCGAGGGGGTGGGGGTGTGGGCGGCGCTGACCCGGGTCGCGGACGCCCTGCGCGCCCAGGGCGACGGCAGGAGCCGGGGGCAGATCATGGCCGACACCCTCGTCGAACGCGTCACCGGCCAGGCCCGCGCCGCCGACGTGCCGATCGAGGTCCAGCTGGTCATGACCGACCGCACCCTGCTCGAAGGCGACGCCGAACCGGCCGTGATCCCCGGCTACGGGACCGTCCCGGCCGGCTTCGCCCGCGACCTGATCACCGACCGCCTCGGACCCCTCGAGGTCGGCGGCGGCGATGGTGTGAGCGGGGCGCGCGACAGCGGCGCCGAGTCAGGCGCGGCCGGCGCGGGTGACTCGACGGCGCCGGGTGTGGCTGATCGGAAGGTGCTGGCGTGGGTGCGGCGGCTGTTCACCGCCCCGGGCACCGGCGAACTCGTCGCGCTGGACTCCCGCCGCCGCATCGCCCCACCCGGGCTGGCGAGGTTCGTGACCATCCGGGACCAGGCGTGCCGGACGACCTGGTGCGACGCCCCCATCCGCCACCGCGACCACGTCGTCTCCGCCGCCGCCGGCGGGCCCACCACCGCGGCGAACCTGCGCGGGGCGTGTGAGGCCTGCAACTACGCCCGGCAGGCCCCCGGCTGGACCGCCCGCACCCTCCCCACCAGCGAAGACGCGGCCACGGCTGGCACCGTCGACGGCGCCACAGACGATCAGCGGGCCGGGCCCGGCAGGCACGTCGTCGAGCTGACCACCCCCACCGGGCACACCTACACCTCCCACGCCCCACCCCTGCCCGGCCACCGACCCACCCGCCCGACGGCGCCGCCAGGCCGCCAGAGGCTGCCATCAGCCGACATTGCCGGCGCACCACCGGGCCTCCGCGTCTCCGACAGCGTCCTGGAGCGCCGCATGCGCGCAGACTTCGACTGGATCGCCTGACACGACCGCACCCGCCGGGGCAGCTGGGCTGCTACGCCAGCATCTCGTGCACCAGCGGGGCCACTCGGGTCCCGTACAGCTCGATGCTCTTCATGAGCCGCTCGTGCGGCAGGGTGCCGAGTGAGTACTTGAGGTCGAACCGCGTAAGACCGAGCGTCCGGGCGGCCCGGGCGATCTTGGTCGCCACCGTCTCGGGTGACCCCACGAAGAGCGCACCGTCGGGCCCGATCTCGTGCTCGAAGCGGTCCACCGTCATCGGCGGCCAGCCCCGCTCACGGCCGATCCGCTCCTGCATGGCCCGGTAGTGCGGGAACATCTCCTGGCGCGCCTCGGCGTCGGTGGCCGCGACGTAGCCGGGGGAGTGGGCGCCCACCGGCTGGTCCGCGCGCCCGAGCTGAGACAGCGCACGGCGATAGAGGTCGACCAACGGGGCGAACCGCGCCGGCTCACCGCCGATGATGGCAAGCATGAGCGGCAGCCCGTAGCGCGCCGCCCGCACGACCGACTGGGGGCTGCCGCCCACGCCCACCCAGGTGGTGAGGTGGCCGGAGTCGGTGAATGGATAGACCTTCTGGTGGTCCAGGCCGGCACGCGTCGTGCCGGACCAGGTCACCGGCCCCTCGGTGAGCAGCCGGGCGAACAGGTCGAGCTTCTCCTCGAAGAGCACCTCGTAGTCCTGCAGGTCGAGGCCGAAGAGCGGGAAGGACTCGACGAAGGAGCCGCGGCCCAGGATCACCTCCGCACGCCCGGACGACACGGCGTCCAGCGTGGCGAAGCGCTGGAAGACGCGCACCGGGTCATCGGAGCTGAGGACGGTGACGGCGGAGCCGAGGTGGATCCGCTTGGTCTGACCGGCGATGGCCGCGAGCGCGACCTCGGGCGCCGAGACGGCGAAGTCCGGGCGGTGGTGCTCGCCCACGCCGAAGAAGCTCAGGCCGACCTCCTCGGCCAGCACCGCCTCGGCCACGACGTTGCGGATCACCTGCGGGTGGGGCAGCGGGACGCCGTCGTCGCCGACGGTGACGTCGCCGAAGGTGTCGAGACCGAGCTGAAGCTGGGGTGCCACGGGGTCCTCTTTTCCATGCAGACGTATCGACCGAGGAACCCGCGGGGCGCGGGTGGTATTCCGGCCGGTTGCCGGGCGCCCGAAGTGCCGCCATCGTCGGGGCAGCGGCCCGGCGCCCGCCGCGGAGGCGCGGCGTCATCCCGAGTCCTGCGAGAAGGAGCGTCATGAGCAATCCCTTCGGCGCCGACGTCGACCCTGACGCCGTCCCGGACCCCATGACGCTGGTGCGCGCGTGGGTCGGCGCGCCGGATCGGCCCCTCGTCATGACGCTGACCACCGTCGGCGACGACGGCGCACCCGACGCCCGGCACGTCCACCTCTTCGAGGTCGCGGACGAGGAGATCCGGTTCCACACCGACGCCCGCTCGCGCAAGGCCGCCCAGCTCCGCGCCGACGCGCGGGTGACGCTGGCGTTCTTCTGGCCCGAGCCGCTGCGGCAGCTGGTCGTCGCCGGGGTCGCCGCCTCGGTGCCCACAGCCACGCTCGACGCCGATTTCGCCCGGATCTCCCGCTACCTCCAGGTCCTCTCCTGGGTGAACGACGACGCTCTCGCCGCCCGGCCCGCGGGAGAGCGCCGCGAGGTCCTCGCCGCCTTCGAAGCGGCCCACCCGGGGCCGCTGGCGCGCCCCGAGTGGTGGATCGGCCACAGCGTGCGCCCCCACCGGGTGACCTTCTGGCGCGGCGACGACGCCGGACCGAGCAACCGCCTGGAGTACACCCGGCGCCCGGACGGCACGTGGGAGACGACCCGCCTGGCCGGATAGCCGCCGCGGCGACGCGTCGGGTCGGGCACGTCACTCAATCCGGGAGGTTCCGACCGGCAATGGTGGTCGGTTACCCTGGGCGGGCCTTAGTTGAAGAGGCAACCGAAGGTCGTCCCCGAGGAGCCCCGTGAGCAACCGCAAGCAGCAGGTCCAGGAGCGCGCCGCCCGAGTCGCCGCCATGCGAGCCGAGCAGGAGCGCAAGGATCGGCGGCGGAAGTGGCTCATCTTCGGCACGTCCGGCGCCGTCGCGCTGGCCCTGGTCGCGGCCGTCGCCGTCCCACTCGTCAACCACTCGCGCGAGCGCGCGGCCATCGAGGCCGCGGCCAACGCACCCATCGACGGCGTCAAGGAGTTCTCCGACCTCGGCCGCGACCACGTCGAGGGCACGGTGGACTACGCCACCACTCCGCCGGTGGGCGGCGACCACAACGCCGTGTGGCAGAACTGCGGCATCTACGACACCCCGGTGACCAACGAGCACGCCGTCCACTCCCTCGAGCACGGCGCCGTGTGGATCACCTACAACCCCGACCTCCCGGCCGACCAGGTGGCCGCGCTGCGCGACGCCGTGCAGGGCGACGCCTACGCCATGCTCAGCCCCTACGAGGGCCTGGACTCGCCGATCGTCATGAGCGCCTGGGGCTACCAGCTCAAGCTCGACGACGCCGCCGACGAGCGCATCGACGTGTTCCTCCAGCGCTACCTCCAGGGCGAGCAGACCCCCGAGCCCGGCGCGGCCTGCTCCGGGGGCGTCGGCACGCCGGTCGCCTGATGACGGACGAGGGTCAGAGCGTGGTTGACGACGACGCCACCCCGCCCGCGGGGACCCCTCGCGGGATGGTGGTGGCCGCCGTCGTGCTGCTCCTCGCCGTCGCGGCGGTGGTCGGCCTCATCGCCGGCTCCCGGCTGGCCGCGGGACCGCAGCATCCGTCGACGGCGTCGGTGGACGCCGGCTTCGCCCGGGACATGGGCGCCCACCACGCCCAGGCGGTAGAGATGTCGACCATCGTGCGCGAGCGCACCGACGACCCCGCCACCCGCAGCCTCGCCCTCGACATCGCGCTCACCCAGCAGCACCAGCTCGGGCAGATGTACGGCTGGCTGGAGCTGTGGGACCTCCCGCAGCGCTCCGCCGAGCCCGTCATGGCGTGGATGAGCGACCACACGAGCCACGCGACGGTGCCGGAGACCGGTCTCATGCCGGGCATGGCCACCCGCGCCGAGCTCAACCAGCTCTCTGCCGCGGAGGGCCGCGACGCCGAACGCATCTTCCTCCAGCTGATGATTCCCCATCACGAGGCGGGCGTGGAGATGGCCGAGTACGCCGCCAACAAGGCCGAGGAGCCGGCGGTGCGCCACCTGGCCACGACGATGGTCCGGGCCCAGACGGCGGAGCTGACCGTCCTGCACGACATGCTCGACGAGCGCGGCGGCCCGCTGGAGCCGTAACCCGCCCCAGGGGTCCTCGCACCCCGCCCCTTCTCCCCGCCGCCGCTTGCGAGGACAATCCGTAGCGGCGAGGAGGGGCCATGAGGGAGACGAGACCGCTGACGCCGCCGCGCACGGCCCCGGTCGCCGCCCTCCTCGGGGTGGCGGTCACCGCCGCGGCGGTCGCCCTGGCGGAGGTGCTGACGCGCGTGGGCGCCACCGGGCCGGGTCCGGTGGCCGCCGTCGCCGGCGTGTTCATCGACCACACGCCCCTGTGGCTCAAGGAGTTGGCGATCGGCTGGTTCGGCACCCGCGACAAGCTCGCGCTGGGCGTGGGCATCGTCGTGGTCATGCTGGTCCTGGCGGCGGCGGCCGGCCTGGAGGAGCGCCGACGGCGCTACTCGGGTGGCGCCGTCGTCCTGGTCCTCGGGGTGGTCGCGGCCCTCGCCACCGTCACCCGTCCCGACGGCGGCTGGGCCGCGGCGTGGCCGGTGCTCCTCAGCGCGGCCGCCGGGGCGCTCGTGCTGGTCGCCGTGGTCGGCCCCGGCGAGGAGGCCCCGGCGCCGCCGGCCGAGGCGACGCCGGCGGAGGTGCCGTTGGGCCCCGGCCGGCGCCAGCTGCTGCAGGGCGCGGGCGTGCTCGCCGTCGTCGCCGTGCTCGGGGCCGGGGTCTCCCGGGTGGTCGGGCGCCGTCCGGCCGGGGCGCCGATCGCCCTGCCGCCGCCGGCCACCGCGGCCCCGGCCGCGACGGGCGCCGACCTCGCGGTGCCGGGCCTGTCGCCCTACCGCACCCCGAACGCGGACTTCTACCGCATCGACACCGCCTTCGTCGTCCCACGGGTGGACGCGGGCGGCTGGCGGCTGCGCGTGCACGGGCTGGTGGACCACGAGGTGACGCTGACGCTCCCGGAGCTCCTCGCCGCGCCGCTGACGCAGGCGTGGGTGACCCTGTGCTGCGTGTCGAACGAGGTCGGCGGGGACCTGGTGGGCAACGCCGAGTGGCTCGGGCTGCCGGTGCGGGAGGTGCTCGCCCGGGCCGGGCCGCGCCCGGAGGCGGACATGGTGCTGTCCCGCTCGGTCGACGGCTTCACCGCCTCCACGCCCCTGGAGGCGCTCACCGACGGGCGCAACGCGCTGCTCGCCGTCGGCATGAACGGCCAGCCGCTGCCCACGGAGCACGGCTACCCGGTGCGGCTGGTGGTGCCCGGGCTGTACGGGTTCGTCTCGGCCACCAAGTGGGTCAGCGAGCTCGAGGTCACCCGGTTCGCCGACGCGACGGCGTACTGGACCGAGCGTGGCTGGGCCCCGCGCGCGCCGGTGAAGCTGTCCTCGCGCATCGACGTCCCCCGGGAGGGTCGGGTCCTGCACGCCGGGACGGTGACGGTGGCCGGGGTGGCCTGGGCCCAGCACACCGGGATCGCGGCCGTGGAGGTCCGCGTCGACGGCGGTGCGTGGCGGCCCGCCGAGCTCGCCACGGACGTCAGCATCGATACCTGGCGCCAGTGGCGCTATGCGTGGCCGGCGACGTCCGGCGAGCACACCCTCGAGGTGCGGGCCGCCGACCGCGCCGGGCAGGTGCAGACGGGCGAGCGGGTCGGCCCGGTGCCCGACGGCGCCACGGGCTGGCACCGGGTGAACGTGCGGGTGGTGTAGCGCCGGGCCCTACAGGACCACCGAGCCGATCAGGAAGCCGAGCGTGACGGCGATGGCGATGTTGAGGGTGCCCGGCACGAGGAACGGGTGGTTGAACACGAACCGGCCGATCCGGGTCGTGCCGGTGTCGTCCATCTGCACCGCGGCCAGCAGGGTCGGATAGGTCGGCAGCACGAACAGCGCCGAGACGGCCGCGAAGGAGGCCACCGCCGTCAGCGGCGCGACGCCGATCGCCAGCGCGGTGGGCATGAGCGCCTTCGTCGTGGCGGCCTGGGAGTACAGCAGCGCCGACGCGCAGGCCAGGACGACGGCGAGGGTCCACGGGTGGGCGGCGAGCAGGTCGCCGGCGACGGCCATGATCTGCTCCTCGTGCGCGCTGACGAAGGTGGTGCCCAGCCAGGCCACGCCGAGCACGCAGATGCTCGCGCTCATGCCGGCCCGGAAGGTCGGGGCGCCGAGGATGGCGTCGGTCGGCACCTTGCAGGCCAGCACGATGACCGCCGCCGTGGCGAGCATGAACGCGATGATCGCCGCGTCGCGCGCCATGACCGGCTCGGCCACCAGCCCGACGGTGTCGCTGATGGCCGTGGCGTAGCCCATCACCGCGACCAGCCCCACGAGGAAGATGAGCACCGAGCGGCGCGCGCCGGGCTTGAGCTCCCGGTCCTGCCGGCCCACGACGCTCACCTCGCCGGCGGCCCAGCGGCGCTGGTACTCCGGGTGGGTGCTCAGCGGGCCGGTGCCGCGCAGGCGGTCCACCCCGGTCATGATCGCCGCGGTGGCCATGCAGGCCAGGAACGTCGAGGGCACCAGGACGGCGAGGAGCTGGAGGTAGTCCACGCCCCGCGGCTCCATGGCCGTGGCGAAGAAGACCACCGCCGCCGAGATGGGTGAGGCCGTGATGGCCATCTGCGAGGCCACCACCGCCACCGACAGCGGCCGTGCGGGGCGGATGTTGTTCTCCTTGGCCACCTCGGTGATCACCGGCAGGGTCGAGAAGGCCGTGTGCCCGGTGCCCGCCATGAAGGTCATGAGGTAGGTGACCATCGGGGCGAGGAAGGTCAGGTGGCGGGGGTTGCGCCGCAGCAGCCGGTCCGCGAGGTCGACGAGGTAGTCCATGCCGCCGGCCACCTGCATCGCGGCGATCGCCGCGATGACGCTCATGATGATGGAGATGACGTCCAGCGGCATCGCGCCGGGGGAGACCCCGAGCAGCGCGAGCACCAGCACGCCCAGGCCGCCGGCGAAGCCGATGGCGATGCCGCCCAGGCGGGCGCCGACGAGGATGGCCGCCACGACGACGACGAGCTCCACAGCGATCATGGCTGTGCCTTTCGCGGGTGAGAGGGGCGGCACGCGGGCGGTGCGCCGTCCTCCATGATCGGCGCGGACAGGGCCCGTCCGCCTGGGCTGATCGGCCTACCCGCCCGCCGGGACACGGGGAGAACCCGCGACATCTCGCCCTTCGCCCGCTCGCGCCGTGGGCGAGATCACGGGGCGCGGCGGACGCCGGCCGGCGGTCACCGGCTCGTGGAGCGCTGGTACTGCCAGGTCGCCAGGGGGACGAAGACGAGGAGGATCACCCCGGCCCACAGCACCGTGTAGAGCTCGGGGTTCGCCAGCGCCCACGACGCCGGCGGCGCCGCGCCGGTGGGGTCCGGGTTGCCGAACAGGTCGCGGGCGGCCTGGGTGACCGCCGAGACGGGGTTCCACGCGGCGACGGTGCGCAGGGGGCCGGGGAGGGTCTCGAGCGGCACGAAGGTGTTGGCGATGAACGTCAGCGGGAAGATGACGATGAACGCGGCGTTGTTGACCACCTCGGGGGTGGGCACGAGCATGCCGATCCACGCCATGATCCACGAGATCGCGTAGGCGAAGAGCAGCAGGAGCACGACGGCGAGCAGCGCCTCGGGCACCGACGTGCGGATCCGCCAGCCCACCACCAGCCCGGTCAGGCCCATCACCACGAGGACGAGGACGTTGTTGACGACGTCCGACAGGGTCCGGCCCACCAGCACCGCCGACGAGCTCATTGGCAGCGAGCGGAACCGGTCGATGATGCCCTTCTTGACGTCGTCGGCCAGGCCGGCCCCGGTGATCGTGGCGCCGAAGACGACCGTCTGGGCGAAGATCCCGGCGATGAGGAACTCCCGGTAGGCGGCCCCGCCGGCCTCGCGCCCGATCGCCCCGCCGAAGACGTAGGCGAAGAGCAGCACGAACATGATCGGCTGGATCGTGGTGAACACCAGCAGGTCCGGCACCCGCTTGATCTTGATGAGGTTGCGCCGGGCGACGACGCGCCCGTCGTGGACGGCGCTTCGCAGGCTCATCGCACCCCCTCGGTGGCGGGCACCATGCCGTCGCGCTGGGCGACGTCGTCGGCGGCGTGGCCGGTGAGGGTGAGGAAGACGTCGTCGAGCGTGGGCCGGCGGATCCCGATGTCGTCCACCGAGATGCCGGCGTCGTCGAGCCGGTGCAGCGCCTCGACCAGCGCCCCGGTGCCCCCGGAGGTCGGCACCGCCAGCAGGCGGACCTTGGCGTCGGTGCTCGGCGCGCCCACGGCCAGCGTCGCCAGCAGGTCGCGCGCGGCGGGCAGGGCGGCGGCGTCGCTGACGACCACCTCGAGCCGCTCGCCGCCGACCTGGGCCTTGAGCTGGTCGCTGGTGCCGCGGGCGATGGCACGGCCGCGGTCGACGACGACGATCTCGTCGGCGAGCTGGTCCGCCTCGTCGAGGTACTGGGTGGTCAGCAGGACGGTGGTGCCGCCGGTGACGAGGGTCTGGATGACCTCCCACATGTCCAGCCGCGAGCGCGGGTCCAGGCCGGTGGTCGGCTCGTCGAGGAAGAGCACCGGCGGGTCCGCCACGAGGGCGCCGGCCAGGTCCAGCCGGCGGCGCATGCCCCCGGAGTAGGTGCGGGCCGGCCGGTCGGCGGCGTCCTCGAGGCGGAACTGGGCGAGCAGCTCGCGCGCCCGCTCCCGGCTGCGGCGCCGCGGCAGGTGGTAGAGCTGGCCGATCATGTCGAGGTTCTCGAACCCGGTCAGGTACTCGTCCACCGCGGCGTACTGGCCGGAGACGCCGATGCGCTCGCGCACCGCCCTCGGCTCGGTGAGCACGTCCGCGCCCGCCACGGTGGCCCGGCCGGCGTCCGGGCGCAGCAGCGTGGTGAGGATCCGGATGCACGTGGTCTTGCCCGCGCCGTTCGGGCCCAGCAGCCCGAGCACCGTGCCGGTGGGCACGGTGAGGTCGACGTCGTCGAGCGCGAGGACGTCCCCGTACCGCTTCGTCAGCCCGACGGCCTCGATGGCGTGGGTCATGGCAAGGAACCTACCGGGGGCCACCGACACGGCCCAGGCATTTGCCGGGCCCGCTCCCGGACCGACGGCGCCGTCGCCTCCGGGGAGGGCGGTCGCGTCGGTCCCCAGGCGGGCCCGCCGGCCCCGATAGGGTCGGGGGACCGCCGCCAACCGAGGAAGGAGACGGCCGACATGACGGACCTGGGGGACCCCGGCATCGTGGGAGTGCGCGAGGAGGTCGTGCTGCTCGACGACGCCGGCCGCCCCGTGGGCCTCGCCGACAAGGCGCGCGTCCACACCGACCACACACCGCTGCACCTGGCCTTCTCCTGCCACGTGCTCGACGGCGCCGGCCGGGTCCTCGTCACCCGGCGGGCCCTGTCCAAGCTCACCTGGCCGGGGGTGTGGACCAACGCGTTCTGCGGGCATCCCGCGCCGGGCGAGCGCGTCGAGGACGCGATCACCCGCCGTGGCCGGTTCGAGCTCGGCCTGGAGGTCCCCCGGGCCGACGAGGTGCTGCCGGACTTCCGCTACCGGGCGGTGGACGCCTCCGGGGTCGTGGAGAACGAGATCTGCCCCGTGTACCTCACCCGCGTGACCGCCGACCCGGTCCCCGAGCCGACCGAGGTGGCCGAGTACCGCTGGGTGGAGGCCGCCGACCTCGTGGCCGCGGTCCGCGCGGCCCCGTTCGCCTTCAGCCCGTGGCTGGGCCTCCAGCTCACGGACGACCGGCTGGTCGCGGCCCTCACCGCCTGACCCGGCCAACCCCCCCCGGCGCCCCACGCCCTCGGGGCCCGCCCTTGCCCTCGCCGGGCGAGCGCGGGAGCCTGGAGCCCCCGAGACCGCCGGAGGGCTCATGACGGGCTACGAGGCCACCGTCAGCACCGACGTCGCCGCCCTGCCGCACACCGTCTGGACGGCGCTGACCACCCCGGAGCTGGCCGGGACGTACATGTTCGGCGCCACCGTCGAAAGCACCTTCGAGCCCGGCGGGGCCATCACCTTCGCCGGGACGTGGGAGGGCCGCCCGTACGAGGACCACGGCACGATCCTCGACGCGGACGAGCCCCACCTGCTGCGCTACACCCACCTCAGCTCCCGTGGCGAGCCCGAGACCCCGGAGAACCGCCACACGCTGACGTTCACGCTCGAGGAGATCCCGGACGGCACCCGCGTCACGCTCGTCCAGGACAACAACCCCACCGCGGAGGCGGCGGAGCACTCCCGCCAGAACTGGGAGCGGGTGCTCGAGGCGCTGCGGGTGACGGCGGAGCGCCTCGGCGGCTGATCCGGGCGGCGCCCGCCCGCTCAGCCCGGCGGCGCCCGCCCACCCGGCGGGGCCGCTCACCGCGCCGCCCCCGGTCCTTGGGGCCCGGCGTCTTAGGCTCGGCGCCATGGACTACACGCGACTGGGCCGCTCGGGCCTCACCGTCTCCGTCGTCGGCCTGGGCTGCAACAACCTGGGGCGGGCGGGCACCGTCACCGAGACCCCCGAGGGGACGACGGCGGTGGTGCATGCCGCCCTCGACGCCGGCATCACCCTGTTCGACACCGCCGACACCTACGGGAAGGTCCCCGGGCTCAGCGAGGAGCTGCTGGGGGCGGCCCTGGGCCGGCGGCGCGACGACGTCGTCGTAGCCACGAAGTTCGGCATGGACATGAAGGGCGCGAACGGGCCCGACCACGGCGCCCGCGGCTCGCGCCGCTACATCGTCCGGGCCGTGGAGGCCTCGCTGCGCCGGCTCGGCACCGACTGGATCGACCTCTTCCAGTTTCACACCCCGGACCCGCTGACCCCGATCGAGGAGACGCTGGCCGCGCTCGACGACGTCGTGCACGCCGGGAAGGTCCGCTACATCGGCCACTCGAACCGGGCCGGCTGGCAGATCGCCGAGGCCGAGCACGTGGCCCGCGAGCTCGGGCTCACCCGGTTCGTCTCGGCCCAGAACCACTACAACCTGCTGGACCGGCGCGCCGAGCTCGAGGTGATCCCCGCGGCGGAGCACTACGGGCTGGGGGTGCTCCCGTACTTCCCGCTCGCCAACGGCCTGCTCACCGGCAAGTACGCCCGGGGCAGCGCGCCCGAGGGCAGCCGGCTCACCCACAGCCGGCGCCAGCTGCTCGAGGAGGCCGACTTCGACCAGCTCGCGCGCTTCTCCGACTTCGCCCGCGCGCGGGGCCTGACCGAGGTCGAGGTGGCCTTCTCCTGGCTGGCCGCGCAGCCGGCGGTCGGCTCGGTCATCGCCGGCGCCACCCGGCCCGAGCAGGTCACCCAGAACGCCGCCGCGGCCGACTGGCACCCCACGCCCGAGGACCTCGCCGAGCTCGACGAGATCTTCCCGCGCCTCCCCAAGGTCGCACTGTTCTGACGCCGCCTCGGAGCACGGAGGGGCCCGGCGGCACGTGCCGCCGGGCCCCTCGATGCGCCGGCCTCGGGAGCCGGCCGACGGTGCGGGAGCCGTCAGACCGGGTGCTCCTGCCGGTCACCCTTGCTCGTCTGCGGCCCGCGCGGACGTCGGGCGAATCGCGTGTGCTCGGGCTTGGTCACCTGTTCCTGGACCGGGCGGCCCCCCATCTCGGCTCCGCCGGGACCGGCCTCGGACGACCCCATCGGGGCCTCCGCCCCCTCGGGCTCGCCAGGTCCGGGCGCCGGTTCCTCGCCCGGCTTGGCCGCGCCGGTGGGGCCGACACGCTGCCGCGCGTACAGCACGTCACCGATGAGCAGGTCGTAGACGAGGATGCCGATCACGCCGCCGACCAGCGGCCCGACGATGGGGATCCACCAGTAGTTGCTGAACCAGGGCCCGTTGCCGGGCATCGCGAAGCCGTCCCAGCCGGCGGCCCAGGCAAGGAGGCGTGGGCCGAGGTCGCGGGCGGGGTTGATGGCGTAGCCGGCGTTGGCGCCGAAGGAGATGCCGATCGCGCCGACCGACAGGCCGATGATGAACGGCCCGAGGTTGGAGAGCACGCCGGTGTTGCGCACGTCGACCACGGCGGCGACGAGCATGAGCAGGAACGCCGTGCCGACGATCTGGTCGATCAGCGGGCCCCAGACGGCCCCGTTGAAGTACTGCGCGGGGAACGTCGCGAAGATGGAGAACGTGGCGAGGTTCTTCGGCCCCCCCGGGGCGATCGCCCGCTGGTAGGCGCTGATGGCGTCGCGATAGAGGAGCAGGACGAGCGCGGCGCCGGCGAAGGCGCCCACGAGCTGGGAGATCCAGTACGGGACGACCTTGTGCCAGCCGAGCCGACGGCGCAGGGCGAAGGCCAGCGTGACCGCCGGGTTGATGTGCGCGCCGCTGACGCCACCGGCCACGTAGACGCCGAAGACGACGGCGAAGGCCCACCCGAACGCGATGAGCAGCCAGTCGCCACTGGCCATGAAGATCGTCGTCGGGGTCGCGGCACGCCCCGAGCCCGGCAGGCCGGCGACGGCCATGGCCACGGACCCGCAGCCGAACGCGATGAGGACGAAGGTGCCGAGGAACTCCGCGAGGCACTCGCCCCACAGACCCCCACGGCTCCGTAGTCCGCTGCCGTGCCGCACGGCCAGCGGGGTGATCTCGTCAGACATGTCGACCCTCCGACCGACACCGAGCGCGGGCGCGGCGGGTGAGGGAGTGGGCGGCTGGGTCCAGCAGGCTCACGGGCTGACGGGCCGTGACGGTGTCGGCTCTCAGTGAGACATCGAGTCCTGCGACCGGGTGCTCGCTTCCGGCGACGGCGTCGGTCGCGGGGCGTCGTCGCCGGCCCCCGTCCGGGGGTCGAGGACGGCCCCATTGTACGGCGGCACGATCCGAAGGGCGCCTCGTGATCGGGCGCGCGGCCCGTCGCCCTCGTGGCCCACCGCCCGGTGGCGGCGGGAAGCGCGATGCGCCGACCGGCCCCCGGGCGTAGCGTGAACGTTCCGACCCGTCCGGCTCCTGGCTGAACCTGGAGGGCTTCGTGCGCATCACCGTCACGCTCGACGGCGAGCTGCTCAAGGAGGCGTCCGTCCTCACCGGGATCACCGAGGCGTCGGTGCTGCTGCGCGCGGCGCTGGAGGCCCTGGTCGAGCGGGAGACGCCGGAGCCGGAGAACCCGCCCGAGGGCGAGGACCTGCCCGAGCCCGAGGGGGAGTGACCTCCCGCGCACGACATGACGAAGCGGCCGACCCCGCGGGCCGGCCGCTTCGTCGTCGCTACCGGGTCAGTGCGTCACCGCGCGCTCCGCGCCGGCCCCGGTCATCGACCGGACCTCCATCTCCGCCTGCTTGGCGGCGTCGTGCTCGGGCGAGGTGACCGAGCCGAGCCAGCCGAGGAAGAAGCCGAGCGGCACCGAGACGATCGCCGGGTTCGACAGCGGGAACCACGCGAAGTCCGCGCCGGGGATCATCGCCGTCTCCGAGCCGGAGACCACCGGGGAGAACATGATGAGGATCAGGGCGCTGAGCAGCCCGCCGTAGATGCTCCACACCGACCCGCGGGTGTTGAACCGCTTCCAGTACAGCGAGTACAGGATCGAGGGCAGGTTCGCGCTGGCCGCGATGGCGAAGGCCAGCGAGACGAGGAACGCGATGTTCTGCCCGTTCGCCAGCACGCCGCCGACGATGGAGATGGCCCCGATGGTCAGCGCGGTGCGCCGGGCCACCTTGACCTCCTGGGCCGGGTCGGCCTGGCCGTGCTTGAGGACACCGTTGTAGACGTCGTGGGCGAAGCTCGCCGAGGCGGTGATCGTCAGGCCGGCCACCACCGCGAGGATCGTGGCGAAGGCGACCGCGGCGATGATGCCGAGGAGCAGGGTCCCGCCCAGCTCGTAGGCGAGCAGCGGGGCCGCGGAGTTCGCACCGCCCGGGGAGGCCTTGATGGCCTCGACGCCCACCAGGTAGGCGGCGCCGAAACCGAGGATGAGGGTGAAGAGATAGAACGCCCCGATGAGGCCGATGGCCCAGGTCACCGACCGGCGCGCCTCCTTGGCCGTGGGCACCGTGTAGAACCGCATGAGCACGTGCGGCAGGCCGGCGGCCCCGAAGACCAGGGCGATGGCGAGGGACACGAACCCGAGCTTGGAGGTGTCGGAGGCGCCGTACTGCAGCATCGGCTCCAGGATGCGGTCGCCCTCGGGGTGCACGGCGACGGCCTCGCCCAGCACGTTGGAGAGGTTCATGCCGTTGAGCGCCAGCACCCACAGCGTCATCGCGCCGGCCCCGATGATGAGCAGGACGGCCTTGATGATCTGGACCCAGGTGGTGCCCTTCATGCCGCCGACCAGGACGTAGACGATCATCAGCGCGCCGACGACGGCGATGACCAACGACTGGCCGACCTTGCTGTCGATGCCCAGCAGCAGGGCCACGAGCCCGCCGGCGCCGGCCATCTGCGCGAGCAGGTAGAAGAAGCTGACCGCCAGGGTGGAGATGGCGGCGGCGGTGCGCACCGGACGCTGCTGCATCCGGAAACTCAGGACGTCCGCCATCGTGTACTTGCCGGTGTTGCGCAGCGGCTCGGCCACGAGCAGCAGCGCCACCAGCCAGGCCACGAGGAAGCCGATGGAGTACAGCAGGCCGTCGTAGCCGTAGATGGCGACGGCGCCCGCGATGCCGAGGAACGACGCGGCGGAGAGGTAGTCGCCGGCGATGGCGATGCCGTTCTGGCGCCCGGTGAAGGCCCGGCCGCCGTGGTAGAAGTCGCCGACCGACGTCGTCGTGCGCGAGACCCGGACGACGATGACCAGGGTGACGACGACGAAGGCCAGGAAGATCGCGATGTTGAGGTACGGGTTGCCGACGTCCATCAGCCCTCTCCCTCCAGCTCGGTGCGCAGGCTCGCGGCGACGGGGTCGAGCGAGCGGTTGGCGTGGCGCACGTACAGCCACGTGATGAGGAACGTGCTGACGAACTGGAGCAGGCCGAAGATCAGCCCCACGTTGAGGTGCCCGACCACCGGGGTGGACATCGCGTCCTCGGCGTACGTCGAGAGCAGGACGTAGAGGAAGTACCAGACGAGGAACGCGACCGTCATCGGGAACGCGAACGCCCGGAACTTGCTGCGCAGCTGGGCGAACTCGGGCGAGGACTGGACCCGCGCGAACTCCTCGGGAGTGGCGACCCGCGCCGCCGGGCCGGTCTCCTCCAGCTCCGGCAGCGGGGAGTGGTGCGGCGGCAGATGCGCCTCTGGATTATCGGACATGCGTTTCCCCCTCAGTGTGACGCGACTCACATCGGCGTGAATCGCGGGACAAGTTAGCAGCATCGGGACGACGACGACGGGGAACGTGTCCGCACGTGCCGGGACGCGCCGTCCGGAATTCCGCGCGTCACTCGCCGGTCCCGTTGCCGTCGACGGACGGCCCGTGGCGCGCGGTGTGCGCGAGCCGGGTGGACCGCGCAGAGCCGCCCGCGCCGGTCGCGGCAGGGGGGTGCCTCGCCAGGCGATGTCGTGTTGAATGACGGGCACCGAGACCCGCGGCCGGGCGAGGGCCGTGGCGGCGAGGCGGCGGAGGCGGACATGAGGGTCGAGTCGCGCGTGGTGTCCCTGGCCTGGATTCCCTCCGACTCCGTCGCGGCCTGGCTCCGGAACGGGCTCGACGTCGGGCTCGCCCACTACGGCGAGCCGCCCCTCGAGGCGCTGCCCAGCCTCGACGCCGTCCAGCAGCTGCGCGCCGACGACCGGTTCCGCTTCGCCAACGTCCTGACGGCGTGGGCCGAGTTCGACGACGACGGCACCCCCACCGCGTGCGGCTACGGCCCGGACTCCGGCGGCGTCGTCGGTCCGACCACCGTGCGCCTGGCGTCCGTGGGGGCGACGTTCGGCGGGTACGGGCTGCCCACGCTGCGCCAGGACCCGCTGCTCGAGCCGGGGCTCGCCCACGTCACCCAGACCGTGGGAGGGCGCACCGGGGTGCCGCTGCCGCGGGCGCTGCCGCACGCGCCGTTCGTGCTGTGGCAGGCGCCCGTCGTGTGGACGACCCTGGCGCTGACCCTGCGCCCGGACGGCTCGGCGGAGGTCGCCATGCCCGCGGCCAGCGCCTTCCCGCGGCACTGGGTCTACGGCCCGGACGGGGCGCTGCTGCAGGGCATCGGCCTGACGGACGAGGAGGGGTGGATGACCCACGCCTTCGCCGGGCGCACCCCGTGGGGCGACCAGGACTCCGACGGGGTGGTGGCGGAGTCCGAGCGGGCCGTCGAGCGTCAGCTCGCCGCCGGGCTCCTGCACCCGGGGCGCGCCCTCGAGGTGCGCCGGCTGCCCGCCGGCGCCGTCGTCGCCCGCGAGGGGGAGCCGGGGGAGGAGATCTTCTTCGTGCTCGACGGCGTGCTCGCGGTCGAGCACGACGGCACCCCGGTCGCCCAGCTCGGCGCCGGCGCCGTGCTCGGCGAGCAGGCGGTGCTCGAGAGCAGCGGGCGGCCCTCGACGCTGCTCGCCCTCACGCCGGTGCGCCTCGCCGTCGCCCGCGGCGACGCCCTGGACCTGGAGAAGCTGCGGGCGGTGGCCGAGGTCTCGGGTCGCCGGGCCGGCGCCCCCGCCCCGGCGGCGGACTGACCCGCCGTCGGCCCCTTCGGGGGACTGTCCCACCGTCCGCCCGGCCGCGGACTGACCCGCCGTGCGCCCGGCTGAGACACACGCACGTCCGCCCCGGCCGATGTGACCGCGGGAACTTCGGCGCGGTTCCGTCCGTTGATCGGAGAGTGAAGAGCGACAAGGACCTTCCTCCCGGAGTTCCCCACCTGGCCGACGACGTCGTCCAGGGCCGGCGCCTCCGCAGCGCGGTGCAGCGTGCGGAACCGACCGGCCGGCTGGGTGACACCCTCGAGCTCGTCGAGCAGATGGCCGCCGTCACCCGCTCACAGGAGCAGATCTACGCGGTGATCGAGCGGCTGACCGGCCTGCGCTTCGGCGAGCTGCAGGCGCTGAGCGCGGTGGCCGACGGCGCCGAGCACGCCCGGGCGGTGGCCCGGATGACGGGCCAGGTCGACGCCGCCGCCGAGGTGACGATCGACGGCCTCGTGCGCCGGGGCCTGCTCGCGCGCCACGCGCACCCGGCAGAACCGGCGGGCGGCACCGCCTCGCTGGTGCATCTCACGCCCTCGGGCACCGTGGCGCTGCAGCAGGCGGAGGCGCTCCAGGTCCGCCTGCTCGACAGCGTGCTGGCCTCCCTCGACGCCGAGGAGTCGGACCGGCTGCGCGCGGCGGTCGACCGGGTCGCCGCCGCCACCGACCGGCAGCGGCCGGTGCTCGCCGGGCTCATCGCCGGCGCGTCGTAGCCTCCCGCTCGGGCTCGCGCTCGGGCTCGGCCCCTGCCTCGGCGGCGCGGCCCGCGGCGTCGGCGCGCTCGCGCAGGAGCGCCCGCTCCCGCTCGTTCTCCGTCAGGTCGGCCGCGCGCAGGAGCTCCGCCCGCGCCTCCGCGTGACGCCCGAGCCGGCCGAGGAGGTCCCCGCGGACGCCGGGCAGCAGGTGGTACCCGGCCAGGGCCGGGTCGCCCACGAGCCGGTCGACCACGGCGAGCCCGGCCGCCGGGCCCGACGCCATGGCCAGCGCGACTGCACGGTTGAGCTCGACGACGGGCGAGCCGGTCAGCGCCGCCAGGTGCCCGTACAGCGTGGCGATGCTCGCCCAGTCGGTCTCTTCGGGCGTGCGGGCGCGGGCGTGGCAGGCGGCGATGGCCGCCTGCAGCGCGTAGGGGCCCGGCGCCGCCCCCTCGGCGGCGAGGAGCGCCTCGGCGCGGCCCAGGGCCGCCAGCCCACGGTCGATGAGCACCCGGTCCCACCGCGAGCGGTCCTGGTCCAGCAGCAGCACGGGCTCCCCGCCGGGCCCGCTGCGGGCCCGCATCCGGGAGGACTGGATCTCCAGGAGCGCCACGAGGCCGTGCACCTCGGGCTCGGTGGGTGCGAGGCGGGCGAGCACCCGGCCCAGCCGGACGGCGTCCTCGCAGAGCTCCGGGCGCGTCCACCGGTCCCCGGACGTCGCCGCGTACCCCTCGTTGAAGATGAGGTAGACGACCTCGAGCACCGAGGCCAGCCGGGCGTCGAGCTCGGCGGGCGGGGGCAGCTCGAACGGCACTCGCGCGTCGGCGAGGGTGCGCTTGGCCCGCACGATGCGCTGGGCGACGGTCGACTCGGTCACGAGGAACGCCCGGGCGATCTCGCGGGTCGTCAGCCCGCCGACCATCCGCAGCGTCAGCGCCACCCGGGCGGGGGTGGTGAGTACCGGGTGGCACGCGATGAAGATCAGCCGCAGCAGGTCGTCACCGACGTGGTCGTCGACGGCGTCGTCCACCGCGGCGGTGCCGTCCTCCTCGGCCGTCTCGAGGTCGCGGGCGAGCTGGGCGTACTTGCGCTGGAGGTTCTGGTCGCGCCGGATGCGGTCGACGGCCCGGTGCTTCGCTGTCGCCATGAGCCACGCGCCGGCGTTGCGCGGGACGCCCTGGGTGGGCCACTGCTCCAGGGCGGCGACGAGGGCGTCCTGGGCGAGGTCCTCGGCCAGGCCCACGTCGCGCACGATCCGGGTGAGCCCGGCGATGACCCGGCCGGACTCGATGCGCCAGACGGCCTCGACCGTGCGGTGGGTCTCGGTGACGTCGCTGTCCACGGGACGAGCCAAGCATGCCGGGCCGGTCGTGCCTACTCCCCGGGGCCTCGTTCCGTCCCGTTCTCCGGGCCCGGGTCCGTCCCGGGGTGCCGTGCCGGGCGGGTGGCGTGGCGGACGGCGTGGGCGTCGCCGTCCCCGGGCACGCGTGCGCCACAGACCCCCGCCGCACTAGGGTGCGTCGGGTGAGCGCACACCATGATGTCGTAGTCCTCGGCGCCGGCCCCGGTGGGTACGTCGCCGCCATCCGGGCGGCCCAGCTGGGGCTGAGCGTCGCCGTCGTCGAGGAGAAGTACTGGGGCGGGGTCTGCCTCAACGTCGGCTGCATCCCCTCCAAGGCGCTGCTCCGCAACGCCGAGCTGGCCCACATCGTCACGAAGGAGGCCAAGACCTTCGGCATCGCGGGGGAGGCCACGTTCGACTACGGCGCCGCCTTCGACCGCAGCCGGTCCGTCGCGGAGGGGCGCGTCAAGGGCGTGCACTTCCTCATGAAGAAGAACAAGATCACCGAGTACGACGGGCGCGGGCAGTTCACCGACGACCACACCTTGCAGGTGGCGCTGAGCTCGGGCGAGACCGAGACGATCACCTTCGACCACGCCATCATCGCCACCGGCGCCGAGGTGCGGATGCTGCCCGGCGTCGAGCTGAGCGACAAGGTCGTGACCTACGAGAACCAGATCCTCGACCGGGACCTGCCCGACTCGATGATCATCGTGGGCGCCGGCGCCATCGGCATGGAGTTCGCCTACGTCCTGAGCAACTACGGCGTGGACGTCACCATCGTCGAGTTCCTCGACCGGGCCCTGCCCAACGAGGACCCGGAGGTCTCCAAGGAGATCACCAAGCAGTACAAGAAGCTCGGCGTCGACATCCTCACCTCCACCAAGGTCGAGTCCGTCACGGACGACGGCGGGTCGGTGCGCGTGACGTACACCGACGCCAAGGGCGGCTCCGGCGAGCTCAAGGCGGACCGGGTGATGATCTCGATCGGCTTCGCCCCCCGCGTGACGGGCTACGGCCTCGAGCGCACCGGCGTGCAGCTCACCGAGCGCGGCGCCATCGCCATCGACGACTACATGCGCACCTCGGTGCCGCACATCTACGCCATCGGCGACGTCACCGCCAAGCTCCAGCTCGCCCACGTGGCCGAGGCCCAGGGCGTGGTGGCGGCCGAGACGATCGCCGGCGCCGAGACCATGGAGCTCGGCGACTACCGGATGATGCCGCGGGCGACGTTCTGCCAGCCCCAGGTGGCCAGCTTCGGGCTCACCGAGCAGCAGGCCCGGGACGAGGGCTACGACGTCAAGGTGGCGAAGTTCCCCTTCACCGCCAACGGCAAGGCGCACGGGCTGGGCGACCCGACCGGGTTCGTCAAGCTCATCGCGGACGCGAAGTACGGCGAGCTGCTCGGCGGGCACCTCATCGGCCCGGACGTCTCCGAGCTGCTGCCCGAGCTGACCCTCGCCCAGAAGTGGGACCTCACCGCCGGGGAGCTGGCGCGCAACGTGCACACCCACCCCACCCTCAGCGAGGCGCTGCAGGAGGCCTTCCACGGCCTGACCGGCCACATGATCAACTTCTAGTAGATCCCCTCGGCCGTCACCGGCCGTCAGAGGCCCGGATCCGCGTCATTGCGCGGGGCCGGGCCTCTTCGCGTCTCGGTGGAACCAGGTTCAGTCCGACTACCGCGACGCGGTTTCCGGCCTCCCCAAGGGCACCGATTCCACGACCTGCGGCACAGAGGTCGCCAACCATCAAGAGCCCGCTGACGCTCCCATATGAGCATCGAAGACACATAGTTCGGGCGCTGTAACGCGACTTATGCTTGACCGAAAAACAAAAGCCCCCCTAGTGTTCGGCCCAGGCGCCGTCAGGTCCGACCCGGACCTTGGCCCGGACCAGGCACGACACCCCGTGCAGGGCCCGTGCCACGGCGCTCACGTGACGCATTCCTCGTCGACGACGTCGCCGACGACACGTGCGCACCACTCTCGGCGGTCAGAGCAGATCGCCGGATGACCCAGGGGGAGAACCATGGTTCGAGATCAGAGAGCGGTCGCACGGCTGCTCGCGCGAGGGGCGACTGCTTCCCTCGCAGGCGCGTTGGTGGTGCCGATGGCGCTCACCACCAGCGCACGGGCGGACACGACGACCGCCCCGCCACCGAACGAGGTCGTGACCGCCGTGACCGCGGCCGCAGGTGAGACGGAGCCGTTCTCGGCCCTGGTCTTCAGCGCGACGGCGGGATTCCGGCACTCCTCGATCGAGGACGGCGTCGCGGCGATCCGCCAGCTCGGCGACGCGCACGGGTTCACGGTCGAGCACACGGAGGACCCGGCGTCCTTCACGACCGAGAACCTCCAGGACTTCGACGTCGTCGTCTGGCTGTCCACCACGGGCGACGTGCTCAACGCCGATCAGCAGGCCGCGTTCGAGGAGTACATCCGGAACGGCGGCGGCTACGCGGGCATCCACGCCGCGAGCGACACCGAGTACGGCTGGGAGTGGTACGGCGACCTCGTGGGCGCCTACTTCTCCGGCCATCCCCAGAACCAGGACGCGACGGTCGTGGTGGAGGACCCGGCCCACCCCTCCACCGACCATCTCGAGGCACGGTGGGACCGCTACGACGAGTGGTACTCGTTCCGGGACAACCCGCGCGGCGACGTGCACGTCCTGGCCTCGCTCGACGAGGACTCGTACGACCCCGGCGGCAACGCGATGGGTGACGACCACCCCATCGCCTGGTGCCAGGACTACGACGGCGGCCGCGCCTGGTACACCGGCGGCGGCCACACCTCCGAGTCGTACACCGAGCCCGCGTTCCTCGAGCACCTCCTCGGCGGCCTGCAGACGGCCGCCGGCGTGGTCGACGCCGACTGCGCCGCGAGCCAGACCGAGAGCTTCGAGAAGGTCGCGCTCGACGACAACACCCAGAACCCGATGGACCTCGCGCCGGCCCCCGACGGCCGCACCTTCTACGTCGAGCGCGACGGACGGGTGCAGATCATCCGGGCCGGCGGCGGCACCGTGACGGCGGGCACCCTGGACGTGACCACGGTGCAGGAGTTCGGCCTCGTGGGGATCGAGCTCGACCCGGCGTTCGAGGAGAACGGCTGGCTCTACCTCTACTACTCCCCGAAGGGCTCGGCGACCGACTACGTCTCCCGGTTCACCGTCGTCGGGGACACGATCGACGTGGCCAGCGAGAAGGTCCTTCTCGAGGTGCCGGTCCAACGGGACGAGTGCTGCCACGCGGGCGGCGCCCTCCAGTTCGACGGCGACGGCAACCTCTACATCGCCACCGGTGACAACACGAACCCGTTCGCCTCGGACGGCTACACGCCGATCGACGAGCGCGACGGCCGCGCCGCCTGGGACGCGCAGCGCACGTCCGGCAACACCAACAGCCTCTCCGGCAAGGTGCTGCGGATCCACCCCGAGGCCGACGGCACGTACAGCGTCCCCGAGGGCAACCTCTTCGAGCCGGGCACCGAGCGGACCCTTCCCGAGATCTACGCCATGGGCTTCCGCAACCCGTTCAAGATCGGCATCGACCCGAGGACCGACACGCTCCTCGTGGCCGACTACGGTCCTGACGCCGGCTCGGCGAACCCCAACAGGGGCCCGGCCGCGACGGTGGAGTGGAACGCCCTGACCCAGCCGGGGAACTACGGCTGGCCGTACTGCGTGGGTCCGAACACCCCGTACGTCGACTACAACTTCGCGACGTCCCAGTCCGGCGCGGCCTTCGACTGCGCGAACGGCCCCACGAACGACTCGCCCAACAACACGGGCCTGGCCAAGCTCCCGCCCGCCGTCCCGGCGACGATCTGGTACCAGAACAACGGTGCCCTGAGCAACGCCCCCGAGATCGGGAACGGCGGAGCGCCGATGGCCGGCGGCGTCTACGTCTACGACGAGGCGCTCGCGTCCGAGAACAAGTGGCCGGCCTACTGGGACGGCAAGGCGATGTTCGCCGAGTGGAACACGAACAAGCTGTTCTCCTTCCAGCTCGGTGAGGATTCCGGCGACGTCGTGGACATCAACAGGATCCTCGAGGGGATGTCCTTCAAGCGGCCGCACGCCCTGGAGTGGGGCCACGACGGCGCGCTGCACATCATCGAGTGGGGTTCCGGGTTCGGTGGCAACAACGCCGACTCCGGCGTCTACCGGATCGACTACATCTCGGGAAGCCGGGCGCCGATCGCGCGCATGAGCGCCGACGTGACGTCCGGCCCGGTCCCGCTGACCGTCCAGTTCGACTCAGCGGGCAGCCGTGACCCGGACGGCACCGAGATCACGGTGGCGTGGGACTTCGGCGACGGGGCTACCTCGACCGAGCCGGCGCCCTCCCACACCTACACGGAGGCCGGTGACTACACGGCCACGCTGACGGTGACGGACGCGGACGGCCAGACCAGCTCCGCCACGCGCGCCATCACGGCGGGCAACACCGCCCCCACGATCACCGTGGACGCGCCGCCGAACGGAGGCTTCTTTTCCTTCGGGGACGTCGTGCGGTACTCGGTGACCGTCACGGACCCCGAGGACGGCGAGATCGACTGTGACGACGTCATCGTCCAGCCCGCCCTGGGCCACGACGAGCACGCCCACCCCTACGACCAGTACCGCGGGTGCTCGGGCGCGATCCCGATCGAGGGCGACAGGGGGCACCTCGGTGCCAACATCTTCGGCGTCATCACGGTGACGTACACCGACCGCGGGGCGGAGGGCGTCTCCCCGCTCACGACGCAGGAGGTCATCGTCCTGCAGCCCAAGACGAAGGAGGCGGAGTTCTTCAGCTCCACCGGCCGGCTCGCCGGCTCGACCAGCACCGGTGACCCGGGCGTCCAGGTCGAGGACACCAGCGACACCGGCGGCGGGAAGAACGTCGGCTTCATCGAGCCGGGAGACTGGTTCTCCTTCGAGCCGGTCAACCTGAGCGGCATCGACTCGATCCGCGTCCGCGGCGCCTCCCAGCCCGGCGGCGTCATGGACATCCGCACCGGCGCCCCCGACGGTCCCTCCGTCGGGACCATCACGATCCCGGCCGGCGGCTGGCAGACGTGGGCCGACTACACCCTCGACCTGCCCGACGACGTGACGACCGCGACGACGGAGATCTACTTCGTCGCCACCTCCGGGCAGTACAACGTCAACTGGGTCGAGTTCGAGGGCCGGGGCGTCACGGACAACACCAGCCCGACGGCGGAGCTCGTCGCGAGCACGACGTCCGGCACCGCGCCGCTGGTGGTCGACTTCTCGGTCGACGCCGACGACCCCGACGGCGACACCCCGCTCACGTACGCGTGGGACTTCGGTGACGGGGCCACGGCGGACACCGCCGAGGTGTCGCACACCTACACCCGCGCGGGCACCTACACCGCCCGCGTGACCGTCACGGACGCCAGGGGCGCCACGGCGACCCGGACGACCGAGATCCGCGTGGCTGCGCCGGCCCTCGTGTGCCTCGACGGCCGCTCGGACGACTTCACCGGTGACCAGCTCGACCGGGACCGGTGGACCACCGTGCTCCGGGAGAACCAGGACCTTCGGGTCGCGGACGGCCACCTCGTCCTGCCGACGTCCGCCACGGACATCTACGGGACGAACAACACCGCCACGCCGAACATCGTCCTGCAGGACCTGCCGGAGGGGCCGTTCACCGCAACGGCCAAGGTGACCCTGCCCGCGACCGAGGCCTACCAGCAGGCCGGCCTCGTGATCTACGGCGACGACGACAACTACGCGAAGATGGTCCTCCAGGGCCGGAGCACCTCGGGTCCGGACCCCGCCGCGCGGATCTTCCAGTTCATCCGCGAGGAGAACGGGGCCCCGAACGAGGTCGGCGCCAGCAACACCGCCAACCTCGGAGCCGACTACCCGAGCACCGTCTGGGTGCGGTTCACCAGCGACGGGAAGAACGTCACGGCGTCGTACAGCGCTGACGGTTCGTCCTTCACCGAGATGCCGGAGACGAAGTCGCTCGCCGGCATCAAGAACCCGAAGATCGGCCTGATCGCCCTGCAGGGCACCGGACGCCCGCAGCAGCCGGTCGAGGCCGCGTTCGACTACTTCGCGATCACGCCCGACGACACGGCCGGAGCCGTCGAGCCGGACGACGAGTTCGAGGGCTCGGCTCTCGACGGCTGCCGGTGGGACGTCGTGCGGCACGACCCGAAGCACCTCCGGGTCGCCGACGGTGCGCTCGAGCTCGACGCCACGCCCGGTGACATCTACGGCGCTGACAACGGCACGCCGAAGAACATCGTGCTCCAGGACCTCGAGGGGGACTGGACGGTGGAGACGGTCGTCGACGCCTCGGCCCTCGACCGGCGCTACCAGCAGGCCGGCCTGATCGCGTACGCCGACGATGACAACTACGTCAAGCTCGACGTGCTCGCGACCAACACCCCCGGCAGCGCGGTGACGCGTGGGCTGGAGCTCCGCAGCGAGATCGGTGGTGTGGTCCAGAACCCGCAGCCTTCCCAGGGCAACCTGGACAGCGGGGTGTGGCACCTGCGTCTGCAGAAGGAGGGGGACACCTTCACCGGGTCGTACTCCGCCGACGGCGAGACCTGGACGCCGTTCGAGTCGCTCACCAACGCCGGCGTCGCCAACGCCGGTCGGGTGGGGCTCTTCGCCCTCGGGGCCGAGGCCACGCAGATCGCCACGGCGACGTTCGAGCACTTCCGGGTGCTCGACGACGAGGTGGACGAGACCGCCCCCGAGGTCGCGGTGACGACCGACCCGGCGGAGCCGAACGGTGACAACGGGTGGTACACGTCCGCCGTCACGCTCACCGCGGCGGCGACGGACGACTCGGAGGGGCCGGTGACGGTCGAGTACCGCATCGGCGACGGCGAGTGGACCGGCTACACCGAGGCGGTCGCGGTCGCCGAGGACGGCTCCCACGAGCTCGCCTTCCGCGCCACCGACGAGGCCGGCAACGTCTCCGAGCCGGTGATCGTCCGGCTCGACCTGGACGCGACGGCGCCGGGGGTGTCCGTCGAGGGGCTCGCCGACGGCGACACCCTGACGTGGTCGGAGGGCCGTGCCCTCGAGGTCTCCGCGACGGCGGAGGACGCCACGTCCGGCGTCGCCGGCCTCACGCTCACCGTGGACGGCGAGGAGGTCGACAACCCGGCCACCGTCGCCCTCGGCGCCGGTGAGCACACGGTCGTCGCCACGGCGACGGACACGGCGGGCAACACCACGTCCACCACGGTGACCGTCACCGTCGCGGTGGCCACCGTCGCGGAGGTCCGGGACGCGCTCTCGGCGACCCTCGCCGGGCCGGATGTCCACCGATCGGTCGAGCAGCAGGTGGGCAACCACCTCAGCTCGGCGGAGCGGTTCCTCGACCGCGGGCAGACGGCGCAAGCTGCTGCCAGCCTCGACCGCGCAAGGAGCGCAGCCGAGAAGATCTCGAACGGCGATGTCCGGAAGGAGGTCGTCGACCTGATCGAGCAGCTGCGTCCCCACGTCGAGGGGTGACCGACGGCGGCCCCTGAGGCCGTCGTGACACGAGTTCCGGCCGGGGCGGGCGACCGCCCCGGCCGGAACCCGTTCCCGGGCCCGTCGGCCCCTGCTGTCTCACCTGCTCCCCACGACCGGGCTCGCCGGAGTGCGGTGCGTCGCCGACGATCATGGCGAGCCCGATGCGCTGGTGGACGCGAGCCGCGGAGACGGCGTCGGAGTGTCGAGGTCCTCGAAGACCAGGAAGGTCCGGGACGACCGGACCCCCGGGATGGCCTGCATCTCCTGCAGGACCACCCGTCGCAGGTCCTGGTTGTCGCGGGCCCGCACCAGCGTGAGGACGTCGAACTCGCCGCCGACCAGGGCGATGTGGCGGACCTCGGGCAGCGCGGTGAGCCGCTGACGTATGGGCTTCCATTCACTCTGGTCGATCGAGAGTGCCACGTAGGCGGAGGTGTGATACCCCTCGCGGATCGGGTCCGTGCGCACGGTGAAGCCGCGAATCACCCCCGCCTCGGTCAGTCGGTGCAGCCGGGCGTAGGCGTTCGAGCGCGAGATGTTGGCGCGGTCAGCCAGGGCGTTGATGGAGATGCGCGCGTCCTCGCGGAGGATGTCGATGAGCGCCGTGTCGATGGCGTCGAGCGTCATGGCTCTCCTCCTTCTGGGGCACACCCACCCTTGGGTCGGGTGCATGTCCACGGGGAACGGACGACCTGTCAGATTTGCGCGGCGTCCATAAGACGTTCTGTGTCCGAGGCAGTCTATTTGGTAAATGCGTCTCGGCATCGGCCGTTGGTGCGGAGGATATGTCGCATTCTTGTAGCGTCTCGCCATCCCGACGACGTGATGACCAGCCAGGAGCCTCAGTGCCCGCGACCCCCGAGACGCTGCTGCCTCGTGCCGTGCCGGTATCCCTCATCGATGCCGACGGCGCCGCGCACCCGGACGACGTCTACGCGCGCCCGCACGACCAAGCGCTCCTGCAGGCGTACCGCGAGCTCGTCGCGGGGCGCCGGATCAACGACCAGTGCAACGCGCTCGTGCGGCAGGGACGCCTCGCGGTGTATCCCTCGTCGCACGGCCAGGAGGCCTGCCAGGTGGCGGCTTCGCTCGTGCTCGACGAGCAGGACTGGCTGTTTCCCACGTACCGCGACTCGGTCGCCGTCATCGCGCGCGGCGTGAGCCCCGCCGAGACGCTGGTCCTCCTGCGCGGCGACTGGCACTGCGGCTACGACCCGAAGAAGCATCGCGTCGCGCCCCAGGCGACCCCGCTCGCGACCCAGCTGCTGCACGCCGTGGGGCTCGCCCACGCCGCGAAGCTGCGCGGGGAGTCCACCGTCGTGATGGCGCTGTGCGGTGATGGTGCGACCAGCGAGGGCGACTTCCACGAGGCTCTCAACTTCGCAGCGGTCTACCGCCTGCCGGTCGTGTTCTTCATCCAGAACAACGAATTTGCGATCTCGGTGCCGCTCGCGCGCCAGACCGCGGCGCCGTCGCTGGCCCACAAGGCCGTCGGGTACGGGATGCCAGGGCAGCGCGTCGACGGCAACGACGTGGCGGCGCTGCTCAGCGTCCTGGGTGAAGCCGTCGACCGTGCGCGGGCGGGGGAGGGCCCCTCGCTCGTCGAGGCACACACGTACCGCATGCAGGCGCACACCAATGCCGACGACGACACGCGCTACCGCGCGCGCGACGAGGTCGCCGCCTGGACCGCGCGCGACCCCCTCACCAGGATGCGCACGTACCTGACCGACGCAGGCGTGCTCGACGAGGCGCTGGACGCCGAGATCAGGGACGCCGCGGAGGAGACCGCCGCAGTGCTCCGGACGGCGATGAACACCGAGGTCGAGCCCGATCCCGAGGACCTGTTCACCTACGTCTTCGCCGAGCGTCCCGCTCACCTCGAACGCCAGTGGCGGCTGCTCCACGATGAGCTGCGGCGTACCGAAGGGAACGATCGATGACGACGGTGGAACGTCCGCAGGAGGCGACCGGGCACGCTGCGGTCGAGCCGCTGACGATGGCGGCCGCGCTCAACCGGGCGCTCGCCGACGCGATGGCGGCCGATGACGGCGTGCTGGTGTTCGGCGAGGACGTCGGGGCGTTGGGAGGGGTGTTCCGCGTCACCGACGGGCTGACGGCGCGGTTCGGCGGCGACCGCTGCTTCGACACGCCGCTGGCGGAGTCCGGCATCGTGGGCACCGCCATCGGCATGGCGATGAACGGGATGCGGCCGGTCGTCGAGATGCAGTTCGACGCGTTCGCCTATCCCGCGTTCGAGCAGGTCGTCAGCCACGCCGCGAAGCTCGGCAACCGCACCCGGGGAACCATCCGGGTCCCGATCGTCATCCGCGTGCCCTTCGGCGGCGGGATCGGCGGCGTCGAGCACCACTGCGACTCCTCCGAGGGCTATTACGCGCACACCGCGGGGCTGACCGTCGTGTGCCCGTCGACGCCGCAGGACGCGTACGGCCTGCTGCGGGCCGCGATCGCGCATCCCGACCCGGTCGTCTTCCTCGAGCCCAAGAAGCTGTACTGGACCAAGGGCGAGGTCGATGTCACGCGCGGAGCCGCGATCGGCCGGGCGCAGGTCGCTCGCGAAGGGACGGACGTCACGCTCATCAGCTACGGCCCCGCGGTCAGCGTCGCGCTGGACGCGGCCGCCGTGGCGGAGAGCGAGGGCCGAAGCATCCAGGTCGTGGACGTCCGCACCCTCACGCCGTGCGACGACGAGACCATCTTCGCCGCCGTACGCAAGACGGGCCGGGCGGTCGTCGTCGCCGAGGCCGCCGGGTTCGCCAGCGTCGCGTCCGAGCTGGCCGCGCGCGTCGGGGAGCACTGCTTCGAGTACCTGGCCGCTCCCGTCCGCCGGGTGACGGGCTTCGACGTGCCGTTCGCACCGCCGAAGCTCGAGCACTACTTCCTGCCCGACGTCGACCGCATCCTCGACGCCGTCGACACCCTCAGCTGGGAGGACGCATGAGCGCGACCCTGCACACCCAGCAGTTCCGGCTGCCCGATCTCGGCGAAGGGCTGACCGAGGCGGCGCTCGTCCAGTGGCTGGTGGCGGTGGGCGATGTCGTCGCGGTCGACCAGGCCATCGCCGAGGTCGAGACCGCCAAGAGCGTCGTCGAGCTGCCCACCCCCTACGCGGGCGTCGTCACGGCACTCCACGGCGTCCCCGGTGACCTGATCCCTGTCGGCACTCCCGTCCTGGAGGTCCGGACCGAACGTCCCGCCACCACGGCCTCCTCGGCGGCGACCGGACCGACGGCCGGTGCCGAGGACACCACCGAGATCGAGGCCCACCGCAAGGAGGAGCGCGCCGGCTCGGGCAACGTCCTCATCGGGTACGGCACCTCGGCGCACCCCTCACCGGCACGTCGTCGCCGTCGTGCTGCCGCCCCGGCAGCGCCGGGTGCCACCACGGCCCGCACCGACGACGGGCCAGGTGCGATCGCGGTCCGCTCGCCGTTGGTCCGGCGCCTCGCCCGGGACCTCGGTGTCGAGCTCGCCTCGATCACGGGGACGGGGACGGACGGGGTGGTCACGCGCGCCGATGTGCTGCGGGCCGCCGACGGCGCTCAGCCCGCCGTTCCGGGTCAGCCGGCCGCGCCGGAAGGGGCCGCGGCGCCCGTTGCCGCGATATCCGTCCCCACCGACCTGGAGGTGGTGGCACGCGAACCGCTCTCGATGCTGCGACGCACCGTCAGCGCGCGGCTCAGCGCCAGTCGCTCCGAGATCCCCGAGGCCACCGTGTGGGTCGACGTCGACGCGACCGCCATGTGGGAGCTGCGCCCGCGGATGGCGCGCGGCGACCGCCAGGCGCCGTCCCTGACCGCCCTGGTGGCGCGTTTCGTCCTGCTCGCTCTCGCCGAGTACCCGCTCCTGGCGTCCCGGCTCAACGAGGCGGGCGACGAGATCATGACCTTCGACGGCGTCAACCTCGGCATCGCGGCCGACACCGACCGCGGTCTCGTGGTGCCGCACGTCCCGCGTGCCGACCGGCTGTCGGTGCGCGAGCTCGACGAGCAGCTGGGCGCCCTGGCCGAGTCGGCGCGCGCCGGACGCACCCCGCCCGAGCGGCTGCGCGGCTCGACCTTCACGCTCAACAACTACGGCTCCTTCGGCGTCGACGGCTCCGCGGCGATCATCAACCACCCCGAGGTCGCGATCCTGGGAATCGGCCGCATCATCGAGAGGCCGTGGGTGGTCGACGGCGCGATCGTGGCGCGTCGCATCGTGCAGCTCTCGCTCGTGTTCGACCACCGCGTGTGCGACGGTGGCTACGCGGCCGGGTTCCTGCGCCATGTCGCGGGATCGATCGAGAATCCGCTGGGTCTCTATGCGGAGCTGTGACCACCGCCCTGTCGCATCCCGACACCGGGCAGCGGCGCACACCGTCGCACGAGGAGACGCGCCATGACCGAAGCATTCCTCGTGGGCGGCGTCCGCACCCCGGTCGGGCGTTACGGAGGAGCTCTCGCCGACGTCCGCCCCGACGACCTGGCGGCCCTCGTCGTCGGCGAGGTGGTGCGCCGCACCGGCGTCGACCCGGAGGCGCTCGACGAGGTGATCCTGGGCGCCGCGAACCAGGCGGGTGAGGACAACCGCAACGTCGCGCGGATGGCCGTGCTGCTGGCGGGACTGCCCGACAGCGTTCCCGGGCTCACGGTCAACCGTCTGTGCGCCTCGGGGATGTCGGCGGTGACGCTGGCGGCGCAGGCGATCCGGGCCGGCGACGCCGACCTGGTCGTCGCGGGCGGTGTCGAGTCGATGACCCGCGCGCCGTGGGTCCAGGCCAAGCCCGCGCGGGCGTGGGCGAAGCCGGGGGAGGCGTTCGACACCTCGATCGGATGGCGCCTCGTCAACCCGCGCCTCGCGGCGCGCGAGAAGGCCACCTTCTCGATGCCCGAGACCGCCGAGGAGGTGGCGCGCGTGGACGGCATCACCCGCGAGGACGCCGACGCCTTCGCCCTCCGGAGCCACCAGCGCGCGCTCGCCGCGATGGACGCCGGTCGCTTCGCCGACGAGACCGTCGCGGTGCCCACCCCGAAGGGCGACGTCACCGCCGACGAGGGGCCGCGGCGCGAGACGTCCGCGGAAGCGCTCGCGGCGCTGCGTCCCGTCGTGCGCGGGGGCACGGTGGTCACCGCGGGCAACTCCAGCTCGCTCAACGACGGCGCTTCCGCGGTGCTCGTGGCCAGCGAGCGGGCGGTCGAGCGTTTCGGACTGCGGCCTCGCGCCCGCGTGGTCGCGGCCGCCTCCGCGGCGCTCGCCCCCGAGATCATGGGACTGGGCCCGGTGCCCTCGACCCGGAAGGCCCTGGCGAAGGCCGGTCTCACGGTCGACGACCTCGGCGCGGTCGAGCTGAACGAGGCCTTCGCGACGCAGTCGCTCGCCTCGATACGGCGCCTCGGCCTCGATCCCGAGATCGTGAACGCCGACGGCGGCGCGATCGCGCTCGGCCACCCGTTGGGATCCAGCGGGTCGCGCCTGCTGGTCACGCTCCTCGGCCGGCTCGAGCGCGAGAACGCCCGCGTCGGTCTCGCGACCATGTGCGTGGGCGTCGGCCAAGGCTCGGCGGTCATCGTGGAGCGCGTCGATGGCTGACGAGGTGCTCCGCGTCGTCGAGGACGGCGATCGCGTCGTGGCGACCCTGAACCGACCCGCGACCCGCAACGCGATCGACCAGGAGCTCGTGGACCGTCTGCACGACCTGTGCGACGAGCTCGAGGGCGCGCCCCGGGTGCTGGTGCTCACCGGCGCCGGCGGAGTGTTCGCGTCGGGCGCCGACATCGGCCAGCTGCGCGACCGCCGTGCCGACGACGCCCGACGCGGCATCAACACGCACGTCTTCGACCGCATCAGCCGGCTGCCGCTTCCGGTGATCGCGGCGGTCGACGGGTACGCACTCGGCGGCGGCGCGGAGCTCGCCTACGCCGCCGACATCCGCATCGCGACCACCGACGTGCGCATCGGCAACCCCGAGCCGGGTCTGGGCATCATCGCCGCGGCCGGAGCGACGTGGCGCCTGCCGCGCATCGTCGGACACGCTCGCGCCGCCGAGCTCCTGCTGACCGGGCGGGTGCTCGGCGCCGAGGAGGCGCTGGCCTGGGGCATCTTCTCGTCGGTTCACCCGCCCGCCGACCTGGAGGCGGCCGCGCACGCGATCGTCGACCGCGTCGTCGCGAACGATCCCCTCGCGATCCGCCACACCAAGACCGCGCTGAACGCCCCCGCCGACGCGCACCCCGCGATCGATCTCGCGCTGCAGGCCGAGCTGTTCGAGAGCCCCGAGAAGCAGCGCCGCATGACGGCGTTCCTCGAGCGGAGGAAGACATGACCGGAATGCCTGCCGCGGTCGGCGCCGTCAGCTGAGCGCTGCGGATCTCACCGACCGGTGAAGGTGGGTCTCGACTTCCTGATGAACGCGTTCACGGCGTCGCGGTGGTCACTGGTCGCGCCGCACCTGTCTTGCGCCTCCGCCTCGGCCCGGAGCGTGGCTGCGAAGCTGCGATCCAGTGCGCCGGCGATGAGCTGCTTGGACTCGGCGAACGCCACGGTCGGGCCGGCGGCGAAATCGGCTGCGAGACGCGCCGCGGTCGCGTGGACGTCCGCCCGTGGAACGATCTGCCCCGCGATGCCCCAACCGACGGCATCGGCCGGCGTGAACGTCTTGCCGAGCAGCACCAGCTCTCGCGCGCGCGACTCGCCCACCGACCGCGTCAGCGTGGCCGAGAGCCCCGAGTCGCAGGTGAGCCCGATACCGGTGAAGGCGGTGCCCAGGGTCGCGTCCTCGGCGAAGACGCGCAGGTCGCAGGCGAGCGCGAGGCCGAGCCCGGCTCCCACGCACGTCCCGTTGACTGCCGCCACGACGGGCTTGGGCATCGTTGCCAGCGCCTCGACGATCGGCGCGTAGTGGTTCGGCACGGTCTCGAAGGCGGCAGCGGGACCGTCCGCGGAGAGCCGATCGGCGTGCTCGGCCAGGTCCTGGCCGACGCAGAATGCCTGCCCCTCGGCGGCGAGGACGACGGCGCGGACCGTCTCGTCCGTGCCGACGTCCGTGAGCGCCTCGAGAAGCGCTGCCTTCAGCGTCTCGTTCAGCGCGTTCCGTCGGTCGGGCCGGTTCAGGGTCACGGTGGCGACGGTGCCGTCCCGGGTGACGAGGCTCGTGCTCAAGGTCGTGTCCTCCTGTTCGAGGCGGGTGAGCGGACTTCGAGGCGGGTGAGCGGACATCGTGCGAGGCCCGGCGCCGGAACGCGGTGCCTCAGGCGCCTCACTCCTTGCTGACGAGGGTGAGGACGTCGTAGGTCGCGACCGACTCGCCGGCGTCATTGGTGACGACGGCGTCCCAGCGGACCTCGCCGTAGTCGGCGGAGGTGCGCGGGGTGATCTGCTTGACCGTGAGGGTCACCGCGATCGAGTCGTCGGCCTTCACGGGGGTGAGGAAGCGCAGGTTGTCGACGCCGAAGTTCGCCAGCACCGGGCCCGGTGCTGGGTCGACGAACAGCCCCGCGGCCAGGGAGACGACCAGGTAACCGTGAGCGACGATCCCGCCGAAGAGCGGGTTCCGTGCCGCCGCCTCGGGGTCGGTGTGGGCATAGAACCTGTCGCCGGTGAACTCGGCGAAGTGGTCGATGTCGGCCAGCGTGACCGCTCGCGGCTCCGACGCGATCGTGTCGCCGATGCGCAGGTCGGCCAGGCTCTTGCGGAACGGGTGCATGCCGTCCTCGCGCCGGGCCGAGCCGGTGGTCCATCGGCCGGTGATCGCGGTGAGCATGTCGGGGGAGGCCTGGATGGCGGTGCGCTGCATGTGGTGCAGGACGCCGCGGATGCCGCCGAGCTCCTCGCCGCCGCCGGCCCGGCCCGGTCCGCCGTGGACGAGCACGGGGAGCGGGGAGCCGTGGCCGGTCGACTCGGGGGCGTCGTCCCGGTCGAGCACGAGGATGCGGCCGTGCCAGGGCGCGAGGCCGAGGACGACCTCCCGCGCGACGTCGGCGTCGTGCGTCACCAGCGAGCCGGCGAGGCTGCCCCTGCCCCGCGCGGCGAGGGCAACCGCGTGGGCGACGTCGTCGTAGGCGATGAGCGTGCTCACCGGGCCGAACGCCTCGACGTCGTGCGGCTCGGCGGCGCCGTCGGCGGCCCTGAGGAGGACGGGGGAGAGGAACGCGCCGCGCTCGGCGTCCGCGTCGATGACGTCGCTGCGATCGGGGTCGCCGAAGACGATCTCGGAGGAGGCTCGCAGCGACTGGATCGCCTTGCGCACCTCCTCGCGCTGGTCGAGGCTGACCAGGGCGCCCATCCGGACGTCCTCGGAGCGGGGGTTGCCGACGGTGGTTCGCGCCAGCCGGGCGGTGATGGCCTCCGCGACGGTGTCCATCGCGTGGCGCGGGACGATGACGCGGCGGATCGCGGTGCACTTCTGCCCGGCCTTGACGGTCATCTCGGTCACGACGCCCTTGACGAACAGGTCGAGCTCGGGGGCGTCGGAGGTGACGTCCGGTCCCAGGATCGAGCAGTTCAGCGAGTCGGCCTCCACGGTCAGCTCGACGCCGCCGCCCAGCACGCTCGGGTGGGTGCGCAGCAGGCCGGCGGTGTGCGCGGAGCCGGTGAAGCTGACGTGGTCCTGCACGGTGAGCTCGTCGAGCAGGCCGTGCGGGCTGCCGCAGAGGAGCTGCAAGGTGCCCTCCGGGAGGAGGCCGGAGTCGATGATGCGGCGGACGACGGCCTCGGCGAGGTACGCCGTGGGGGCGGCCGGCTTGACGATGGTCGGTGCGCCGGCGAGGAAGGCGGGCGCCAGCTTCTCGAGCATCCCCCAGACCGGGAAGTTGAACGCGTTGATCTGGACCGCGACGCCGGGCCGCGACGTGTACAGATGCTGTCCGACGAAGCTGCCTGTGCGGCCGAGCCGCTCGGTGTCGCCGTCGAGGTAGACGGTGTCGTTGGGCATCGCGCGGGTGCCCTTGCTGGCGATCGAGAAGACCGTGCCGATGCCGCCGTCGATGTCGACGGCGGAGTCGCGGCGCGTCGCCCCGGTGGCGTAGGAGAGCTCGTAGAGCTCGTCCTTGTGCGCCGTGAGGTCCTTGGCCATCGCCTTGAGCAGCCCGGCGCGCTCGTGGAAGGTCAGCGACCGCAGCGCCGGCCCGCCGACCGTGCGCGCGTGCTGCACCATGGCGCCGAGATCGAGGCCGGTCGAGCTGATCCGGGCGACCTCCTCGCCCGTGGTGGCGTCACGGACCGGCCGGCCCTCGTCGTCGGCCCGGAACCAGCTCCCGGCGGCGTAGCTCTCCAGCATCCCAGTCACGAAGGCTCCATCCCAGTCTCGGTTGGCGGACGTCTGCGCGACCGCTTGCGTGGCCGGCCCTCCGCGTGTCAAGGTAACAGACCGAACGGTCAGTAATGGCTTGATGCGAGGAGGCATCATGCGCACGACGGACGCCGAGATCGACCCGGATGCCGAGCGCGAGCTGCTCGAGCGGTTCGAGGCGACCGTCGGCCGCAGCGACCGGATCGAGCCGCGGGACTGGATGCCGGAGGGCTACCGGAAGACCCTGGTGCGCCAGGTCGCGCAGCATGCGCACTCCGAGATCATCGGGATGCAGCCCGAGGGCAACTGGATCGGCCGGGCCCCGTCGTTGCGCCGCAAGGCGATCCTGCTGGCCAAGGTCCAGGACGAGGCGGGCCACGGGCTCTACCTCTACTCGGCCACCGAGACCCTTGGCGTGTCGCGCCAGGAGCTGACCGAGATGCTCCTGGCCGGCAGGCAGAAGTACTCCTCGATCTTCAACTACCCGACGCTGTCCTACGCCGACGTCGGCACGATCGGCTGGCTGGTCGACGGCGCCGCGATCTGCAACCAGGTGCCGCTGTGCCGGACGTCGTACGGACCCTATGGCCGGGCGATGATCCGGATCTGCAAGGAGGAGTCGTTCCACCAGCGGCAGGGGTACGAGCTGCTGATGACGATGATGCGCGGCACCGACGAGCAGCGCGCGATGGTGCAGGAGTCGGTGAACCGGTTCTGGTGGCCGGCGCTGATGATGTTCGGCCCGCCCGACGCGGACTCGCCCAACACCGCCCGGTCCATGGCGTGGGGGATCAAGCGCAACACCAACGACGACCTGCGGCAGCGCTTCGTGGACATGACGGTGCCCCAGGCCGAGGCGCTGGGCGTGACGTTGCCCGACCCCGACCTGAGGTGGAACGAGGCGCGCGGTCACCACGACTTCGGCCAGCCCGACTGGGAGGAGTTCACGCAGGTGGTCAAGGGCAACGGCCCCTGCAACGCTGAGCGCCTGGCTCACCGCCGCCGGGCGCACGAGGACGGTGCCTGGGTCCGGGAGGCGGCCCTGGCGTTCGCGGAGAGGTCCGCCGTCCAGCAGGAGAAGGCGTCGTGAGCGGGCCCGAGGTCACCGGCGAGGGCGGCCACGGGGCCGCGCCGCCGCAAGAGGGGCCGACCCCCATGGACCGTGCGAGCAAGCGCGAGTGGCCGCTGTACGAGGTCTTCGTGCGCGGCAAGCGCGGCCTCAACCATGTCCACGTCGGGTCGCTGCACGCCGCCGACGACGACATGGCCGTCCGGCACGCCCGCGACGTCTACACCCGCCGCAACGAGGGCGTCAGCATCTGGGTGGTCAGGTCCACCGACATCACCGCCTCGAGCCCGGACGAGAAGGACCCGCTCTTCGCGCCGTCGGGCGACAAGGTCTACCGCCACCCGACGTTCTACGCCATCCCCGACGACGTCCCCCACATGTGAGCCGCTGATGTCGCCCCCCACCCCCGACCCGAGCACCGCCGCCGGCAACGTCTACGACGCCCTCCTCGAGCACCACGACGTCGTCGGCGACGACTCCCAGTGGGCCTTCGGCACCGACTTCGAGGACCCGCTGGCCGGCGTCGACACCACCGTGCCCGACGCCGTCGACGCCACGGACCTGGCGACCTACTGCCTGATGCTCGGCGACGACGCGCTCGTCATGTCCCAGCGCTTGTCGGAGTGGTGCAGCAACGCGCCCGACCTCGAGGAGGACATCGCGCTGGCCAACGTCGCCCTCGACCTCCTCGGCCAGGCGCGGCTCCTGCTGGCCCGTGCCGCGGCCGCCGACCCGACGGTCGTGCCGGCCCTGCCGGAGGGCTCACCGGTTCCCGCGGAGGACGCCCTGGCCTTCTTCCGCGACGCGGAGCAGTTCCGCAACGTGCGGCTCGCGGAGGTCCCGAACGGCGACTTCGCACACACCGTCGTGCGACTGCTGCTGTTCTCCACGATCCGGCTGGCCGTGTTCGCCCGCCTGGTCGAGAGCCGCGACCCGGTGCTGGCCGCGATCGCGGCCAAGGGGGTCAAGGAGCTGACCTACCACCGCGACTTCGCCGGGCGCTGGTTCCTCATCCTCGCCCGGGGTACCGAGGAGTCGCGGCACCGGCTGCTCGGCGGTCTGGATTGGCTGTGGCCTCTCTACGCCGAGCCGTTGTCGACGCACCCGACCGAGGCGAGAGCCGCGGCCGCCGGCGTCGGGGTGGACCCGGCCGAGGTGGCCGACGAGGTGGACGCGGTCCTCGAGCACCTTCTCGCCGTCAGCGGTGTCGACCGCCCCGGGACGGCGCCGCTGGCCGGGGTCCAGGGCCGCACCGGACGCAGTGGCCTGCACACCGAGGCGTTGTCCCGCATGCTGGCCGAGATGCAGGTGGTCGCGCGTGCTCACCCGATGGGGCGGTGGTGACCGTGACGGTCCAGACGGCCTCCGCGTATGCCATCGCCGCGTCGGTCACCGACCCGGAGATGCCGATGCTCACCCTCGAGGACCTGGGGGTGCTGCGCGGCGTACGGCAGTCCGGCAGTGGCGTCGTCGTCACGATCACGCCGACCTACTCCGGCTGCCCGGCGATGGCAGCCATGCGCGACGACCTGCTGCACAAGCTGCGCGACGCCGGGTACGACGCCCGGGTCGAGATCGCGCTCAGCCCGGCCTGGTCCAGCGAATGGATCACCGAACGCGGCCGCCAGGCGCTGCGCGACCACGGCCTGTCCGCCCCCGGCAAGGCGCCTCGACCCTCGGGCCCGATCGCCCTGACGCTCCTGCCCACCCGGCGCCGGCTCAGCTGCCCCCGCTGCGGCTCGCAGGCCGTCGAGCTGACGTCCGAGTTCGGGGCGACCGCGTGCAAGGCGCTCTACCGCTGCACCTCGTGCCTCGAGCCCTTCGAGCACGTGAAGGAGATCTGAGCCGTGGTCGTCGCCCACTCCCCGGCGCGCTCTGCCCGCTCGGCGCCCTTCCACGCGCTGACCGTCGCCGACGTCGAGCACCTGTGCGACGACGCCGTGGCCGTCACCTTCGACGTGCCGCCGGAGCTGGCCGACGCGTACGCGTTCGCCCCGGGGCAGTCGCTCACCCTGCGCCGCACCGTCGGCGGGCGCGAGGAGCGGCGGTCGTACTCCATCTGTGCGCCCGTGGGGGCACGTCCGCGGATCGGGGTCCGCGAGATCCCCGACGGGATCTTCTCCGGCTGGCTCGCGCGGCAGGTGCGACCGGGCGACCAGATCGAGGTTCAGGGGCCCACCGGCACGTTCACCGCGAATCCGCGGGCCGGCGGGCGGCATCTCTGCATCGCCGTCGGCTCGGGCATCACCCCGCTGCTGTCGATCACCAGCTCGCTGCTCGCCCACGGTGACGCCGAGGTTGCCCTGCTCTACGGCAACCGCACCAGCCGGTCAGTGATGTTCGCCGAGGAGCTCGGCGACCTGAAGAACACCTTCGGCGCCCGGCTGCAGGTCGTGCACGTGCTGTCCCGAGAGCCTCGCGACGTGGAGCTCTTCTCCGGTCGCCTGGACGCCGACCGCCTCCGGCGGATCCTCGACGTGCTGCTGCCGGTCGAGCTGTTCGACGACATCTGGCTGTGCGGCCCGTTCGCCATGATCAACGACGCGCGCGAGGTGCTCACCGAGCTCGGAGTCAGCCCCGGCCGTATCCACGTCGAGCTCTTCTACGCGGACGCCCCGCCGCCCGAGCTCAGGCGCGTGACGCCAGGCCCCGACGGCCCCACCACCGATGTCACGGTGATCCTCGACGGACGCTCGGCCACCGCGGCGATGCCTCAGGACCAGACCATCCTCGACGCCGCCCAGGCGTCGCGGCCCGACCTGCCCTTCGCCTGCAAGGGCGGCGTGTGCGGCACGTGTCGCGCCAGGGTGACCGACGGCGAGGTCGACATGCGACGCAACTACGCGCTCGAGCCGGCGGAAATCGACGCCGGGTTCGTGCTGACCTGCCAGTCCTATCCGGTCGGCGCCAGCGTCACTGTCGACTTCGACGCCTGACCGCCTCACCGGAACGCCGAAAGGACCCAGACCGATGACCGGCATCCTGCCCGCCCGTGTCGGAGTCTACGGCGGCGGCCGCATGGGCGCCGGCATCGCCCATGCCTTTCTCGTCTCGGGGGCGGATGTCACCGTCATCGAGGTCAGCCCGGGTGCGGCTGCGGCCGCTCGCGATCGCGTCGTGAAGAGCCTCACCGTCGCCCAGGATCGCGGCACGCTCGACCACAGCATCGAGGACTACGTCGCCCGGCTCGAGGTGAGCCACGATGCCCACGCTCTCTCCTCGGCAGAGCTGGTGATCGAGGCCGTCCCGGAGGACGCCGACCTCAAGGCCAGGATCCTCGACACGATCGAAGGGGCGGCCCGGGTTGCCGCCCTGGCGACGAACACCAGCTCCTTGTCGATCGACGGACTTGCCGCGCGGCTTCACCGACCGGAACGCTTCCTCGGCCTCCACTTCTTCAACCCGGTTCCGGCCAGCGACCTGGTCGAGATCGTCGTCGGCGCCAAGACCGACGCTGCCCTCGTGGCACGGGCACAGCGCTGGGTCACCGCGCTGGGCAAGACGGCCATCACCGTCACCGACTCGCCCGGATTCGCCTCCAGCCGCCTCGGTGTCGCCATCGCCCTCGAGGCCATGCGCATGCTGGAGGAGGGGGTCGCCTCCGCCGCCGATATCGACACCGCGATGACGCTGGGCTACCGCCACCCGGTCGGGCCCCTGCGCACCACCGACATCGTCGGCCTCGACGTACGACTCGCCGTCGCCTCGCACCTCGCCGAGCACGTCGGCGCGCGCTTCGAGCCGCCGCAGATCCTGCGCGACCTCGTCGCGGCCGGGAAGCTGGGGCGCAAGACGGGGGAGGGGTTCTACCAGTGGTGAGCGAGCGGGCGGCGCACTCCGGCGCCGCCGATTCCGGCGCCGCCCAGGCCATCGCCGTCCGCAGCGCCGAGGTCATGCTCGCCAACGACCGGGCGACCGCCGCCCTCGGCATGCAGCTGTGCGCCGTCGGCCCCGGCCACGCCGTCGTCGCCATGACGGTCCGCGAGGACATGGTCAACGGCTGGGGCAGCTGCCACGGCGCCCTGGTCGCCGCCGTCGCCGACACGGCGTTCGCCGTCGCCTGCAACTCCTTCGGCGAGGTCACCGTCGCCGCCGGCTTCGACATCACCTTCCTGGCACCGGTGCGGGCGGGAGACCAGCTGTTGGCCACCGCCATGCGGCGCAGCGGTGCGGGCCGATCCGGGATCTACGACGTCTCGATCAGCCGCACGGACGCCGACGGAGGCCACACGACCGTGGCCGAGTTCCGGGGACGGAGCCGGTCCCTCGGGCGCCCGGTCGAGACCGGTGCGCAAGCTTGAGCCGCCTGGAGGTGACTGCCCCTCGTCGACCGCCGGGCGGGCGTCACCGCGGCAGTCCTCTTCGGGTCAGGGCGCCGCGAGGCCGTCGAACACCACGGTGGTCACGGTCGCGGCGAGCTGATCGGTCGAGATCTGTCCATCGGGCCGGTACCACTCCGCGATCGAGTTCACCATGCCGAACAGCAGGCGGCTGATCAGCTCCGGGTCGACATCCCCGCGCAGCGCACCCTCGTTCACCGCTTCCTTGACCAGGCCGGCCAACGCGCGATCGATCGCTCGCCGTCGGCGAAGTGCGGCGACCTCTGTCTCGCTGTTCCCATGGACGCGCAGCAGCAGCGTCACCGCCGGCTGATGCGCAACCAGAACCTGCACGCTGCGGCGTACCACCTCGCGCAGCCTCTGCGACGACGACCCGGACGCCGAGCTCACGGAGTCCACCGCGCTGCTCAGCTCGTCGAGCGCCGTGTCCAGCGCCTCCGCAAGAAGCTGCTCCTTGCTGCTGACGTGGTGGTACACAGCCGACTTGGTGAGGCCCAAGGATTTCGCGATGTCATCGATGCTGGTCGCGTCGTAGCCCTTGCGGATGAAGAGGGCGACAGCCGCGTCCAGCACGGCATCGCGGTCATGGCCCGGCCGGCCGGGCCGGGAACGTGGAGTCGTCACGGTCACGGCCCCCAGCCTTTCATGTTCGGCTCCGCCGGCGCCGTTGCCATGGAGCCTAGGTCCGGTGGCCCTAGGCTCACCGCATGCAACGGGTCTTCCCTCTCCCTGCCGCGGCTGTCGACCGCGCCCGGTTGTGGCTCGACGACGTGAAGGTGGCGGCTCCGCGCCCCGCCTCCACCGTCCTGCTCGTGAGGGAGGGCGCCGCGGGCGTAGAGGTGTTCATGCTGCGTCGCCACCTCACCATGGCCTTCGCGCCGGGTGCACTCGTCTTCCCCGGCGGGGGCGTCGACGCGCGGGACGCGGACGCCGACCTGCTGTGGGAGGGCCCAAGCCCGCGGGCCTGGGCGGACGCGTTCGGGACGACGCCGAAGCACGCGCGCCGGCACGTCTGCGCTGCCGTGCGCGAGACCTTCGAGGAGAGCGGGGTGCTTCTCGCCGCCGTGCCGGGCTCCCCCGACGTCGTGCGGGTGGACGGGGAGGACTGGGAGCGTGACCGCCGACGTCTCGTCGCCCGGGAACTGACGTTCTCGGAACTTCTCGAGCGCCGGGGCCTGGCGATCCGGGCGGACCTGCTGCGCCCCTGGGCGCGCTGGGTCACCCCGGAGTACGAGCCCCGGCGTTACGACACCCACTTCTTCCTCGGCGTCGTGCCGGCGGCGCAGATGGCCCGCAACACCGGCGACGAGGCCTCGGAGTCCATCTGGTGCGTGCCCGCCGACGTCCTCGATCGAGCCGAACGCGGCGAAGTCACCCTGTTGCCGCCGACACGCATCTGCCTCGAGGAGCTCGCCGCCGCCAGCAGCCTCGCCGAGCTGCTCGGAGAACCTCGGCGGACGGGCATCGTTCGCCCCCGGCTCGAAGCGCGAGGGGGTGACCTGGTCCTCGTCGTCGACCTGCCGGAACGATCGTGAGGGGCGGGCGTGAGGCGAGGACATCGGTGGCGTGCGACGACATCGCCGTCGGGGGCTCCGCCGGGCGCCGTGGGACGACCGGGAGTGCACTGGTCTCGTGCCTGACGTCGTCAAGAACCCGTTCGTGATCGCACCGGGAACGGTGCAGCAGGGTCTCAAGCGCGTGCGCGCCTTCAGCTCTGGCGAGCTCGTGGTGGACTCCCGGGCACCGCTGCTGGTCTGGGAGCACCCGTACGTCCCCGAGTACTTCTTCCCGGCGGCGGACCTGAAGGTCGAGCTGCGACCGACCGGCACCGGTCCGGCGTCCGCGGCACTCGGTGTCAGCGAGCTCTTCGACGCCCTGCTCGCGGGGCGGGTCGTGCCTGGGGCAGCCCGCCGTCACCCCGAGGCCGGCGTCGTGGCCCTGCGCGACGCGTACGCCCTGACCTGGTCGGCCTTCGACACCTGGATGGAGGAGGACGAGATCGTCTTCACCCACCCCCGCAGCCCGTACGTGCGCGTGGACGCCCTCTCCAGCAGTCGGCACGTCATCGTGACGGTCGCGGGCGCCGTCATCGCCGACTCGCACCGCCCCGTCGTCCTGTACGAGACCGGGCTCGTCCCGCGCTACTACCTCCCGCAGGTCGACGTCCGCATGGATCGGCTGATCCCCACCGCCACCGTCACTCACTGCCCCTACAAGGGGACCGCGACGTACTGGGACCTGGCCGTCGAAGGGGCCACGATCCGTGATGCCGCGTGGTGCTATCGCACTCCCTTGCCCGAGTCGGTCAAGGTCGCGGGGCTGGTCGCGTTCTGGCCCGAGAAGAGCCCCGACCTGCACATCACCGTCGACGGCCAGGAACCGACCGCCTAGAGCGCCGGCTCGTCGACCTTAGCGCCGAGATCGCGTCTGACCGAGGGCCTGGCCGGGCTCACGCACGCCTGAGGTACCTGAGGTAGAACGCCCCGAACACCAGCACGATGCCGACGTTGACCATCAGCCGCGGCCAGAAGTGGTGCCTGAAGAACAGGAGGTCCACGCCGACCACGACGACGACCATCGCGAGCACGTACAGCACGATCACCGCAGACCTGCCCACGGCCTCATTCCTACGTCGCTTCGGTCGTCGCCGCGACACACGACGCCGGACCTCGGGACATCGGCGGCCGCGGGAATCAGAACACGCGGATGGCGATCTCCGCGGGCGCCTCGAGGAGCCTGGTGATCTCGTCGTCGAGCTTGACCAGGGTCAGGGAGGCGCCGGCCATCTCCAGGGAGGTGCAGTACTCCCCGACGTAGCTGCGCCGGACGTTGATGCCCTGGGCCGTGAGCTTCTCGTGGGCGATGCCGTAGAGCAGGTACAGCTCGCTGAGGGGGGTGCCGCCGAGCCCGTTGATCATCAGGGCGACGTCGTCGCCGGAGCTGTAGGGCAGGTCGGGGACCACGGCGCCGAGGAACTCGTCGACGATCGCGTCCGCCGACATGATCTTCGCCCGGCGCCGCCCCGGCTCGCCGTGGATGCCGACGCCGATCTCGATCTCGTCGTCGCCGAGCTCGAACAGCGGCGCCCCCTTCGCCGGCGGCGTGCAGGCGGTCAGGGCGATGCCGAGGGTGCGGGTGACGGAGTTGACCTTCTCCCCGATGCGGACGACCTCGTCGAGGTCCGCCCCCGCCTCGGCGGCGGCGCCCACGGCCTTCATGACGAAGAAGTTCCCCGCGACGCCGCGGCGGCCGACGGTGTAGGTGGAGTCCTGCACGGCGACGTCGTCGTCGATGAAGAGGGTGCGCGCGGTGATCCCGTCGGCCTCGGCGAGCTCCTGGGCCATCTCGAAGGCCATCTTGTCGCCGGTGTAGTTGTTGACCAGCAGCAGCACGCCCTTGTCGGAGGCGAGGAGCTTCGCCGTCTCGTAGACGTAGTCCGACGGCGGGGCGGCGAAGACGTCCCCGGGGCAGGCGCCGTCGAGCATGCCCTTGCCCACGCTCATGACGTGGGCGGGCTCGTGGCCCGACCCCGAGCCCTGGATGATGGAGACCTTGTCGTTGCGCGGGGCGTCGGCCCGCATGATGAGGTTGTACTCGGGCACGTAGCGCAGGGTGTCCGGGTTGGCGAGCTCGATGCCCCTGAGCATCTGGGGGACGTAGTCCTTGGGGTCGTTGACGAACTTCTTCACGGCGTCCTCCACATCGTTGTGAATGATCGGTGATGCTCGGTCCGGCCCGGCGCCGGCGTCGGTGCCAGCGTGGCAGGTTCAGGAGGCGGCGGAGGCAGAACCGTCCTGCCACCGGCTCGCGATCTCCTCCGCGAGCACGGCGATCGCGAGGGCGCCGGGGTCGGGGGAGCCGATGCTCCGCTCACCGGTGTAGGAGGCCCGCCCGCGCCTGGCCTGCATCGTGCTGGTGGCCTCGGCGCTCTCGCGCGCCCGGGCCGCCGCGGCGTCGAGGGCCGCCTGGGTCTGGGTGCCCTGCTCGAAGAGGTCGGCCAGGGTGTCGGTCATCGGCACGAGCGCGTCGAGGAGGGTCTTCTCGCCCAGGTCCGCGCCGCCGCGGGCCTTGATGCCGGCGATCGCGGCCCGGAGCATCTCGACGACGTCGGCCCCGTCCAATTCCTCCTTGCCCTTCGCGGCCGCACCGGCGCGCAGGAACGCCGTGCCCCAGATCGGCCCCGACGTCCCGCCCATGCGGCTGGAGATGGTCGTCGCGACCTTCTGCAGGAACACCCCGGCGTCGGTGCGGTCCAGGGTGTCCCACTGGTCGAGCACCTTCTCGAAGCCGCGGGCGAGGGAGTACCCGAAGTCGCCGTCGCCGACCACGGAGTCGAGATCGCCGAAGTACTTCTCGTTCGCGACGATCGTCTCGGCGATGGTCCGCACGACGAACTCCGTGCGCTGCAGGGCTGCGGTCATCGGGGCGCCTTCCTTGTCCGGTCCAGGATCGTGGTCAGGTCGCCGAGGTGGACCTCGTCGCCCACCCCGAGGCCGAGGGGGTCGGCGAGCACCCGGGCGGGCTCGGCGTCGTCGCCCAGGCTGGTGAGGACCAGCGCGGCGCCGTCGAAGTTCTCCTCGGCGGTGTAGCTGCTCACCGTCACCACGGTGGCCAGCCCCGCGGCGAGCGAGGCGCGCAGGCCGTTCTCGCTGTCCTCGACGACGACGGCGTCGGCGGGGTCGAGGCCGAGCTCGTGCAGGGCGTGCAGGTAGATGTCGGGGGCCGGCTTCTTGCGGGGCACGATGTCACCGGCGAAGACGGCGAAGTCCGCGGCGCGCGCGGCCCCGACGGCGTGCTCGAGCACGGCGCGCACGGAGACCTCCGCGGAGGTGGAGGCGACGGCCAGGCCCCAGCCGGCGTCGGCGGCCTCCTCGGTGATCCGGGCGATCCCCGGCCGTGGCGGCATGACGCCGGCGCCGATCCGGGCGGTGTAGTGCGCCGTCTTGCGCTTGTGCCAGTCGGCGATCATCGCCTGCTGGTCGGCGGGGTCGGTGGGCAGGTTCGCCGCCGCCACCAGCTCGGGGGTGAGCAGGCTCGCCATGCGCTCCTTGCCGCCGCCGATCTTGACGCGCTCGGCGTACTCCTCCTCCGACCACCGCACCGGCAGCCCCACCTCGGCGAAGGTCTCGTTGAAGGCCGGCAGGTGGCCGAAGCGCTCGGTGTCGGCCAGGACGCCGTCGCAGTCGAAGATCAGGGTCGGGGCCATCACGTCGCCTCCGCGCCGTCGGCGTGACCGGTCGAGCCGAACACGTCGAAGTACCGGGCGATCTCGGTCGTCACAGCCGCGGACATGTCCCTGAACATCGACGGCGGGTCCCACTTGTCGCGCTCCTCCGCCCGGCGCAGGTGCTCGAGGGCGGACTGCATGTACGCCCGCTTCAGCCCGGTGGAGATGTTGATCTTGGAGACCCCGGCGTCGATGAACGTGCGGAACTCGGCGTCGCTCAGGCCGGTGCCACCGTGCAGCACGATCGGGCGGTCGGTGAGCCGGCCCAGCTCGCGGACCCGGTCCGGCAGCAGCACCGGGGCCTTCGTGTACTGCCCGTGGGCCGTGCCGAGCTGGGGAGCGAGGAGGTCGGCGCCGGTGCGCTCGGCCACCTCGGCGAGCTGCTCCACCGAGTACGAGTGCACGGCGACGTCGGAGCCGACGTCGTCCTCGACGCCGACGATGTTCTCGATCTCCGACTCCACGTCGACGCCGGCCGCGTGCGCGAGGGTGACGACCTCGCGCGTCTCCTGCTCGGCCTGGGCGAGATCGCGGTCGGAGGCGTCGAAGAGCACCGAGGACCAGCCGGCCGCCACGACGTCCTCGATGACCTTGCGGTCGGGGCAGTGGTCCAGGTGCAGCGCGACCGGGACGGGGGCGGGGGAGGCGGCGGCCGCGAAGGTCTTGGTCATCAGGTCGACGCCGATCGACCGCACGGTCTTGACCGAGACCTGGATGATGACCGGCGAGGACTTCGCGACCGCGGCGTCGATCACCGCCCGCAGGCTCAGGTCGTCGAGGATGTTCACCGCGGGGACGGCGTAGCCGCCCTCCTGCCCCTTGCGGGCGAGCTCCAGCGTGGACGCGATCATGGTGATCCCTCCCTGGTGCCAGGCGCGCCGGGCAGGCAGGTGCGGCTCCGGGCGCCTGAGACGGACAGGTCCACCACGACTGTCCTCTCCATCGACGGACATCGCGAGCACTGCACGGATACGCGGGTAGGGCGACTCTAGGCAGGGACGGCGGGCCCGTCCAGAGCACGTCTCTCAGAGGTCGTGAGGACTGCGAGCCACCTAGCTCGCAGGCCGGTTCCTGCCTGGCGCCTCCGCGACCAGGAGGGACGAGCGGTCAGCGGCGGGGAACGCACGCACCGGTCCGACGACGGTCAGGCCGACCAGGTCGCCCGGCTCGGGTGGCTGCAGGCCGACCACACGGGCCCGCACGCCCTGACTCGACGTGGTGTCGGTCAGGTCCAGCTCCACCACGGCATCGTGCCCGAAGTAGGCGACGCTGCGGACGGTCGCATCGAGGGAGCCGGAGCCGGGGGACGTCAGCGCGATCTGCTCGGGGCGCAGCAGGACGTCCACGGCGCCGCGAGGGACGAACCCGCGGACCGGTAGCGTCCCAAGCTCACAGGTCACGCGGCCCTCGGCCGCCGTGCCCGGGACGATGACGGCGTCGCCGAGGAACCGGGCCACCTCGGTGTCGACGGGCTCGCCGTAGATCACCCGGGGGGCCGCCACCTGCCGGATCGCACCGGTGCCCAGGATCGCGACCTGGTCCGCGAAGGACAGCGCCTCGTCCTGGTCGTGGGTGACCAGAACGGCTGTGGCGCCGGTGGCGCGCAGGGCGCGGGCGGTGGCCTCGCGGGTCGCGGCGCGCAGGCCGGTGTCGAGCGAGGAGAAGGGCTCGTCGAGGAGCACGAGGCCCGGGCGCGGGGCGAGCGCCCGGGCCAGGGCGACGCGTTGCTGCTGGCCGCCGGAGAGCTGGTCCGGCCGGCGGTCGGCCAGCTCGGCCGGGAGGCCGACGAGGTCGAGCAGCTCGAGCACCCGATCGCGATGACGGCGCCGCGGCCAGGGAAGACCGAAGGCGACGTTTCCGGCCACCGACAGGTGGGGGAACAGCCCGCCCTCCTGCCGCACGTAGCCGATGCCCCGGCGTTCGGGCGGCACCCAAACGCCGGCACCGGCCACGGTGCGGCCCCCGATGACGGCCTCCCCCGAACCGGGCCGCAGGAAGCCGGCAATGACGCGCAGCAGCGTCGTCTTGCCGCTTCCCGACCCGCCCAGGACGGCCGTCGTGGTGCCTTCCGGCACCACCAGGTCGACCTCCTTGAGCACCGGCCGGCGACCGTAGCCGGCGGTGACGGCGCGCAGCTGCACGTCGGTCATCGTTCCTCCAGGATCTGGCGCCGCAGCAGCATCGTCAGGGGCGCGGACAGTGCGATCATCACGGCCGCATACGGTGCCGCAGCGGCGTAGTCGAGCTCGCCGGTCGCTCGCCAGAACGCCAGGGCGAGGGTGTCGGTCCCGGTGGGGGCCAGCAGCAACGTGGCGGTGAGCTCGGTGCTCACGGCGAGCGCCACGAGGACGAAGCCGGTCACCACCGACGGCCCCATGAGCGGAAGGACGACGCGAGCGAGGGTCGCCGGGCCGCGCAGCCCGAGCGACCGGGCGGCCTCGGACAGCTCCGGCGGCGCGGCGGCGAGCCCGGCGCGCAGGGACACCATGGCGCGGGGCAGGAACAGGATGGCGTAGGCGAGGACGGCCAACCAGACGGTCTGGTAGACCGGCCGGGCCCAGTCGACGGCGAGGGTGACCAGGGCCAGACCCACCACCACGCCCGGAAGGGCGCTGGCGAGGTAGGTGGCGCGTTCGAGCACCATGGTCAGCGCCGACCGGTGCCGGTTCAGCAGCCACGCCCCGGGCAGGGCCGCGGCGATCGCGGCCGCGCCGCCGAGGAGCGCGAGGCCCGCCGTGCTGACCGTGACCTGGAGCAGGTCGCCGCCAACCGCGTCGGTGTCGCCGATGGCGGCGACCAGCCAGCGTGCCACGGTGGCGACGGGCACGACGAGGGACAGGCCGACGACGGTGGCCAGCACCAGCACGGCTGGCGCCGTCCAGGCGCCCAGCGCGACCCGCGAGGCGGGGCGCTGGGCCCCGGACCCCACCCGCGCCACCCGCCGGCGCCCACGCGCGACCACCTCGAGCGTGAGTGCGAGCAGGCACAGCACCAGCAGCACCGAGGCGAGCAGGCTCCCGGCGCTGTCGCTGAACCCCACGGCGTACCGCTGCATGATGGCGGTGGTGAACGTCTGGAAGCGCATCATCTCCAGCACGCCGTACTCCGCCAGCAGGTGCAGCGCGACCAGCAGCGCCCCGCCGCTCAGCGCGGGGCGCAGGCGGGGGAGCACGGTGCGGGCGACGGCGGCAGCAGGGGAGAGGCCCAGGGAGCGGGCCACCTCCTCGTCCGCCGGGTCGAGCGTGCGCAGCAGGGCCGCCACGGGCAGGAACACGAAGGGGTAGTACGCGCACGTGGTGACCAGGGCCGCGCCGGCGAAGCCGGTGAGCCACGGCGCCACGGACACCCATGCGTAGGCGCTGACGAACGCCGGCACCGCCAGCGGCGCCAGCAGCAGGGCACGCCACAGCCCGGCCCCCGGCAGCGCCGTGCGCTCGACGAGCCAGGCGGCGAGGGTGCCCACGATGACGGTGGCGGGCACCGTGACGGCGACGAGCATGCCGGTATGCCCCAGCAGCTCGCCGATCCGGGGCCGGAGAAGGTAGTCGGCCGCCCCTTCGGCCCCCGCGGACAGTGCGTTGGTGAGGACCACCAGCACCGGCAGGACCGTCAGGGCAGCGACCAGGGCCGCCGCCACCGCGGCCCCGGGCGGCCTAGAGGATGCCCGCATCGGTCATCAGCGCGAGGACCTCGTCGGAGTTGAGGGTGAACGGGTCGACCGGGGGCGCCTCCAGGTCCTCCAGGCGGGGCAGCGCCGGGTCCGACTCGACGCCGGTGCCGACCGCGTACTCCATCGACCCGCTGTCGACGAGGAGCTGCTGGCCCTCGGGGCTGGTGATGAAGGCGAGGAACTGCTGAGCCTCGTCGGGCATGTCGGACGAGGCGAGCACCCCGCCGGCGGACAGGCTGACGAAGGCGCCGGGGTCCTGGCGGCCGAAGTAGTGCAGCGCGGTGTGGGCGCTGCCCTGCTTGTCCCCGGCCTGATCGCGGTACCAGTAGTAGTGGTACATGATCCCGACGGGTACTTCGCCCGCGCTGACGGCCTTCATCGTGGCGATGTTGTTCTGATAGACCTCGGCGTTGTCGGTCAGGGTCTCGAGCCAGGCGCGGGTCTCCGCCTCGCCCCGGTCGGCGAGCATGCCGGCCACGATGGCCTGGAAGTCGGCGCCGCCGGGCGCCGCCCCCCAGCGGCCGGCCCACTCGGGGCGGGCCAGGTCCATGAGGGAGGTGGGCAGCTCGTCCTCGCTGATCTGGTCGGTGTTGTAGACCAGCACGGTGGACCGGGCGGCGATCGCCGTCCACCGACCGGAGGAGGGAGCCATCCCCTCACGAACCTGCGACCGGGTCTCGTCGGCGACCGGTGCGAGCAGGCCGGCGCGCTCCACGACGGTCATCGCCGGGGAGTTCTCCGTCAGGAACACGTCCGCGGGGGAGGCGTCGCCCTCCTCGACGATCATGTGGCCCATCGAGGAGTCCTGGCCCTCGCGGACCTGCGTCTCGATGCCCGTCGCGTCGGTGAACGCCTCCGCCCACGCCTCGGTGACATTGCGGTGCTGGGAGGAGTAGATCTGCAGCGCCCCGGGCTCGGCCTCGAAGGACTCCTTGGCCTCGCCGCCGCCACAAGCGGACAGCGCCAGGGGCAGGGCCAGCAGAGCGGCGAGCAGGGGGCGGCGGTTCAGGGGCACGAGATGCTTCCGTTTCATCGGTCGGAGAGGGGCACGAGGTCCTGCAGGCGCCGGACGGGACGGTCGGCCAGGCGCCAGAACATGCAGCCGGCGGCGATCGCGACGGTGGTGGCGACGAGCGGCGCGGAGATGTGGGCGAGGATCTGGAACTGGATGAGGTAGACGTACAGGGAGGCGGCCGCGAGGACGCCGATTACGGGCACGCACCGGGCGGGCACGCGCACCTCGGGCATCAGCGTCAGGGCCGCGACGCCCGCCAGGACGGTGGCGTTGCGCACCGGGTCGTCGGGGAAGTACGTCGCCCCGCCGACCGCGGCCACGGCGAGGGTGAGCAGTCGGCGCCGGCGGGTGTCGGCGTGCGCCACCGCCGCGCCGACGGCGAAGAGCCAGAACGTGGTCGGCATGATTCCGCGAAGCACGCCTTCGCCGAGGTGGAGGACGACGAAGCGCGGCACGAGCGCCACGGCCGCCACCGCCGCCGCCACCCGCCAGGGGTCGCGCTGCCAGGCCCGGGAGAGGGCCGGCACCGACAGGACGGCGGTCAGCACGAGCGTGCTGGCGACGAGCGCGTCGACGAACCACAGCTCGTTGCGAAACCCGTAGGTGACGTCGCCGAGCATCCAGTTGGCGAGGGCGACGTTCGCCCACCCGTACCGCTCCTGCGTCACCATGCCGATCAGGGCCACCGCCATGGTGGGGACCGCCACCCCGATCAAGGTGCGGGCGGTCGCCCGCCAGCGTCCGCCCGGCGTGGGCGCCGAGAGGCCGAAGCGGGCGGCGTTGAAGCCGGCCACCGCCAGGAGGGTGTGCGCGCCGCCGAGGATGCGGAAGAGGTCGGCGTGCGAGCCACAGATGATCACCACGGCGATCGTGCGCAGCAGGACCGACGTCTCCACGGTGCGCCACCGGCGCCGGACGGGGTGCGCAGGCTCCGTCGTCGGGGAGCCGGCGCGGCGGGACCGTCCCAGCTCAACGAGCTCGCTGAGGGGGCGGTGGTGCCAGGCGCGGGGGAGCGGACCGATGAGACCTTCGAGCCGGACCGAGGCCTGCACGTGGCTGAGGGAGTCCCCGCCCTGCTGGACGAAGGTGCGGTCGAGGCCGACGGCGTCCACGCCGAGCACCTCGCCGACGACGCGGGCCACCTGCACGGCGAGCGTCGGGCTGGCCCCGACCGACTCGGCGGTGCGCAGCCTTGTCTCCTCGCACACCGCCGGGGAGCCGCCGCGCACGAGGGCCATGCACCCAAGGCGGTCAACCTTGCCGTTGTCCAGGCGGGGCAGCTCGACGACGGCGACGGCCACCGCCGCGGGGCCCAGGCCCGAGGCCTCGCCGGCGAGGCGCCGGGCCCGTCCGGCGGCCTCGACGACGCTGTAGCCGGCCTCGGGCTCGACCGCCACGGTCAGGCCGGTGTCGTCACCCCCCACGCAGGCGCGTAGCCCGGCCGACTCGAGGGCGGCCTCGACCGGGGCGAGGTCGACCCGCAGGCCCATGACCTTCACGAAGCCGGACCGGCGCCCGACCAGACGCAGCAGGCCGTCCGGGCCTACCCGGCCCAGATCACCGGTGCGCAGCTCGTTCAGCATCGGGCCGAGCGCCAGGTCGTCCGGGTGCTCGGCGTAGCCCATCATGACGCCGGGGCCGCGCACCACGACCTCCCCGGTGCCCTCGGCGGCCTCCGGCACGCTCGTGTCGAGGGCGAGGGAGGTGTCCGCCACGGGGCGCCCGACCGCGTCAGGGTGGTCGGCGACCAGTGCCGGGTCGAGCACGCAGATGCGCGCCGTGGCCTCCGTCTGGCCGTACATCACGGCGAGGTCCCAGCCCTGCTCGCGGCCCAGGGCCGCCGTGCGCACCACCCGGTCGGGCAGCAGGCGGCCCCCCGCCTGGGCCAGCAGGCGCAGCGAGGGGTGGGCCCGTTCGAGCACGCCGGTGCTCTCCATGAGCTCGACCATGTGCGGCACGACCGCCAGCGTCGTCACCCGCAGGTCGTCCACCGCGCGCCACAGGTCCTCGTCCAGGACGGAGCCGTCGTGCAGCAGCACCGAGGCGCCGACCGTCAGGTGGGAGTGGAGGACGGAGAGCCCGAAGCAGTAGTGCAGAGGCAGGCTCGTGATGGCCCGGTCGGCCGCGGTGAGCCGTAACGCCTCGGCGATCGCGGCGGCGTTGCTGGTGAGGTTCCGGTGCGAGAGTCGGACGAGCTTCGGCGAGCCCGTGCTGCCCGAGGTGCTCAGGAGCAGCGCCAGGTCGGGGTGGAGGAGGTGGCCCGGGTCCGGCGAGACGACCTCGAACGGGCTGCCGGGGCGACCGGTCAGCACGATGTCCGGCCGGTAGCGGTCGACGATGCCGGCCGCGCGGGCGCCGTCGGCCGTGACGAGCGCGACGTGGCCGGCCGCGAGCGTGGCCAGGTACGCCGTCACGACGGCGAGGTCCGGGCGCAGCGGCAGGTGCACGAGCCGGCGGCCCTCGGCAGGGTCCGGCAGCTGGGCGGCGAGGTCCGCGATGCGCTCCCTCAGCTCGCCGTGGCTGAGGACGTCCCCGGACGCGGTGAGCAGCGCGGGGCGTCCCAGCGTCGCCGCACCCGGGAGGCCGGGCAGCGCGCTGCCGGGGCGCGGGAGACCGGTGGTCGTCAGCGTCGGCACGAGCGGTGAGGTTAGCCTTACCTAGTTACGTGACACAAGTGTGAGGTAAATCGGTGGCTGGTGAGGTCTGGTGGTCGTCCCTCGTTGCGGCCGACCGTGACGTGGTCACCCTGCTCGACGGCACGGAACGGGCACGCGTGGAGTCGCTCGAGCGTCCGGCTGATCGCGGCCGGTCCATGGTCGGCGCGGCACTGCTGCGCGTCGCGGTCGCCGCCCACCTCGGGGTCGGGCCGGACGAGGTGGTGGTGGACCGCACCTGCACCGACTGCGGCCAGCCCCATGGGGTGCCGCGCATCATCGGCCCCGGCGGGCCGGGGCCCTGGGTCTCCGTCTCGCACTCGGGAGTTCTGGTCGTCGTCGCTCTGAGCCCGCACGGTCCGGTGGGCGTCGACGTCCAGCGGGAGTCTGACCTGCCCGACCCCCGCGGTGCCCAGGACTGGGTGCGCCGGGAAGCCGAGCTCAAGGCGCAGAATGCGGCCCGGCTCGGCCGGTATCCCGCCACGCTGCCGGCTGCGGTCGAGGCGGGTGCCGCGACGCGCGAGCTGCTGCCTCCGCTGGACGGCTACGCGGCCGCACTGACCACCCTGGGCGAGCCGGTCACGCAGCACGTGGTCCGGCACTGGCCTCGGGCCCGGGGCTCAGTGGTCCGGCACTCGCCTCGGGCCCGAGGCTCGGCGAGCCCCTCAACGTGAGGCGGCAAGCACGACAGGGCGCAGGTGCACCATCAGCGGGAATGCGCCCGTCCCTGGTCCGGTAGCCTCGGGTTCGAGGCGATGGATCCCGCCTGGGTGTGTGCCCGAACCGCCGCTGTGGCTGATGGTTCCTGTCTCGTCGATCCCTGGCGGGCGGGATGCTGCCCGCCCTGAGGAGGTGCGGTCGTGGTCAAGCCCGTCCCGCAACCCGCGGTGTCGCGGATGGTCGACATCGCCGGGCACCCGGCCGTGGTGGGGGTCGTTCCCGGCCAGCCCGATCTGGTGGCGCTGACCGCGCTGTCGTGGGCGCGGGCGGTAGGCGCCCCGGCGCTCTACTTCGGCTACGCCGACACCTCCCGGTACGTGGTCGAGGAGTACCGGGACGGCAGCGTGCGCCACGCGCCGATCGACCCGGACACCGCCGACGACCGGTGGCAGGAGATCCACGCCCGGTTGCACGACCAGCTCCACGCCGTGCTGGGCGGGGTGGGGGTGCCCTGGCACCTGGTGTACCTCGCCGGGCGCCCGGACCGGGCGCTGACCCACCTCGCCCGGGCGGTCGACGCGGCGGTGCTGATCGTCGGGACGCGCGCGCCGGGCGGCGCCGCCCGCATGCGCGAGTTCTTCGAGGGATCGGTCGCGGTGCACCTCGCCCATCACCAGCACCGTCCGGTGCTGACGGTTCCGCTGAGCGTGGTGGACTGGAAGGACATGAGGGCGCCGTGGGAACGGTGAGCCGCGTGACCACGGGTCGGCAGCGGCGCTCGACCTCCGTGGTCCGCCTGGCCGGGCTGGTGGCCCTCGGGGGGATGGTCGGCGTGACGGCCCGTGCCCATATCGAGGCGACGTTCCCCGCCCCGCCCGGTGGCTGGCCGTGGGCGACGTTCGCGATCAACCTGGTCGGGTCGCTGGTCCTCGGCGTCCTGCTCGAGTCGCTGCTGCGCAGCGGGGACGACACCGGCTGGCGGCGCGGCGTCCGGCTCGGCTGCGGCACGGGCATCATCGGCGGGTTCACCACCTACAGCACCTTCATCCTCGAGGTCGAGGAGCTGCTCCGCGGTGGTCACACGGTGGTGGCCGTGGCGTATCCGCTGGTGAGCGTGGTGCTCGGCCTGGTCGCGGCCGGGTGCGGCATCGCCGTCGCGGCGGCGGTGAGCAGGCGCCGGCGCGCCGGGCGGGAGGCCCCATGATCGCGCTGCTGACCGCCCTGACCGGCGGGCTCGGTGCCGCCGCCCGGTTCCTGCTCGACACGGTCATCGCCCGGCACAACCGGCTGTCGGTTCCCATCGGGACGGTGCTGGTCAACGTCACCGCGTGCTTCCTGCTCGGCGTGCTGACCGGGCTGGTCCTCGGCGACTCCGACCTGGGTGAGGTCAAGGCGGTGCTGGGGGTGGGCTTCCTCGGGGGGTACTCCACGTTCAGCACCGCGAGCGTCGAAGGTGCCCGCCTCGTGCTGCAGCGACGCTACGGGCAGGCGATCGCACACTCCGGAGGCATGCTCGTGCTCAGCCTCGCGGCCGCCACCCTCGGCGTCGTCCTGGCCCTGCCCTGAGGGAGTCGACTCCTGCGGATGCCGGGAGCCTGGCACCGGGGGCCGGTGACACCGCCGCGGAGAGGGACGTTCGGCCCTGGCGACGGGTCCGCCGTCGGCGCACGATCGTGAGCAGGACGGCGGGGAGGCTGTCATGGCGCACGTGGTCATCCTGGGCGGCGGCACCGCGGGAACGATGGTGGCGAACAAGCTGCGCCGGAAATTGGGTGACGGCGCGCGCATCACGGTCGTCGACCGCGACGACGCGCACCTGTACCAGCCTGGGCTGCTCCTGCTGCCGTTCGGCGTCTACGACCCCCACGACCTCCTGCGGCCGCGGGACCGGTTCCTGCACCGGGGCGTCGACCTCGTGCTGGCCGAGGTCGCGCAGGTGCTGCCGAAGGAGAAGGAAGTCCTGCTCGGCGACGGTCGCACCCTGCGCTACGACGTGCTGGTCGTGGCCACCGGCGTCGCACCCCGGCCGGACCAGACCCCCGGGATGAGCGACGGCCAGTGGCGCCGGAGCGTCTTCGACTTCTACAGCCTCGAGGGCGCCGTCGCGCTGCGCGACGCGCTCGCGGACTGGCCAGGCGGCCGCCTCGTCGTCCACGTCACCGAGATGCCCGTCAAGTGCCCGGTGGCGCCGCTGGAGTTCGCCTTCCTCGCCGACGCCTTCTTCGAGGAGCGGCGTATGCGCGAGCGGGTCGAGATCGTCTACGTCACCCCGCTGGAGGGCCCCTTCACCAAGCCCGTCGCCTCGGCGCACCTGGGCGCGATGTTCGCCGACCGGCACATCGGGCTCGAGCCGGACTTCTACGTGGAACGGGTCGACCCCGAGACCCGGACCCTCGTCTCGATGGACGAGCGCGAGGTGCCCTTCGACCTCCTCGTGACGGTGCCGGTGAACATGGGCGCGGACTACGTCGCCCGCTCGGGCCTGGGCGACGAGCTGAACTACGTCCCGGTCGACCGGGGCACGCTGCAGTCGACGGCGTCCCCAGACGTCTTCGCGATCGGCGACGCCAACGACATCCCCGCCTCCAAGGCGGGGTCGGTCGCGCACTTCGAGTCGGACGGCGTCGTCGAGAACATCGTCGACCACCTGCACGGACGACCCCTCACGCACCGGTTCGACGGGCACGCCAACTGCTTCATCGAGACCGGCCACGGCAAGGGCCTGCTCATCGACTTCAACTACGACACCGAGCCCCTGCCCGGTGTCTACCCCTACCCGCGGGTGGGCCCGCTGAGCCTGCTCAAGGAGACCCGCGCCAACCACCTCGGCAAGCTCGCGTTCCTGCACCTGTACTGGAACGTGCTCCTCCCGGGCCGGCCGATGCCCGTGCCGTCCCGGATGTCCATGGCCGGCAAGGAGACCGCCGGCACGAAGGAGTAGACCATGCCCGTCATCGAGATCCAGGGCAAGCCCGTCCACGTCGACGACGAGGGCTTCCTCACCGCCTACGACGAGTGGGACGAGGAGCTCGCCCGCGTCCTGGCCCAGCAGATCGGCATCGACCTGACCGACCGGCACTGGGACGTCATCCGCTTCCTCCGCGACGACTACCGCACCCGCGGCGAGACCGCCACCACGCGGCGGGTCAACGCCGTCGGCGGCATCCCCGTCAAGGAGCAGTTCGCGCTCTTCCCCAAGAAGCCCGGCAAGAAGATGTCCTACATCGCCGGGCTGCCCAAGCCGCACGGCTGCGTGTGAGAGGCACCGCCATGGCCACCACCGACCTGCCCGCCCCCGCCCTCGTCCCCGACTTCGACGACGAGGAGGGCGTCGGCCGCAAGCTCGCCATCATCTGCTCCAAGGGCAACCTCGACATGGCCTACCCCGGGCTCATCCTCGCCAACGCCGCGCTGGGGGAGGGCGTGGAGACCCACCTGTTCTTCACGTTCTGGGGCTTCGACATGATCATGACGTCCCGGGCGGACGACCTGACCTTCTCGCCGGTGGCCAACACGGCCATGCACCTGCCACTCAAGGGGGTGCGGATGCCGCAGGCCCTGGCGCCCGCTCCCGGGGTCAGCGCCATGGCGACGAAGATGATGAAGCGGCAGATGGAGGAGCTGGGCATCCCGCCGGTGCCCGAGTTCCTCGACCAGATCGTCGCCGCGGGCGGCCACCTGTGGGCCTGCCGCCTCACGGCGGAGATGCAGAAGCTCGACACCTCCGACTTCCGCGACGACGTCGAGGGCGTCATCAGTGCCGCGGACTTCATCGAGAAGACCGCCGGGGCGCAGCTGCTGTTCATCTGAGCGGCGCCGGCCGCCCGGCGTCGCCGGGTGCGCCGGTCAGGCCAGGGACAGGAAGAGCTTCTGCAGCTTCTCGACGTCGAGGTCGTCCTCGCCGGTGCGGTCCTGGCCGGCGGGGGCGCTGAGGCACTGCTTCATGCCGGTGGCGATGACGGCGAAGCCGGCGCGGTCGATGGCCTTGGAGACGGCGGAGAGCTGGGTGACGACGTCCTCGCAGTCGCGGCCCTCCTCGATCATGCGGACCACCCCGGCCAGCTGGCCCTGGGCGCGCTTGAGCCGGTTGACGACCTTGCTCATCTCGACCGGGTCGAGCTCCATGGCGGTGCCTCCTTCTGTGGGAACTTCCTTCAACGTACCCCGGCGGGTATGTGTCGTGCCGTTACGCCTGGTCGACGGCGGTCAGCGCGGCGCGCAGCCGGCCGGCGGCCTCGTCGGCCACGGTGCGGAGCTGGTCGTTGCCGGTCAGCTCCACCATGGTCCGGGGGTCGAGCACCTGGACCACGGTGCGCTGCGCGCCGTCGGCGCGGACCACGACGTTGCAGGGCAGGAGCAGCCCGATCGACTCCTCGGCCTGCAGGGCGCGATGGGCCAGGGGCGGGTTGCACGCGCCGAGGATGACCTGCGCGGGGAGGTCGACGTCGAGCTTGGCCTTCAGCGTCGCGGCGAGGTCGATCTCGGTCAGGACGCCGAAGCCCTGCTCCGCCAGGGCCTGACGGACGGCCGCCAGCGCCTGGTCGAAGGGACGGTCGAGCGTGGTGGTGATGCCGTAGTGCATCAGTGCTCCTGCTGGGTCGGCCGGGGCCTCGCAAGGCCCTGGGGGATCGGTGGTGGTGGGTGCCGAGGTCAGGCGCTGTGCTGCTGCGCGGCGAGCTGGGCGCGGACGTCGTCCATGTCGAGCTCGCGCACGGCGGCGATGACCTGCTCGACCGCGGCCGCGGGCAGCGCGCCGGGCTGGGAGAAGACGCCGATGCCGTCGCGGAAGACCATCAGGGTCGGGATGGAGGTGATGCCCGCCTGGGCGGAGAGCAGCTGCTCGGCCTCGGTGTCGACCTTGGCGAAGGTGATGTCGGGGTGCTGCTCGGACGCCTTCTCGAAGACGGGGGCGAACATGCGGCAGGGGCCGCACCAGGATGCCCACCAGTCGACGAGGACGATGCCGTCGCGGCGGATCGTGTCGGCGAAGGTGGCGGCGGTGAGGTTGACGGTGGCCATGACAGCTCCAGCTCTGCGTGAGGATGATGCGGGGCTAAGTACCCCCTGGGGTATGTAACGCCGTCAGGCCCGGGGCATTCCCCGGCCCGGGACGCCCGGCGAGGCGTCACGGCGAGTCAGACGGTGCAGGTGGTGCTGCCCGCCAGGCGCTGGGACAGCCCGAACCCGGCCGTGACGGCGGCGAGGGCGGCCATGGAGACCTGGTGGGGACCCGCCTGGACCAACCACCCGGCTGCCAGGACGGTCGCGGCCGCCATGGCCGCGCACGGGGAGCAGCCGAGGTCGGGGCGCAGGCCGGTACCCTGCCGCGGCACGTAGGTCGCCAGGGTCGCGGCGGCCAGGACCGCCACGAGGCCGACGAGCGCGATCCACAGAGGGGGCGCCCCCGGGCCCCGGCCCTCCCCGGCCAGGAGGGGGCATCAGCACGGGCGTGAGCACCGCCGTCGCAACGGTGCGTCGCCGCGACCACCGGCCGCTTGCCCGGGCGCCCGCCAGGCGGCGCAGGAGTGACGGGGACCGGCGCCTCGCCCGGGCGTCGAGCCGGTCGGGGTCGGGTCGTGTCGCTGCCGGGTCCGCCGGCACGTCGGCGGGCTCCGTCAGCGTGCCCGCGAGCTCGTCGAGCGCGTCGACGCCGCCGTCGCGATACGCCTGCCAGCCGGGCGACGACGCGGCCGGCTGCGCGCACCGCGCGACCCACCGCTCCCGCACGCCACCGATGACGGGGGCCGCCTGCCCGGCGGGCGTCGAACCGGTCAGCTCCCGTTGCACGTCGGTCAGGGCCGCCACCGCACCCTCGTGGTACTTCACCGCCGGTCGCGACGTCCCCGTGCGCGAGAGGGGGCACAGGGAGGCGTCCCTGGCCGCCGCGGACAGTCGAGCGAGCGCGTGGCGTCGTGCGGTCTCCACCCGCCGCCCGGCGTCCGTCGCGGTCAGCGGCAGGTGCATCGCTGCGACGGCTCGACGTCGGCCATGACGGCGTCGACGTGCATGCCGCAGCCGGTCCAGGTGATCTTGCCGCAGCGGTCGCATCGGATCGGGCTGCACATGGGATGACTCCTCGATTGTCGTGGGGGAGGTGGGGCGGCTGCCGGTCACCGCCGGACCGCGCCGCCGGCCCGCTGCCAGGCGCCCATGCCCCCGGAGATGCTCGCCGCCTCGATGCCGAGGCCCCGCAGCCGCTTGGCGGCCGTGCGCGACCGCATGCCGCTGGCGCACACCACCAGGACCTGTCGGTCCTTCGGCAGGCGGCGCGGTGCCTTGTCGATGTCGCCGAGGGGGACGTGGATGGCCTGCGGGGCGTGCCCGGTCTTCCACTCGTGACGTTCGCGCACGTCGAGCAGGGCGGCGCCGTCGCGGACGAGGTCGACGGCGCGTGCGGCGTCGACGCTGGAGCCGAGCCGGCCGTCATCGGCGGCGGCCCCGAAGAGGCCGCGCAGGCGACCGAGGAGTGACGAGGAGGTCGTGGTCATGGGGACCACTCCTTTCGGCGGTGGTCTGGGTCCGGTGACGAGGCATCTCGGCCGGTCGCCGGGTCTGTCGAGGCGTGACTCTATACCCCCGTGGGTATCGACCCCTATTCCTTGGCGGGTGCCGAGGTCGCGCGGGTGCGCCGGGCCTGGCTTCCGCGTTCCCGGGGAGTGGGCCCCGAACCGCATCGTGGTAGCCGTCCGAGGCGGAGCATGGCGGCATGTGCGGACGCGCCCTCTCGCTCGGGACGGGGAATGCGGGCGGGGCGGGGCCTGTTGTACCGTCGAAATACCCCCCTGGGTATCGTCCCGACCTGGAAGGAAGACACATGACCGAGGTCTCCATCGACCAGTTCGCCGCCGCGAAGGCCGGCGGCGCGTTCGTCATCGACGTGCGCGAGCCGTTCGAGTACGTGGGCGGCCACGTTCCCGGCGCCGAGCTCGTCCCGCTCGGGGAGGTGGCGTCGCGCACCGCCGCCCTGCCGTCCAACCAGCCCCTCTACGTCATCTGCGCCAGCGGCAACCGCAGCCTGCGCGCCACCGAGTACCTGCGCGCCGCCGGCTTCGACGCCTACTCCGTCAGCGGCGGCACCAGCGGCTGGATCGGTGCGGGCAAGCCCGTCGTCACCGGCCCGGACGCCGACGCCTGATCCCCCTCACCGGAAGGACCAACCCGAGTGACCACCACCATCCTCTCCATCGAGACGCCGTCCCTCGGCGACCGCAGCTACCTCGTGCACGACGGCGAGGTCGCCTTCGTCGTCGACCCGCAGCGCGACATCGACCGGGTGCTCGACGCGGCCGACCGGGCCGGCGTGCGCATCACGCACGTCTTCGAGACGCACATCCACAACGACTACGTCACCGGCGGGTTCGCCCTCGCCCGGCAGACCGGCGCGGCGTACTTCGTCAACGCCGAGGACGAGGTGTCCTTCGAGCGCACCCCGATCCACGACGGGGACGTCGTCGAGGTCGGCCCGACGATGCGGGTGCGGGCGATGCACACGCCCGGTCACACCTTCACCCACCTGTCGTACGTGCTCGAGGGGGAGGAGCCGGCGGTGTTCTCCGGCGGCTCGCTGCTCTTCGGCTCGACCGGACGGCCGGACCTGCTCGGCGAGGAGCACACCCACGCCCTCGTCCGGCACCAGTACAGCTCGGCCCGCCGGCTGGCCACCGAGCTGAGCGCGGACACGAAGGTGATGCCGACCCACGGCTTCGGCTCGTTCTGCTCGGCCACCTCCGCCGGCGAGAGCACCACCGCCTCGACCATCGGCCAGGAGCGGCTGGTCAACCCCGTGCTGAGCCAGGACGAGGCCGACTACGTCGCCGACGTCCTGGCCGGGCTGGACGCCTACCCCGCCTACTACGTGCACATGGGTCCGGCCAACGCGGCCGGCCCGACCGCCTCGGACCTGTCCGAGCCGGAGCGGGCGGACAAGGACCAGCTGCGACGCCGCCTGGAGGCGGGGGAGTGGCTCGTGGACCTGCGCACCCGCACCGCCTTCGCGGCCGGGCACGTGCCGGGCACGTTCAACTTCGGCCTGGACGGGCAGTTCGCCACCTACCTGGGCTGGCTCATCCCCTGGGGCACCCCGGTCACCCTGCTCGGGGAGTCGGCCGAGCAGGTCGCCGAGGCCCAGCGCGAGCTGTCCCGCATCGGGATCGACCGCCCGGCCGCGGCGGCCACCGGCCGCCCGGAGGAGTGGACCGACGCCCCACTCGCCCAGCTGCCGTCCGCGACGTTCGCCGACCTCGCCCAGGTGCTCCACCACCGGACCGTGACCGTCCTCGACGTGCGGCGGGTGAGCGAGTGGCGCGAGGCGCACATCGACGGCGCCGTCCACCTGCCCATCCACGACATCGTCAAGCGGATGGACGAGGTGCCCGCGGGGGAGGTGTGGGTGCACTGCGCCAGCGGGTACCGCGCCTCCATCTCCGCCTCGCTGATCGCGGCCACCGGCCGCCGCGTCGTCGTCATCGACGACAGCTTCGACCGCTGCGTGGCGGCCGCCGGGCTGCCGGTCGTGTCCGAGGCCGACCCGGTCTCCGCCTGAGGGGAGGACCCGTCGTCGTGCTCGCCCTGACCCTGCCGATCGGCCTCGTCGTCGGCCTCACCCTCGGCGCGCTGGGCGGCGGAGGCTCCATCCTCACCGTCCCCGCCCTCGTCTACCTCCTCGGGCTGGACGCGAGGTCCGCGACGACCGGCTCCCTCGTCATCGTCGGCGTCACGACGCTCATCGGGATGCTCCCGCACCTGCGCGCGGGCCGCGTCCGCCTCGGCCAGGGCGTCGTCTTCGGCTTCCTCGGCGTCGGCGGCGCGGTCGTCGGGTCCCTGCTGTCGACCGCGGTGCCCCCGGACGTCCTGCTCGTCGCCTTCGCGGGCCTCATGCTCGTCGTCGCCGCGGTGATGACGCACCGGCGCCGCGCGGCCGCCCGGGACGAGGCCGCCGGCCGGGTCGTCGTCGAGGCCCGGACCACCCCGATGCTCTCCCTGCGCCCCTTCCGCTGCGACTGCCGCGCGGTCGGCCTGCTGCTGGTCACGGCCGCCGCCGTCGGGGTGCTCACCGGGTTCTTCGGCGTCGGCGGCGGCTTCGCCGTCGTCCCGGCGCTGGTGCTCGCCCTACGCATGCTCATGCCCGTGGCGGTGGGCACCTCCCTGGTGGTCATCACCATCAACAGCGCCAGCTCGCTGGTCTCCCGCCTCGGCCAGGACATCACCCTCGACTGGGGCGTGATCGGGGCGTTCACCGCCGCCGCGGTGGTCGGGTCGCTGCTCGGGGCGCGCATCACCGCCCGGGTCAGGCCCGACCGGCTCAACCTGGCCTTCACGGTGCTGCTCGTCCTGGTCGCGCTCTACACCGCCGCCCGATCCATCCCCCAGCTCTTCTGACCGGCCACGATCCGAAGGACCGCCCAGATGCCCCTGACCACCTTCGCCCCGAGAACCTCCTCGCGGCCCGTCGCCCGGTGGGGCGGCGCCGAGCGGCGCTCCCTCGCCGGCATGGCCGGCGTCGTCCTCCTGCTCAACGTCCTCGGCTGGGGCGTGCTGCTCCTGGCCGTCGCCCCGCAGCGGCTCGCCGTCGGCAGCGCGGGCGTCTTCGGCGTGGGCCTCGGGGTGAGCGCGTTCCTCCTCGGGGCCCGGCACGCCTTCGACGCGGACCACATCGCGGTGATCGACAACACCACCCGCAAGCTCGTCGGGGAGCACCGTCCCGCGCTGAGCGTGGGGTTCTGGTTCTCCCTGGGGCACTCCAGCGTCGTGTTCGGGCTCTCGCTCCTCCTTGCCCTGGGGCTGCGCGCGGTCGCCGGCCCGGTCGCCGACGGCGGATCGGCCCTCCAGCAGACCCTCGCCCTGGTGGGGTCCGTCGTCGCCGGCACGTTCCTCATCCTCATCGGCCTGCTCAACCTCGGCTCCGTCCGGGCGATCCTCCGGGTCTTCCGGGAGATGCGCGGCGGCGCCCTCGACGAGCGCGAGCTCGAGCGGGTGCTGCACGGCCGCGGCCTCATGGCGCGCCTGCTCGGCCGGTTCACCCGCCGGGTGACCAAGCCGTGGCACGTGTACCCGGTGGGGCTGCTCATGGGGCTCGGGTTCGACACCGCCACGCAGGTGGCGCTGCTCGTCCTCGCCGGCGGCACCGCGGCGCTGACGCTGCCCTGGTACGCGATCCTCGTCCTGCCGGTGCTCTTCGCCGCCGGCATGAGCCTGTTCGACGCCGCCGACGGCGTCCTCATGGCCCGCGCCTACGGCTGGGCCTTCCTCGCCCCGGAGCGCAAGGTCTACTACAACCTCACCGTCACCGTGCTCTCCGTCGTGGCCGCGCTCGGCGTCGGCACGGTGGTGGTGCTCCAGCTCGTGGCCGAGCACACCCCGGCCGCCGCCGTCCTGGGCCGGGCCGGGGGCCTCGACCTGGCCGGCGTCGGCTACGCCCTGGTCGCGCTCCTGGTCGGGGTCTGGCTGCTGAGCCTGGCCGTGTGGCGCCTCGGCGGGCTCGAGGAGCGCTGGCGGCCGGCGGAGGGCCGTCCGTAGCCCGGACGCGCCGCGGCGAAGAGGCCTCAGAGGGCGACCGTGCCGCCGACCACGGTGGTGGTGGCCCCGCCGACCCAGATCTCGCCGTCGGCGGCGCACACGTGCACCCGCCCGGCCCGGCCCAGCGCGGTGCCCTGCGCCGCGACGTACCGCTCCGGCGCGACGCCGGTGTCCATCAGCCACCTGGCCACACCGGCGTTGAGGCTGCCCGTCGCCGGGTCCTCCTGACCGGCGCCCTTCAGGGCGCGCACCTCGAAGGCGGGGGCGGCGGGGTCGGCCGGGTCGGGGTCGAGGGGACCGACCACGCCGAGCTTCAGCCCGTCCATCAGGGCCGGGTCCGGGCGGATCGCGAGGACCTGCTCGGCGGAGGCGAGCCGGAGGCCGAGCCAGTCGGGCCCGTTGACCAGCCAGGAGGCGTCGAGGACGTCGCCGCGGTCGATCCGCAGCGCGGCGGCGGCGCGGTCCAGGGCGCCGTCGTCGGGGCGCTCGTAGCGGGTCAGGGGCGGGCCGGCGAAGGCCCAGCGACCGCCGTCCTCGCGCACCGTCACCAGGCCCGCGCCGCACTCCTGGACGATCCGGTCGGCGGCGCGGGGGCGTCCTCCCGCCTCGAGCCAGGCATGCGCCGAGCCCAGGGTGGGGTGCCCGGCGAACGGGTACTCGCCGGTGGGGGTGAAGATACGGACCCGGTAGTCCGCCTCCGGTGTGGTGGGCTCGAGGAGGAACGTCGTCTCCGAGAGGTTGGTCCAGGAGGCGAAGCGCCGCATCTCCGCGTCGGTCAGGCCGGAGCCGTCGACGACGACGGCGACGGGGTTGCCGAGCACCGGATCCGTGGAGAAGACGTTGACCTGGGCGAACGGGCGGGTGCGCACGCCGTCACGGTAGCGACCCGCGCGGCCCGGCCCGTGCTGGGCGCGCCCGCCGCGGCCACGGGGCGCCGGCGCCGGCGGGGGCATTCACCCGTCCGAGACGATGCGCGCCACTGTGCCGGGGGTTGTCGTGGAGACCCCGGCACAGCGGAGGAGAGCCGCATGGCATCGACAGCGAGTTCCAGCAACCAGCCGTCGCGCACGGGGCACGCCGAGGCCGGCACGGCGCCGGCCCGCGCCCCGCTCGTCCTGGCCACGCTGATCGTCGTCGCGGCGGTCGCGAACCTGAACCTGTCGGTGGCGAACGTCGCCCTGCCCACCATCGGCAAGGCCTTCGACTCCTCCCAGACGGCCCTCAACCTCATCGCCGTGGGCTTCTCGCTAGGACTCGCCGCGTCCGTGCTCTACCTCGGCGCGGTCGGCGACCGCTACGGCCGCAAGATGATGGTGGTCGTCGGCCTCGTGCTGTCCATCCCGGCGAGCCTGCTGGCGGCGTACGCGCCCAGCGACGGCGTCCTGGCCGTGGCCCGGATCCTCGGCGGGGTGGCGGCCGGCATGGTCTACCCGACGACCCTGGCGCTCATCGCCGCGCTCTGGTCGGGCCCGCCCCGGACCCGCGCCATCGCGCTGTGGTCGGCGCTCGGCGGGGCGATCGCGTCCCTCGGCGCGATGGCCGCGGGGTTCCTCCTGGAGCGGTTCTGGTGGGGGTCGGTGTTCCTCATCACCTTGCCGCTGGCGATCCTCGCGCTGGTCCTGGCGTGGTTCCTCGTGCCCGCGCACGCCCACGAGTCCACCGACCCGGTGGACAACCTCGGCGGGATCCTGTCGGTGGTGCTCGTCGCGAGCCTGGTCCTGGCGATCGACTTCGCCCCCGTTCCGGACCGGGGCGCGCTCGTCCTGGGCCTGGCCGTGGTGGCCCTGGCCGCGGCCGTGGCGTTCCTCCTGCGCCAGCGGCGCGCCCCCAACCCGCTCTACGACCTCGCGGTCGCCGGGCGCCGGATCTTCTGGGTGGCGGCGTGCGCGGGCATCATCGTCTTCGGCTCGCTCATGGGCTCGATGTTCATCAGCCAGCAGTACCTGCAGAACGTGCTCGGCTACACCACCCTGCAGGCCGGGACCGCGTTCCTGCCCGCCGTCGTCCTCATGGTCGTGGTCGCGCCACGCTCGGCGCGACTGGTCGAGACCCGCGGGGCGCGCACGACGCTCCTGACCGGCTACGTCTTCCTCATGGCGGCCTTCCTCTGGATGTTCTTCGTCTGGGGCGAGGGCAGCAGCTACGGGACCGTCGCCGTCGCCTATGCGTTCATCGGCATCGGGGTGGGCTTCGCCGGCACGCCCGCCTCGCACTCGCTCACCGGCGCGGTCCCGGTCAGCCGGGCCGGGATGGCGTCCGGGACCGCCGACCTCCAGCGTGACCTCGGCGGCGCGATCATGCAGTCGATCTTCGGGGCGCTGCTCACGGCCGGCTACGCCAGCGCCTTCGCGGCCACCCTCGCCAGCAGCGGGGAGGCCGTCTCGGCCTCGGTGCAGTCCGCGCTGACCAAGTCCTTCGCCAGCGCCCAGCAGCTCGCCGAGCAGTACCCGGCGTACGCGTCCCAGATCACCGCGGCGGCCAAGCAGTCCTTCCTCCAGGGCGACGACTGGGCCTACGCCGCCGGTGCGGGCGCGATCCTCCTCGGCGCGGTGCTCGTCTACTTCATGTTCCCCCGCCGCCAGCGGGAGCGGGAGCTGCTGGCGGCCTACCAGGCGCAGGACAGCCGGACGGGCGTGGCCGGCGCGCCGGAGTCGTCGTCCGAGGCCGCCTCGGCGGACTGACGGGCGGCCCGCCGCCCTGCCGCTCAGGAGCCGAGCGCCTCGTCGGCGGTGAAGAAGTCGAGCAGCACCGGCGCGAGCACCTCGGGGTCGACGCGGTGCGTCTGGCCCTCGAGCGTGCGGCGCTGCCCGAGCGGCAGCGCGTCGGCGACCGCCTGGGCGGCCCGGTGCATCCACGCCGGGCTCGCCCCGCCGTCGAGGACCAGCGTGCGCACGTGGACGTTGCCGAACAGCCGCGGCGGGAAGGTGTCCCCGCGGGTGCTCTCCGCCATGATCGTCGCGTCGTAGGGCAGGGTGTGCGCGAGGGCCTCCTGGGCGTCCCACAGCGGCGAGCGGCGCAGGTGGTCGAGCTCCTCGACCGGCATCGCCGCAGCCTCGGTGAGGAAGAGGGCGACGGCGTCACCACGGCGGCCGGCCCGCAGCAGCTCGGTCAGGCGGTCGAGGTAGTCGGCCGGCACGGGCGGACGGGACTCGTCGACGATGTACGGCGGCTCGTACAGCGCCAGGTGCGTGATCGCGACGCCCTCCGCGGCCGCCTCGAGCGCGAGGGCGGCGCCCGAGGAGTATCCCAGCACCCGGGCGCTCCCGCCGACCGCCTCCACCACCGCCGCGAGGTCCTCCACCTCGCGAGCCACCGCGTAGGGGTCGGTGTCCCCGCTGTCCCCGCGGCCGCGCCGGTCGTAGCTGACGGCGGCGACGGGGCCGGCCAGCCGCTGCGCCAGCGGCGCGGCGGCCTCGCGGCTGCTCAGCGCCCCGCCGACCAGGACCACCGCCGGCCCCTCGCCGCTGCGCTCGTACGCGATGACCGTGCCGTCCCTGGAGACCACGGTGTCCACGGTGCCGCCTCCCTGCGCTCGCCCGGCTACCTCTAGGGTGCGGACGCGCCCGCGGCGCGGTCAACACCTTCTCCGGCGGGGCCCGGACCGGCCCGGACGCCGGCGGTCTAGGGTCGAGACCTCACAACCTCACCTCCCGGGACGTCTACCCAGCGTGAAGCCCTTCGAGCGCGTCGTCGACGAGCACGGCCCCACCGTGCTGCGCGTGTGCCGCGCGCTGCTCGGGCCCACCGACGCCGACGACGCCTGGTCGGAGACGTTCCTCGCCGCGCTGCGCGCCTACCCCGAGCTGCCCGCGGACGCCAACGTCGAGGCCTGGCTCGTGACCATCGCGCGGCGCAAGGCGCTCGACCAGCTCCGCGCCCGCCGCCGCCGCGCCCTGCCGGTGGCCGAGCTGCCGGAGACCGCCACCGACGGGCACCAGCCCGCCGACGAGGACCTGTGGCGCGCCCTGCGCGCGCTGACCACCCGCCAGCGCGAGGCCATCGCCTACCACCACCTCGTCGGACTGCCCTACGCCGACGTCGCCGCCCTCGTGGGCGGGTCGGCGGCCGCCGCCCGCCGCGCCGCCGCGGACGGCATGCGGACCCTGCGCACCCTGCTCGAGGAGCGGCCATGACCACCGACCCGCTGCGCCCGCTGGACACCGTCACCGGCGCCGACCTGGAACGGCTCCACGCGCGGCTCGTCGCCGCGGCCGCCACCGCCGGCGTCCTCGACGTCGCCTACCGCACGCTCGACACCCCCGTCGGCCCGCTCCTGCTCGCGGCCACCGACCGGGGCCTGGTGCGGGTGGCGTTCGCCAGCGAGGACCACGACGCCGTGCTGGCCCGCCTCGCCGAGCGCATCAGCCCCCGTGTCCTCCACGCCCCCGCCCGGCTCGACGACGCCGCCCGGCAGCTCGAGGAGTACTTCGCCGGGCGGCGCCGCAGCTTCGACCTCCCGATCGACCTGCGCCTGGCCGCCGGGTTCCGCCGCGAGGTCCTCGACGAGCTGCCCCGCATCCCCTTCGGGCGCACCGCCAGCTACGCCGAGGTCGCCGCGGCCACCGGCCGGCCCAGGGCCGTGCGGGCGGTCGGCACCGCCTGCGCCACCAACCCGCTGCCGCTGGTGCTGCCCTGCCACCGGGTGCTCCGCTCGGACGGCGCCCTCGGCGGGTACCTGGGCGGCCCGGCGGTCAAGCGCTGGCTGCTGCAGCTGGAGGGCGCCGCGTGAGCATGTCGGAGGGTGCTGGCAGGGTTGGCGCATGACCTCGACCCCACCCGACGCCCTCGTGGCCGCACCCGACGGCGTCGTCGTCGGGCCGGACGGCCTCGCCCGGCCCGCCTGGGCGGCCACCGACCCGCTCCTGCGCGCCTACTACGACACCGAGTGGGGCCTGCCGGTGCGCGACGAGCAGGGCGTGTTCGAGCGGATCTGCCTGGAGGGGTTCCAGGCGGGGCTGTCCTGGGCGACCGTGCTGCGCAAGCGCCCCGCCCTGCGTGAGGTCTTCCGCGGCTTCGACCCCGACGAGGTCGCCCGCTTCGACGACGACGACGTCGCCCGCCTGCTCGGCGACGCCCGGATCATCCGCAACCGGGCCAAGGTCCGGGCCACCATCACCAACGCCCGCGCCACGATCGCGCTGCGCGCCGACGGCGGGCTGGCCGCGCTCGTGTGGTCCTTCCAGCCGGCCACCACGCCCGCGCCGCGCACCCCGGCCGAGATCGCCGCCACGAGCGAGGAGTCGGTGGCGCTGTCGCGGGAGCTGCGCCGGCGGGGCTTCGCCTTCGTCGGGCCGACCACCATGTTCGCCCTGATGGAGGCGATCGGGATGGTCGACACCCACCTCGTCGGCTCGCACCGGCGCGGCAGCTCGGGGCTGTGGGCCGCCGACGGCACGCGCCGGTGACCGGCACGCCGGCCACCGGCGGCACGGCCGCCGCTGCGCCGGCTCCCGCCCCGGTGCTCCGGCTCGCCCTGCGCCCGCCCTTCGCCGTCGCCCCCGTGCTCGCGGCGCTGGCCGCCCACGCCGTGCCCGGCGTGGAGCTGGCGGACCCGGCAGCGGCGCGGCACACCCGCAGCGTGCCGGCGCCGCACGGGCCCGCCGTCGTCGCGGTCCACCTGACCGCGGAGCACGTCGACGCCACCGTCCACGCCCACCCCGCCGACGAGGCCGCGGTGGTCGCCCTGGTGCGCCGCTGGCTGGACCTGGACGCCGACCCGGCCGCGGTCGCCGCCGTCCTCGGGGCCGACCCGCTGCTCGGCCCGCTCGTCGCCGCCCGGCCCGGGCTGCGGGTGCTGGGGCACGTGGACGGCTTCGAGGCCGCGGCCGTGACGGTCCTGGGGCAGCAGGTCTCGCTCGCCGCCGCCCGGACCTTCGCCGGCCGGCTCGTCGCCGCCTACGGCGGACCTGCGCCGCTGGGCCTGCGCGCCTTCCCGCGCCCGGCGGTGATCGCCGCGGCCGCCCCCGAGGAGCTGCGGGCGGCGGTGGGGATCACCGGCGCCCGCGCCCGGACCCTGATCGCCCTGGCCGTGGCTTGTGCCGACGGCCTCGACCTGCGGCCCGGACAGGACCCGGCGGAGGTGCGCCGGCGCCTCCTCGCCCTCCCGGGCATCGGCCCGTGGACCGCGGACTACCTCGCCCTGCGGGCGCTGGGGGACCGGGACGCCTTGCCCGCCACGGACCTCGTGCTGCGGCGGGCGCTGGGGAACCCGCCCGCGGCGGACGTCGTCGGGCAGGCCGAGCGCTGGCGGCCGCTGCGGGCCTACGCGGTCACGCACCTGTGGACGGCCCAGGCCTACCTCTGACCGTGCCGTGCCGGGTCCTCCGGCAGGGCGCAGGGCGGCGTGGCTCAGGCTGCGGCGCCCACCCCGCGCAGCTGGACGTCGACCAGGGTGCTCACGTAGTCCTGGATCCCGGCCCGCAGCTCCTCGGCGGTCTTCGGGGAGGGGAACAGCACGTGGACGAGCACCGCGCCCTCGATCGCGTCCAGCAGGTGGTCCACCGGGGTCTGCGAGGGCAGCTCACCGCGCTGGCAGGCCTGCTCGATCCGGTCGCGCAGGGCAAGCAGCCCTCGGCTGATGCGACGCTGGCGGATGTCGTCGAACTCGTCCGGGTTGGCCTGGGCGGCGGAGTACAGGTGGGTCAGGGCGCGCCCGTGCTCGCCCATGTACAGCTCGGCGCGGGCGACGGCGTGGGCGATGAGGTAGTCGCGGATGGCGACGTCGTCGGTCTCCTCGGGCACGACCAGGTGTTCCTCGAGGTCGTGCAAAGCGTCCATGAGCAGGTCGCGCTTGTCCTTCCAGCGCAGGTAGATCGAGGACTTGCCGATGCCGGCGTGGGTGGCGACGCCGTCGAGGCTCAGGCCGGACCAGCCCTTCTGTCCGAACAGCTCGAGCACGGCACGGTACGCGCGGGCCTCGGTGTCCGCGTGCCGCGGGCGCCCCGGCCCCCGCCGGACGGGAGGCTGCTCAGGCGCGGGCGTCTGCTGCTGCGACATCAGTCAGGTCCCTTTCCTCGACGGGTTGCCTGGAGGCTACCTGCGGGACACCGGGCCGGGGGCGACATCACGGCGACATTCGACGATGAATGTTCGGGGCGGGGGCGCGGAGCGGGCGACGGGGCGGGGTGGAGCGTCGACGGGGTGGCAGGCGAACAGGGCAGGCCACCGGCCTGCCCTGTTCGTCGGGATCGGTCAGTGCGCGGCGGGGGAGACCACGAGCAGCCATTGCTCGGGCCGCAGCTCGGCCGGCGCGTCCGCCGTCGTGCCCCGCTCCGCCCGGGCCAGCTCCCGGCACAGGGAGATCGCGGCGGTGAGCAGCTCACGCAGGCGGTCGTCCGCGTCGCCGACGCACGCCGTCGCGATGCCCGGCACCGCGAAGTCGAGGATGACCGGTCCGGGGTGGTAGCGCACCGGGCCGATGACGCCGTGGGCGATGAAGTCGCGCGCCCACCGTGCCGCCAGCGGCACGTCGGCCAGGGCCCGCTCGGTCTCCGGCCGCAGGGTGCCCGGCTCCCGACCGTCGCCGTCGGCGAGCATGCGGTCCACGCTGAGGATGCCCACGGCCAGCGCCCGCTGGGTCTCCTCGGCCACCACCGGCAGCGCCGTGATCGCGGTGAGCAGGGCGATCTCGTGGTTCCAGCGCGGGTCCTTGCTCGTCAGGCCGATCACCGAGGGGATGAGCGGGGCGAGCTTCGGGCGCGACCGGTCGGACGTGCAGTCGTTGACCAGCCGCGCCAGATGCGCCAGAAGCGGATGCGTGCACGCCGGGCGGTCGCTCCACCGCTCGCCGGCGAGGAAGGACGCCAGCTCCATGAAGCACGCGCCGCGTCGTGGGTTCCGGTGCTTCCCTCGGGAGAGCATCGGGAGCATGTCTGGCTGATCGGTCCTCATCATCACGATCTCACCGGCCTCGGCACTGGGGTGATGCGCTCCTGACCCCGTCAAGTCTGCGCCTGGCGCCCGGGCCGTGCAACGGGTGACGCCGAGTTGAAGGGGGGAAATCGGGCGTCACCCGGGGTGTTGCCTTGACTCCGGTGAGGTCGGGGCCTGCCTTCGGGCCAGGCCGGCCGCGAGTTCGACGCCGTGCCGACCCGCCGGGCCGCTCGGGCCGCCCGGCGGGTCGGCGGAGCCGTCAGCAGTGCGCGGCGGCGACGGCGAGGCCCAGGGCCCGCTCGAAGTTCTCCTCGCGCTCCTGGGCGCTCATGTCCCGGGAGTGGTCGAGCAGGTGGTCGGAGATCGTCAGGACGGCCAGCGCCTCGCGGTCGTACTGGGCGGCGATGGCGTACAGGGCCGAGGCCTCCATCTCCACCGCCAGCGTGCCGTAGTCCGCGAGGGCCTGGATCTGCTCGGCCGGGTTGCCGTAGAAGTGGTCGCGCGAGACCACCGGCGCGACGTGGACGTTCGTGGCGTCCCCGGCGGCCGCGACCGCCGCGGCCACCAGCGGGTAGGAGGCGACCGCAGAGAAGTGGATCCCGGGGATCCGGCTGGTGTTCATCGCCGAGTCGGTGTGCGCGCCGAGGGCGACGACGACGTCGCCCACCTTGACCTTGTGCGCCAGGCCGCCGGCGGTGCCCACCCGGATGATGCGCCGGACGTCGTACTGACCGAAGAGCTCGTTGGCGTAGATGCCGATGGACGGCATGCCCATGCCGGAGGCCATGACGGACAGCGGCTTGCCGTCCACGGTGCCGGTGTAGGCGCCGATCCCGCGCACGTCCGAGACCTTCCGCGCGTCGGGCATGAGCAGGTTCGCGATGCGCTCGGCGCGTCGCGGGTCCCCGGGCATGAGGACGGCGGGGGCGAAGTCGCCCTTCTCGGCGGCGATGTGCGGGGTGGCCATGGGGCTCCTTCGGTCGGGTGCGCCGGCGGCCCGCAGGACCGCGCGGAGGGGGTGCCGCACGCGCGGCGCCGACCATCGTCCCACGTCGGGGCGGGTGCGCCGGGGCACGCCACCGCGGGCCCCACGGCGGGCAGCCCACGACCGCGGGCGCGCCACGGCCCGGCGGAGCCGGGGCTCCGCCGGGCCGTCGATGGCGCCGGGCGCCGGGGTCGCTACTGCGTGACCGGGGCGCGCTCCTCGCTCGCCGGGGCCGGTGCCGGCTCCGCCGCGCGGGCCTCCTCGGCCGCCATGGCCTCGCACAGGGCGATGGCGTCGGTGAGGAGCTCGTAGAGGATCCGGTCCGCGTCGGCGCCGCGGGAGTGGGCGATCGCCGGGACGGCGTACTCGAGGATCGCCGGCCCCGGGTGACGGGTGACGTGGTCGGGACCCATCTGGCGGGCGAACTCCTGCGCCCACCCGGCCGCGGCCGGGTCGTGCCCGAGCGCGTGCTCGCTGCCGGGGCGCAGCGACCCCACGGCCCGGCCCTCGTTGAGGGCGAGGAGCCGCTCGCAGGCGAGGATGCCGACGGCCACGGTGGGCCGGCGCAGCGCCGAGGCGTACGGCAGCGCCCGGGTGGCCACGAGCAGGGCGATCTCGTGGTCCCAGCGCCGGTCGTTGCTCTTGAGCCCGATCACCGAGGGCACCAGCGGGGCGAGCCGCTGCCGCGCGGCGTCGCTGGTGAAGTCGTTGACCAGCCGCGCGAGGTGCGCGAGCAACGGATGCGTGCACGCCGGGTGGTCGCTCCACCGCTCCCCGGCCAGCACAGATGCCATCTCCATGAAGCACGCGCCACGGCGCGGGCTGCGGTGCTTGCCCCGGCCGAGAACGGGAAGGAAGTCAGTCTGGTCGCTTCGCATGTCGACCTCACTCGCAGGGTGGTCCATCAGGGGTACAGGAAGTGTGTTCCGCGCCACAGCAACATGCAACGGGGGCGCACCCGTCCGATGTTCGCGGGCCGGGCGGGTCCTGGGTGGGGCCGACGGCGACCGTTCGACAGCCGGTGCTCAGCGGCCTCCGACCGGCCGGTAGCCGGGCTGCGGTCAGCGCCCGCCGGCCCGGGCCCCCCACAGCCGCTGCGTGGCCAGCTCCGCGCCCTGGCCCAGGGCCTCGAGCTTCGCCGCGGCGATCTGCGGGTGGATGCGCCCGCCGAGGCCGCAGTCGGTCGAGGCGATGACGTTCTCCCGGCCCACCAGCCGCGCGAACCGCTCGATGCGGTCGGCGACGAGCTCGGGGTGCTCGACGACGTTGGTCGCGTGGGAGACCACCCCGGGCAGCAGGAGCTTGCCCTCGGGCAGCGTTACGTCCTCCCAGACGCGCCACTCGTGCTCGTGGCGCACGTTGGCGGCCTCGAACGAGTAGGCCCCGGCGTTGATCTTGAGCATCGTGCCGACGATGTCGCGCAGCGGCAGGTCCGTGGTGTGCGGCCCGTGCCAGCTGCCCCAGCACAGGTGGAAGCGGATCCGGTCCTCCGGCAGCCCCCGCAGGGCGTGGTTGAGCGCCTCCACCCGCACCTCGGTGAAGCGCGCGTAGTCCTCGACGCTGGGCTCTGGCTCGATCTGGTCGAAGTTCTCGGCGACGGAGGGGTCGTCGATCTGCAGCACGAGGCCGGCGTCGATGATCGCGCGATACTCCTCGCGCAGCACGTCCGCCCACGCGTAGAGGAACTCCTCGTCGGTGGCGTAGTAGCGGTTGGCGATGCGGGAGGCCGAGCCGGGGGACAGCGCGGTGAGGAAGCCCTCCTCCGCCCCGGTCGCGGCCAGGGCACGGCGCAGGTTGGCGACGTCGGAGGCCACCGCGTCCTGGCCGGTGTAGGTCAGGGGCCCGGTCGCCGTCGGGAACGGCTTGGGCTCGGTGCCGCCGGTGAAGATCCCGGACGCGGGGTCGGCGTAGGCCTCGGCGAAGCGCTGGCGGTCGCGGCGGTGGGCGAAGCCGGTCAGCCGCACCTGGCCCGGGGTGGAGAGGCGACGCTCGGTCAGCCAGGAGAGGTCGCCGTCCAGCTCGAGGCCGCCGGTGCGCTGGAAGGAGTAGGACCACCAGGCGCCGTAGTCGATGGCGGAGGTCATGGACTTGCCGTACTCGCCGTCGCCGACCACGGTGATCCCCGCGTCGAGCTGGCGGCGCACGAGATCGGTGACGGCGGCGGCCAGCAGCTCCGGGAAGTCCGCCCGCGCGGCCCCGGCCTCGCGCGCGGCGTTGGCGGCGATGAGCTCGGGGGTGCGCGGGAGCGACCCGGCGTGGGTGGTCTGGATGCGGTCGGTGCTGCGCAGCATGGGGCTCCTCCTCGTGACGATCCGCCGCCAGCGTCGCACCCCGCACGGACATCGCGCCCCCGCGTGTCCCGGGTCGGGACGGGCCTCGGGCCGGGCGACCACGGGACGGTCCGCGTGCACCCGCGGCGCGTCGAGGGGCTACCATCCCGCCGCCTTTGCGCGGCCCCGGCGCGGCCCCGATTGCGGACGGACGTCACCGCCATCACAGTGTGCCGGTGACCACAACAACGACCCAGGCGCCCGAGCGGGAGCAGTGGTCGGGCCAGCTCGGGTTCCTCCTCTCGGCGATCGGCTCGGCCGTCGGCCTCGGCAACATCTGGCGCTTCCCCGGCGTGGCGTACGAGAACGGCGGCGGGGCGTTCCTCATCCCGTACCTCGTCGCCCTGCTCACCGCCGGCATCCCGATCCTGGTGCTCGACTACTCCCTCGGGCACCGCTTCCGCGGCTCCGCGCCCGCGGCCTTCCGCCGGCTGGGCCGCCGGTTCGAGGCCCTCGGCTGGTTCCAGGTGGCCATCGCCTTCGTCATCGCCACCTACTACACGGTCATCCTCGTGTGGGCGATCCGCTACGTCGGCTTCTCGGTGACCGAGGCGTGGGGGAGCGACCCGGCGGGATTCTTCGTCGGGGACTTCCTCCAGGACGCCGGGCCCACGCTGAGCACCGACGTCGTCGGCGGGATCTTCTGGCCCATGGTCGCCGTCTGGGCCGTCACGCTCGTCGTGCTCGCCCTCGGGGTCCAGCGGGGCCTGGAGCGCGCGAACAAGATCATGCTCCCGCTGCTCGTCGTGCTGTTCACCCTGCTGGTCGTGCGGGCCCTGTTCCTGCCCGGCGCGGTGGACGGGCTGAACGCCTTCTTCACCCCCAGCTGGAGCGCCCTGGCCGACCCCGGCGTGTGGATCGCGGCCTACAGCCAGATCTTCTTCTCGCTGTCCATCGGCTTCGGCATCATGCTCACCTACTCGAGCTACCTGCGCCGGCGCGCCAACCTCGTGCCGACGTCGTACGTCGCCGCCTTCGCCAACTCCTCCTTCGAGCTGCTCGCCGGCATCGGCGTCTTCGCCACCCTGGGGTTCATGGCCCACCAGCAGGGCATCGCCGTGGGCGAGCTGGAGGGGATCAGCGGGGTCATCCTCAGCTTCGTCACCTTCCCGCAGGTCATCTCGATGATGCCCGCGGGCCCGGTGTTCGGGATCCTCTTCTTCGTCTCCCTCACGCTGGCCGGGTTCACCTCGCTCATCTCGATCCTCCAGGTCGTCTCCGCCGCCTTCCAGGAGAAGTTCGACCTGAGCCGCGCGCGGGCGGTGGGCGTCGTCGGCGGGCTCTGCGCCCTGATCTCCCTGGCCCTGTACTCGACGACGTCCGGCCTGGCCATGCTCGACACCGCCGACAAGTACGCCAACGAGGTCGGCGTCATCGGCTCGGCCATCACCATGTGCCTCGTGGTGACCTACGCCGCCCGCCGGCTGCCGGAGCTGCAGGCCCACCTCAACTGGGTCTCCACCGCCCGGGTGGGCCGGTGGTGGCGGGTGCTCGTCGGCGTCGTCGTCCCCCTCGCGCTGACGGTGATGCTCGTCAGCAGTCTCGCCGAGCTCCTCACGAAGCCCTACAGCGGCTACCCGTGGGCGTTCGTCAACGCGGTGGGCTGGGGCGTGGCCGGCGGCGCGCTCCTCGCGGCGCTCGCCCTCGCCGCGTTGCGGTGGCGCCGCCCGGTGGACGACTTCACGCCCGAGCCGCTGCCGGCGGAGGCTGTCCGATGAGCGCGGCCGCCCTCGTCATGCTGGTCGTCGCGCTGGTCGTGGTCTGGGGCGGGCTGGGGACCGCCGTCGTCTTCCTCCTGCGGCACCCGCTGCCCGACGACGACGTCGTCCACCTCCTCGACGAGGAGCCGGGCGGCGCCCCGGCGCGGTGAGATGGGCCACAACCGGACGGTAGGCGACCGTCCGCGCGCGGCCGCCGCGGCTCGCGCGCGGACGAACGACGGCGGCGAGGAGTTCCCGCGCCCTGTCGCCGCTCCCATCGCATGCGCGCCCGAGCGGGCGTTCCGTAACCTTAGGTGGTGCATCTACGGGGAAACGCCAGCTTCCGGTACCGCGACAGCGCCATCGTGGCGCTCGCCCACATCGAGGCGCCGGTGGTCGTGACGTCCGCCGAGTTCGAGGAGCGGCTGGCCCCCACCCGGCAGAAGCTGCGCCTGCCGGACCACCTCCTGGAGCGCGTCTCCGGCGTGCGCGAGCGCCGCTGGTGGCGGCCGGGCACGGCCTTCGAGGACATGGCCGCCGAGGCGGGCAGCAAGGCGCTGGCCGAGGCCGGGGTGGACCCGGGCGAGGTGGGGCTGCTCATCAACACCTCGGTCTCGCGCAGCACCCTCGAGCCGTCCGTGGCGGTGCGCGTCCACGACCGGATGGGGCTGCCGTCCTCGGCGCTGAACTTCGACATCACCAACGCCTGCGTCGGGTTCGTCAACGGCCTGCAGATGGCCGCGGCCATGATCGACGCGGGGCAGGTCGACTACGCCGTCATCGTCAACAGCGAGGACGTGCGGCCCACCCAGGAGGACACCCTCGCCCGGCTCCTGGCCGACGGCGTGACCCGGCGGGACTACGCCGACCAGTTCGCGTCCCTCACCCTCGGTGACGGCGCCGCGGCCGCCGTGGTCGGCCGTGCCTCGCGCCGCCCCGACGGCCACCGCATCGTCGGCGCGGTCTCCCGGGCCGGCACCGAGCACCACGAGCTGTGCGTGGGCAGCTTCGGGAAGATGACCACCGACACCAAGAACCTGCTGCGCCACGGGCTCCAGCTCGTCACCGACGCCTGGCACGAGGCCGAGGCCGACGGGTGGAACTTCTCGGGCATGGACCGCTACGTCACCCACCAGATCTCCACCCCCTACACCAACGCCATCGTCGAGGCCGTCGACCTGGACCCGGCCGCGGTGCCGATCACCTTCGACCGCTGGGGCAACGTGGGCCCGGCGTCCATCGCCATGACGCTGTCGGAGCAGGCCGAGTCCCTCAGCGCCGGGGACCGGGTGATGTGCCTGGGCGTGGGGTCCGGGCTCAACACCGCGATCCTGGAGCTCGCCTGGTGACCGCACCGGCGGGACGGCCGGCGCCCGAGGCCTGGCCCGGCGTCTACCCCGCGTGGTCCCGGCAGGCGATGGCGGGTGGGTACCGCTGGCACTACCTCGACAACCTCGACTCCCTCGGCGGCGCCGAGCCGCGCGGGACGCTGCTGTGCGTGCACGGCAACCCCACGTGGTCCTACCTGTGGCGCTCGGTGCTCGCGGCCGGGGCGGCGGCAGGCTGGCGCGTGGTCGCCGTCGACCAGCTCGAGATGGGCTACTCCGAGCGCACGGGCCTCACCCACCGCCTCGCGGACCGGGTGCGGGAGCTGGGCGAGCTGACCGACGTCCTCGGGCTGTCCGGGCCGGCGTGGGACGGGCGGCCCGTGGTGACCGTCGGTCACGACTGGGGCGGGGTGGTGTCCCTGGGCTGGGCGGTGGACCACCCGCGCGAGCTGGCGGCGGTGGCGCTCACCAACACCGCGGTGCACCAGGCCGCCCGCACCAAGGTGCCCTACCTGCTGCGCCTGGCCCGCAGCCGCCGGGTGCACGGCCCGGGCACGCAGGCCACGCCCGCCTTCCTGGAGGTCACCCTCGCGCTGGCGCACCCGGCCCTGGCGCCGGAGGTCAAGGCCGCCTACCGGGCGCCCTACCGCAGCGCCGCCGCGCGGGCGGGCATCGCGGCGTTCGTCGAGGACATCCCCGTCGACGCCACCCATCCCAGCCACGCCGAGCTCGAGCGCATCGCCGCGGGCGTGCGCGGGCTGGACGTGCCCACGCTGATCATGTGGGGCCCGCGCGACCCGGTGTTCTACGAGCGCTACCTCCGCGACCTGCTCGAGCGGCTCCCGCACGCCGACGTCCACCGCTTCGAGGGGGCCGGGCACCTCGTGGTCGAGGACGCCGACGTCGCCGGCACGCTCGTGCGCTGGCTCGACCGGCGGGGGGTGGGCCGCCCCGCGGCCCCGGCCGAGCGTGCGGAGCGGATGGCGGGTGCACCCGACGTGCCCGCGGCCGGGACGGAGCCGGGCGCCCGACCCGCCCTGGCCGTCGCGGAGTACCGCCCCCTGTATGCCGCGCTGGAGGAGCAGGCCGACTCCCCGGCCGCCGCCGTCGTCGCCCTGTCCGCCGCCGGCCGCTCCGAGCTGAGCTGGTCCGAGCTGGCCGCCCGGGTCCGTCACCTCGCCCTCGGTCTGGCCGACGCCGGGGTGCGCCCCGGCCAGCGGGTCAGCCTGCTCGTCCCGCCCGGCGTGGACCTCACCACGGCGCTGTTCGCGTGCCTGCGGCTGGGCGCCGTCGTCGTCCTCGCCGACGCCGGGCTCGGCCTCAAGGGGTTGACGCGGGCGGTGCGCGGGGCGGCACCGGACCACATCATCGGCATCGAGAAGGCGCTCGTCGCCGGCCGCCTGCTGGGCTGGCCGGGCCGGAAGTTCGTCGCCGTCCCCAGCGGTCACGACGTCGGCTACACCCCGCCGCGCACCGCCCACACCCGCCGGCGCACCTTCCGGATCTTCGGCAGCGTGCGCGAGCTGCTCGCCCGCGGCGCGGTCCTCGACGGCGCCGGCGGCCACCTGCCGCCCGAGCCCGACCCGGACGCCGACGCGGCCATCCTCTTCACCTCCGGCTCCACGGGCCCGGCCAAGGGCGTCGTCTACACCCACCGGCGCCTGGCCGGGATGCGCGACGTCGTCGCCGCCACCTACGGCCTGTCGCCCGAGCGGAGCTTCGTCGCCGGCTTCGCGCCGTTCGCGCTGCTGGGCACGGCCACCGGCGCCACGAGCGCCACCCCGGACATGGACGTCGCCAGCCCGGGCACCCTCACCGCGGCGGCCCTGGGCGACGCGGCCGCGGCGATCGACGCCTACGCCGTCTTCGCCTCCCCGTCGGCACTGGCCAACGTCGTGCGCACGGCCGACGGGCTCTCGCCCGCGCAGCGCGAGGCGCTCGGTGGGGTGCGTTTGTTCCTCTCCGCCGGCGCCCCGATCTCCTCCGCGCGCCTGGCCCAGGCGCGCACCGTCATGCCGAACGCCGAGCCGCACACCCCGTACGGGATGACCGAGGTGCTGCCGCTGACCGACGTCTCCCTGGAGCAGGTGGAGGCCGCCGAGTCCGACGCCCGGGCGGGCGCCGTGACCGGGGCCGGCGGCGGGAGCTGCGTGGGCACCCCGGTGGCCGGCGCCCACATCCGCGTCGTGCCCCTGGACGACATGGGGGAGGCGACCGGCCGGCCCACCGACGAGCCTGGGATCACCGGCGAGGTGCTCGTCACCGCGCCGCACCTCAAGGACCGCTACGACCGGCTCTGGGCCACCCAGGACGCCTCGGCCACCTGGCCCGGCTGGCACCGCACCGGCGACGTCGGCCACCTCGACGCGGCCGGGCGGCTGTGGATCGAGGGCCGTCTCTCCCACGTCATCGTCACCCCCGACGGCGTCGTCACCCCCGTCCAGCTCGAGAACGACGTGCTCAACCTGCCGGCCGTGCGGCGCGCGGCGGTGGTCGGCGTCGGCCCGGTGGGCGCCCAGCAGGTGGTGGTCGTCGTCGAGACCGATCCGGACGTCGACCCCGGCGCTCGGCACCGCCCGGCGCTGGCGCCCGAGGGCCTCGCCCGGGCCGTGCGAGCGGTGGCGGCCGTGCCCGTCGCAGCCGTGCTGCGCGTGCCCGAGGTGCCCACCGACGTGCGGCACAACTCCAAGGTCGAGCGTGCGCGGATCGCCGCCTGGGCGGCGCGGTTCCTGGCCGGGCTGCGGGCGGGCCGGCCGTGAGGGTGCTGGTGACCGGCGCGAGCGGCATGCTCGGCCGGGAGGTGGCGACGGCGCTGCTCGCCCGCGGCGACGTGGTCACCACGCTTCAGCGGCGCCCCTCCGGCATCGCGGGCGCGCGGGACGTGCGCGGGTCCGTCGACGACGCCGACGCGGTCGCCGCGGCGGCCGGCGGCCAGGACGCCGTCGTGCACCTGGCCGCGAAGGTGTCCTTCGCCGGGCCGCTCGCCGAGTTCGAGCGGACCAACGTCGACGGCACGCGGCTGCTGCTCGAGGCCGCCCGGGCCGGCGGCGCCGAGCGGTTCGTGTTCGTCTCCTCGCCGTCGGTCGCCCACACCGGCGCCTCCATCGTGGGCGAGGGCGCCGGGCCCGCCCAGCCCAAACGCGCCCGCGGCCACTACGCGCGCACCAAGGCGGCCGCCGAGCTGCTCGCCCTGGCGGCGGACGCGCCCGGATTCGCCGTCGTGGCCGTGCGCCCGCACATCGTGTGGGGGCCGGGGGACACCCAGCTGGTCCAGCGGGTGGTGGACCGGGCACGCGCCGGCCGGCTGCCGCGGCTGGACGCCGGCGCGGCGCTCATCGACACCACGTACGTCGACAACGCCGTCAGCGCGATCGTCGCCGCGCTGGACCGGGCGGAGGCGGCGCACGGGGAGGCGTTCGTCGTCACCAACGGCGAGCCGCGGCCGGTGTTCGAGCTCATCGCGGCCATGTGCCGGGCCGGCGGCGTCCCGGCGCCGCGCTGGGCGGTGCCCGGCGCGGTGGCCCGCGCGGCCGGGGGACTCATCGAGAAGGCGTGGGCGGTGCGCCCCGGTCGAGACGAGCCGCCGATGACCCGGTTCCTCGCCGAGCAGCTCTCCACCGCGCACTGGTTCGACCTGCGCCGCACCCTCGAGGCCCTGGGCTGGCGGCCCGGCGTGAGCCTGGACGAGGGCTTCGCGCGCCTGGCGGAGTACTACCGGCGCCAGCCGCAAGCGGCGCGAAACGTCAAGTAGCGCGCGAGACGTCAAAGAGTGCGCCAGCGGTCAAGTAGTGCGCGAGACGTCAAAGAGTGCGCGAGCGGTCAATGAGTGCGCGAAACGTCAATGAGTGCGCGAGACGTCAAAGAGTGGGCCAGAGGTCGAGTAGTGCGCCGGAGGTCAAGGAGCGCCGTGGCGCCGACGCGAGCGGGGTCCGCTGCTCCCGGCGGACCAGGACGGGCGCGACACCATTGCCGTCAGGTGTTGAACGTGGCCGCTCAAGCACTTCGTGACTCCTCGCGCACTTTGTGACGTCTCGCGCACTTCTTGACGTCTCGTGCACTTCTTGACGCCTCACCACCCTGGGGGTCAGAACTCCTCGTGGGTGTCGGGGTCGCCGCCGAGGCGGCCGCCGGCCATGGCGCTGATGCGCTCCATCTCCGGCTGGCGCAGGTTGAACCGGAAGATGTCGAAGTTCTCCTTCTGGCGCTGCGGGTCGGCAGACTTCGGGATGGGCACCGTGCCCAGCTGGTGGAGCCACCGCAGGATCACCTGCGCCGGGCTGACGCCGTGGAAGCCGGCCGCCTCCACCACCGCGGGGGCGTCGAGGAGGCGGCCCTTGCCCAGCGGTCGCCAGGACTGGGTGACGATGCCGCGCTCGGCGTCGACCCGCCGCATCTCGTCCTGCGGGAAGCCGGGGTGCAGCTCGATCTGGTTGACCGACGGCGCCACCCCGGTCTCGCCGATGATGCGGTCGAGGTGCTCGGCGGTGAAGTTGGAGACGCCGATCGAGCGCACGAGCCCGTCCTCGCGCAGCTTGATCATCGCCTTCCAGGTCTCCACGTACTTGTCCTGCCGGGGCAGCGGCCAGTGGATGAGGTAGAGGTTGACGTACTCCACGCCGAGGTCCCGGCGGGTGGTCTCGAACGCCCGCAGCGTCTCCTCGTACCCCTGGTCGCGCCCGCGCAGCTTGCTCGTGACGATGAGCTCCTCGCGCAGCACCCCGGACTCGGCGATGCCGCGACCCACGCCGGCCTCGTTGCCGTAGGAGGCTGCGGTGTCGATGAGCCGGTAGCCCGTCCGGATGCCCTCGGCGACGGCGGTGGCCGCCTCGTCGTCGGACATGGCCCACGTCCCCAGGCCGATGGCGGGCAGGGCGTAACCGTCGTTGAGCGTGAACCGCGGCACAGTCATGGCCCACATTGTGCCCGCCGGGACCGCCGGCTCGCCGGTCCCGACGCGCGGACGCCGACGAACGGGACCCCGGCGGGCATAATCGCTCGAGCAGCACGCCGACCGGCGTGCCCGCACCGCCCGGTGCGGCCGCCGAGCAGGAGACCGAGACGTGACGGACCCGCGACTGATCGCCTTCGACCTGGACGACACCCTGGCGCCGTCGAAGTCCCCGATGCCCGCGCGCATGGGCACCGCCCTCGCCGCGCTGCTCGACTCGCTGCCGGTGTGCATCATCTCCGGCGGCCACTTCGGCCAGTTCCGCGACCAGGTGCTCGCCCACCTGCCGGCGACGGCGGAGCAGCTGTCCCGCCTGCACCTCATGCCCACCTGCGGCACCCGCTACCTGCGCTTCGAGGCGGGGGAGTGGCACCAGGTCTACGCGCACGACCTCACCGAGGACGAGCGGTTCCGGGCCGTGACCGCCGTCGAGGAGGAGGCCCGGCGCCTGGGGCTGTGGGAGGAGCGGACCTGGGGCGACATCCTCGAGGACCGCGGCTCGCAGATCACGTTCTCCGCGCTGGGCCAGCAGGCCCCGCTGGAGGCCAAGAAGGCGTGGGACCCCACCGGTGAGCGGAAGGGGGCCCTGCGCGACGCCGTCGCCGCCCGGCTGCCCGACCTCGAGGTGCGCTCGGGCGGGTCGACGTCGGTGGACATCACCCGCAAGGGCGTGGACAAGGCCTATGGCATGGAGCGGCTGAGCGAGCAGACCGGCATCGACGTGCTGGACATGCTCTTCGTCGGCGACCGGCTCGACGAGGGCGGCAACGACTACCCGGTCGTGCGGCTGGGCATGCCCACCCACGCCGTCGCCGACTGGGAGGAGACCGCCGAGCTGGTCGAGTCGATCGTCGCGGGGCTCGCGGTCACCCGGGCCTGACGTCGACGCCGGGGCCTCGCGGCTCCCGGACACGTTCCGCCGGGCCGGTCAGGTGGCCCGGCCCCGGTCAGACGCCCGCAACCGCCTCGCGCAGCCACGCCAGCCGCGGCACGCCCTCGACCCGGTGACGCACCCGCCCCGCGCCGTCGAGCACGAGCACGGTGGGCGTGCTGCGGATCTGCAGGGCCGCGGCCAGCCGCTCGTGACCGGCGACGTCGACCTCGACGTGGCGCACCCCCTCGGCCGTCTCGGCCACCCGCCTGGCCACCACCCGCGCGCCCGCGCACGGGGCGCAGAACGCGCTCGAGACCTGCAGCAGCGTGGCCCGCTCGCCGAGGCGGTCGGCGGGCAGGCCGAGGCCGGCCGCGGTCAGCGGGGCGTCGTCGGGCGGGGGCACGGACATGGTCCGATTGTCGCGCGCCGCGGCCCGACCGGCCCTGTGGGGTCGGTCATGGGGGCGCGCCGGGTGGGCGGCACCACGTCGCCCCCACAAGGCCTCCGAGCAGGGGCGTCGTTACCCTGAACGGGTACCCAGGACCCGAGCGGCGAGGAGCGTGCACACGTGAGCGAGCGGGCGGGGGACCGGTGGACGGACACCCGCACCTCGATCCGCACGCTCGCCTGGCCGACGGCGGCGCGCGCCAGCGCCGCGATCGGCGTCCCGCTCACCACGCTGACGCTGCTGGGCCACCATGAGGTCGGCCTCATGGCGAGCACCGGCGCCTTCACCGTGCTCTACGGCGCGGGGCGGCCGATGCGCTACCGCTGGCGGATGCTCGTCGTCGTCGCGCTGGGCTTCGTCCTGTGCTCCGCCCTCGGCGCGCTGACCGCGGGCATCGGCTGGGCGGCGATCCTGCTGCTCACCGTGATCGGCGCGGCGGCCACGTACGCGACCCTGGCGCTGCGCTCGGGCCCGCCCGGGGCGTTCTTCTTCGTCATGGTCGCCGGCGTCGCCGGGTTCGTGCCCGCACAGGGCACGGTGCCGCCGGCCCTCATGATCGCCGCCACCGCGATCGGCGCGGGCTGCGCCGTCCCGATCGCCATGGCCGACCTGCTGCTCAACCGGGCGGCCCCGCAGGCCAAGGCCCTGCGGCAGGCGCAGGGCGCCGTCGAGCGCTTCCTCGCGACGGACCGGTACGCCGACCGGGCGAAGCAGCACTCGGCCCAGGCCGCCGCGGCGCTGCACCACGCCTGGGGGGTGCTGTGGGACGCCGGCGACACCACCTCCCGGCGGCCGGGGGCGCTGGCCCGGGTCGCGGAGCTGTCCGCCCTGCACCAGGCGTACGCCTCGCACATGCTGCCCGGCAGCTCGCCGGACCCGGACCTGGCCGCCGACCGCACCGAGACCCCGCTCGGCCTGCCCACCACCTGGCGGATGCTCCGGCGCGCGCTCCACGCCCCGACCGTGCCGCTGGACGCCGCCGGACGCGTGGCGCTGGGCATCGTCGTCTCCGGGCTCATCGCGCTGACCCTCGGCACCGACCACATGTACTGGGCGATGATGGTCTCCGCCCTGGTGCTCTACCAGGGCCTCGACCGGCGCCGCTCGCTCATCCGCGCCCGCAACCGGTTCATCGGCACGGTGGTGGGCCTGGGGATCTTCGCCGTGATCACCGCCGCCGGCCCGAGCCAGTGGGTGACCGTCGCCATCCTCGTGGTGCTGCAGGGCGCGATCGAGCTCGCCGTGCCGCGCAACTACGCGGTGGCCGTCTCGATGATCACCCCGCTCGCGCTGACCATCGCCACGGGCGGCGCCTTCGAGGGGGTGTTCCCGGTCGTCACCGAGCGCCTGCTCGACACCGTCGTCGGGCTCGCGGTGGCGGTCGTGGTGCTGCTGCTCGTGGCCCGCGGCAGCGCGATGCCGATGGTCCGCAGCTACGTCGCGCGGGTGCTCGCCTCGTGCGGGAACGCCCTGGACCACATCGGCGCGGGCACCGTCACCGGCCGGGCGGGGGCCGTCGCGCAGCTCGAGCTCGCCCTGGACATGCAGGACCTGGCCCTGGTCGCCGGCCGCGCGCTCACCGACGACCCCGAGGGCATGGCCACCTGGGTGGAGTCGCGCGAGGCGACGGCGTGGCTGGGGCTGACGGTGCTCGCGCGCTGCGCCCGCGCCAGCGGCCCGGCCGACGGCGTGGGCGGGGCGACGTGGGCGTGCTGGGCCCTCGGTTCCTCGGCCGCGCGCGGCGTGCCGCCCGACCCCATCGCGCTGGGCAACCTGCGCGCGGTCATCCGCTGACGCGATCGCGCGCTGACCGGGCCGGCGTCGACGCCTGACGACGCGGCGTCGTCCTCGCCGGTCGGCATTTTCCGCGTCGCCCGTCCGCGACGGGTGGGGGGCGCCTCCGTGAGTCGGACCACCTCGCCCGGGAATGAGGTGCGTCCTGCGCGCTCGGGCACGTACGGTGTCAGGGCCCAGTCCCGTCCGGAAGGAGCCCCGTGCGCCGTCGCGCCCTGCTCGTGCCCGTCGCCGCGCTCGTCCTGGCCGGGTGCACCGCGGCCGACGGCGGGACCACCACCGAGACGACGACGTCGCCACCGCCGCCCGCCGCGAGCGAGCTCGTCGGCCCGGGCGAGACGGCGGTGCTGGGCACCGACGACCCGGCGGAGCTGGCCCGCCAGAGCGTCGAGACCTTCTTCGCCGCCGCACCCGTGGTCGTGCTGACGACCGGGGACGCCGTCCTGCCCGCCGCCTCGGCCGCGGTCGCGCTCGGTGTCCCGGTGCTCCTCGACGGTGACGACGCGACCGTCGGCGCCGACCTCGAGCGCCTGCATCCCGAGGCGGTGCTCACCATGGGGACGGCGGACGTCCCCGACGGCGCCGACGTCGCCGCCGTGGCCGCGCCGGCCGACCCGGCCGCGCTGGGCGAGCTGCTCGGCGTGGCCCTGGCGGCCGGCGAGCCCGTGGCGGAGGCGGGCGAGGTGGCGGCGGTGGCCGGCCTCGACCCGGACGCGCCGACGTACCTGACGAGGGCCGGGGAGGGCGCCCCCGGGCCGGCGGGCGAGGCGGCAGTGCCCGCTGAGCCCGCGCCGTCGCAGGACGCCCCGGCTCCGGCCGAGGGTGCGCCGTCGCAGGACGCCGCGCCCACCCTGCCCCCCACCACCCGGCCCACGCCGGCGGCCGAGGGCGTCGTCGTCATGAGCACCGGCGACCCCGCCCAGGCCGCGGCCGTCGCCAACGCCCGCAGCGCCGGCGCCCGGGTGCAGCTGGTGCCCAACGGCGACCCGCGTGCGACGAGCGAGACCGTCCAGGCGACCGCCGCCAACGCGCCGGACGTCGTCGTCGGGCTCGGCACCGCCTTCGGCGACGCGGGCACCCTCGCCTGGCGCGCCGCCACCGCGGCGACCGGCGCCGAGCTGCCGGGCGGCGGTCAGCTCGCCCTGCCCGGCAAGACTTACGTCGCCCTCTACGGGCACCCGGGCAGCCGCGCCCTGGGGGTCCTGGGCGAGCAGGACGCGCCGGCCACGGTCGAGCGCGCCCAGGCCCACGCCGAGGCGTACCGTCCGCTGACCGACACCACCGTCGTGCCCGCGCTGGAGATCATCGCCACGGTCGCCTCCGGCGGCCCGGGCGACGACGGGAACTACTCGTCCGAGGCGAGCGTGGAGCAGCTGCGCCCGCTCGTGGAGCTGGCGCACGAGCACGGGCAGTACGTGGTGCTCGACCTGCAGCCCGGACGCACCGACTTCCTCACCCAGGCCAAGCGGTACGAGGAGCTGCTGAAGATGCCCAACGTCGGGCTCGCGCTCGATCCCGAGTGGCGGCTGCGCCCGGACCAGGTGCACCTGCGGCAGATCGGCCAGGTCGACGTCGCCGAGGTCAACCAGGTGGTCGGCTGGCTCGCCGACCTCACCCGCGCGAACCGCCTGCCGCAGAAGATCCTCGTGCTCCACCAGTTCCAGGTCCGGATGATCCCGGGCGTCGACGGCGTGGACCAGTCTCGCTCGGAGCTCGCCGTCCTCATCCACGCCGACGGCCAGGGGTCCCAGCCGGCGAAGGCCGGCACGTGGCGCACCCTGCACGCGAACGCACCGAGCATCCGCTGGTGGGGGTGGAAGAACTTCTACGACGAGGACAGCCCGATGCTCACCCCGGAGCAGACGATGCAGGTCCAGCCGACGCCGAACTTCATCAGCTACCAGTAGCGCGCCGGCCCGCACCACCCGGGGGCCGCGCAGCCGAGGGGCCGGGCACCGTGACGGTGCCCGGCCCCTCTCGTGGCTCGGCCGCCCAGCGCGGGTCCGGCCTCGGCGTCAGCCGCGCATCGCCGCCGCGGTGTGCGCGGGGTCGACCTCCTCGCCCGGCCGGACCGGGCCCGGCGCGGTGCCGTCGCCGAAGGGCCGGCCCCCGAGCGCCTCGCGCCCGTGCGGGGTCAGCCAGCCGGACAGGTCCGGTCCGGCCGGCACGATCTGCGTGGGGTTGATGTCGGTGTGGACGACGTAGTAATGCTCCTTGATCTGCTGGAAGTCCACGGTGTCGCCGAAGCCGGGCGTCTGGAACAGGTCGCGGGCGTAGCCCCACAGCGCCGGCATCTCGGTGAGCTTGTTCCGGTTGCACTTGAAGTGCCCGTGGTAGACGGCGTCGAAGCGGACCAGGGTGGTGAACAGCCGCACGTCCGCCTCGGTGATGGTGTCGCCCACCAGGTAGCGCTGCCCGCTGAGCCGCTCCTCGAGCCAGTCCAGCGCCGCCCACAGCCGGACGTAGGCCTTGTCGTAGGCCTCCTGCGACCCGGCGAACCCGCAGCGGTAGACGCCGTTGTTGACCTCGGTGAAGACCCGCTGGTTGACGGCGTCGATCTCCTCGCGCAGGGCCTCGGGGTAGAGGTCGGGCGCGCCCTCGCGGTGGTACGCCGTCCACTCGGTGGAGAAGTCGAGCGTGATCTGGGCGAAGTCGTTCGTCACCACCGCGCCGGCGGGGACGTCGACGACGGCGGGGACGGTGATCCCGCGGGGGTAGTCGGGGAAGCGCGCGAAGTAGGCCTCCTGCAGCCAGTGGATCCCCAGGACCGGGTCCTTGCCGCCCTCGTCGAGGTCGAAGGTCCACGACCGCGCGTCGTGCGTCGGCCCGGGCAGCCCGACCGAGATCGCGTCCTCGAGGCCCAGGAGGCGCCTCACGATGAGGGTGCGGTTCGCCCAGGGGCAGGCCCGGGCGGCGACGAGGCGGTACCGGCCCGGTTCGACGGGGTAGCCGTCCCGGCCGTCGGCGGTGATGCGGGTGGTGATGTAGCGGGTGTCGCGGGAGTACTCCTTGCCCGGCGTCGTGTAGCGCCCGCCCTCCTGGTGCTCGGGGTGCTCGGCCTCGGTGGTGGTCTCGGTGCTCATGGTCTCCTCCCCGAAATCGTCAAAGTTTCAATAAGTCTAGTCGGTGGGGCTCAGAAGCGCTCCACCACCCGCCCGTCGGCGTAGACCTCCCGCCCCCCGATGAACACCCGCTCCGTCCGGGCGTACAGGTCCAGCGGGTCGCCCGACCAGACCACGACGTCACCGTCCAGCCCCGGGGCCAGGGCGCCGACGCGGTCGTCCAGGCCGAGCATCCGCGCGGGGTTGACCGTCAGCGCCGCGAGGGCGACGTCGCGGTCCAGCCCCGCCTTCACCGCGATGGAGGCCTGGTGCACGAGGAACTGGATCGGGACGACAGGGTGGTCGGTGGTGATCGCGACCTGCACGCCCGCTGCGGCCAGGTCGACGATCTTCTCCAGGCCGCGGTCGCGCAGCTCCACCTTGGACCGGTTGGAGATCATCGGGCCGAAGATCACCGGGATGTTCTTCTCGGCCAGCAGGTCGGCGAGCTTGGCCCCGTCGGTGCCGTGGTTGACCACGAGGCGGTAGCCGAACTCCTCGGCGAGACGGATGGCGGTCGCGATGTCGTCGTGGCGGTGAGTGTGCTGGTCCCAGACGAGCTCGCCGGCGAGCACGCGGGCGAGCACCTCGTGGGTGAGGTCCCGCTCGATAGGCCTGCCCTCGCGGGCGGCGTGCTCGCGGGCCTCGGCGTAGTTGCGGGCCTTGACGAACGCCTCGCGGATGACGCGGGCCACGCCCAGGCGGGTCGAGGGCAGCTCCTTGCGGTCGTGGTAGACCCGCTTGGGGTTCTCGCCCAGCGCCGACTTCACGGACACCGCGGCCTTGATGACCTGCTCGTCGACGGTGCGCCCGCCCCAGGTCTTGATGGCGACGGTCTGCCCGCCGATCGGGTTGCCCGAGCCCGGCTTGACCACGACGCTGGTCACCCCGCCCTCGAGGGCGTCGCGGAAGCCCAGGTCCTCGATGTTGATGGCGTCGAGGGCCCGCACCGCCGCCATGACCGGCCCGGACATCTCGTTGGAGTCGTCGCCGGCCCATCCTTCGCCCTCCTCGGCGACGCCGACGTGGGCGTGCGCGTCGACGAACCCGGGCAGCACCCAGCGACCGGCCGCGTCGACGACGGGCACCCCGGACGGCACGGCGACGTCGCGGCCCACCTGCCGGATCACGCCGTCGACGACCACCACCGTGCCGCCGTCGATCGGCGGGCCCGCCATGGGCAGGACGCGGCCGCCGACGACGGCGACGCTGCCGCCGCGCCGGCGGCCCGGGGAGCGGGGGGTCTCGGGGTGCGTCATGACGTCATCATGGCCGAGTCTCCGCCGTCCGCATGCGCTGGCCCCGTCCCGACCTGACTTGGCTCACGAATCGGGGCTGACCGGTGGGGCGCCGCGCTGACCTGCAGGTTTGTCCGTTCGGTGCTGGGAAATGTGGCACTAAATCGGGGCCTAAGGTGGTCGGGTGTCGCCGCACATCC
>NZ_VUKF01000059.1 GCF_009193185.1 Georgenia thermotolerans | reverse complement strand
TCGGGCGGGGCGTCCGGCACGCGGCCGGCCCGGCGCCGGCGCGGGGCGCTCGTGCGCAGCTGGCCCTTGGCCCGGGCGGCCTCCCGGGCCCGCTCGAGGGCGACCCGGGCGACGACGTCGGCCTCCTCCTCGGTGCCGTCGGCTTCCTGCGGGGGCTGCTCAGCCACGCGTGACCTCCCCGGCGTGGACGGTGAAGCGGGCGCCGTCGAGCGCCGCAGGGACATCCTCCGCCACCGCGGCGGTGATGAGCACCTGCCGCGCGCCGGCGACCATGGCCGCGAGCCGCTCGCGCCGGCGGGCGTCGAGCTCGGCGAAGACGTCGTCGAGGATGAGCACCGGCTCGCCGTCGGTGCCCCACGGGGAGCCGTCGTCCTCGCGCAGCACCTCGTAGGAGGCCAGCCGCAGGGCGAGGGCGAAGGACCAGGACTCCCCGTGGCTGGCGTAGCCCTTGGCGGGCAGGGTGCCGAGGGAGAGGACGAGGTCGTCGCGGTGCGGGCCCACGAGCGATACGCCCCGGTCGAGCTCCTTGTCGCGCAGCCGCTGCATCGCCGCGAGCAGCCGCTCGGTCACCGCCGGGACGTCGAGGAGGGCCGCCTCGCGGGCCTCGAGCGCCGCGGCGGCCGCCTCGCCCCCGGGGCCGGCAAGCTCCGCGGCGGTGATGTCGGCGGCGCCCTCGACGGTGTCGACGCTGGCGCGGTAGTCCAGCCGCGCGGCGCCCTGGCCGGCGCTGACCTGCTCGTAGGCCTGGGCGGCGAAGGGGCGCAGGCGGCGCACGAGGGCGGTGCGCGCGGCGACGATCTGGGCGCCGGCGGCCGCGAGCTGGCCGTCCCACACGTCGAGGGTGCTGAGGTCCGGGCGCCCGCCGCGGCGCCGCACCGCCCCGGCGGACTTCAGCAGGGCCCCGCGCTGGCGCAGCACCTTGTCGTACTCGGCGCGGGTGCCGGCCAGGCGCGGGGTGAGCAGGACGAGCAGGTCGTCGAGGAAGCGGCGGCGGTGCCCGGGGTCGCCCTTGACCAGCTCGAGGTCCTCGGGCGCGAAGAGCACGGTGCGCACGACGCCGAGCACGTCGCGGGTGCGCGCCGGGGCGCGGTTGAGCCGGGCGCGGTTGGCCTTGCCCGCCACGATCTCCAGCTCGACGAGGGTGGGTCGCTCGTCGTGGACCACCTTGGCGCGCACGACGGCGCCCGGCGTGCCCTGGCGGACCAGCGCCGCGTCGGCGGCCACCCGGTGGCTGGAGAAGGTCGACAGGTAGGCGATGGCCTCGACGAGGTTGGTCTTGCCCTGGCCGTTCTGGCCGACGAAGGCGGTGACGCCGGGGTCGAGGGCGAGGACCACCTCGTGGTAGGAGCGGAAGTCGTTGAGGGCCAGGTCGGAGACGAACATGTCCGGCCGGTCCCTCCTCGCTCTGTCTCGGTGTGGTCGGTGTGGCGCGGCCTCCCGGCCGTCATGGCCAGGCTACGCCGTCGTCCGGGTGTGGCTCGGCCCGCGGACGACGGGTCGTCCGCGGGCCGGGTCGGCGCCGTCAGGCCTGCTGGGCGGCCTTGGTCGCGTGGCCGCCGAACTGCTGACGCAGCGCGGCGACGGCGCGCATGGCGGGCGAGCTGGGCTGGCGCGAGGAGAAGCGGGCGAAGAGGGCGGCGGAGATCACCGGCACCGGCACGGCGCTGTTGATGGCCTCCTCGATGGTCCACCGGCCCTCGCCGGAGTCGTCGACCCAGTCGCTGATCTCCTCGAAACCGGGGTCGGTCTTGATGGCGCGGACCATGAGGTCGAGCAGCCAGGAGCGCACGACGGTGCCGCGCTGCCAGGCGGTGAAGACGGCGCCGACGTCGGGCACGAGGTCGTCGCGGGCCTCGAGGAGCTCGTAGCCCTCGGCGTAGGCCTGCATGAGGCCGTACTCGATGCCGTTGTGGACCATCTTGGCGTAGTGGCCCGCGCCCACCGGGCCGACGTGGACGAAGCCCTCCTCGCGCGGGCCCTCCGGGCGCAGCGCGTCGAAGACGGGCATGAGGGTCTCGATGTCGACGTCGGAGCCGCCGGCCATGAGGCCGTAGCCGTTCTCCCGGCCCCACACGCCGCCGGAGACGCCGACGTCGACGTAGCCGATGCCCCGCTCGGCGAGCTTGGCGGCGTTGGCCTGGTCCGCCTCGAAGTGGGAGTTGCCGCCCTCGATGACGATGTCGCCCTCGTCCAGGACCCGGCCGAGCTCCTCGAGCACCGCGGCGGTGGGGGCACCGGCGGGCACCATGACCCACACGACCCGCCGCGGCTGCGGCAGGGCGGCGGCCAGGTCCGCCAGGGTGGCGACCTCGCTGTTCTGCGGGTTGGCGTCGTAGCCGGTGACCTCGATGCCGGCGGCGCGCAGCCGCTCGGCCATGTTGCCGCCCATGCGGCCCAGCCCGACCATTCCGATGTGCATCACAGCTCTCTCCCTCGGCCGGTGTCACCGGCCGTCACGTTCGGCGGTAGGGGCGGTGGGTGCACATCGCCCTCGGTGGTCAACCGCCGGGCCTGGGACTTTGTGCCCCAGTGTGACGAGGTTCTCCTCAGCCCGCGAACCGGATGGGCATGAGGAGGTAGCGGAAGGTGAGGTCGTCCTCGCCCTCCAGGGAGTCCTGCCCGGTCATCACCGCGGGCTTGCTCGGGTGGGTGAACGACATGCGCACGAACGGCGCCGTCAGCGCCCCGAGCCCGTCGAGCAGGTAGTGCGGGTTGAACGCGGTGGAGATGTCCTCGCCCGTCAGGGCGGCCTGCAGCGCCTCGGACGCCTGCGCGTCGTCGCCCTGGCCGGCCTCGAGGACCACCTGGCCCTCGGAGAAGGTCAGCCGGATGGGGGTGTTGCGCTCGGCGACGAGGCTGACGCGGCGGGCGGCCTCGATGAGGGCCGCGGTGCTCACGACGGCGTGGGTCGTGGTGCTCTCGGGGAACAGGCGCCGCACCGGCGGGTAGTCGCCCTCGACGAGCAGGGAGGTGGTGCGCCGCCCGCCGGCCTCGAAGCCGATCAGGGCGGCGGGGCCGTCGGTGGACAGCGCGACGTCGACGGCGCCGGCGCTGGTCATCGACTTGGCGACGTCGGACAGCGTCCGGGCGCGCACCAGGGCGACGGCGGAGGCCGACGGCGAGGCCGGGTGCCAGGTGAGCTCGCGCATGGCCAGGCGGTAGCGGTCGGTGGCGAGCAGGGTGACCTTCTCGCCCTCGATCTCCATGCGGACCCCGGTGAGCAGCGGCAGGGTCTCGTCGCGGCTGGCGGCGGTGGTCACCTGGCCGACGGCCTCGGTGAGCACGCCGGCGTCGATGCTGCCGGCGACCTCCGGCATGACCGGCAGCGCCGGGTAGTCGTCCACCGGCATCGTCAGCAGGGTGAAGCGCGAGGCGCCGCAGGTCAGGACCACCTTGGTGCCGTCGACGTCGACGTCGACCGGCTTGGCGGGCAGCGCCTTGGAGATGTCGGCGAGGAGGCGGCCGGAGACCAGGACGGTCCCGGGCGTGTCGACCTCGGCGGGGATGTCCGAGCGGGCGGAGACCTCGTAGTCGAAGCTCGAGAGGTTGAGGACCCCGTCGCTGGTGGCCTCGATCCGCACCCCGGCCAGGACGGGGACCGGCGGCCGCGCGGGCAGGGACCGCGCCGTCCACGTGACGGCCTCGGCCAGGACGTCACGTTCGACCCTGAACTTCACGATGGATGACCTCTCTCGAATTTCCCAAAAGGGCGCGCGTGGCGCAGGCCAACCTTACGCGAGGAATTACAGCCGGAGGCAGCAGCGAGCCACAGCCTTGTGGTTCGCCGGTCGATCGGGGGCGCGGAACGTGTTGTTGGCTGTCCACATCCATGGCCCTCTAGAAGTTTCGTCATCGTCATAGCCGGTGTGGAGACTGTGGAGAACCGGTGTTGATGCAGGTCAGCCCTCTGACGGCGATGTGGGCGGGGTGGGGGCCTAACCTGTGGACGACGGCCGGTGGCAGTGGATGTGTGATTCGTCCTCAGCGGCCGTCCACCGGTGGGGGACTACCTGTCCACTGACGCGCGGACGGTTGTCCACCTCTATCCACAGACTTGTGCACAACTGTGAATGATGCGGTTCACGGCGGATTCGGCGCTCAGCGGCACGCAGAGCGCCGCCGGACGGTGCGCGGAAGCCGCCGCCGCGCCTCGGGCGGCCGGGGGCGGCCCCTCAGGCGGTGACGTGCTCCGGGGCCCTCCTCGGCCGCGCGGGCGTGGGCCGAGGGCCGGGGGGCGGGGGGCCGCGCCGAGGGCGGGCACGCGGCACCATCGGGCGCCTCGCCGCGCGGCGGCCCAGCGGGGCGTCACGCCGTCAACGGCGGAGGCGGGAGGGACGGCTGTGCGTTCGGTCCCGCCGGCGGGAGGGACGGCGGAGCGCCGGCCTCGACGACGGGGCAGCGGCATCGCGGGACACCGACGGCGTGACGCGGGTGGGCGCCGAGCGGTGACGCGACGGCGGAACCCAGGTATCGCCGTCGGGAAGGTGGACCGGGACTAGTTGCCGCGGGCGTTCTGCTTGATGCGGTTGGTCAGCTCGGTGACCTGGTTGAAGGTCGAGCGTTTCTCCGCCATCTGCTCGCGGATCTTGCGGTTGGCGTGCATGACCGTGGTGTGGTCGCGGCCGCCGAAGAGCTGGCCGATCTTGGGCAGCGAGAGGTCGGTGAGCTCGCGGCACAGGTACATGGCGATCTGGCGGGCGTTGACGAGCACCCGGGACCGGTCCGCGGAGCAGAGGGCGTCGATGGAGACGGAGAAGTAGTTCGCCGTCTGGCTCATGATGAGCGCCGGCGTGATCTCCTCGCCCTCGGGGTCGGTGATGAGGTCCTTGAGGACCATCTCCGCCAGCGACAGCTCGACCGGCTGGCGATTGAGGTTGGCGAAGGCGGTGACCCGGATGAGCGCGCCCTCGAGCTCACGGATGTTGGTGGAGATGCGCGAGGCGATGTAGCTGAGGACCTCGTCGGTCGCCTGGAGGTTCTCGTTGACCGCCTTCTTGCGCAGGATGGCGATGCGGGTCTCGAGGTCGGGGGGCTGGACGTCGGTGAGCAGGCCCCACTCGAAGCGCGACCGCATCCGGTCCTCGAACCCGTCGAGCTGCTTGGGCGGGACGTCCGAGGTGATGACGACCTGCTTGTTGTCGTTGTGCAGCGTGTTGAAGGTGTGGAAGAACTCCTCGACCGTCTGTTCCTTGCCCCCCAGGAACTGGATGTCGTCGATGAGCAGCACGTCGACGTTGCGGTAGCGCCGCTGGAAGTTCTCCGCCTTGTCGTCGCGGATGGAGTTGATGAAGTCGTTGGTGAACTCCTCGGAGTTCACGTACCGCACCCGGATGCCGGGGTAGAGGTTGCGCGCGTAGTGGCCGATCGCGTGCAGCAGGTGGGTCTTGCCCAGCCCCGAGCCGCCGTAGATGAACAGCGGGTTGTACGCCTTCGCCGGCGCCTCCGCGACGGCGGTCGCCGCCGCGTGGGCGAAGCGGTTGGACGCGCCGGTGACGAAGGTCTCGAACGTGTACTTCGGGTTCAGCCGCGAGGAGTCCACCGAATGCTCCTCCACGGACGTGCCCCGGTCGGCGCTGGATCGCTGGGGCCGGGCGACGGGTCGGTCGTCGAAGATCGGGGGCGCCGCGTGGGAGCCCATGCGGCGGGGCGCCGCGTCCGGGCTCGCGGCGGAGGGCACCTCCGCCGGCGACGGCGCGGCCGGGGCCGACGGGGTCTCGTCGAGCGTGGGGTCGACGGTGACGGCGAAGCGCACCGGAGTGCCGGCGACCTCGCTGAGCGCCGCGGTGATCGGCTCGCGGGCCCGCATCTCCAGGAAGTCCTTGGCGAAGTCGCTCGGCACGGCGAGGAGCATGGTGCCGTCGATGACGCCCAGCGGGCGGGTCATGCGCACGAACGCGAGCTGCGCACCGCCGATGTCGCCGCGGGTCGTGAGGATCTCGACCGCCCGGGCCCAGCTCTCGGTGGTCGGTTGATTCTCCGGCAACGGTGATCCCCTTGGTGCGATACAAATCTGGACGTCGAGTCTGGCACGACGTCTGCGGATCCACACGGATATCCACAGCCTGGGGATACGGCAGAGCCAGGACAGCGGCGTCGGCTCTCGCACCAACATGTCCAGGGAGCGGGCCCGAGGCGTCGCCGCCGATCATAGGACCATCTCCCCGTCGCGGTCACGGTGCCGAAGGACTCACCGCCCCGCTGACCTGCGTCATCGCGCCGGGCTGTGGGATACGCTACGGCCGCCCGGATTGACCGCCGGTTCGCGCTCGCGTACTTTGGGTGAGCCGTCCCGACGGATCTTGTGTCGTGCCTGCCGGCAGGTTCTCCTGCCGCGTGCCCGCCGGAACCAGGGACAACCGCACGCGCGCTGCCAGGACGTGGCGGTGCCCAGGAGAATCACCGACGTTTTGGAGTAATGCCGTGAGCAAGCGGACTTTCCAGCCGAACAACCGGCGCCGGGCCAAGGTGCACGGGTTCCGTCTGCGGATGCGCACCCGCGCCGGCCGCGCCATCCTGGCCGCGCGCCGTCGCAAGGGGCGTGCGCAGATCTCCGCCTGAGAGCGGACGGTGCTGCCGGCTCGGCACCGGATGCGCCGATCGGACGAGTTCTCCGACGCGGTGCGCCGAGGCGCCCGCAGCGGCGCCCGCCGACTGGTGGTCCACCTGCGACTGACCGAGCACGACGAAGCCGACCAGGGCGGGCAACCCGCCCTGGTCGGCTTCATCGTGCCCAAGAGCGTGGGCACCGCTGTGCACCGCAACCGGGTGAAGCGGCGGCTGCGCGCGCTGGTGGCCGACCGGCTGGACGCGGTGCCGGGCGGCGCGCGCCTGGTCGTCCGCGCCCTCCCGCCCGCCGACGGCGCGGCCTACGCGGAGCTGGCGGCGGACCTGGACGGCGCCCTCGCCGGCGCCACCCGCAAGGCGCGCCGCGCGGCGCCGGCCCGGGAGAGGTCGTGAGCGTGGTGACCGATCCCCGCCTCGAGCGGCACGGCCCCGCGGCGCATCCCGGGCACCCGCGCTCGCCGTCGGGCGATGAGCGGCCGGAGCGGCGCCCGCGCAACCCGCTGACCTGGCTGCTGCTCGGCGTCGTGCGGGTCTACCAGCTGGTGATCTCCCCCTGGCTGGCGCCGACGTGCAAGTACTACCCGTCCTGCTCGGCCTATGCGGTGACCGCGTTGCGCCGCCACGGGGCGGGCAAGGGGGCGCTGCTCGCCGCCTGGCGCCTGCTGCGGTGCAACCCCTGGAGCCTCGGTGGCGTCGACCACGTCCCGCCGCGGGGGCGCTGGTCGAACCGGGACGCCGCGCCGCGGGCTCCGGCCCGGGCGCAAGAGAGTCAGAGGGAGCACGGGAAACCCCGTACTCTCGGTGCAGGTACATGGGGGGCGCGCACGAGCGCGCCGAAGGACCGCTAGGAGCACACGGGCATGGGCTTTTTCGACACGATTCTGTCGCCGATCATGGTGGCGGTCGCCTGGATCATGGTGCGCGTCCACGACCTGCTGGTGTTCCTCGGCATGTCCGCGGGATCCGGCTGGGCGTGGGTGCTGTCCATCGTCGGCCTGACCGTGGTCATCCGGATCCTGATCATCCCGTTGTTCTTCAAGCAGATCAAGGCGTCCCGGAGCATGCAGCTCGTGCAGCCCGAGATGCAGAAGCTGCAGAAGAAGTACAAGAACAAGACCGACCCTGCGTCCCGGCAGAAGATGCAGGAAGAAATGATGGCGCTGTACCGGGAGCACGGGGCCAACCCGTTCTCCTCGTGCCTGCCGATCCTCCTGCAGATGCCGATCTTCTTCGCCCTGTTCCGGGTGCTGAACTCCCTCGGCCCGCTCGCGAACGGCACGTACCCCAACGGCCCCAGCATCGGTCCGCTCGACCAGCAGCTCGCCGCGCAGGCCGAGAGCTCCACGCTCTTCGGGGCGCCGATCTCGGAGACGTTCCTGTCCTCGAGCGACGCGACAGTCAAGGTCGTCACCGTCTTCCTCATCGTCTTGATGTCGGCGACGACGTTCCTCACCCAGCGCCAGCTGACGATGAAGAACATGCCGGCCTCGGCGCTGGACAACCCCATGGCGCGCCAGCAGCGGATGCTCATGTACGTCCTGCCGCTGATCTTCGCCTTCTCCGGCGTGAACTTCCCGATCGGCGTGCTCATCTACTGGTCCGTGTCGAACCTGTGGTCGATGGGCCAGCAGTTCTACACGATCCGCCGCCAGCCGGCGCCCGGCTCCGAGGCGGCCAAGCTCCGCGCCGAGCGCCTGGCCAAGAAGCGCGAGCGCAAGGGCCTGCCGCCGCTCGAGGAGGAGGAGAAGGCGGCAGAGGAGCAGCCCCGCGGTGGCCAGCGGGTCCAGCCCAAGCGGAAGGACCGCGCGAAGCGCACCGGGGCCGCCCAGGTTCCCGGCGCGGTCCCGTCCACGGTCTCGGCCGACGAGGTGGAGGAAGCCCCCGACGAGGACGCCGGGGACGGTGAGGTGCGCGGGAAGGACGGCCTGACCGCCGCCGAGCGGGCGCAAAAGCGCTACGAGGAGCGCGCGGCCCAGCGCCGGGCTGCCGCCGCTAAGCGCAAGCCTCAGGGCAAGAAGAAGAAGTAACGCGCGCGCCGGGCTGGCCCCGCGCGCCCCGAGACCACCTCCGCCGTGTCGGCGGAGCGGCGACGAGAAGAGGACATCGTGAGCGAGGAACAGTCGGTCCAGACGCCCCGCGGCACCAGCGCGGAGACGATCAAGCGCCTGGAGGAGGAGGGCGAGATCGCGGCGGACTATCTCGAGGAGCTGCTCGACATCGCGGACCTCGACGGCGACATCGACATCGACGTGGACCACGGCCGCGCGGCCGTGGAGATCGTGTCCGAGGACGACGGCGACCGCTGGCTGCGGCGGCTGGTCGGCGACGAGGGCGAGGTGCTCGACGCGCTGCAGGAGCTCACGCGGCTGGCCGTCCAGGCCAAGACCGGCGAGCGCAGCCGGCTCATGCTGGACATCGCGGGCTACCGGCGCGGTCGCCGCGCCGAGCTCACCTGGATCGCCAACGAGGCCGTCGCCAAGGTCCGGTCGACCGGTGACCGGGTGGCCCTGCCCCCGATGAACCCCTTCGAGCGGAAGGTCGTCCACGACGTGGTCGCCGCCGCGGGGCTCGTGAGCGACTCCGAGGGCGTGGAGCCGAGCCGCCACGTCGTGATCCACCCCGCGTGAGTCATCGACAGGTGTCGCTGTGAGTGCTGCCGACGGAACGCCGGACGCCGAGGTTCCCACGCCTGCCGTCCGGGAGTATTTCGGACTCGCGTGGGCGCCGGTGGAGCACTTCGCGCAGATGCTCGTCGAGGAGGGCGAGTTGCGCGGGCTGATCGGCCCGCGCGAACTCCCGCGGTTGTGGTCGCGCCACCTGGTCAACTCGGCGGCGGTGGCGCCCTTCCTCGATCAGCGGGCCGCGGTCGCTGACGTAGGCTCAGGCGCCGGTTTTCCCGGCATCGTGCTGGCGGCCGTGCGCCCCGACCTGGAGATGCACCTCATCGAGCCCATGGAGCGCCGCATCGCCTGGCTGGCCGATGTGGTGGAGGAGCTCGGGCTGGACAACGTGATGCTGCACCACGCGCGCGCCGAGGAGCTGCACAAGCGCGCGAGCTTCGACCACGTGACGGCTCGCGCCGTCGCGGCCATGGACAAGCTGGCGCGGTGGACCCTGCCGCTCGTCCGCCGTGGGGGGACGCTCGTGGCGCTCAAGGGGCAGCGCGCGGGCGAGGAAGTCGAGTCGGCGAAGTATGTCCTGAAGAAGCTCGGCGTCGTCAGCACCGAGATCTACGACGTGCAGCCGGTCGACGGCATCGAGGCGACGACCGTCGTCGTGGCGCGCAAGCGCGCCTGACCCCTGAACTCGCCGGCGCTTCGGGGTAGGGGTAGTCCGGTTATAGCGGCGATGTGACGCCCGATTGGTGCCCGCCGATGCAGTTATCCACCGACTGTTCCACACCTGTGCGTTCACGGCGCCGGTCGCGGTGTGTTCCCTGCGATTCAGCAGGGTCCTCCGACTCACCTGGTTTCACGTGGAACTGGGTTGTGCCGGGACGGTAGTGGCTACCGAGGGTGGCGCCTGGAGGCGCGTCTCCGCACGGGACCGGCGGGAACGTGCCCGTCCTCGGAGGCGTGGTACGCGGTAGCGGTAGGTACGCGCCCTTTTGTGCGCGATGCTGACCGGGAAAACTGGGACTGGTCCCCGTGCGGTCATGTCCGGGTCTGAAGGTTCACGCGCGGGTCCGCCCGCAGGTGCGTTTCGCGTGAAACCCTCTGCACACCGAGCGGTACCGCAAACCGGCCGACCTGTCCGACTGTCCCGCCGCATGGCCAGACGCAGGTGGATCGCCGGCCGTCCAGCGCGGAACTGTCCAGCGAGAGCCGGCTCGGCGGCTAATCTCCTTCGCGCCTCGCGCACGAGGTGGGACATGGGTCGCCCGTCCGATTGCATGCAAGCCCGGGTGGCGGCCGCCCAGCGCGCGAGCCGGTTTCACGTGAAACCGTTTTTGCGAGCGCCTCAACTGCGGCGCAGAGGCTGCTGCAGTGATGCGGCTCCACTGGGTTCGCGTGTCGGGCGTCCAGGCCCAGCCGTTGCAGCAGTTCCCTGTCGTTCGACAGGCCCGCGTGGGCACCCGGCAGCGGGGCGGGGCCAGCGCACCGCTGCACCCTCGAGAACCGATCCCCAGGACGAAGCTCGGTAATGTCGGCCGCACCCCGCACCCGTTCTTGCGTCTTGGTTCCTCCGGGCTTCGCCCCGCGCCACGGCGAAGCGGCGCCGGTGCCAGCCCCGGTGCGCATGTGCCCCACCAGAGGTGCCCGGAGTTTCACGTGGAACTACCGCCGGCTCAGTCGACGATGCCAACCTCCGTGCTCAGAAACATCCTGCTGCTAGCGCCCGCGGACACTCAGGCCTGCCTTCTGTCTCGCCCGGCTCGCCCGCGCGGCGTCGGGTCAGGGCTATGGCCTTCATGGATAAGCGGGAACGAGCGCGCGGATGACGCACTGCCGCTGCGAACCGGAATACTTTCGGTTGGCCCCCCGGGCTATCGAGCTTGACGGCGCCCTAACGGTGAGTCGCGTTGGCCCCCTGCGAGGCCACCAATCGTCGCCTGCCAGACCCAGCCCGGTAGTTCCCTCGCCCCTAGTCACGACCCCCTGCGGACTTCACCGCGAGCAGGCCGCCGCCGCTGTGCGGCCCAGCGGCGTGCACGAGGTTTCACGTGGAACTGCCCGTAGTGGTGGACCGCGAAGCGCCGCGCCGAGCGGATTGCGGCCTCGCACCAGCCGCGCGCAGCTGCGGTGGGAGTCCAAGTCCTGGAGAGGTCACCGGCCGCGCGCCCGCAGGGAAGGCATGTCCATTCGGTGAGTGCGCTACTGCCTGTGTGCCGGCGCGCTCGGCGGCGATCAGTGGTGTACTCGAGCCCGGCGCAGCGCCCGGCCGGATCCCTCATGCCAGGGCTGGGAGCGATGTGAGCGAGAACGCCCCAGTTGCCCGCGTCGTTGCTTGATCTGCCACCTCGCGGGCGGGGGTGCGGGTCACCGTCCCCTTGCGGCACCAAGGCGTCTGGGCCGTCGTCTCGCGGTCAGGCCACGAAGTCGTGAAGCGCGTCTGTCGCGGGATCGTCGGGTTTCACGTGAAACACGAGGTGGAGTGCCTGGTCCCGTCCCTCTTCGTTTGCGATCGGTGCTGATCCTGCTCAGCCGCGGTGCCGGCCTGAGAAGCCACATCTTCGACGGAGAGGAAGAGCGCTTCAGCTGCATCGCCGTGCATCACCCCCGCCCTCATGAGTGAGCGGGAGGCTTGGACACGAGCGGCTATGAGGCAATCTGACCTCGCCCCACCTGGCCGAGTCCTGCAGATGCCGACCTGGGACGGGCGAAACCCGAACGTGTTGGGCGGCGGATTCAGATCGGGAGGGCTCGTATGAAGCGGCCCAGATGCTGTGCCGGCGTTGTCCGTCACGGTGATGCTCCGTGAATAGGCGCAAGGACCTCGTTCCACGTGAAACAGCGCCGCACGCGAAACGGTCCCAAGTGCTTCGCGCCAGCAGGGCGTCTGTGGCGCAATGGTGCCGGAGCCAGCGACGGCGCCACCGTTCGAGCAAAGTGATCATCGAGACCTGCGGGAACGTAAGCGGAGACCTCGCTGATATACAGGAGCAATCTCGGCGCGGGCGGGTCGGCCTGCCCCACGGCGCGCTGTTTCACGTGGAACAGGGGACGAGAGGCGCGGCTTGCTGGTCGATTCTCCTCCGCACGTCGGCGGGTTGCCAGTCCGTCCGCGATATTCAGCACAGCGATGGACCCGGATCTGCCTGCAGACTCACCACGCTTAACGCCCACATCCTGCGCCTTCCGCTCCGCACGCAGCCTGCTCTATGCGCCCAGACCAGCGACTGCACGGGGGGGAGCTCCGCACGTCGCTCGGCCCCTGAGAGCAGGATCCGTCAGCCCGCCCCAAGCGGCCGAAGGAGCGGCTCGCGGGTCTGCCGCCAGTTCCTCGGCGTTGCCGAGTGTCCATAGGGCACGGGGCCTCCCCGTCAGGTATCCCCGCGACCATCGCCACGCGTTCTGGCCCTGCGATGCGGCCGGGGAATGCGCACGCCGCGCAGCCGGTGCCACCGGGGCTGACGGTCTCACGTGAAACGCGCTCGGGCCAGGCAGGTCCGCCGGGCCGGTACAGGCCTGCTCCGGGGAGGGGAGCCCATCTCGGCCGAGTCTGTCGGACAGGACTGGGTCCTCCAAGCGGGCAGCGAGCCGCCCGTCGGGACGGCCGATAACACAGTGCGGGGTGACGTTTCACGTGGAACCTAGGAGGAGACAGGTCCCGTCTCTCGTGCGGGAAATCCGGTCACGGCTCTCTGGACCCTCTAGACAACCACGAGACGCGCCGCGACCTGCTCGGGACGTCGCGAGAGGGGATGAGCCCCGTGGCCGCGAGGGCATCGGCCAGCGAGCCGCGAGACCGACTCGTGCGTGCGGGGGCGCGCCACGGTGGTACCCCGGGGCGTGACCCCGACGGTCCCGCCGACGCCGACCTGCTCCTGCGCCTTCGCTCGTTGCGAGTTCCACGTGAAACGTCCTTCAGGGGAGGCTCCGGCGGCGCGGGGGCCACTGGACTCGCGCCGGGGTAAGTAAGCAAGGCCATCGCGCCTCGGGGAAAGGACGTAGATAGCACACGGCGGCGCGTTTCGAGCGTGCCATTCCGACGCGACAGCGATGACGTGTTTCACGTGAAACCCGACTCGCCCACAGGCGTTCAAGAACCGCGCAGAGACGCCACTACCATGGAACCGGGCCAGTTCATCGAACGAAGGGGACGCCGTGCCGCCGCAGGACAAGAATGCCGGAGCGCAGGGCATCATCGCAGGTCAGAAGGTAACTGGCCCCGACGACGCGCGGAGAGCGGCATTGTTAAGGAGCGTTCCGGAGGTCGACGAAAGCACTCCCCTCGCCGCTCAACTCGCCGAGGACGCCCGACGGCGCATCCGTCTCCAAGGCGCCCGCTTCGCGAAGCCGGCGGCGACCCGGATCTTCACCATCGCGAACCAAAAGGGCGGTGTGGGAAAGACCACCACCACCGTCAACGTTGCGGCCGCCCTCGCCCACGGTGGTCTGAAGGTGCTGGTCATCGACAACGACCCCCAGGGCAACGCATCGACGGCTCTTGGTATCGATCACCATGCCGGTGTCGCATCTACGTACGACGTCATCATCGAGGGCACGCCCATTGCTGAGGTCGTGCAGGAATGCGAGGCGGTCCCCGACCTGCTCGTCGTGCCGGCGACCATCGACCTGTCCGGCGCTGAGATCGAGCTGGTCTCCAAGGTCGCCCGCGAGAACCGGCTGCGTAACGCCGTCGAGTCCTACCTCAGCTGGCGCGCTGAGCAGGGGCTGGAGCGGCTCGACTACATCCTTATCGACTGCCCGCCGAGCCTCGGCCTCCTTACGATCAACGCCTTCGTGGCGGCGCGCGAGGTCATGATCCCGATTCAGTGCGAGTACTACGCCCTGGAGGGGCTCAGCCAGCTGCTGAGCAACATCGAGCTCATCCGCGGGCACCTCAACCCGGACCTACACGTGTCGACCATCCTGCTCACCATGTTCGACAAGCGCACCAACCTCGCCCGCGAAGTGGCGGACGAGGTCCGGGAGCACTTCCCGACGGAGACCCTCGAGGCCAGCATCCCGCGTTCGGTCCGGATCTCCGAGGCACCCAGCTACGGCCAGACCGTGCTGACCTACGACCCCGGCTCCAGCGGTGCCCTCGCCTACATGGAGGCCGCCCAAGAGGTCGCCCAGCGCGCGGACAAGCCCACCACCACCACGACCCCGGCCGCGGCCGAGGAGGAGACGCGATGAGCGAGAAGCGGCGCGGACTGGGACGGGGCATCGGTGCCCTCATCCCCAGCGGCCCGGCCCCGGCACCGACGACGTCCCGGCCGGCGGACATGTTCTTCCAGTCCTCCTCCGTGACGCCGTCCTCCGGCGACGAGGCGCCGGGACCCGATGAGCAGGACCGGCCGGCGACCAAGCGGCCGACCAGCCAGGCCCGCGCGGCCGCCGAGGCGCTGATGCAGCCCAGCGAGGCAGCGAAGTCCCGGTCGGCCAGCGCCTCGCGCAAGAGCAAGACGACCAAGCCGAGCACGGGCCGAGACACCAAGGCCGGTGCCGCCGCACCGACGGCATCACCGGCGGTCGCCACGCCCGCCTCGCCGACGGCGCGCCCGACGAGCGCGCCCACGGCGGCGTCCGAGGCCCGGCCCGACGAGGAGGCATCCGTCGACCTCGCCCCGAGCGCCGACGCGACCCAGACCGAGTCCAACCCGACGCCGTCGGTGGACGCCGCTGCGAACCCCCTCGCAGCGGAGGACGGGCAGCCGGACCCGGCGGCGGACGAGAAGGGCGACGACCCGGACGACGGCGGACTCGTGCCCGTTCCCGGTGCGTCCTTCGCGGAGCTGCCCCTCAACCAAATCGTCCCCAACACGCGTCAGCCCCGGCAGGTGTTCGACGAGGAAGACCTCGACGAGCTCGCCGCGTCCATCCGCGAGGTGGGCGTGCTCCAGCCGGTGGTCGTGCGGCCCCTGACGGCGCCGGTCGACGGCGCCCCCGAGGCGCGGTACGAGCTCATCATGGGCGAGCGCCGGTGGCGGGCCTCGGCCCAGGCGGGCAGCGAGACGGTGCCGGCCGTCATCCGTGACACGAGCGACGGGGACCTGCTGCGCGACGCCCTGCTCGAGAACCTCCACCGCGCCGACCTCAACCCGCTCGAAGAGGCGGCCGCCTACCAGCAGCTCCTCGAGGACTTCGGGTGCACGCACGATGAGCTGGCGACCCGGATCGCCCGCTCGCGTCCGCAGATCTCCAACACCCTGCGCCTCCTCAAGCTCCCCCCGCTCGTGCAGCGGCGGGTGGCCGCCGGGGTGCTCTCCGCCGGGCACGCCCGCGCCCTGCTCGGGCTGTCGGACGGAGCGGCGATGGAGCGGCTCGCCCAGCGCATCGTCGCGGAGGGCCTGAGCGTGCGGGCCACCGAGGAGATCGTTGCCCTCGGGGACGAGCCGGTCGCCCCGGAGATGCGCCGGCGTCCGCGAACGGGCGCCCACACCGAGGTGCTCAACACGGTGGCGGCGCGACTGGCCGACCGGTTCGATACCCGGGTCAAGGTCAACCTCGGCCAGCGTAAGGGCCGCATCGCGATCGAGTTCGCCAGCATGGAGGACCTCAACCGCATCCTCGACGTCCTCGCCCCCGACGAGGCCCGCCTGCTCCAGGAGGAGCCGGGCGCCGAGGCCTGACCCGCCGAGGAGCCCTGACGCCCCTGTGAGGCACGAAAGTGGCCCTGCCCCTACCGGGCAGGGCCACTTTCGTGATCATCGTGGTGCTGGCGCGCGCGGCCCCTCCGTCAGCCACGCAGCGCGGCGCGCACGATGTCGACGTACAGGTCGTCCAGCGGGCCGTCCGCCTGGGCCGCCTGCGGGAACAGCGACGTCTCTGTCATCCCCGGCGCGACGTTGATGTCCAGGAACCACGCGGTGCCCTCGTCGTCGAGGATCATGTCGGTGCGCGAGAGGTGGCGCAGCCCCAGGGTGCGGTGCACGGCCACGGCGAGGTCGCCCACCGTGCGGGTGCGGGCCTCGTCCAGCCGGGCCGGGACGAAGTACTCGCTGCGGCCGGGGTTGTACCGGGCGTCGTAGTCGTACGGGCCGTCGGTGACGATCTCCACCGCGGGCAGCGCCCGCGGGCCGTCGCCGAGGTCCACCACCGACACGGCCACCTCGGTGCCGGCCACGCGCCGCTCGATGAGCGCCTCGTCGCCGTAGGCGAAGCAGGCGACCATCGCGCCGGGCAGCTGGCTCGACTCGGTGACCACGGTGACCCCGAGGGCCGAGCCGCCCCCTGCGGGCTTGACCACCAGGGGCAGGCCGAGGCGGTCCTCCACGGCGCGGAGCACCGACTGCGCCCCCACCTCCCGGAACAGCGACTGCGGGAGCGCGGCGTAGTCCGGCGTGGGCAGCCCGGCCGCGCGCAGCACGGCCTTGGCCACCGGCTTGCGCGAGGCGAGGCGGCACCCGGCCGCCGCCGTGCCGACGAACGGCAGGCCCAGCAGGGCGAGGAGGTCCTGCAGCGACCCGTCCTCCCCCGTGGAGCCGTGCACCAGCGGCCAGACCACGTCCGGGCGTATCCGCTCGAGGGCGGGCAGCAGGTTCGCGTCGACGTCGAGCACCTCGACCCGCAGGCCCCGGTCGCGCAGCGCGGCGGCGACCCGCCGGCCCGAGCGCAGCGAGACGTCCCGCTCGTGGGACAGCCCACCGGCGAGGATCGCGACTCTCACGCCGTCGGCCGCTCCCTCACCCCCAGAACTGGGGGCGTCTACCTGGGGGGCGGGGCGGGCGTCGTCGCCCGCCCCGACGTTCTCCTGCGCGGCCTCGCTCTGCTCCGTCATCGTGCTCCTTCCTCAGACCTGGTCGGGGGACGGGATCTCCACCGAGTCCCCGCGCCGGGCGCTGGGGGTGGTCCCGAACATGCTCACGAGCTCGGCCTCGGCCCGCACGACCGAGGACAGCCGCCGCACGCCCTCCCGGATGCGTTCCGGGGTGGGGTAGCAGAACGACAGCCGCATGTGATCGCGGCCCTGGCCGTCGGCGTAGAAGGCGGTGCCGGAGACGTACGCGACGAGGTTGGTCACCGCCCGCGGCAGCATCGCCTGGGCGTCGAGGCCCTCCGGCAGGGTCACCCAGGTGTAGAACCCGCCGTCGGGCACCGTCCAGCGCGCCTCCGGCAGGAACTCGGCCAGCGCCCCGAGCATGGCGTCGCGCCGCTCCCGATACATCTGCCGGTACTCCTTGACCTGCCCGTACCAGTCGAAGCGCGCCAGGTAGGTCGCGACGGAGAGCTGGCCCATCATCGTCGGGGAGAGGATGGCCGACTCGCTGGCCAGCACGAGCTTCTCGCGCACCGCGTGCGGGGCGGCGGCCCAGCCCACCCGGTATCCGGGCGCGAAGGTCTTGGAGAAGGAGCCGAGGTAGACGACGCCGTCGGGGTCGTAGCTCTTCAGCGCGGGCAGCGGGTCGGCGTCGAAGCCGAGGAGGCCGTACGGGTTGTCCTCGAGGATGAGGACGCGGTGGCGCCGGCACACCTCCACGACCTGCGGGCGGCGCTCGAGCGCCAGGCTGACGCCCGCGGGGTTGTGGAAGTTCGGGACGGTGTAGAGGAACTTCACCCGTCGGCCGGCCCGCTCCAGCTCGGTGAGGGTGCGCTCGAGCTCCTCGGGGATCAGGCCGTGGTCGTCCATGGCCACGTGCACGACGTCGGCCTGGTAGGCGCGGAAGACCCCCAGCGCCCCGACGTAGCTGGGCGCCTCGGCGACGACGACGTCGCCGGGGTTGATGAAGATCTCCGTGACCAGGTCCAGGGCCTGCTGGGACCCGGTGGTGACGACGACGTCATCGGGGTGCGCGGCCACGTGGTCGTAGCGCATGACCTCGACAATCTGCTCGCGCAGCTCCTCCTCGCCCTGGCCCCCGCCGTACTGCAGCGCCTTGGTGCCGCGCTCGCGCAGCAGCTTCGCCGTCATCTCGGCGAGGTGCTCGAGCGGGAGGCCGTCGATGTTCGGCATCCCTCCGGCCAGCGAGACCACCTCGGGCCGGTTCGCGACGGCAAAGAGGGACCGCACCTCCGACGCCCGCATCCCGTGGGCACGGTCGGCGTAGCTGGAGAACCACGGGTCCAGCCGGGTGCCGGCCTGAGCGGCAGCAGCCGCGGCGCCCCGCCGGCTCTGCTCGCCCTGGCCTGACTGCGCACCCGGAGTGCTCATGGTTCGTTCTCCCTTGGTCTGCCGGCCGCGCCTGCCGCGACCGATCCCTGCAGTCTGCCACTGCCCGCTCGTGGCACGTCGTGACACGTCGCGGGGCGGGACGAGCAGGACGTAGGTGTCCTTATCGCCCGGCCGAGACCGTGCCAGTCGACCGGATGAGGACGCCCCCGCCGGCTCGGGGCCGACGGGGGCGTGACGCAGCGGCGATCAGCCGAGGAACTCGCTGATCTCGTCGACGAAGGCCTTCTTCGGGCGCCCGCCCACGACGGACTTCACCAGCTCGCCGCCGGAGTAGACGTTGAAGGTCGGGATGGAGACGATCCCGTACTTCGCGGCGGTCTGCGGGTTGGCGTCGGTGTCGAGCTTGACGAACTTGACGTTGCCGTGCGCGGCGGCGACCTCGTCGATGATCGGGGCCATCTGGCGGCACGGGGCGCACCACTCGGCCCAGAAGTCCACGACGACGGGGACGTCGGACTGCAGGACCTCGGCCTCGAAGGTGGCGTCGGTGACGGCGGGGACGTTGCTCATGGGTTCTCCTTTCGCGGGCCGGCGGCCCGGAGGGCGTGGAGGTGCCTGGGGCGCCGGTCAGGCGAGGACGGCGCCCTCGGGGGTCTGGGAGGCGTCGGGGGCCGGCTGGCCGGCCTCGTCGAGGTGGGCGAGGTAGCGCTCGGCGTCGAGGGCGGCGGAGCAGCCCGTGCCGGCGGCGGTGATGGCCTGGCGGTAGATGTGGTCCACCGCGTCCCCGCAGGCGAACACCCCGGGGATGTTGGTGGCGGTGGTGGGGTGCCCGACCTTGATGTAGCCGGACTCGTCGAGGTCGACCTGGCCGGCGAGGATCTCGGTGCGCGGGCGGTGGCCGATGGCGACGAAGACGCCGGTGGCGTCGAGCTCGCGCTGCTCACCGGTGACGGTGTCGCGCAGGGTCACGCCGCTGACCTTGTTCTCGCCGTGGATGGCCACGACCTCGCTGTTCCAGGCGAACTCGATCTTCTCGTTCGCCATGGCCCGGGCGGCCATGATCTTGCTGGCGCGCAGCTCGTCGCGACGGTGCACGACGGTGACCTTGTCCGCGAAGCGGGTGAGGAAGGTGGCCTCCTCCATCGCGGAGTCGCCGCCGCCGACGACGACGATGTGCTGGTTGCGGAAGAAGAACCCGTCGCAGGTGGCGCACCAGGACACCCCGCGGCCCGACAGGCGCTTCTCCTCGGGCAGGCCGATCTCCTTGTAGGCCGAGCCGTTGGCGAGGATGACCGCGCGCGCGGCGTAGGTGTCGCCGTCGTCGGTGGTGACGGTCTTGGTCTCCCCGGCGAGGTCCACGGAGACGACGTCCTCGTAGCGGACCTCGGCGCCGAACTTCTCGGCCTGCTTGCGCATGTTGTCCATCAGCTCGGGGCCGAGGATCCCCTCGGGAAAGCCGGGGAAGTTCTCCACGTCGGTGGTGTTCATCAGCGCCCCGCCGGCGGTGATGGAGCCGGCGAGCACGAGGGGGCGCAGGTTGGCGCGGGCGGCGTACACCGCGGCGGTGTAACCGGCGGGGCCGGACCCGACGATGATGACGTCGCGGACCTCGCGCGTCGCGGCTGTCTCCTGGCTCATGGGTGTTCCTCGCTCCGATGGTTGGCGTCCTGCACGGCCGGGGGTGCGCACGGCGCGTCGTCCCGGCCGATCCTGCCCGGTACAACAGATCGTACGTGTCCGATGTTCCCGGCCGCGGGCGGCGCCACGGGGGCCGGGACGGGGCCGCCCGGCACGCTCATCCCAGCCGCAGCTCGGCCAGCTCGATGCGGTTCTTGCCGTCGGACTCGGCCACCGGCAGCTGCGGGAACCACAGCACCAGGCTGGCCGTCTTCACCGGCTTGGCGAAGGTGAACACCGAGTCCGGGCCCATCGGACCCTCGGCCAGGATCTCGCCCTGGGTGGGCGCCTGCGCCGTCGTCGAGCGGATCTGGACCTGCCCGCCGTTGCCGTGCAGGTCGATCTCCACCTTGCTCACCTCCGTGGCCTGCGGGAGCGTCACGACCAGGCCGATGCCGTCCTTCATGCCGTAGGTGGGGCTCTTGTAGGACCGGGAGCGCCAGTAGGTGGCCGGGTCGCCGTCCATGGCGAGCAGCGTCAGCTGGGGGTTCTCCGCCCCGTCGCCCTGGGGGTCGACCGGGGCCAGGGACTGGATCACGGGCGCGGGCGGCGGGGTGGTCGGCGTCGGGGACGGCGACGGCGAGGCGGACGGCGTCGCCGAGGGCGTGGGCGAGGCCGCGGCGGTGGTGGGGGCGTCGGTCACGTGCGGCAGCGCGACCGGACTGGCCGGGGCGAAGAAGGTCTTGAGCGCGACGACGAGCAGGACGAAGACGAGCGCGCCGACGACGGCGAGCACCACCGGGGTGGGGTCGATACGCCGTTCCTTGAACGGCACCTCGGGGCCGTCGATGTCCGCCGGCGGGGTGTGCTCGGGGAAGAGGTCCTCGTCCGGGGTGGGCCGGCGGTCCTCCGGGGTGCCCAGCACGCTCTTGCCGGCGGCGATCGCGGAGTCGAGGCTCTTGCGGGCGGTGTCGGTCAACGCGGTCGTCTCCTCGGCCACCCGCTTCGTGCGCTCCGCGACGCTGCTCGCCGCCGTGCGGGCCTTGCCGGTGGCGGTGGTCGCGACGCCGGCGATGGTGTCGGTCAGCCGCGGGTGGCGCGGCTCGTTGCCGGCTGCGTCGTCCGCGGGGTGCAGGATCGCGGTGAACTCCGGGGCGTCGGTGGACGTCGGCCGGTGCGGGGCCCAGTGCGCCGGCGCGCCCGTCGGGGCCGTGACCACGCCGTCGGCGGGTCCGGCCTCGTGGGCGAGGACGGCAGCGCCGCGGTCCTCCTCCGGCGCCGGAGGCGCCGCGGGGGCGTCCGCGGGTGGGGCCGGGGGCTCGGCGGTCTCGGCCGGCGGCGCGGGGGGCTCGTCGGCGTCGGCCGGCGGGGGCGGCGGCTC
>NZ_VUKF01000058.1 GCF_009193185.1 Georgenia thermotolerans | reverse complement strand
CCGGTCGCGGCGGCACGCGCCGTGTCCGCCCGCGCCGTGTCCGCCCGCGGCGTGCCCGCCGGGGCCGGCCCGCCAGTCGCGGGGGCTTGTGCCCTGGTGGGCGGCGTGGCGGGCGGGATGACCGGGGGCATGGTGGCGGCGTCCGGGAGCGCCGGGAGCTGCTCGGTGGGCTCGTCCGCCCGCACCGGCGTCACCTGCGCCGCTTCGGCCGCGGCCGCGGCACCTGCGGGGCCGCCCGCCTCGGCCGGCGGGGTCGTCGGCGCGACGGTGGTCTCCTGCGCGTCCTGGGAGGTCGGCGCCGTCTCGGCCGCGCCGCGGGAGGCGGGCGCCGTCTCCCGCACGACCTCGGTCGGCGCGGCGTCGGTGGCCGTCGCCGTCTCCTCCTGGGAGACGGGTGGGGCGCCGGACGCCTGCGCCGCGATCCGGACCGCGCGCGTGGCGAGCGCGGCGTCCACGTCGGGGGAGCCCAGCCGGCCGAGCCACTCCAGCAGCGCCGGGTAGGTGGAGGGGTTGAGCGCCAGCGCGGGGCGCAGCTCGGGGTGGTCGCGCGCGAGCTCCTGGAGGGTCGCGAGCGGGGTGGCCGGGTCCGCGGCCAGGCGTGCCAGCTCCGCGCGATCCTCCACGTACTCCTCCTCCGGGCTCGGTGCGACAGATCGACAGTACACACGACCTTCACCTCGGAGTCTTCCGGAGTTCCTGCCCCGCCCCAGGTCGACGCTTTACGGTGGGCCGGTGCGCCGACTCTCCGCCGTCCTCCTCACGCTGGTCCTCCTCGTGGCCGTGGCGGTCGTGGCCGACCGCGTGGCGGCGGGCGTGGCGGAACGTGCCGCCGCGAAGGAGGTCACCCGGCAGGTCGACGTCGCCGGCACGCCCGATGTCACCATCGCCGGTTTCCCGTTCCTCACCCAGCTGGTCGCCCGCGACCTCGACGACGTGCGTGTCCGCGCGGAGGGCATGGGCACCGAGGGCGTGGAGCTGGGCGACGTCGACATCCGCGCCCACGGCGTCGGGCTGGCCGAGCCCCTGACCGCCCGGACCGTGCGGCTGACCGGCACGCTCCGCCAGCCCGACCTGCAACGGCTCGTGGAGCAGGCCACGGGCATGACGCTCACCGTGGACACCGGCACCGATGGCGTGACCCTCGGCACGACGGTCCTCGGCCAGCCGCTCGAGGTCCTGGCGGTCCCCCAGGTCAGCGACGGCACGCTCAGGTTCACGCCCGCGAGCATCACGCTCGGTGACAAGACCGTCGACCCGGGCGCCGTGCGGGCGCTGCTGGGCGCCAACCTGCTCGACGTCGCCGTCCCGCTCGGCGACCTGCCCCTCGGCATGACCCTCGCGGACGTCGCACCGCGTGACGACGGCGTGCGGGTCACCCTCACCGGTGAGGGCGTCGCCCTTCCCGCCTAGGCCGACGGCGACGCCGGCGTCCCGGCCTCACCGACGTGCGGGCCCGGCCGGCGTCCCGGCCCCGCCTACATCCCGGTCTGCCGTACCGGGCCCGTGCCGCCCTGGTGCACCGGTCCCGCCGCGTGGTTGTGCCCGCCCGCGCCCGGCAGCGTCCCGGGCGGCGGGAGGATGCCGTCCTCGACCGCCCGCTTGTACAGATCGACCTTGGTGTCCGCCACCCGGCCCGCCATGCGGTACTTCGCCCGGATCCGGCCGATGTAGTCGTTGACCGTCTCCCGCGAGATGCCCAGCCGCTGGGCCACGCTCTCGGACTTCTCCCCGCCCGCGTACAGCGCCAGCGTCTCGCGCTCGCGCGGCGACAAGGTGGTCAGCGGCTGCCGGGCGCCGTCGAGCCCGGTGCGCACCAGGCCCACGCGCCGCCCGCGCGCGGCCGCCGCGAGCACCTCGACGAGCCGCTCCGGCGGGGTGGACTTGTGGACGACGGCGAGCGCGCCGGCCGCGAGGGCCAGCTCGGGCACGTACGAGCCGGTCAGGGCGGTGAAGACCACCACCTTCACCCCCGCGCCGGTGAGCCGGCTGATGAGGCGGTCCGGCGCGGCGTCGGGCGCGAACAGCTCGAGCAGTACGAGATCGACCGGGTGGTCGGTGCCCCGCGCGCGCAGCAGCGCAGCGACCGTGGGGTACCCGCCCACCACCTCCAGCCCGGCCACCTCGCTGAGGCAGTGCGCAATCCCCATCGCGACGACCGGGTGCTCGTCGACGACGGCGATGGTCGCCGCCCGCTCGACCGGCGCGTCCGTTCGTGGTCTCGATGACGCGGTGAGCGACATGCCAACTCCTTTGTCTTGCCGCGTTTCGTTCCCCTGTGCGCGCATTTCACCGGGGCTGTGTCGCGCATGTGTCGCGAATTTCCGGAACGTCCGGAGGACAAATGCATGAATCGTCGTTAAAGATGGCCACATGTCACAGGAAGCGGCCGGCCAGGACCCGTCGGCGCGGGCCTGCCGCCTGCTCCGCCGCCTGCTCGGCGGCGTGCCGGCGTACCGCTCGCTGTGGCAGGTCTACGTGCGCCGCGCCAGCGGGCAGGACATTCACCAGGGCGCCATCGCGCAGGTGCTCGCCGATTACCTGTGGGAGACGGGCGAGGTCGCCGAGACCGAGACGGACCTGCCGCGCCGGCTCAAGGACCGCGTGAACCGGGCCCTCTCCGGGCACTTCATCGCGCCCGCCACGCTGCGTCTGTTCATCGAGGCCTTCGACATGTCACCCGCCGACAGCCACCAGCTGTGGGCGCTTTTCATGAATGCCGAGTCGACGGAGCTCGCCGTGGTGCGCCCCACCGCGTCCGGGGCCGAGAAGCCCCTCGAGGCCGCCCCGGGCGCGTACGAGACCCTCGTCGCCCACGAGTTCCACCGCATCGGCCCCGACGGGCTGCCCGCCGACCACCGCACCCTGCAGGTGATCCGGGCCCTGGAGCCGATGGACCGGTACGTCTACCAGTTCGACGTCCACGCCGCCGCCGTCGAGGTGCTGCGCGGCGGCCGCGCCGGACCCGTGCGCCGCTCGACGATGTCCGGCCTGTACGGCGTCGAGATCAGGCTGACGACCCCGCTGCTGGCGGGGGAGACGGCGTCCCTGGAGTACCGCACCGCCTTCACCTTCGGGGAGGTCCCCCCGCCGAGCTTCCGCCGCGGCGCACGCCGCCGGCTCAGCAGCCTGGAGATCAACGTCCAGTTCCACCCCGCGCGCCTGCCCGAGCGGGTGTGGTGGGGGCACTGGGACGGCATCTGGGCCGACGAGCCCGACGACGTCGAGGAGGTGCCGCTGGCCCCCGACGGGCACGTGCACCGCTTCCTGCCGCAGCTCGAGGGGGAGATCGTCGGCTTCACCTGGGCCTGGCCCCGGTAGGCACCTGCCCGGCGCCCAACGCCCCGCGCCCAACGCCCCGCGCCCAACGCCCCGCGCCCAACGCCCCGCGCCCAACGCCCGGCGCCCGATGCCGGACGCCGTCAGCCCTGCCGCGGCTCCCGCGGCCCCTCCGAGCGCGACAGGCCGGCCGCCTGCTCCCCGGCGGACTGGGCGGCCCGGGCGGCGAGCATCTCGTTGTACGCGCGCAGCTCGGCGTCGTCGTCCCGGTCGGCCTTGCGGTCGGCGCGCCTGGCCGCGCGCTCCTCGTCCCGGGACCAGGCGAACGCGACGGCGACGGCCAGGGCGAGCGTGGGCAGCTCCCCGATGCCCCAGGTGATCGCGCCGCCCTTCTCCTGGTCCGCCAGCGCGTCGACGTTCCACGGCAGCCCCAGCCAGCCGAAGTAGTCCGCCGCGAGCAGCGAGGTGAGGGAGATGAGGGAGAGGCCGAAGAAGGCGTGGAACGCCATGGTGGCGAACAGCAGCAGCAGCCGCAGCGGGTAGGACGGCCGGCGCGGGCCGGGGTCGATCCCGATGAGCACGTTGGCGAACAGGTACCCCGCCAGGGTGAAGTGCAGAACCATGAGCACGTGCCCGATGTGGGTGTTCAGCGCGCCCAGGAACAGCGAGGAGTAGTAGAAGACGATCAGCGACCCGGCGAAGTTCACCGCCGCGACGATGGGGTTGGAGAAGAACCCCGCCCACCGTGAGTGCACGAGGGCCAGCAGCCACTCCCGCGGCCCGCGCGAGCCGTCCGCGCGGTGCGGCAGGGCCCGCACGGCGAGCGTGACCGGGGCGCCGAGGACGAGGAAGAGCGGCACCACCATGGCCAGCAGCATGTGCTGGAGCATGTGGCCGCTGAAGAGGACCTTGCCGTACACCGCCGGGCCGCCGTTGGTGACCCAGAGGAACGCGAGCATGCCCGCCACCCAGGACGCCGTGCGGGCCGCGGACCAGGCGTCGCCGCGGCGGCGCAGCCGCACCACCCAGGAGAGGTAGACGAGCAGCCCCGCGGCCACCGCCAGCGCCGTGAGCGGGTCGAGGCGCCACTGGGTGAGGTAGGTCAGCGCGGTGGGGAACGGGGGCACCGGGTAGCCGGTGATGAGGTACGTCGGGCTGGCGTCGGTGAGCGGCTCCTGCGGCACAGGCGGGGCGGAGGAGCCCAGCGCGACGCCGAGCCCCACGACCGCACCCATGACGAGCACCTCGACGCCGGCCAGCCGCCAGAAGGCCCGGCCGGGCCCGTCCCCCGGCAGCCGCTGCGCCGCGGCGGCGCGGATGTGCGGGATCGTCACGCTGCGGTGCGCCCAGCCCGCCACGCCCAGCCCCGCAGTGAGCACGATCTTGACGAGCAGCAGCTGGCCGTAGGGGTGGGTGAGCAGGTCGGCGGGGGAGTTCAGGCGGATCCAGGCGTTGGCGATGCCGCCGAAGACGGCGATGGCGAAGGCCCACAGGGCGAGCGCGGAGTAGCGCTCGACGGCCGCAGGCAGGTCCCGCCCGGTCCGGCCGGCGACCGCGCACAGCACGGTCAGGCCCCCCACCCATAGCGCCACCCCGCCCAGGTGCAGCCACCAGGAGGAGACGGCCAGCTCGTGGCTGGCGGCGCCGGCGGCGTGGCCGGTCAGCGACAGCGGGAAGAGGGCGACGAGGGCGAGGATCGCCGTCCACGCCGCCGAGGTGTAGCCGGCGACGGCGACCGCCAGCACCGCGACCAGCGCGGTGAGGACGGTGGCCCAGGCGAGATAGCGGCCCAGCTCGATCTCGGTGACGAACTGCGCCAGCTGCGCCCCGTAGCCGGGCCCGCCCACGCCGGTGCCGACGACGGAGGCGTGGGTGAGGACCAGGTGGGCCAGCTGGGCAAGGGCCCAGACGACGGCGGCGACGGCGCCGGTGGTGGCGGCCAGCGGCCAGGCGCGGCCGTCGACGGCCACCCGCGGCGCCCGCTCCCGGCCCGGGTGCGGGGCGGGCACCTGCCGGGGCAGGACGACGGCGCACAGCGCGAAGGCGCCGAGGGTCACCGCCGCGCCGGCGTGGGTCAGCACGGTGACCACGGGCAGGCCCCAGCGCACGAGCGGCCCGGGGTCGAACAGGGGAAGCGGCGCGACGGCCCCGGTCAGCAGCAGGCCGCCGGCCAGGGCCAGGAGCGCGAGCGGGAGGGCGCCGAGGGCGTACCACCACACTCGCGGCGCACGCGCGGGAAGATCGGCCACCCGTCCAGGGTAGGCGTTCGGTTCGGCAGCCGACGGGCGGCGTCGTGTGGGCCCGGTGACATACGCTCGCCCCGGGCAATGCCGACCACCGGGGGGACGATGAGCACATCTCAGGGGCCGGTGGCCACCACCCCGGCGGGCGCGGGCGCCACGCCGGGCTCCGCCGTCGACCATTCCCGACCGCTCGCCGACGTCGAGATCGAGCGGGCCACCGCGCTGCTGCGCCGGGTCACCCACATCTTCGCCCAGCGGGTGGTGGGCCAGGAGGGCCTGCGCACCGCACTGGTCTCCACCCTCATCGCCGGCGGGCACGTGCTGCTCGAGTCGGTGCCCGGCCTGGCCAAGACCACCGCCGCGCACACCCTGGCCAGCGCCGTCTCCGGCACCTTCCACCGCATCCAGTGCACCCCGGACCTCATGCCCAACGACATCGTCGGCACCCAGGTGTTCAACTACACCACCGGCGAGTTCACCACCCAGCTGGGCCCGGTGCACGCCAACGTCGTCCTCCTCGACGAGATCAACCGCTCCTCCGCCAAGACCCAGTCGGCGATGCTCGAGGCGATGCAGGAGGGGCAGACCTCCATCGGCGGCCAGGTCTACCCGCTGCCGACGCCGTTCATGGTGCTCGCCACCCAGAACCCCATCGAGGAGGAGGGCACCTACGTCCTGCCCGAGGCGCAGATGGACCGCTTCCTCATGAAGGAGGTGCTCAGCTACCCCACCCCGGCCGAGGAGGTGGACATCCTCGAGCTGACCTCCACCGGGGCGCTGGCCGCCCCGTTGGAGGGGGAGCCCGTCTCGCTCGCGGACGTGCAGCTCCTGCGCCACCTGACCGACCGGGTCTACGTCGACCGCTCGATCAAGCAGTACATCGTCGCCCTGGTCAACACCACGCGCGGCGGCGGGCCGCGCCCGCTGCCCGAGCTGCACCGGCACGTGCGCGTGGGCGCCTCGCCCCGCGGGGCCATCGCCCTCATGCGTGGCGCCCAGGCGGTGGCGCTGCAGGAGGGGCGCGGCTACGTCGTGCCCGACGACGTGCGCCGGGTGCGCCACCCCGTCCTGCGCCACCGCCTCGTGCGCACCTACGACGCCCTGGCCAACAACGTCGCCCCGGAGGCCCTCATCGACGCCGTCTTCCAGGCCGTCCCGGCGCCCTGACGCCGTGGACGCCCACGACCCCGCCTCCCGGCTCGCCCAGGTGCGGGCCCGCCTCGACCTGCCCACCGTGCGCCGCGCCGCCGGGCTGCTCGACGGGCGGCACCGATCGATCTTCACCGGCCACGGCCAGGACTTCGACGACCAGGTGGAGTACCGCCCCGGCGACGACGTCAAGGACATCGACTGGAAGTCCTCCGCCCGCGCGGGCCAGCCGATCATCCGCCGCTTCGTGCGCGAGTCGAACCTCGCCGTCGTCCTCGCCGTGGACACCGGGCGCAACATGGCCGCCGCCGCCCCCTCCGGCGAGACGAAGGCCGAGGTCGCCCTGTTCGCCGCCGACGTCGTCGCCTACCTCGCCCGGGCCCGCGGGGACCTCGTCGCCCTCGTCGCGGGCGACGCCGAGCGCCTGGTCCAGCTGCCCGGCCGCGGGGGGACCGCGCACCTGGAGACGCTGCTGCGCGTCGTCGAGCGCGCGCTCACCCGCGACGCCCCGCCCTCGGACCTGGGCCGGGTGCTCGACCGGGTCGTGGCGCTGACCCGCCGCTCGCTCGTCGTCGTCCTGACCGACGCCGCCCGGCCCGAGCCGGCCCACGAGGAGGCCCTGCGCCGGCTGCGCACCCGCCACGAGGTCATGGTCCTCGCCGTCGCCGACGCCCTGCCCACCGGGGCCGGGCCGGCCGCCGACGTCGACGGCGTCGCGCCGCTGCCGGCGTTCCTGCGCGCCGACCCCGCGCTGCACGCCGAGGCCGCGGCGGCCGCCCGGGCCCGCGCCGCCGCCGTGCGCGACCGGCTGCGCCGCCTGGGCATCGGGCACGTGACGGTCACCGGCACCGACGACGTCGTCGACCGCCTCGCCGAGCTGCTGGGGAGGCAGCGCCGTGCCCGCCGCTAACCTGCTGCCGCCGGAGGCCTACGCCTGGTGGGTGCCGGCCCTGGGGGCCGCCCTGCTGCTGCTCGCCGGCGCGTGGGCCCTGCTCGTGCGGGGCCTGACCCGCCCGCCCCGGCCCGTCCCGCCCCCGCCGCCCGGCCCGGGGCTGCGCCCCCGCTACGTCGCCGAGGTCGACCGGCTCTACGCCGGCTACCGCGCCGGCGCCCTGGACCTGCGCGGCCTGCACCTGGCGCTGGCGCGGACCATGCGCGAGTTCGCCTCCGAGCGCCTGGGCACCGACGTGCGCTCCTGGACGCGCGCGGAGGTGGCCGGGCACGACCCGACCCGGCGGGTCGGGCACCTGCTGGCCCGGTGGGAGGAGCCGAGCTTCGCGCCCGACTCCGACGCCGAGGCCGGCGCCGCCGCCGCGGCCGCCCGGGAGGTGGTCGCGACGTGGTGACGCCCTGGCTGGTGCCGCTCGTCCTCGCCGCCGTCGCCGCCGCGGCGCTCGCGGGCTGGCTGGCGCGCGGGCGCGGACCGCGGGACCGGGCGGTGCGGTGGGTGGCCAACTCCGCCTACGTGCGCGCCCTGACGAGCTACCGCCACCGGCTGCGGGTGCTGCGCGCCGGCCTCGCGCTGGGCGCGGCGGCCCTGGCGCTGGTGGCCGTGGCCACCGCGGCCCTGACCGCCCGGCCGGTGGACAAGGACATGCGGTCCGACTCCCTCGCCAGCCGGGACATCGTGCTGTGCCTGGACGTCTCGGGCTCGATGATCGAGCTCGACTCCGAGGTCGTCGCGACCTTCTCCCGGATGGTGGGCTCCTTCCGGGGCGAGCGCATCGCGCTGAGCATCTGGAACAACACCTCGCGCACCGTCTTCCCGCTCACCGACGACTACGGGCTCGTGCGCCAGGAGCTCGACGAGGCGGCCAAGGCCCTGGACTTCAAGCTCGACTCCTGGGTGTACGACCCCGCCCGCCTGGCCCGCCTCGAGCGGTTCCTCACCGGCACCGTCTCGCTCAAGGGCGACGCCTCCTCCCTCGTCGGCGACGGGCTGGCCACCTGCGCCCTCGCCTTCGACGCCGCCGACACCCACCGGTCGCGCTCGATCATCCTGGCGACCGACAACCTCGTGCTCGGCACGCCGATCTACACCCTGCCCGAGGCCGCCCGGCTCGCCGCCGACAAGGGCATCACCGTGCACGGGCTGTACGCCTCGCAGAGCGACGCCGGCTCCAGCCGGGCCCGCGCCGAGATGGAGCGGGTCATCACCGACGGCGGCGGCCGCTTCTACCAGGCGGACGACCCCGCCGCCGTCGACGGCATCATCGCCGACATCGAGGCCCAGCAGGCCGTCGCGCTCGACCCCGCCCCCGAGCCGGTCATCACCGACCGGCCCGATCGCTGGTACGGCTGGCTGGTCGCGGCCCTGGCCGTGCTCCTGGTGACGATGTGGAGGCTGCGCGCATGACCCTCCGCCTCGTCTGGCCCGCCTGGGCGCTCGCCGTCGTCCTGCTGCCGCTGCTCGCCCTGACGGTGGCCGGCTGGTGGCGCGCCCGCCGCGGCGGCGACGGCGCGGCCGGCGGCTGGGTGCGGCGGGCCGGGATGGTGCTCGCCGCCGGGGTCATCGGCCTGGCGCCGGCCGTCCCGGCCGCGACCGCGCAGCTGGAGACGAACGCGGAGGTCTTCTTCGTCGTCGACCGCACCGGGTCGATGGCGGCGGAGGACTACGACGGCGCCCGCCCGCGCCTGGAGGGGGTCCGGCACGACCTCGTCGCGCTCATGGAGGCCCTGCCCGGCGCGCGGTACTCCGTCATCGCGTTCGACTCCCAGGCCAGCCGGCAGCTGCCGCTGACCAGCGACGCCCGCGCGGTGCGCAGCTGGGCCGACACGCTGCGCCAGGAGATCACCCACTACTCCGCCGGCTCTTCGATCGAGCGTCCCCGCGCCGCGCTCGCCGAGGCGCTGACCGGCGCCGCGCAGCGCAACCCCGGGGACGTGCGCGTGGTCTTCTTCCTCTCCGACGGCGAGAACACCCGGGGCGACCGCCCCGCCGAGCCCGGCCCGCCGGGCGGCTACGGCGACCTGAACGGGCTGATCGATGCCGGCGCGGTGCTCGGCTACGGCACCGCCGCCGGCGGGCGGATGCGCTCCTACGACGGCACCGACGCCACCGGGCCGGGCACGGACGCGCCCTACATCACCGACGAGACCCAGCCCGGCGCCCCGCCGGCGGTCTCGCGCATCGACGAGGCGGCGCTGCGCCGCCTGGCCGGCGAGCTGGGCGTGCCCTACGCGCACCGGACCGCGCCGTCGTCGGTGCACGACCTCGTCGCCGGCATCGACGTCCAGCGGCTCGCCGCGGACGGGCGGCGCGAGGTGCGCACGTACCGGGACGTGTACTGGCCGGCCGCCGTCGTCCTCGCCGCGCTGGTGGCGGCCGAGGCGTACGCGCAGGCGGGCCGGTGGCGGCGGTTGCGGCTGAGCGAGGCGGCATGAGCGTCTCGACCCGCTTCGCGCCCCCCGCCGGGCCGTCGGCCGCGACCCGCCCGCCGGTCCCGGACCACCTGCGGCGCCGTCGTCGGCTGCTGGCGTGGTCGGCGCCCGTCGTCGCGCTGGCGCTGCTGGCCGGCGGGGTGCTGCTGGGGATCGCCCTGGGCGGCTGGTACGGCCGCTCCGCCTATGAGGCTCGGGCCTACGACGCCGCGGCCACCCGCTTCGAGCACCTGAAGCCCTCCACGGTCCTGGTCGAGCCGTGGAAGGCGTGGTTCAACACCGGCACCGCGCTGGAGCGCGCGGGCGAGCACGCCCAAGCGGTCGAGGAGCTGCGCGGGGCGCACCGGCTCGTGCCCAAGGGGACCACCGGCGCCGACGGGCGCCCGGACCCCGGCACGCCGGAGTGCCGGGTGCGCATCAACCTCTCCCTCACGCTGGAGTCGGTGGGCGACGACGCCCGCGGCGCGGGGGACCCGGGCTCGGCCGTGACGTACTACCGGGACGCGATGGACGCCATCGGGCCGTGCACGTCCGACGGCCGCTCGGCCGTCGACCAGCCGCCGCAGCGCGGGGACCGGCGGTCGGGGCCGGACGAGACCGAGCGGCGCCAGCGGGCCAAGGCGGACCGGGCCGAGCGGAGCCAGCGGGCGCAGGGGCAGCCGGGGCAGGGCGACGAGCAGCAGTCGCGGAAGCAGGCGCCCGTGGACCCGCGCCAGGAACAGCTCGAGCAGCGCAACCAGGACGCCGAGCGCGACCGTCAGCGGCTGGAGCAGCAGCGGGGCGGCGGGACGGGCAGCGGGCAGGCCTGGTGAGGGCCCCGGGGAGGCGCCGGCCTCAGGCCACCTCGGCGGCGCGCACGGGCCACGCGGCCGGCGCGCCGACGGCGCGGAGCACGAACAGCTCCGTCGAGGCGATGAACTCGCCGCGCTCCGGCTCCGTCCGGGGCACCCGTCGCCCGCTCAGGCAGGCGTGGACCAGCTGGACGACGGCGTCGAGGTGCTGGTCGGGGATGTCGCCGGCCTCGATCGCCCGGGTGAGGATCTTGCGCAGCAGCGCCTCCACCTGGCCCACGTGGGAGCGCAGGTGCGTGGCCGCCTCGCGCGAGACGACCTCGCGCAGGTCCGGGCCGGGCGCGAAGTGGTAGGAGCGCTCGAGCTGGAGCTGCTGGCGCACGTAGACGCGCAGCTGCTCGACCGGGTCCTCCACCTCGGCGAGGGAGGCGTCGAGCGCGCGGACGTAGGTCGACGTCTCGTGCTCGATGAACGCCAGGAGCAGCGACTCCTTGTCGGGGAAGTGGTTGTAGACCGCGGTGCGCCCGATCCCGGCCTCGGCGGCGATGTCGGCCAGGGAGACGGCGTCGAAGCCGCGCTCGCCCATGAGGTGCGACAGGGCGGCGAACAGGGCGCTGCGCGTGCGCTCGCGGTGTTCGGCGAGGGAGCTACCGAGGATCTTGGGCACCTGCAGATCATGCCACTTGCTGACAGACGCTGGCCAATCGTCGTGAAAACCGTGACGCGTGCCGCCGGGGCGGTTTCAGCGGCGGCGCCGGTGAGCGGGATCTCGGTGAGTCAGCGGCAGACCGGCGAGGCAGTAGCCGATCTGCAGCGACCGCGGCGGATCGGTTCGACCTCGGCGGAAGAGCTCGACCTCGGCCGAGGAGCTCGACCTGGGCGGAGAAGCTCGACCCGGGCGGAAGAGCTCGACCTCGACAACAGGTCCACAGGCTCCGCAGGTGCGACGGGATTCGGCCGTGCGCCGGATTCCGGACGGTACTCTGTGCGCGTCTCGCCCACCCTCGAAGGAGCCCTCATGCCTGCCCCCGAGCAGCTCACCGCCTACGACGCGAGCAACCCCGCGTCGCCGCCCGGGCTGCTCGCACAGATCGCCGAGCACCGCCCGGACCTGCGGCCGCTGGTGGCCGCCAATCCCGCGACGTCGTCCGACGTGCTCGCCCGCCTGGCCGGCCTCGGTGACGTTGCGGTGGACGCCGCGCTGGCGCGCCGCGCTCAGCCCGGCCCTGCCGTGTCTCAGCCCTTCGCGGCTCCGGGCGGGTCCGCTCCCGCGGGTGCTGGTGGGTTCGCCCCGCCGGCCCCGGCGGACTTCGCCGCGCCGGGCGCGAGTGGTTACGGCGCGCCGGCCGCAACCCCGTACGGGAGCCCGGCGCCCGGGCTCGGGATGCCGGCCACCATGGGGTACGCCGGCCCCGGCGGGCCCACCCTGAATTCCTACGCCGCCGCGCCGGGCGCGGGCGGGTACGGCCCCGGCGGGTACGCGACGGCGCCCGGCTCCTGGGGTCCCGCGCCCAAGCGGTCCCGGACGCCGATGATCGTCGGCATCGTCGTGGCCGTCATGGGAGCCGTCACCGGGCTCGGATTCCTCGGCTACGCCGTGGTGCGCGAGGCGGCGAGCGTCGGGGCGGAGTCCACGTACGGCTCGGACGAGCAGCTCGACTACCTGTGGGACGCCTGCGAGGCCGGCGACGGGCAGGCCTGTGACGACCTGTACTGGGACTCGCCGTCCTTCTCCGAGTACGAGGACTTCGGGAACACCTGCGGCGGGCGCGAGCCCGACGGGGTCTGGAGCTGCGCGGACAAGTACCGCGCCGGGGCGTCCGGCGACGCCTGAGACGTGCGCCCTGGAGCCGGTGACCGGCCGGGGCCGGTGAGCGTGAGCCGCCGGACCCTCACGCCCTGACGGCGCGCAGCGCCGCGGCGATGGGACGGTCGGGGTCGAGCCAGTCGAGGTCCTCGAGCGCCTCGTGCGCGACCCAGCGCAGCTCGGAGTGGTCCGCCAGCGGGCTCGGCGTGCCCGCGACCAGCTCGGCCAGCCACACCCGCATGGTCCGGCCGGCGAGGATGGGCCAGTCGCCGTCCTCGGGGCCGGGCAGCCGGTCGCCCAGCCGCACGGTGACGCCGAGCTCCTCGTCGAGCTCGCGGTGCAGGGCCGCCTCGGCCGCCTCGCCCGGCTCGACCTTCCCGCCCGGCAGCTCCCAGCGGCCCGCCAGCTCCGCGGGCGCCGACCGCCGCGCGCACAGGAACCGCGTGGGCGCGGCGAAGGAGTCGACGATGGCGGCCGCGACGACCAGGGCGGGACGGGTTCCGGACTGCATGCCCCGAGCCTAGGTGGTGGCCGGCCGGGTGGCGGCGGCGAGGTCGTGCGCGGCCGCGGGCGTGATCCGCACCTCCGTCCGCACCGACGAGCCGGCCCCGCCGCCGTAGACCACCCCGCGCAGCGGCGCGACGTCGTGGTGGTCACGGCCCCAGCCGAGGATGACGTAGCGGTTGTCGATGAACCGGTCGGCCGTGGGATCGACGTGGATCCACCCGCCGCCCGGCAGCCAGACCGACGCCCACGCGACGGGGCCCTGCCGTGCGCCGTCGTCGGCCGCGTCGTGCGGCTCCGTCGCGCCGTCGTCCGCCGGCGCGACGTAGCCCGAGACGTACCGCGCCGCGAGGCCCATCGAGCGCATGCAGGCCACGAGGAGGTGCGCGCGGTCGTGGCTGGAGCCCGCCCGGCGGGCGAGCACCTCGGGCAGCGGGGCCGGCCCCTCCCGGCTCGGTGGCGCGTCGTCGACGTCCTCCCGGATGCGCCGGGACAGTCCGGCCACCACGTGCGCGAGCGGCGTGCCGGGCCCGAAGGACGGCATGGCGTACTCGCGCACCGACTCCTCGGGGGTGATGAGCTCGGAGGGCAGCGCCGACTCGACGATGGCGAGGACCGACGCGGGCCCCTCGCCGTGCTCGCCGATCCCGGTGGCCCGCATGCCGCTGACCGACGCCGCCGCCCGCTCCCAGCCCACCGGCAGCGCGGCGGCGGGGTCGAGGCGCCGGCGCGCCACGCTGACCACCGACGTCGCGCACACCTCGATGGTGGTGTGCGGCTCGGTGACGTGGAAGTAGCTGACCCGGTTGCCGTGCAGGTCCAGGTGGTCGGCCGCCTCCGCCGGCGCCGGGGTGACGACGAGGTCGGCGGCGTGGACACGTTGGCCCGCGCCCTCCCGGGGGAGGAGCATGCCCAGCCCGTAGGAGCCGGTGACCGGCGCCGGGTAGGTGTACGTGGCGCGGTGGACGAGGCGGACGTGGCGCTCCTCCCCGCCGCGGCGGTTGCTCGGCCTGCTCACTGCCACCCCCCGGGCCACTGGGCCACCACCGGCCGGGTGAAGTGCACCCGGCTGATCTCGGTGGCGAGCTCCTCCAGGCGCCAGCCGATCGACGCCAGCGTCTGCTCCAGGTGCACCCGCCGCCCCGCCGCGCGCTCGCGCGCCGCCCGCTCCGGGCCCAGCTCGCCGAGCAGGTCGTGGGCCTCGTCGAGGAGCTGGTCGCGCGAGGCGGTGCCGCGGCCCGCGGCGGGCAGGCCCGCCAGGTGCGCGCGCAGCTCCCGGAGCTGGAAGGCCAGGGACCGCGGGTTGCTGAGGTCGACGAGGAGGAGGTCGAGCGCGCCGGCGAGGCCGCCGCCGGGGTGGCGGCGGCGGTAGGTGATGGCCGACTCGTTGGCCAGGAGCACGGACTCCAGCACGAGCCGCTCGACGGCGTCGTCGTGCGGGAGGGCGACGGTGGCCGCCAGCGTGGAGACGAGACGCCGGGCGCGCTCGAGGCGGCGTCCGGCCTCGAGCAGGTGCCAGCCGACGTCGCGCACGAGGGACTCGGCGAAGCCCCCGCTCAGCGCCATGAGCGCCTCCAGCAGCCGGCCCAGGGCCGGCGCGAGGCCGAGCGGGTTCTCCCCGTCGTCGAGCTGGCGCTGCCGCTCGGCGCGCAGGGTCCGCTCGAGGGCGGACAGGGCGCGCCAGAGGTCCGGCGAGAGGTTGTCGCGCACCCCCGCGGCGTCCTGCGCCATGCGCCCCACCGACCACGCCACCGAGCCGTGCACCGTGGGGTCGGTGACCAGGCCGGCCAGCGACGCCTCCGCCGCGAGGGTGTGCAGCGCCTCGAGGAGGACGGCGAGCGCCGCCGGCCCGGCGCCGGGCGCGTTCGCCGGCCGGCCGGGCAGGGCCGGGCGGGCGAAGTCGTCCCAGCGGTCGGCGACGGCGAGCAGGAGCCGGACGGTGGACTCGGCGCGCTCGGTGTGCCGCCCCAGGTGGAACAGGTCCTCCCCGGCCCGGGCGGAGACGGCGGCGCCGGGGGAGCGGGCGGGCAGCACGGCGCCGGTGCCGGCGGTCTCGGCCGGCTCGGGGGCGAGCACCCACACGTCCTTGGCGGTCCCCACGATCCCGCCGGCCGCCTGCGGGGCCGGCCCGACGTGGCCCAGCGCGCCGCTCAGGACGGCGTAGCCGCCGGGGCGGGCGACGGCGAAGGTCCGCAGAGCCGTCGGCTGCGGCACGAGGGCGTGGTGCTGGACCGTCGGCGTCGTCGAGGCCTCGATGGGCTCCTGGCCCACCCAGGCGGCGGGCTGGCCGGCGATGCGGGCGGCGAGGTCGGCGCGCTGGTCCAGGGTGAGCTCCCAGCCGAGCACGGGCCGCTCGGCGCCGGAGGTGGGCCGCACGATGAGCCGGCCGAGGTTCGCCATGACGTGCGAGCACATGGACCGGTCCCCGCACCAGTAGGTGACCGCGGAGGGGAGGGTGAGGTCCTCGCTGCGCAGCGCCCGCGCCAGGCGGGGCAGGTACGTGAGCAGGGCGGGGTTGCCCAGCACGCCCGTGCCGAGGGTGTTGACCACGGTGACGGCGCCGGTGCGGGCGGCCTGGACGAGGCCGGGGACGCCGCGTCGGGAGCCGCGCCGCAGCTCGAGGGGGTCGACGTCGGCGGCGTCCACGCGGCGCAGGAGGACGTCGACCGGTTCGAGGCGGCCCAGGGTACGGGCCCACACCCGCCCGTCCTGGGCGACGAGGTCCCCGCCCTCGACGAGGGGCAGGCCGAGCATGGCCGCGAGGTAGCCGTGGTCGAACGCGGCCGGGCTCGCCGGGCCGGGGGTGAGGACGGCGACGCGGGGCCCGTCCGGGCCGGCCGCGGGGGCCACCTCCTGGAGCGCGGCGCGCAGGGACTGGAAGTACGGGCCGACCCGGCGGGTGCGGGACTGGCGGTAGACGCCGGCCAGCACCTCGGAGACCACGCGGCGGTCGGCCATGACGTAGCCCAGTCCGACGGGGGCGTCGACCTGGTCGGCGAGCACGGTCCACGCGCCGTCGGCGTTGCGCGCGAGGTCCGCGGCGGTGTGGAAGAGCTGGTGGGGGCCGGGGATGCGGATGCCGTCGGCGGCGCGGACGAAGCCCGGGTGGCCCAGGACCACCTCCGGCGGCAGCAGCCCCGAGGTCAGCAGGCGGCGCTCGCCGTACAGGTCGGTGAGGATCGCGTCGAGCAGCTCGGCGCGCTGGCGCAGCGCCGCCTCGAGATGGTGCCACTCCAGCTCGTCGACGAGCACCGGCAGCGGGTCGAGCTGCCAGGCGTGCGCGGGGTCGGCGGCGACGAGCCCCTCGTCCTGCAGCAGCCTCATGACCTCGGCCCGGCTGGCGTCGAGCCGGTCCGGCCGGCCCAGCCGGGCCTGCTCCGCGAGCTGCTCCCAGGCCAGGCGGGCGGGTCCGGACGCCTGGAGCATCTCGTCGTGCCCGGGACCGTTGGCGCGGTAGGACTCGAGCAGGTCCAAGGCGGCTCCCCGGGGCGTGGCCGTGTCGACGTCCGACGCGCCGGGGGCCACCGCTCCAATGCGAGGCAAAGTGACGTCCGACACGTCCGCCGGCGACTTTACCGGACGTTTGCCCGGATGTGGTGGTGGGAGCCTCACTTTCGCGGCCATGGGGTCGGGACCGCCGGGGCCGGCGGAGCGCCACGCCGAGCGCCGAGATCAGGGCTGCGTCGGGTCCAACGGGCGTCGGGTCAGACGAGCGCCGCGCGCAGCGCGGGGCGGGCGGCCTCGAGGGGCTCCGCCTCCTTCCACGGCCGGCGGGCGGCCGGCCGGTCGCCCTTCCGCGCGCTCGGGTCGCCGGCGCGCGGCCGGGCCGACGCGGTGCGTGCGGCGTCCCGGGCGGCGCTCGCGCTCAGCGCGGGGACGGCCTCGGGGATGACGCGCCACTCCTGCACCCGGGCCCGCCGCCCGGGGCGGTGGACGTCGCGGACCATGACCCCGCGGGCGGCGAGCTGGCGGCGCAGCAGCTCCGCGTCGCCGTGGGCGCCGTCGGTCAGCGCCTCCGCGCGGGCGCCGAGCAGCCGGCGCTCCTGGCGGGGCAGGTCCTGCGCCGTCCGCTCCCAGGGCGTGAAGACCTCCTCGTGCGGGTCCTCGGCGCGCGGCGTGGGGTAGCCGTGGTCTGTCAGCGCCGTGAGGAGCGTGGGGCGGTCGAGGTCGCAGCGCACGCGCGCCAGCTCCACCGTGCCGGCGCCGAGGAGCACGACGTCGGCGCCGACGACGACGTCCTCGACGAGCGTGCGCGGGACGCTCACGCGGGCGTCGTCCCAGGTGAGGGTGATCGCCCGTACGCCGACCTGGGCGCGCAGCGCCTCGGCGAGCACCGAGGAGGACCACACCACGCCGAGGAGGGTCCCCAGCGCACCGGCGACCACGAGCGCGACCGGCTCGCCCACGTGGTCGGCGCGCCCGAGGATCCCGTCGAAGGAGTCACTGGCCTGGGCGGCCGCCTCCACCGCGAGCGTGATCGCCAGGAAGAGCAGCAGGCCGGCCAGCGGGTAGCCCAGCCGGAGTGCGAGGCGGACCCCGCGGGGCGGGCGCACCGTGGTGCTCGGCAGCATGATCGACCCTTCCTCGAGACGGCGGCGGCCGGGCCTCCGCAGGGTGCGGCGGGGCCACCATGACGAGAATGGCCCGCGCCGGCCCCTCTCCACATCAGCCGGGAGAATGAAGATCGCGGCCGGCGGCCTCCGACTCCAGGCGTAAGGGGGTCCCCCTAGGGACCGGCCGCGGGGTGATGCGTCTCAGACCAGGCGGCGTTCGCCGTCGCGGCGCACCCGCAGCCAGCGGTGGCCGTAGCCCTCGAGCGGGACGTCCACCTCGCCGTCGGGCCCGATGTCCGTGGTGCCGTCGCGCAGCAGGTCCACCAGCGCGCTGTCCGGCGGGACGTCGAGGCGCAGCGGGACGGTGACCGGCTCGGCCGAGAAGTTGTGCAGCGCGACGACGGTCGAGCCCTCCCAGCTCAGCTGGTGCGCCAGCACGTGGGCGCGGGGCTGGTCGAGCACGGTCAGCTCGCCCCAGCCCAGCTCCGGGCAGGCGCGGTAGGTGAGGACGAGGGTGCGCATGAAGTTCCAGAGCGAGTCCGGGTCGCGCATCTGGGCGGCGGCGTTGACGTGCTGGGGCCCGTAGCCGCCGTCGACCACCTTCCCGACCAGCCGGTCGGGTGGCGCGGTGGAGAAGCCGCCGTTCTCGCCGTCGGACCACTGCATGGGCGTGCGCACCGCCATCCGCCCCTCGGCGGCGAGGTCCTCGCCCATGCCCAGCTCCTCGCCGTAGTACAGCGTCGGCGTGCCGGGCAGGGAGAACAGCAACGAGTACGCCATGCGGATGCGGCGCGGATCGCCGTCGAGCATCGTCGGCACCCGCCGCTTGAGCCCGCGGCCGTAGACCTGCATGCGTTCCTCGGGGCCGAACGCGGCGAAGACCTCCGCGCGCTCGTCGTCGGTGAGCTTGTCGAGCGTCAGCTCGTCGTGGTTGCGCAGGAACGTGGCCCACTGGCAGTCGTGGGGGATGGCGGGGCGCTGGGTGAGGGCCTCGACGAGCGGGCCGGCGTCCTCGCGGGCGAGGGAGAGGTAGGCCTTCTGCATGGCGATGAAGTCGAACATCATGTGCAGCTGGTCGCCGCCGTTGTCGCCGAAGTACTTGAGCTGCTCCTCGTGGGGCAGGTTGACCTCCCCCAGCAGGATGGCGTCGCCGTGCCGGCGGCCGAGGAAGGCGCGCATCTGGCGCAGGTAGGTGTGGGGGTCGTCGACCTCCTGCTCGTCCGGGTCGAGCCCGACGTCGGAGAGGAAGTACGGCACCGCGTCCACCCGGAAGCCGTCGAGGCCGAGCTGGAGCCAGAAGCCGATCGTCTTCCAGATCTCGTCACGCACCTTGGGGTTGGCGATGTTGAGGTCAGGCTGGTGGGCGTAGAAGTGGTGCAGGTACCACTCCCCGGTCCGCTCGTCGAGCTCCCAGATGGAGTCCTCCTTGTCCGGGAAGACCACCTGGTCGGAGGTGTCCGGCGGCGGGTCCGAGCGCCACACGTAGTAGTCGCGGTAGGGGTTGTCCGTGCTGGTGCGGGCAGCCTGGAACCACGGGTGCTCGTTCGAGGTGTGGTTGATCAGCAGGTCAGCGATCACCCGCATGCCGCGGTCCTTGGCGGTGCGGATGAGCTCGACGACGTCGCCGTGGGTGCCCAGCCGGGGATCCACCCCGTAGTAGTCGGTGACGTCGTAGCCGTCGTCGCGGTCCGGGGTGGGGTAGAACGGCATGAGCCACAGGCAGGTGACTCCCAGCTGGGCGAGGTAGTCGATGCGTTCGGTGAGGCCGGCGATGTCACCGACCCCGTCGCCGTCGGCGTCGAAGAAGGTCTCGATGTCCAGGCAGTAGATGACGGCGTTCTTCCACCACAGGTCGGAGGTCTGCGTCATTCTCATCGGCGGGTGCTCCTTGTCGAGGGCTGGCGGGCCGGTGGGGCGCGGGCGGTCGGGCGAGAGGTCAGGCGCGCAGCGCGGGCAGGACCGCGGTCGCTGCCGTCTCGAGCCACGCACGCTGGTCCTGGCCGACGTGGTGGAGGTAGATCTCCTCGAAACCGAGCTCGGTGTACTCGCGCAACCAGGCCACGTGGCGGGCGTGGTCCGACGAGACGTTGACCGCCGCGGTGATGGAGGCGTCGGTGACGTCCTTGCTCGCGACGTCGAAGTGCTCGGGCGTGGGCAGGTCCAGGCTGACCGGCTCGGCGAAGGTGTTGGTGCGCCACTGGTCCCGGGCGACGGCGAGGGCCTCGTCATCGGTGGGCGCCCAGGACAGGTGCACCTGCAGCGCCAGTGGGCCGCGGCCGCCGGCGTCGCGGTAGGCGGCCACCACCTCGCGCAGGGTCTCGAGCGGCTGGTTGATGGTGATGAGCCCGTCGGCCCAGCGGGCGGCCCGGGCGGCGGTGGACGCGGAGATGGCTGCGGCCCGCAGCGGCACGGGCGCGGCCGGCAGGTCGTACAGCCGGGCGCGGTCGACGGTGACGAGCCCGTCGTGCGTCACCTCCTCGCCCGCGTGCAGGCGGCGGATGATCTCGACGCACTCCTCGAGCCGTCGCAGGCGCGTCTCCTTGGTGGGCCAGCGTTCGCCGGTGATGTGCTCGTTCATGGCCTGCCCGGAGCCGAGCGCCACCCAGAACCGGCCGGGGAACATCTCGCCCAGGGTCGCCGCGGCCTGCGCCACGATCGCCGGGTGGTAACGCTGCCCGGGCGCATTGACGCAGCCCAGCGGCAGCGACGTGGTCGCCAGGGCGGCGCCCAGCCAGGACCAGGTGAAGCCGGAGTGGCCCTGCCGCTCGCTCCACGGGGCGAAGTGGTCGGAGCACATGGCCATGTCGAACCCGGCCTGCTCCGCCGCGCGGACGTCGGCCAGCAGGCGGCTGGGGGCGATCTGCTCGTGGGACGCATGGAAGCCGTAGGTCGTCACGTGTCCCTTCCTAAGGGCAGTTTCGGGCTGGCGCCTCCTGAACGGGGGAGGAGTTGGGGTTCCAGCGCCAGGAGTGCGGGCAGAAGCGGTGATGCCCGCTGCGCCGCGGCGGCGTGGGCAGTGTCGAGCCCGGCAGCGTTCCAACGCACTCATTCCCTCGGCCGCTTGTGAGTACGGCCGTACTAGAAAAGGAGAGAGGCTCTTCCTCGCGCTCCCATGTCGACTGTGGTCAGGTATCGATCTGGTGCGTCCCCCCGACCTTCATCCACAGCGACAGAGGGTGCCCGACGCGATGTCAGTGGGTCGTCCTAGTCTGGACGCATGTTCGATGACGAGCAGGGTGAGGGTCCGGTGGACGGCGATCCGGTGGACGGCGATGGCGCGGTCCCGGAGGGTCGCGACGACGCCGTGGGTCGCGATGGTGCCGGCACGGGCCCGGGCGGCCGTGAGGGTGCGCCGGGCGACGACGCCACCGCGGGCCCCGACGGTGCGGATGACCAGACCGATGCCCAGGACGACGACGCCGGCGAAGACGCCACAGACGCTTCCCGAGAGCCGGGCGGGCTGGCCGGGGTGCTCGAGGAGATGGCGGCCCTGGTCGGGCTGCCGCTGGCGGTCGGGCTCGCCGAGATCGATCCGGACGGGCAGGACCCCGCGGACCTGGTCGAGCTGGCCGCGCAGTGGTCCCGGGTGCTCGCCTGGGCCCACTACCAGCGCGCCGAGGTGCTGGCGGCGCTGGTGGCCGGGGCGATCGAGCACGACGCGGCGGCCGGCGCGCTCACGGCGGTGAGCACCGAGGTCGCCATGCGCCAGGGCATCTCCCGCCCGGCCGCCACCCGCCTGGTGCGCACCGCGCTGGCGCTGACCGGGCCCTTGCAGGCCACCGGCGAGGCGCTGGCCCGCGGCGCGCTGGACCCGCGCAAGGCCGACGTCATCGCCGCCGGGCTCGAGCACCAGCCCTACCAGGTCTGCCACGACGTCGAGGACGCCGTGCTGCCCCAGGCCCCCGGGCGCACCCCGCCCCAGCTCGCCCGGGACGTGGCCGAGGCCCTCATCGCGGTGGACCACCACGAGGCCGAGGCCCGCCACCGCGGCGCCCGCGCCCGGCGGCGGGTGTGCCACCCGCGCCCCCTGGCCAACGGCATGGCCTCCCTCTACGCGGTGCTGCCCGCCGCCGACGCCATCGCCGTGGACCTGGCCCTGGACGGCGCCGCCCGCGCGGCCAAGGCCGGCGGGGACGCCCGCACCATCGACCAGCTGCGCGCCGACGTCCTGGCCGCCGCCGGCGCCGACGCCCTGACCCGCGGCGGCTTCGGCCTCCCACCCGACCAGCCACCATCCCGGCCGGACACAGCCGCCACAGCCGCCACCGCCACCACGACCACCGCGACGGGCACGACCAGCGCGGCACCCACCCCCGACGCCACGGCCACCGCGACGGCAACGCCGGACGGGAACGCCGCGGCCGCGTCGGCGACCACGATGTCAACCCCGGACGCGACCACCCCGGCCACACCGCCCGCGCCGCCGCAGGCCGGCACCGACGGACCGGTCACCGCCGCCGGCCCCGAACCCCCGCCACCACCGCCGGCGCCGCCGGCGCCGTGGATGCCCATCGGCCGGGTCGGCGGGGTGCCGGTGCGCATCAACGTCACCGTCCCCCTGACCACCCTCCTGGGCGGCGGGCAGGCCGGCCACCTCGACGGCTACGGCCCCATCGACCCCGCCACCGCCCGCGCCCTGGCCCTGGGCGGGACCTGGAAACGCCTGGTCACCGACCCCCTCACCGGCACCGTCCTCGACCTCGGACGCACCCGCTACCGACCCCCACCCGACCTCGCCGAGCTCATCCGCCACCGCGACAAGACCTGCTTCCGCCCCGGCTGCGGCGCCCGCGCCACCGGCTGCCAGCTCGACCACACCATCCCCTTCGCCCACGGCGGCACCACCGCCTGGGCCAACCTCGCCACCGCCTGCTCCGTGGACCACCCCCTCAAGACCGACGGCCACTTCCACGTCCGCCAGACCACCCCCGGCATCTTCGAGTGGACCTCCAAACGCACCGGCCGCACCTACCGCCGCGAGGCCGACGGCACCACCACACCCCTGCACCCCCGCACCGGCCAACCCCTCACCCCACCCCACGACCCACCACCCTTCTGACGCAGCACCTCCACGCCCCACCACCCTTCTGACCAAGCACCTCCACGCCTGGCGCTGAACCGTCCTGGGTTCCCTGGAGGGTGCTGATCTAGCAAGGGAGACTGAGTCTCGTGTCAGCACCGAGGAAGTACGACCAGGAGTTCCGGGATCGGGCGGTGCGGATGTACCGCGAACGGCTCGCG
>NZ_VUKF01000057.1 GCF_009193185.1 Georgenia thermotolerans | reverse complement strand
CGCGTCGGCGGCGGGGGCGGCCGCGGGCGCCGGCCGGCGCTGCGCGGGCACGGGGGGCCGCTCCGGCGCCGCGGACGCGGGCCGGAAGGACGGGAGCCACCAGCGACGGCCGGAGCCCTTGCGCGGCTTGGACATCACGACCCCGAACCTACCCAGAGGCGGCGACGACGGCAGTTCGGGGTGCCCGCGGCCGGGCCCGACGGCGCTCCTGACCTGCGGCGACGCCCCTGCCGCGCGGGCCGCCCGGCGGGCGGGCCGCCCCCGCCCGGCGAGCCACCCCGATGAAACCGGACTGCAAGGTCGAGCAACGCTTTCAGCGTGTCTAGACTCGTGCGCGTGAGAGCCATCCGTCGATTCACCGTCCGCACCGTTCTGCCCGAGGCGCTGGCGCCGCTCGACGCGCTCGCCCAGAACCTCCGGTGGTCCTGGCACACCCCGACCCGGGAGCTGTTCGCCTCCCTCGACCCCCAGCTGTGGGAGGCCGTGCACGGAGACCCCGTGGCCCTCCTCGGCTCGATCGACCCCCGGCGCCTCGAGCAGCTCGCGGAGGACCGCGCCCTCGTGGCCCAGGTGCAGGAGCTCGACGCCGACCTGCAGCGCTACCTCACCGAGCCCCGCTGGTACCAGACCTCCTGCTCGGCGCCCGACAAGCCGTCCGCGATCGCCTACTTCTCGGCGGAGTACGGCATCACCGCCGTCCTGCCGCAGTACTCCGGCGGCCTGGGCATCCTCGCCGGCGACCACCTCAAGTCCGCCTCCGACCTGGGCGTGCCCATCGTCGGCGTCGGCCTGCTCTACGGCGCGGGATACTTCAAGCAGTCCCTCACCCGTGACGGCTGGCAGCACGAGACCTACCCGCTGCTCGACCCGGACAACCTCCCGCTCACCCTGCTGCGGGAGGCCGACGGCACCGCCGCGCGCGTCCAGCTGCCGCTGCCGGGCGGGCGCACCCTGTACGCCCAGGTCTGGCTCGCCCGGGTCGGCCGGGTGCCGCTGCTCCTGCTCGACTCCAACGTCAGCGACAACGACGACGCCGCCCGCCGGGTCACCGACCGCCTCTACGGCGGCTCGCCGGACCACCGCCTGCAGCAGGAGCTGCTGCTGGGCATGGGCGGGGTCAAGGCGCTGCGCCTGTACTCCCGGCTCACCGGCGCCCCGCGCCCGGAGGTCTACCACTGCAACGAGGGCCACGCCGGCTTCCTCGCCGTCGAGCGCGTCCGCGAGCTCATCGAGGCCGAGGGGCTGACCTTCGAGACCGCCCTGGAGGCGGTCAAGGCCGCCACCGTGTTCACCACCCACACGCCGGTCCCGGCCGGCATCAGCCGCTACAGCACCGACCTGATCGCCGAGTACTTCGGCGGCGGGGCCGAGCTGCCCGGCATCCCGCTGGAGAAGGTCCTGGCGCTGGGCGCGGAGGACTACGAGGGCGGCAACCCCGGCGTGTTCAACATGGCCATCCTCGGCCTGCGGGCCGCCAAGCGCGCCAACGGCGTGGCCAAGCTGCACGGCAAGGTCTCCCGGGAGATGTTCCACCAGCTCTGGCCCGGCTTCGACGTCACCGAGGTGCCCATCACCTCCATCACCAACGGCGTGCACGCCCCCACCTGGGTCGACCCGTCGTTCGCCGAGCTGGCCGAGCGGCACCTGAGCCGGGAGCAGATCGAGTCCGGCGAGGGGTGGCGGCTGACCCCGGAGGAGGGCGGCGTCTCCGACGCGGACCTGTGGGAGATGCGCCACCGGCTGCGCGGCAAGCTCGTCAAGGAGGCCCGGCGCCGGGTGCGCAAGTCCTGGCTGGACCGCGGCGCCTCCCCGGCCCAGCTCGGGTGGACCGACAACGTCCTCGACCCCGACGCGCTGACCATCGGCTTCGCCCGCCGGGTGCCGACGTACAAGCGCCTGACGCTCATGCTCTCCGACCCCGAGCGGCTCACCCGGCTGCTCACCGACCCCGAGCGGCCGGTGCAGATCGTGGTGGCCGGCAAGTCGCACCCGGACGACGAGCAGGGGGTGGGCCTGATCCAGCGGCTCGTCCAGTTCGCCGACCAGGCCGGGGTGCGCGAGCGCATCGTCTTCCTGCCCAACTACGACATCGCCATGGCGCAGACCCTCATGCCCGGCTGCGACGTCTGGCTCAACAACCCGCTGCGCCCGCTGGAGGCCTCGGGCACGTCGGGGATGAAGTGCGCCCTCAACGGGGCGCTGAACCTCTCCATCCTCGACGGCTGGTGGGACGAGTGGTACGACGGCCGCAACGGCTGGGCGATCCCCACCGCCGACGGCGTGGAGGACCCGGCCGCCCGCGACCAGCTCGAGGCCGCCGCCCTCTACGAGATCCTCGAGTCCACGGTCGTCCCGCGGTTCTACGACCGCGACGAGGACGGCGTCCCGCGCCACTGGATGGAGATGGTCCGGCACACCCTGGCCACCCTGGGGCCGAAGGTGCAGGCCACCCGCATGGTCCGCGAGTACGTCGAGCGGCTCTACAGCCCCGTGGCCGGCTACGCCCGCGCGCTCGACGGTCCCTCGGACCACCGGGGCGCCGAGGAGCTGGGGCGCTGGAAGGCCCGGGTGCGCCAGGCGTGGCTCGCGGTGCGCGTGGACCACGTCGAGGCCGCCGGCGTCGCGGACGTCGTGAAGGTCGGGGACCGGATCGCGATGACCGCCTACGTCTCGCTCGGCGACCTGCGCCCCGAGGACGTCGAGGTGCAGGCGGTGGCCGGACGCCCGGACGAGTCGGACAACCTCCGGGACCTCGTCGTCCTCCCGCTGGAGCCGGCGGAGGCGCTCGAGGGCGGCCGGTACGCGTTCCGCGGCGAGCGCACGCTCGACCAGACGGGGCCGTTCGGCTACACCGTGCGGGTCGTGCCCCGTCACGCCGGCCTGGCCGGCTACACCGAGCTCGGGCTGGCGGCCGCGGCCCAGCACTGACCGGGCCGCCGCGCCGGGGGCCGCGAGGCCCCCGGCGCGGCGCTGCGGTGGCCCCCCACCCTCACCCGTGAGACGTCAAGTTCGCCGCGAGACGTCACGTTGTGCGCGAGGTGACGTGCTGATCGGCGCGTCACCTCTGCCGCGCGAGCTCGCGTACGGCGCGAGGGCTCAGGCGAGGGTGTCGAGCGGCGGCCGGGGGGCCGTCCGTGCCGGGCCGTCGGGGCGGGCGACTCCGGGGTCGTACACGGCGGCGTCGCCCTTGAACCCGTCTTCCTGCACGTCCTCGAGGGCGGCGGCCGTGCGCGCCCACTCCCGTGCCGCGTCGAGGAGGCCGCCCCTCACGCCCGCGCGCACGACCCAGTAGAGGCCCCACAGGCCCACGGCGCCGAGCACGATCGAGGTCAGGCCCTCCATAGGCCTCACGCTAGGCAGCGCCACCGGCCCGACAGCGCGGTCCGTCGGGTGATCCGAGGGTGACCGTCAGTGATGCGAGGGTGACTCGGCGTGCGAGCGAGAGGGCCCACGGGGTGAGCGGCAGGCGGCACGAACCGCCGACGGCCCAGGCCGTGGCCGCCCGCGGCGCGACGCCTCAGTTCCGCGGGTCGGTGAAGCACTGCCCGACGACGGCGTCATTGAAGTTGAAGTCCAGCGCGGGGTCGCCCATGACCTCCATGACGTCCTTGTCCCGGAAGTCGGCGGGCTCGTACCCGTCGGGGAGGACCCCGTGGCGGTCGAGGCACTCGGCGATGACGACCATGATGCCCTTGTTCTCGGGGTCCATCTCCATGCGCCACTTCAGCTCGTGGATGGTGCCCACGGTGGTCTCGAAGCAGCGGTCGGCGTCCTGGCCGGCGATCTCCGTGCCGCCCTCGCCGTACGGCTCGAAGCCGAGTCCGCGCAGGCAGTCCTCCATCTGGGTGAATCCGCGGTCGATCTCGGCGTCGGTGATCTGCCCGTCGGCCAGAACCTCCAGCTGGAAGTCCGAGGCTGTCTTGCGCGCCTCGGCCAGCACCTGGACATAGGGGTCCGGCTCCGGCGCGAGCACCATGACGCCACCGACGACGGCGGCGATCACGCCGGCGCCGATCCACTCCCGGGTGCGTCGTCGCATATCCGCACGGTAGCGGTCGCTCCCTCCCACGAGCATGGTTTCGGACGGCGCCGGGGGCCTGGGTGCCCTCGCCGATCGCGAGACGAACAGGCACTCCCTTCGTAGTCTTCCGTTCCTACAACAGGTGTGCGGGAGGTGACGGTGCCCATGCCGGCCTGGCTGCGGAGCGTCCTCGTGGCGGCGGTCGTCGGCGCCGCGGCGGGGCTCGTGGTGGGCGGGGTCGGCGGTCGCCTCGTCATGCGGCTGGTCACGCTCGCCCAGCCGCCGGACGCCATCGGCACACCCATGCCCTCGGGCGCGGCCGTCGGCCAGGTCACCTGGGCCGGCACGGCCCAGGTCCTCGGGTGGGGGGCGCTGGTCGGGGTGATCGGGGGACTGCTCTACCTCGGCGTCCGGGCCGTGCTGCCCGCGGGCGCCCGCGTCCGGGCGCCGGTGTTCGCGGGGTTCCTCCTCCTCGTTCCCGGCGCCGTGTTCTCCGCCGACCCCGCCTTCGCCCGGCTGGAGCGGCCGCTGCTCGCGCTCGCGCTGTTCGCCCCGGTGTTCGTGCTCTTCGGGCTGCTGGTGCCGATGGCGGTCGAGCGCCTCGCACCGGGGCCGGCGGCCGGGCGCGGCGCCCTGGCCCGCACGGCCCGCGGCTTCCTCGTGCTCACCGTCGCCCTCGCCGTGACGGTGCAGGTGGTGTCCCTGACCGAGGTCGCGGCGCGATAGGCCCAGGCGCGGGGCGCTCGGCTCAGTAGACCATGTGCATGGCCTGGCGGACCTCGCCCAGCGTCGCCTCGGCGACCGCGTTGGCGTGCTCGTTCCCGCGGCGCAGGACGTCCAGCAGGTAGCCCTCGTCGGCGGCCAGCTCGGCGCGCCGGGCGCGCACGGGGGCGAGCATCTCGTTGACCGCCTCGATGGCCGCCTTCTTGAGCACGGCCGCGCCGCCGTCGCCGATCTCCGCGGCGACGTCCTCCGGGCGCCGACCGCTGGCGAGGGCCGTGAGCAGCACGAGGTTGGAGACCTCGGGGCGCAGCACCGGGTCGTAGGTGATGTGCCGGTCGGCGTCGGTCACCGCGCGCTTGAGCAGCTTGGCCGTGGTGTCGGCGTCCATGCCCAGCTCGATGGCGTTGCCGCGGGACTTGCTCATCTTCTGCCCGTCGGTGCCCAGCACGTTCGGGGCGTTGGACAGCAGCGCCTCGGGGCGCGGGAAGACCGGGCGCGAGCCGTCGCCGGCGCGGCCGTACCGCTCGTCGAAGCGGCGGGCGATGACCCGGGCCTGCTCGAGGTGGGGCAGCTGGTCCTTGCCCACCGGGACCAAGTTGGCCTTGCAGAAGAGGATGTCCGCCGCCTGGTGGACGGGGTAGGTGAGCATGAGCCCGGACATCGCCCGGTCCCCGGTGGCCTCGAGCTCGGACTTCACCGTCGGGTTGCGGCGCAGCTCGCTGTCGGTGACCACGGACAGGAACGGCAGCATCAGCTGGTTGAGCGCCGGGACCGAGGAGTGGGTGAAGATCGTCGAGCGCTGCGGGTCGATGCCCAGGGCGAGGTAGTCCGCCACGAGGGAGAGCACCCGCTCCCGGATCGGCCCCACGCCGTCGCGGTCGGTGATGACCTGGTAGTCGGCCACGAGGACCCATGTCTCCACGCCGGCGTCCTGCAGCCGCACCCGGTTGAGCAGGCTGCCGAAGTAGTGGCCCAGGTGCAGGTTCCCCGTGGGGCGGTCGCCGGTGAGGATGCGGAACCGCGTCGGGTCCTCGGCGATCTCCCGCTCGATCGCGTCGCTGCGGCGGCGGGTGCGCTCGAGCGAGGCGTCGGAGGTGGTCTCGATGAGGTCGACGTCGTCCTCGGCCAGCGCCGGGGCGGGGGAGGTCTGCTCGGTGGTCATGCGTGTCCTCGTCGGTCGGGGCCGTGCGTGGCGTGCCTGGCGTGGCCGTCCACGGACGGCCGGGGAGAAGGTGGGTGCGCCTCAGGGCCGTCGCGCGGACGGCCGCCAGGAACGCAGGGTGCTCGGCACGGCTGCCACTCTAGTCCGCGAGCGGTGCGGGCCGTCCGACGCGCCCGCCGCCCGGCGCCGGCGCGGCGGCCGGGCTCGTCGACGGCTCGGCCGCGGGGCTCGACGCGGGCTGCGCCGCCGGGCGCGCCGCCGTCGCCGCCTCCGCCGTCCCCGCGACGGGGCCGGTGAGGTACAGCCGCATGCTCAGCGCCTCCAGCTCGACCCGCTCCCCGGGCGAGGCGACGAGGCTGAACGGCTCGCTGTCGGAGGACAACCGTGAGAAGTCCGGCCGCTCCCAGGAGGAGTCCCACACCAGCTCGTAGTCGCACCCCCGGCCGTGGGGCAGGGCCACCTCCTGCTGGTCGAGGGAGCCGTTGAGGACCAGCAGGGCGTCGGCGTCGCCGAACCGGAAGCCCGAGCGCAGCATCTGCAGCACCCGGTGGTGCGGGTCGTGCCACTGCTGGGGCGTCATCGGCTGCCCGGCGGCGTCGAACCAGCCCAGGTCCGCCACGTCGTCGCCGGCCACCGGCCGACCGGAGGCGAACCGGGTGGGACGGAGCACCCGGTGCTCGCGGCGCAGGCGCAGCAGGTAGGCGGTCGTGGCCAGGAGGTCCTCGCGCCAGGGCTGCAGACGCCAGTCCACCCAGGAGATCTCGTTGTCCTGGCAGTAGGCGTTGTTGTTGCCGTGCTGGGTGCGGCCGAGCTCGTCCCCGGCGGTGAGCATCGGGGTGCCGGCGGAGAGCAGCAGGGTGGCCAGCAGGTTGCGCAGCGAGCGGCGGCGCAGCGGCAGGACGACGGCGAAGGGGGAGTCCCGGCGCACCGGCCCCTCGACGCCGTGGTTCCACGAGCGGTTGTCGTCCGAGCCGTCGCGGTTGTCCTCGAGGTTGGCCTCGTTGTGCTTGTGGTCGTAGGCGACGAGGTCGGCCAGGGTGAACCCGTCGTGGGCGGTGACGTAGTTGATCGAGGCGAGCGGCCCGCGCCCGCCGGGCACCTCGCCCAGCCCGAACAGGTCCGCCGACCCCGACAGCCGGGTGGCGAGCTCGCGCAGGTCCCGGCCCGCATGGCCCTTGGCCTGCGCGCCCGCGTCGGCCAGCCAGAAGCCGCGGACCGCGTTGCGGAACCGGTCGTTCCAGTCCGCCATGGGGTCGGGGAACTGCCCGGTGCGCCACCCGCCCGGGCCCAGGTCCCACGGCTCGGCGACGAGCTTGGTCTCGGCGAGCACGGGGTCGGTGGCCATCGCCACGAGGAAGGGGTGGTAGGGGGTGAACTCCGCCCCGTTGCGGCCCAGCGTCACCGCCAGGTCGAAGCGGAAGCCGTCGACGCCGACCTCGCTGACCCAGTAGCGCAGCGAGTCCAGCGCCAGCTGCACCACCCGGGTGCGGCGGAAGTCCAGGGAGTTGCCGCACCCGGTGACGTCGACGAGCTGGCCGGGGTGGGCGCCGTCGTGCAGGTAGTAGCCGGTGTTGTCCAGCCCGCGCAGGCTCAGCGTGGGCCCCTCCACCCCGGCCTCGCAGGTGTGGTTGTAGACGACGTCGAGCAGCACCTCGATCCCCGCGGCGTGCAGGGCCGCCACCATGTGCTTGACCTCGGCGAGCACCGCCTCGGGGCCGCCGAGCCGGGCGGCGCGGGTGGCGTAGCCGGGCTCGGGGGCGAAGAACGCCAGGGTGTTGTAGCCCCAGTAGTTGCTCAGCCCCTTCTGGGTGAGGAACGGCTCGCTCATGGCCGCGTGGATGGGCAGGAGCTCGACCGTGGTCACGCCCAGCCGCCGCAGGTGCGCCACGGTGGCCGGGTGGGCCAGGCCCGCGTACGTGCCGCGCAGCTCGGCCGGCACCCCGGGCAGGCGCATGGTCAGGCCGCGCACGTGCGCCTCGTAGATCACCGTGTCCGGCCACGGCACCCGCGGGCGTGGGCCGCCGGAGGGCACGCCGTCGTGCACGACGACCCCGTGCGGCACGAACGGGGCGGAGTCGCGGTCGTCGCGGACGAACCCCTCGACCGGGCGCAGCGCGTCGTCGACGGCGTGCGCGTAGATCGCGGGGACGAGCTCGACACCGCCGGCCAGCGCCCGGGCGTAGGGGTCCAGGAGGAGCTTCGCCGGGTTGTGCAGCAGCCCGGCGGCAGGGTCCCAGTGCCCGTGCACCCGGAAGCCGTACCGCTGCCCGGCGCGCACGCCCGGCACGTGGCCGTGCCAGATGCCGGAGACGGGGCCGCGCAGCCGGTACCGGCGCTCCCGCAGCGCGCCGTCCTCGGCGACGTCGATGAGGCACAGGTCCACCCGCTCGGCGCGGGAGGCGTGGACGGCGACGTCGATCCCGTCGCCGACGAGGTGGGCGCCGAGCCGCCGGTGGTTGCGGGCGCGGCCGGAGGCGCGGGGGGCCGGGACGTCCTCGTACGTCCGCGCGGCGGTCGGGGACGGCGCGGTGAGCTCGCCGGTCGCGCGGGTGCCCGTGGTACTCACGTCCACATTCAACCTCACCCCTCCCACAGGACGTGACACGAGGGCGCCACGGCCGCCGCGGCCGGGGGGCTTCGGGGGGTGGGTGGCACGACCGCGAGGGGGCCACGGTGGGCGCCGCCGCGCTGACGGCGAGGGGGCCCGGCCGGTGGCGGGCCCCGCGCGGACGGCCAGGATCCCCGCCCGGACGGCCAGGACCTCCGTCCCGCACCGGTGGCCCCACGCCGTGCTCCGCGGGCCCGGCGTCGGCGTGGCGCCGCCCACAGGCGGCCGGATGCTGTCGGCTTCCGATTCCCGTCGGTCCGGGCGCAGGTGGCAGGCTGGGCGCCATGAGGATTGTCGTGTGCGTCAAGCATGTCCCCGACCTGCAGGCGGAACGGACCCTGGGCCCCGACGGCCACCTCGTGCGCGGGGAGGACGACGTGCTCAACGAGCTCGACGAGAACGCCGTCGAGGCCGCGGTGACGCTGGCCGAGCAGACCGGCGGCGAGGTCGTGGCCGTCACCGCCGGCCCGGACGACGCCGTCGACGCCGTGCGGCGGGCCCTGCAGATGGGCGCCGACGCCGGGGTGCACGTCACCGACGAGCGCGTCGCCGGCTCCGACGTCCTCGGCACGGCCCGCGTGCTCGCCGCCGCGGTGCGCAAGCTCGGCGAGGAGGCGCCCGTCGACCTCGTGGTCACCGGCATGGCGTCGATGGACGGGCTGACCGCCATGCTGCCCTCGGCGCTGGCCGCCGCCCTCGAGCTGCCCCAGCTGACCCTGGCCAGCGACGTCCGCCTCGAGGACCGGACCCTGACGATCACCCGGACCATCGGCGAGGCGGACGAGGTGCTCGCCGCCGAGCTGCCCGCCGTCCTGTCGGTGACGGACCAGGCGAACGAGCCGCGCTACCCCAACTTCAAGGCCATCATGGCGGCGAAGAAGAGGCCGGTGACCATCTGGGACCTCGACGACCTGGCCCTGGCCACCACCGGCGCGGAGGCCGACGGCGGCCCCGAGGTGGGCACCGACGGCGCCGGCACGAAGGTGCTCACCGCCGCGCCGCGCCCCGCGCGCACCGCCGGGCGCATCATCACCGACTCCGGGGACGCCGGCGTGCAGCTCGCCGCGTACCTCGTCGAGAACAAGCTGGTCTGAGGCAGGAGAGAACATGACCGTGCTGGATGCCCCCGTGCTCGTCGTCGTCGACCACGCCGACGGCGCCCTCACCGCGCCCTCGGCCGAGGTCCTCACCCTCGCCCGCTCCCTGACCTCCGGCGGCGTGACCGCCGTCGCCCTGACCGCCCCCGACCTGCCCGCGCTCGCCCGCCACGGGGTCGGCGAGGTGGTCGTGCCCGACCTCGCCGGCCTCGCGCCCGAGGTCGCGGCCGTCGCCGCCGAGGCCGTCCTCGCCGCCGTCGAGCGCACGCGGCCCGCCGCGGTGCTGCTCGTCTCCAGCTTCGCCGGCAAGGAGGTCGCCGCCCGCCTGGCCGCCGCGCTGGGCTCCGGCGCGATCGTGGACGCCACCGGCGTCGAGGTCGCCGAGGACGACGGGCTCGTCGTGTCCAAGACGGTGCTGCAGGGCACGTGGGAGACGACCTGCACGGTCACCCGCGGGCTGCCCGTCGTGGCCGTCAAGCCGACGTCGGTCGACGCGGTGGAGGCGCCGGGGGCCGAGCCGGCCGTCGTCGACGTCCCCGTGGAGTTCTCCGCCGCGGCCAAGGCGGTGCGCGTCGTCTCCCGCACCCCGCACCCGCGCGGGGGCCGCGCGCCGCTGGGCGAGGCGAAGGTCGTCGTCGTCGGCGGGCGCGGGGTGGACGGCGACTTCAGCGCCGTCGAGGCGCTCGCGGACGAGATCGGCGCCGCCGTCGGTGCGACCCGCGTGGCCACCGACGAGGGCTGGATCGACCACGCCGCCCAGATCGGGCAGACCGGCGTGACGATCGCGCCGCGGCTGTACATCGGCGCCGGCGTGAGCGGGGCGATCCACCACACCGCCGGCATGCAGGCCGCCGAGACGATCGTGGCCGTCAACACCGACCCCGAGGCGCCCATCTTCGAGATGGCCGACCTCGGGATCGTCGGCGACGCCGCGCAGGTGCTGCCGCAGGCGGTGGAGGAGCTGCGCCGGCTGCGCGGCTGAGGCCCGGGCCGCGGCCGCGGCCCGGCGGGATGGGAGAATCACAGCGTCGTGACTCGCCATCCCGCCAGGGGTGGCCGGAAGGAGCTGCCCCATGTCCGCCCCCGCGCCGTCCCCGTACTCCCTGGCCGGCAGGCTGCCCCGGGACGTGCTCGAGGCGGTCGCGCCCGGCGCCGCGCCGGCCGACGCGCTGGAGCCCGCCGTCGTCGCCTGGTGGAACCTCGAGCGCGGCTTCGGTGAGGTGACCCTCGGCTCGGGCAGGACGGCGTTCACGATGCTGTCGGTGCTCCCGGGCGAGGGCTTTCGGTGCCTCGTGCCCGGCGAGCAGGTGCTCGTGCGCACCGGCCCCAACCCGCGCAAGCCCGGCGGGCTCCTGACCGAGGAGCTCGCCCACCCCGCGGACCGCCACCGCGGCGTCGTGACCGCCTACGACGACCAGCGCGGCCACGGCACCATCGCCGACGACGCCGGCGAGGAGGTGTTCGTGCACTTCTCCCAGGTCCTCCACGCGCCGGGGGTCCGAGCGGGACTGCGCCCCGGCGAGGCCGTCACGTTCGCGCTCGAGGTGGCGGGCGGGCGTGGCCAGGCGCGCGCGGTCAAGCAGCTCGACCCGCGGCAGGGCCTCGAGCGCCACTGCCGGATCAGCGAGGAGGACCTCGGCCGCCTCGCCGAGCTCGCCGAGGAGGAGTCCTGGGACTTTCGCCAGCCGGACGCCGAGGGCACCGACGGCGCCGGGCGGGCGACGTACCCGGTGCTGCGCAGCTACGTCCAGCACACGTTCGCCCGGCTGGAGGAGCAGGGCAAGGTGGCCGCCGCGACGGGTGCGAACGGCCATGTCATGGTGTTCAACACCGGACTGGTCACGGAGAACCAGGAGGCGCTCTACGGCTACCTGCTCGCCCGGGCACCGGGGGAGGCGTGGGCCTGGCGCCTGGAGGCGTGGGTCAAGGAGTCCGACGGGCGGCTCGCCGGCCTGCTCGCCGCGCGCCCCGCACCCGCCACCTACTGGGAGGACCCGAGCGTCCTGTTCTTCGACCCGCGCCTGCCGCTCATCCTCGACTGGGACCACTTCGTCGAGGACAACCTCGACCGGTACCCGCCGGACCTGCGGGACAAGCCGGTCGCCCTCATGCTGACGAAGGCCGCGGTGGCGACGGCGCGCGAGCGCGTCGCCCGGAACTACAAGGCCGCCGTCCCGCAGTACCACCGCGGGGAGATCCAGCTCCTGCTGCCCCTGTGCCTGCGCGGCACGGCCGAGGCCCAGCTCGCCCTGGTCGTGCGGCGGGTGGGTGCGGAGTACCACGGCGAGACCGTGCTCCCGCTCCCCGGCGCCCTGCGGAACGCGCGCCTGCTGGCGCGCCCGGACCGGGACTGGCTCAACCCGTAGGCGCGCCGCCGCGCCTCACTTCCGGGAGTAGTCGACCTCGCGGTCGCCGATGTGGCCGGGGGCGCTGGCGGCGAGGACCCGCTCGACGAAGCCGGCGTACTCCTCCATGTAGTGGCGCAGGAAGTCCGCCGTGGACTCGTTCCGCACCTCGCCGTCCTCACCGAAGACCTCGGGCGTGAAGGTGATGTAAGCCTCCGGGGCGTTGAGCTGCGGGGCGTCGAGGAAGCTCAGGACGCTGCGCATGGAGGACTGCATGACCGCGGTGCCGATGCCGCCGGGGGAGGCGCCGACGATTCCGGTGGGCTTGCGGGCGAAGGAGTTCTGGCCCCACGGGCGCGAGCCCCAGTCGATGGCGTTCTTCAGCGCCCCCGGGATGGAGCGGTTGTACTCGGGGGAGACGAACAGGATGCCGTCGGAGGCCTCGATGGCCTGCTTGAGCGCCCGGCCCTCCTGGGGGTAGTCGGCGTCGTAGTCCCAGCTGTACAGCGGCAGGTCCTTGATCGGGATCTCGGTGAACTCCAGCGAGTCTGGCGCGAGCTTGATCAGGGCCTTGGACAGGATCCGGTTGATGGACCCGGTGGCGAGGCTGCCCACGAAGTAGCCGATCTTGAAGGTGGCCATTGCTCGTTCCTCACTTCTGCCCGGCTGGTGGGCCGGCGCGTCGACGGTGGATCGTGCGTGTCGATCGTCGCCCGTGCGGCCGGACGCTGTCGCGCCGAGACCGCGCGACCGGCAATGTGGTCGACGGCGCCGCCTGGCCCGCGCGACCATCGGGGGATGGCCCTGACCGACGCGCTCGACGAGGACGCCTTCCGCGCGCTCGCCCGCTCCTCGCCGTGGCGGTGGACGACGGCGCAGCTCACCGCGCGCTGGCGCGGGGCGGTGGCGCCCGGCGACGTCGCCGCGGTGCGGGCCTGGGTGCGCCGCGAGCCGCGCTGGGTGCGCGTCGAGACCCTCGACGGGGACCTGCTCGACGAGCACGCGGAGGACCACCGGCAGGGCAGGGCGATGCTGGTGGCCGTCGGCCCGTCCCTTCTCGGGCGGCGGCGCCGTGCCCGCCGCGCCCAGGAGATCGCGGCGGCGGAGGCCGCCGCGCGCGCCGCGGAGCCGCCGGTCTACCGGCCCGACGGCTTGGTGGCGCGGCGGCCCCTGCTCGCCGACACCGACGACGCGATGTTCCGCGACTACCGGTGGGTGGCGATGCTCGACCCGGTCGAGCTCGCGGACGGCCGTGATCCCGACGGCGCGGACCCGGCGGCGGGGCCGGGCACGGCGGTGGGGGCGCTGGCCGCCGTCGACCACCACGGCCGGCCTGGGAGGCGGTGGTGCGGGCGCTGCCGACCTACCAGCCGCGGTGCGGGTGCTGCTCGCTGCTGCGCGATCCCGCGGTGGACGAGCGGGAGTGGGGGAGCGGCGGCCCGCCCGGCCTGCCGGCGGGGTACGTCTACGGTGACGCGGCCCGGGTGCGGCTCGACCGGGCCACCGGGATCTGCGTCCTGGTGGAGCAGATCGGCGGGAGCGACGCCGGGGCGGGGTTCGAGGCCGTCATCGAGGCGGCCGACGCGGTGTGACGATCGCCCGGAGCCCGGAGCCCGGAGCCCGGAGCCCGGAGCCCGGAGCCCGGCGCTCCCCGGGAGCCGGTCCTTAGACTGGGGCCTTGTGAGCGGCACCCGGCACTACCTCGACCACGCGGCCACGACCGCGGTCCGCCCAGAGGCGGCCGCGGCGTACGCCGAGGAGCTGACCCGCGTGGGCAACCCCTCCTCCCTCCACGCGGCCGGCCGCGACGCCCGCCGCCGCCTCGAGGAGGCGCGCGAGCAGCTGGCCGCCGCCCTGGATGCCGAGCCCGCCGAGGTGATCTTCACCTCCGGCGGCACCGAGGCGGACAACCTCGCCGTCAAGGGCGCGTACTGGGCCCGCCGCGCCGCGACGCCGGAGCGGGTCCGGCTGGCCGTCTCCGCCGTCGAGCACCACGCCGTCCTGGAGGCTGCCGGCTGGCTGGCCGCTCACGAGGGCGCGGTCCTGGACCTCCTCCCCGTCGGCGCCGACGGCGTGCTCGACGTCCCCGCGCTCCAGGCGCACCTGGATGCGCACGGGCGGGCCACCGCCGTCGTCAGCGTCATGTGGGCCAACAACGAGACCGGCGCCGCGCAGCCGGTCGAGCGAGTGGTGGCCCTCGCCCACGCCGCGGGCGTGCCGGTGCACACCGACGCCGTCCAGGCCGTCGGGCACGTGCCGGTGCGTTTCGGGGCCAGCGGGGTGGACGCGCTGAGCCTGTCGGGCCACAAGCTCGGGGCGCCGGTCGGCGTCGGGGCGCTGCTCGCCCGGCGCGAGCTGGGGCTCAGCCCGGTCGAGCACGGCGGCGGGCAGGAGCGCGGGGTGCGCTCGGGCACCCTCGCGGTCGCCGGCGCCCGGGCGCTCGCGGCGGCGGTGAGCGCGGCCGTCGCCGAGCAGGAGGCCGAGGCCGACCGGCTGCGCGGGCTGCGCGACCGGCTCGTGGCCGCCGCGCTCGCGATGCCCGGCGTGACGCTGTCCGGGCCTCCGATCACGTCGTCAGGACCGGACGAGGCGCGGCTGCCGGGCACCGCCCACCTGACCATCGAGGGCGCCGACGCCGATGCGCTGCTGTTCGGCCTGGACATGGCCGGCATCGCCGCCTCCTCGGGCTCCGCGTGCCAGGCCGGCGTCCAGGAGGCCTCCCACGTGCTGGTGGCGATGGGGTGCAGCGCCGAGCAGGCGCGGTCGGCGCTGCGCTTCTCCCTCGGCTGGACGAGCACCGCCGCCGACGTCGACGCGGTGGCCGCCGCCCTGCCGGGCGTCGTCGAGCAGGCCCGGCGCGCGCACGCCACCCGGCGCCCGCGCCCCACCACCACCACCACGAGGAGCGTGAGCTGATGCGGGTCCTGGCCGCCCTGTCCGGAGGCGTGGACTCCGCCGTCGCCGCCGCGCGCGCGGTGGAGGCGGGGCACGAGGTGGTCGGCGTGCACATGGCGCTGAGCCGCTCGCGCGCCCAGCACCGCAACGGCTCGCGCGGCTGCTGCTCGATCGAGGACGCCGGGGACGCCCGCCGCGCCGCCGACGTGCTGGGCATCCCGTACTACGTCTGGGACCTCTCCGAGGAGTTCGAGGAGACGGTGGTGGCCGACTTCCTCGCCGAGTACGCCGCCGGCCGCACCCCCAATCCGTGCGTGCGCTGCAACGAGCACATCAAGTTCTCGGCGCTGCTGGACCGGGGTGTCGCCCTGGGGTTCGACGCCGTCGCCACCGGCCACTACGCCCGGATCACCGAGGTGCCCGACGGCGCCGGCGGCACCCGGCGGGAGCTGCACCGCGCCGTCGACCCGGCGAAGGACCAGTCCTACGTCCTCGCCGTCATGGGCGCCGAGCGGCTCGAGCAGGCCCTGTTCCCCCTCGGGGACGCCCCGTCCAAGGACGCGGTGCGGGCCGAGGCGGCCGCCCGGGGGCTGAGCGTGTCGGCCAAGCCGGACTCCTACGACATCTGCTTCGTGGCCGACGGCGACACCTCCGGCTTCCTGCGCGAGCGCCTCGGCGCCCGGCCCGGGGAGGTCGTCGACGCCGACGGGCGGGTGCTCGGCGAGCACGACGGCGCGTACGCCTACACCGTCGGCCAGCGCAAGGGCCTGGGGCTGACCCGGCCGGCGCCGGACGGCCGGCCGCGCTACGTCCTCGAGGTCCGGCCGCAGGCCAATCAGGTCGTCGTCGGCCCCGCGGAGCTGCTCAGCGTTGACGAGATCAGCGGGGCGCAGACGGTGTGGCTAGCGGGCGACGTCCCGGCGGGGGAGTGGCTGGACGTCGAGGTGCAGGTGCGCGCGCACGGCGACCCGGTGCCCGCGCGGGTCCGCCGCGTGCCGGACGCGGGTGAGGTGCTCGAGGCGCGGCTGGCGAGCCCGCTGCGCGGCATCGCCCCCGGGCAGTCGCTGGTGGTGTACGCGGGCACCCGCGTGCTGGGGCAGTCGACGATCACCCGCGCCCGGCGCGGGGCGGCGGTGCCGGCCTGAGGAGTGCCGGGTCGGTGGTGCCTTCCTGAGGAACGTTGAGGCAGTGCTGGCTTGAGGCCGCTGGGGCGCTGCCCGCCTCAGGGTCGCCGGTGTCGTCCCGAGGGGTCCTCGGTGTCGCGGCGGTTCTGTCTTCCGCGCCCCCCGGTCGCGGCGTCCGTGCGCACGTGGGTTCTGTGGCACCACGGAATGAGGTGCTCGCGCCGCCACCACGCCGTGCTGCTCGCGCCGCACCACGCCGTGCTGACAGTCTGTGGCCGATTTCCCCAGAGGATCCGGGCAGGTCGGTGGTGATCCGGCATCTGCGAGCCCGGGCCGGTGTCCTGAGGGAGCCGCGCCACTGTTTCCCCAGGTGCGTCTCGATACTGATGGCCGGCGGCGTGGCTGCGGGCGCGAGCATCGGGTGAAGGGCCAGGGCAAGCCGTCAGGGACATGTCCACAGGCAGGCGCGAGGAACGGCCGAGTCGTACGGGCGTTCGATAGGCTGTGGCAGAGATTTCCCCTGGACAACGGCGTGAGGGGGTGGGCAGTGAACGTTCCTGGGCAGCCCGCGCCCGCCGCGGCGCTGGCAGAGGGGCTGGCTCAGGTGCGCGACGTTCTCGCGGAGCTCGTGAAGGTCGACCTGCACGACGTGCCCGGCCAGGTGCTGCTCGACGCCGTGGAGGCGGTGGAGGGGGTGCGCCGGCAGGTGGCGGCCCTCGCCGCGCGGACGCTGGCCACGGTGGAGGCGCAAGGCATGTGGGCGTTGGACGGGTCCCGGTCGCTGGCGGCGTGGTACCGCGGCCGCACCGGCGTGCACGGGGCGACCGCGGCACGCGAGGTGCGCCAGGCGCGGGCCCTGCGCGACGTGCTGCCGGGCACGGCCAAGGCCTTGGCGGCGGGCGAGATCAGTACCGACCACGCCGCCACCATGGTGCGTCAGACGACGTCGTCCCCGGCCCGGCGTGGCCTGCTCGCGGATCCGGAGCTCGGGGAGACGTTGCTGCTCGCCCAGGCGAAGGCGTTGGACGGCACGGACTTCGCCGTGGCCGCCGCCCGGTGGTCGCAGCAGGCCGACCCCGACGCCGCCGACCGGGGCTACCGCGAGGACCTGGCCCGCGAGGAGTTCTACCTCTCGGAGACCACCGACGGGTACGTGCCCGGCGGCTGGCTGTCCAAGGCGTCGGGCCAGGCGCTGGCCACCGCGCTCGCCGCTCGCGTCGGCATGCCGTCGACGGCAGACACGCGCTCCCCGGCGCAGCGCCGGGCAGCCGCCCTCGTGGCGCTGGCCCGGCTGGCCCTCGACGGCGGTGTTCTCAAGCCCGGGGCACGGATCCGCCCTCACCTCGCCGTGCACGTGCCCTTCGAGACCCTCCAGCGGCTCATCGCCGCCGCGGCTCCGGCCCACCGGCCCGGCTGCCTGGCCAGCGGCGCCTACCCGGGCGTCGCCTTCGGGCTCCCGCCGGAACTGACCCGGCTGGTCCCGGCGGCCTCGCCGCCATCACCGGGCTCCGAGGACGCTGACATGGGCTCCGAGGACGGTGACGACGGCAGTGGCGGGCCGTGCACGTGCGGGGCGGAGCATGTCATCGGTGCGGAGCTCGACCCGGCCTGGCTGGTCGGCGCGCCCACGGCGACGTTCGACGACGGAGTCGTCATCCCCCCGGCGCTGCTCGGGCGGATCGTGTGTGCCAGCGAGCTGCACCGGGTCGTCTTCGGACCGGAGTCGGAGGTGCTTGACGTCGGCCGCGAGGAGCGGCTGTTCACCGCCGCGCAGACCAGGGCGATCGTCGCCCGCGACAAGCGCTGCCAGTATCCGCGGTGCCACGCCCCGCCGGGGGAGGGCGAGATCCACCACAGCATCTGGTGGTACACCCAGTTCGGCTCCACCAGCGTGCGCCTCGGCGTGCTGCTGTGCTGGTACCACCACGACTACGTCCACGCCCACGCGATCACGATCGCGCGAGAAGGCGAGCGGTGGGTCTTCCGTCGGGCGGACGGCACGGTGATCCCCGGCGAGTAACGACCGCAACCACTGCCGCACCGACGCGGTGCCACCCTGCGGCTGCAGCGGCGGGGTGGCACCGCCGTCGCCAGCAGCGGCGGGGTGCACCGCCGTCGCCAGCAGCGGCCGACGGCGTTCGGCGGGGCTCAGGCCGCGTCGTCGGTGGTCGGCTCCCGCATCCACCACTCGGTGAACTCCCGGCACCGGCCGTGCCGGTCCAGCCGGACCACCCACAGGTTCCGGTAGGTCCGTGGCGGGTCGGTGCGGTACTCGGTGCGGCCCTCGACGACGCCGACGTCGCCGGAGACCACCATTGGGTGCCAGCGGAACGTCGTCTGGGCGGGCTCGTCCTGGTGGGCGAGCCACCCCTCGACGACCGCCTGCCGGCCGCGCCACGGCTCGGCGTGCGGCTCGGTGCGGTAGACGGCGTCGGCGGTGAAGAGCTCCCCGATCTCCGCGGGGTCGTTGGAGTTCCAGGCCCGGACGTAGCCCTCGATCCACCGCCCGAGCTGCGTCTCGTCCATCGCGGCTCTCCTCGCCCGTCGGTCGCCCTAGGGTCACGGTGCCATGCGGATCTCGATCGAGCTGACGAACCAGCGGAACTCCGTGCGGCTGTGCACCTCCATGTCGTCCGCGCGCGTGATGTCGAAGGTGCGCGTCCCGGCGGTGACCACGACCTGCTGGCCCGCCGGGACGGGGCCGGTGCTGTACAGCTGGGCGTAGTAGTGCTGCCCGCTGACGAGGTTCTCCTGGTGGAAGGTGTTGTCGTCCTCGGTGTCGGAGTGGAACTCCGACATCAGGGCGAGGGAGGACTCGGGGACGTTCGGGTGCAGGACGTCCGCCATGAGGTAGTTCTTCTGGTAGGTCCAGTGCGTGGAGAAGCCCCACTCGTCCTTGACCTCGAGGTCGTGCGTCCCGACCAGCGCCTGGGCGTCGATGAGCACCTCCACCACGCCCGTCGTGGGCGGCACGAACCCCACGGCGACCTGGGTCTCGACCTCGATGTCCGCGAGGTCCCAGTCGTCGGCGTCGTCGCAGTCCATCGTGCCCACCTGGCCGACCAGCCCGACGGCGGGGGCGAGGACGTGCTCGCGATCGACCCGGAAGTGGGCGGAGGCCTGGTGCTCGAAGGAGAACAGGAACCCGAAGAACGGCGGCCGGAAGAGCTCCCACCCGTGCGGGTCGAACACGACCCCGTCGGGGAGCTTGCCCCACGGCAGCGGGTAGGCGTGGAAGGGCGAGAGGCCGAGCCAGGTGTCGACGTCGTGGCGCACGGTGTGGCCGGGCGTGGACCGGTCCGGCACCATGCCGACGATCGCGCGCCAGCGCGGCGCGGTCTCCCGCCCCAGCTCGCGCACGGCCTCCGGGCGCGCGCCGAGGCGGGCGAGGACGGCGCCCACGCGGGCCTTGCGGGCCGCGGCGGCCGCGTCGCGGTCGAGCCAGAGCCCGCCGGGCGGCTCGAGGAGGTCGCGGAAGGCGACCCGTTCCTGGCGCATCGCGCGCCGCAGCTGCCCGACGCCGTCGCCGCCGAGCATCTGGGCCAGCCTGTGCTCGAGCTCCGCGGTCAGGGACCGCGCCTCCGCGGCCCGGGACTCGGCCGCGCGCCGGCGCCGCTCGGTGCGGTCGGCCAGGACCTCCCGGGCCAGGCGGCGCGGGTCGTCGCGCAGGTCGGGAGGAGAGAACGTGGACTCGTACGCCGACATGGGACCCGCCCCCTTGCGGTCTGCCTGCCTCAGGAGCGTACGGCTCGCCGTCGTGCGGGCACAGGATGAAACCGCGCCGGGCCCCGGGTGAAGAACCCCGGCCGGCACCCCTTACGGTGGGCCTCGTGCACAACCTCCCGCTCGCCCGGTCCACCGTCGACCCCGACGCCGCCGCCCGCACCCGGCCCGACCTGGTCGCCGCGCTCGTGGCCGAGCCGACCACCCGCGTGCTCCTCGTCCGGCACGGCCACGTCGCGACCCGCGACGGCGCCCTGGACCTCCGGTCGCCCGCCGAGGTCACCGGCGCCACGTGGGACCCCGAGCACCTGGCCTACCTCGGCCGCGACGACGACGCCGCCTACGTCTCGCTCACGCTGCCCGAGACCCTCGGCGACGAGCGCGACCTCGACGGCGTCCCGGTCCAGGAGGACGCGGCGCTCGTCGGCTTCGTCGAGGGGCTGACGTTCGCCCACCTGCGCGACGTCGGCGACGCCCTGCCCGACCGCGACGCGGGCCTGGCCACGACCGCCGTCGCCCTGTCCGCCTGGCACGCGCGGCACCCGCGCTGCCCGCGCTGCGGGGAGGTCACCGAGGTGATCGACGCCGGCTGGGTGCGCCGCTGCACGGCCGACCGCTCGCTGCACTACCCGCGCACCGACCCGGCGGTGATCATGGCGGTCACCGACGCGGCGGACCGCATCCTCCTGGGCCACGCGGCGCACTGGCCGGCCGGGCGGTTCTCCACCCTCGCCGGCTACGTCGAGCCGGGGGAGTCGGTGGAGACCGCGGTGCGCCGGGAGGTGGCGGAGGAGGCGGGCATCGACGTCGGGGAGGTGCAGTTCCGGGCCTCCCAGCCCTGGCCGTTCCCCGCCTCGCTGATGCTCGGATTCCGCGCCCGCGTGGCCGACGGCGCGCCGGTGGAGGTGCGGGTGGACGGCGTCGAGCTCACCGAGGCGCGGTTCTTCACCCGCGAGGAGCTCGCCGCGGCGGTGCGCGACGGCGAGGTGCTGCTGCCCATGCGGTCGTCCATCGCGCTGGCCCTCATCGAGGAGTGGTTCGGCGGCCCGCTCCCGCGCTGAGGCGCGGCCGCTCGCCCGAGGGCTCACCACTCGATGAACTCCCGCTCCGCCGTGGCGGGGCTCGGCGCGGCGGGTGGCGCTGTCCGCGGCGCGGGGGCGAAGAGCCGGAGGTCGCCCGGCTGGGCGCGGGGGGAGAGGTCGACCCGCAGCACCAGGCGTCCGGGCATCCCGGCGGCTCCGGTCCCCGCCCCGGCCGGCTCCGGTGCCGGCCGGACCCACGTCAGCGCCGTCTCGGGCAGGTGGCGGGCCGCCTGCAGGCCCCGCGGGCTCCACTGGTCCGGCGCGAAGGGGACGGCGGGCCCGTGCGCGGCGCGGAAGAACGCCGACTCGGTGACCGTGCCCGCGGCCAGGGGCCCGAGCCGCTCGACGTGGCGGTCGGCCAGGCGGAGCCGGCCCTGGTCGACCGCCTGGCGCACCTCGGCGAGCGCGCGCCCGGTGGCCAGCGCGCCGCCCCGGCCCGCGCGGCAGGCCTCCACGAGGCGCCGCCGGGGCGCGAAGGGGCCGCCGCGCACGTCGAGGTCCGCCGCCAGGTACCCGCCCGGGGAGCGGCGCCCGCCGTCGTCGAGCGCGGCGACGAGCTCGTCGAAGCTCTCGGCGCACCACCCGGGATGGCACAGCGCGGCCAGCGTGGCGTGGACGGCGCGCTCGTGCGCGGCCGCGTCCCTGCCGGCCACCAGGCCCAGCGCGACGGCGGCGGGCAGGGTGGCCAGGAGGTCCGCGGGCGGCTCGGGGGCCGGGACCTCGATCGGTGCCCACGGGCGGTGCACGAGGTGGCCGACGATCTCGCACCAGTCCGTCAGGGCCTCGCGCATCAGCCCGAGCCGGGCGCGCTCGCGGCGCGCGTCGTCGGCGGCCTCGGCCCGCGCGTGCCGCGCCTCGTCCGCCGTCGCGGCGGTCCACGCGTGCCGGCGCAGCGCCCGGTAGTACCCGTGCTGGGCGGAGACCGCCAGGACGAGCGGGACGGACAGCGTCAGGGTGATCGCCCGGGTGGCCCCGGCGGCGGTGGGGCGGCCGCCGAGGTAGACGGCGGTGATCACCACGCCGAGGAGCAGCAGGGCCAGCGCGACCAGCCACCGGCGCTTGAGCCGGCGCTCCGCCTGCGGCAGGGCGTCGGGGTCCGCCGGGGGCTCGGGCGCGGCCGCGGCGTCGAGCGCCGCGATGCGGGCGTCGAGCGCCGCCGTCAGCCGCCCGGTCACCGTGGGCCCGCTCCGCTCGCGGGCCGCGCCGCCCCGCTCAGGGCCCGGCCGGGGCGCGACCGCGGCGGGGGGCAGGAGCTCGCGCAGCCCGGCCAGCTCCGGGGCGGGAAGCCCCGCGGGGAGGGACCCGCCGTCGACGAGCCCCAGGCACACCCGCCGCAGGTCCTGCCACGTCTGCGGCCGCGGGGCCCCCACGTCGTCCGGCGCCGCGGCCGGTGCCCCGTCGCCGGTCCCGTCCCCGCGCCCCGGGCCGGCCTCGCGCACGACGTCGAAGAGCGAGTCCGCCGTGCGCGGCCGGGTCCGCACCAGCGTGTCGCTCGCGCGCCCCACGAGCACCGCCGTGGCCACGTTCTCCACGAGGTGCCGGACCCCGCGCGCGAGCACCCCGAGCCCGACGCGGAACATCAGCAGGTTGAAGCGCAGCGCCTCCCACAGCGCGGAGCGCACCCGCCGGATGCGGTGCCGTGGCCCGGGCGGGGCCGGCCGCGGCGGCGGGGGCCAGTCGCCCCGGTCCAGCAGGAACCGGGCGGCGCGGTCGGCGACGGCGGCGGGGTCACGGGCGGGGCGGGCCCAGGCCAGCGCCGGTGCCGGCCTGGCGCCTCCGCTGGCGAGCGCGATCGCGTCGCGCACGACCTCCTCCGCCGGGTCCGGTCCCAGCACCGCGCGGACCGACGCCCGCACCACGACGAGGTCGCCCTCCGCGCTCGTCGAGTCCGTCCGGACCCCGTCGAGGGCCCCCTCGCCCACGCCCGCCCACAGCGCGCCGACGGCGGCGACCGCGGCCGCGGCGTGCCCGAGGAAGGAGCCCGGCTCCCCGACGTGCAGCGTGTTGCGGTCGAGGTCGGGCCGGTCCTCGGCGGCGACCACCGCGGCCACGTCCCAGCCGGGCAGGAGGTGCTCGCGCCCCAGCCCTGTCGCCCCGCTCTCCCCGACGACGAGGCTGACCCGGTGCACCCGGGTGGCCACCGGCGGCAGCGGCATCGCCGCCTGGAGCACGTCGGCCACCCGGTCGGCGGCCGCGAGGAACGCCGCGGGCGGGCGTGCGGTGCGCGTGACGAGCTGGACGGCGACGAGGCGGACGAGGTCGAGGCGCTGCAGGCCGAGGAGCTCGAGCAGGTCGCCGTCCCGGCCCGCGCCGGCCGCGACGCGGCGGGCCGGCACGCGCGGCGGGCCGGCGCCGGGCGGGACGTCCTCGGCGTGCACCCACAGGGACTCGCTCAGCAGGCCCGCCGCGGTCCACCGCTCGACCAGCGCCCGCAGGTCCCGGCCGGCGTCGCCGGTGACGAGCAGGACGGCGCGGTCCGTCCTCACCAGCGGTCCTCGGCGTCGTCCTCGATGTGGCCCACGGCCCGCCGCAGGTCGGTGAGGGCGGCGAGGATGTCCAGGCGCAGGTCGTAGGACAGCGGCACGTCGAAGGGGTCGGTGCGGGCCTCCACCGCGGCGAAGTGCCGCGCGTAGTTGGCGTGCAGGCGGTCCAGCTGCGCCTCGACCTGCCGCTGCCGCGCGGCCATCCCCGCCGGGCCGGCCTCGGCGGGCCCCTCGGCCGACGACGCCGCCGCGGCGCCCGCGCTCGCGGCGGGCCCCGCCCCGGGGGCGGGG
>NZ_VUKF01000056.1 GCF_009193185.1 Georgenia thermotolerans | reverse complement strand
CTGCACTCCTCCATCGAGAACCTGCCCCCGATGGAGTTCGAACACCGTCACCGGCAGGCTGTAACCGCGACCACCATCCCGGAGGTCGCGTAACCCACCAGCCCTCCGGCGGACCCAGGACGGTTCACGCCCTCCTGACGGCGGCGACCCCCGCGTACGGATTCCTCCATCACCTGCAGCCATGCACCACCAGGACCTCGCCCATGTCGACGCACGACACGGTTCGATAGCGTCGAGTCAGCACCCGCGGGTGAAGATGTCCGCGTGGGAGACATCGTCACGGCCGCCAGCGGGTGGTGGGACCAGGCACGGATACGCCTGCAGCCCGATGCGACGCCTGAGGGCCTCGGAACCTGGGCGTTGGTCGTCCTCGCCGTCGTCGCCGCGGTCGTCCTGCTGCCGCCGCTATGGCGTCAGGCCCGGGTGCTCGTCACCGTCGTCCACGAGCTTGGCCACGGCCTCGTCGGGGTGCTGTGTGGGCGCCGCTTCACCGGCATCGTCCTCCGCGGCGACATGTCAGGTCATGCGGTGACGGTGGGGCCGGCGCGCGGCGCGGGCCGGGTGCTCTCGACCTGGGCCGGCTATCCCGCGCCGGCCGTCGTCGGTGCGGCGTCCGTCCAGGCCGCCGACGCAGGCTGGGCGGCGCCGCTGCTGGCGGCGACGGCGCTGGTGCTGCTGCTGTCCCTCGTGCGCGTGCGCTCCTGGTACACCGCCGTCGTCATGGTCGTGGTGACCGCGGCCACCGGCGCGCTGTGGTGGTGGGGATCGGGCAGCCTCCAGGCCGCGGTGGTGCTAGGCACTGGCTCGTTCCTCGTGGTCGGGGCCTGGCGTCACCTGGGCGCGGTGCTCTCGCGCCCGTCGCCGAGCTCGGACCCCTCGGTCCTCGCGCAGCTGACGTGGCTCCCGCGGTGGGGCTGGATCTTCTCGTTCGCCGTCGCCCTTGTCGCCGCGACCTGGTGGGCGGTGAGCCCGCTGCTCGAGCTGGCAGGCGGTATCGCGGGCTGAGTGCCCCTCGCGCGGTGCGAGGGCGGTCCCGGTGTGCGGGATGAGCGCCCCAGCAGGCGGTGGAGGCAGACAACGTCGTCGCCACATGTCGGATAGATAGCGAGCGGAGCGTTATCTATTTGTTACCTTGCCCGCGACGCACACCGGGAGGCGGAGGGTTTCCTTCGCCTGTGCCCGGCCGAGCGCCCGTCCGCGGCTGCCACTGGTTGCCGCTTCGGGCGTCGTGCGCATGTCCCGGCGCTCACCAACGAAAGAACCCTCCGCTATGCCACGCCTGCTCCGTCCGCTCGCCGCTGCCGCCGTCGCCCTGCTGGGCCTCCTGGCGACGGCCCCGACCGCCTCGGCCGCCACCGAGGTGAAGACCGGCTTCATCACCGGCTACACGATCCATGACAACGACCCCGCCGGCCGGGCCATCGCCTTCCCCGGAACCTTCCACGACCAGGCGGGCGGGACCGGCACGTACGACGACCCGATCACCCTCGCCGCGCAGGCGGGCGACTACGCGCCCGGCACCCGGATCTACATTCCCCACGTCGACCGTTACTTCGTCATCGAAGACACCTGCGCGAGCTGCGGTCAGCGCGCCGAGTGGATCGACATGTGGATCGGTGGGGAGCTCTCCGACCCGGCCGGGGCAACCGCCGCCTGTGCCGCCGCCCTCACCGGCACCTTCGAGTTCGAGGTGAACCCGCCCCGCGGTCGCCACGTCGTGCCGGGGCCGCTCTTCGACTCTGCCACCGACACCTGCTACGTCCCCACGCCCGGCAGCCCCGCCGAGCCGGCCCCGCAGCCTCAGCCCGAGCCCAAGGCGGCGCCCACGGCAACGCCCCGTGCCGCGACGCCGGCGCCCGCTCCCAAGCCCGAGGCGACGAAGGCGACGAAGGCGCCGGCGCAGCCGGCGCCGTCCCAGCGCACCACGGCACCCGCAGCGAAGCCCACCCCGGCCCCCCAGCCCACGCCGGCTCCGCAGGCGGAGGACGCCGAGGCCGACACCGGCGCTGCGACGCCCGCGCCGCCTGCGACGCCCGAGAAGGTCGCCAAGGCGCCGCTGCACATCGATGCCCCGGACGTCCGCAGCGAGCAAGAGGCGGCGCCCGCCCCGGACCTGTGGGAGCGCATCACCACCTGGCTCGACTCGCTTCGCGACTCCATCTTCGGTCGCTGAGCCAGCCGCGGCGCGGCACGCGCTCCCTCGGAGCCGTGCCGCGCCGCGGGAGCCCGCATCGACGGCTCCCGCGCCCGGTCGGCACAAGCCCGGCCGACGACGACGCCCCACCGAACCGCCGGGCGGACCGGCGCTCCGCATCGCGATGTCCTGGAAGCCACCGCGCTCTGCCCGCTCAAGCGAGCTCCGCGCCGTCGCCGCGCCAGTGACACCTACCACACCGACCCGCATCCGAGTCGGGTGAGCAGTTATGTCTTTGTTATCTTCAGCCGGATGCGCCAGGCACCCCTGGCGCCAGCCCGAGGAGAGAATCGCACCCATGCCCCGCCTGCTCCGGCCGCTGGCCGCCACGACCATCGCCCTCACCGGCGTGGGTTGGCTGGCGCCCGCTGCCTCAGCCGCTGCCGACGAGGCGCCCCTTGCGGCCTCCCGGCCGGTCATGGCCGACCTCAAGCCCGCAGCCGGGTCGACGACGGCGGACGCCACGGACACCCGGACCGAGAGCACCGACAAGCCCACGAGCCCCACGCCCGGCCCCACGGCCACGGACGCCCCGACGAGCGGCTCCGCGGGCGAGAGCGGCGGCTCGGGCACCGACAAGGGCGCCACCGCCGACCCGAGCACCCCCGCCCCCGACGAGACGGCGGCTACCGACGAGCCGACCGACAGGGCGACGCCGGACGAGAGCAGCGACGCCCCGGAGGAGAAGCCGACCGACAAGCCGACCGCGGACGGCGAGGGCAACGGTCGCGACACCGAGTCCCGCGAACCCGGCGAGCCCTCGACCACCGAACCCGGGGTCGACGACCAGACGTCCCGTGACGGGAAGCGGGACACCCGGACCGACCGTGGCGACAGCGACCGGCGCGACGGCGGCGACTCACGGACCGGCCACGAGGAGGAGAAGGACGAGCCCGAGGTCGTCCGCGTGCCCGACGTGTGGGGCAAGATCACCTCCTGGTTCGACTCCGTGCGCGAGAAGCTGTTCGGCTAGACGGCCCACCACTCCCGGTCGCGCCCGGCAGGCCCGGCGCTACGATCCAGGTGCCGCGCGACGACGCCGGGAGCCACGATGAACCTCGAGAAGGTGATCTTCGGGTTCTTCGTCGTGCTCGCCGCCACCCTGAACTTCGGGTTCTTCATCGGCGACATCGCCGACCCGGCCCTGCACAACATCTTCGAGCTCTTCGCCGCCGTCGTCGTCAACCTCATCGCCACGGTGCTCAAGTTCGGCGACCGCACCCAGATCGGCGCGGTGCACCTGGCCACCAGCCTGGTCGCCGACCTGCAGCTCATCGCCGCGGCGACCGTGTGGGCCTACGCCGCCGCAACCACGGCCGGCCCGCTGAGCGCCGCGGCGACGTCGAGCGTCGTCTCCCTGTCCGGGGGAGCGCTGCTCGCCAACCTCGTCTCCGTCACGCTCCTGCTCATCGAGACCGTCTCGTTCCACCGTCGCTAGCGCTCAGGGGGCGTGCCGTGGGCAACCCGCTGCTGGTCTTCTGGTACCGCCTGTTCGGCCCGGGCGCGGCGCCGAGCGCCGAGGATCGCGACCAGGCCGGGACCTCCACCGAGCAGGCCACTGCCACCGTGTTCCTGGTCCTGCGCCGCATGCGCCCGCCGCTCATCGTGCTCGTCCTCATCTTCGCCGTCAGCGTCCTCGGGCTCATGCTCATCCCCGGCCGCGACGCGGCGGGCAACCCCGCGCCCCTCGGCCTGCTGCACGCCTTCTACGTCATGGCCTACACCGCCACGACCATCGGCTTCGGCGAGCTGCCCCACCCGTTCACCGACGCCCAGCGCGTGTGGGTGACGTTGTGCATCTTCCTGTCCGTGATCGGCTGGGCGTACGCCATCGGCTCCCTGCTCGCTCTGCTGCAGGACCGGTCGTTCCGGCGGGCGGTGGCGCTGCAGCGGTTCGCCCGCAGCGTCCGGCGCCTCCGCGAGCCGTTCTGGCTCATGGCCGGGCAGGGGCAGACCGGCCGGCTGCTCGGCGACTCCCTCGACGTGCTGCGCCAGCGCTTCGTCGTCGTCGACACCTCGGAGACGCGCATCGCCGAGCTGGACACCCGCTCCTACCACTCCGACGTCCCCGGCCTCGTCGGCGACCCCCGCAACCCCGGGCACCTCCTCGCCGCCGGGCTCGAGCACCCGCGCTGCGCCGGCGTCCTCGCGCTCGCCGAGGACGACCGGACCAACCTCGCCGTGACCGTCACCGCCGCGCTCCTGCGCCCGGGCCTGCCGGTCGTGGCGCGTACCCTCTCCCGGCGGGTGGCCGAGCGCATGGCCGCCTTCGCCGGCCCCACCGTCATCAACCCCTTCGACGTCTTCGGCGAGCAGCTGCGCCTCGCTCTGCAGGCCCCGGCCGGGTACCAGCTCATCCGCTGGCTCACCGCCCTGCCGGGCGAGCCGATGCCGGTCCGGGGCCACCAGGTGCGCCCGGGGCGCTGGGTGCTCTACGGCTACGGCCGGTTCGGCCAGGAGCTCACGGCCGACCTGCGCGGGGCCGGCCTCGAGGTCACCGTCGTCGACCAGGGCACGACGACGAGCACCGACCCGTCGGTCATCAGGACCGACGAGCCGGAGGACCAGGTCATGGAGCGCGCCGAGGTGCGGGACGCCGTCGGGCTCATCGCCGCCACCGACGACGACGTCACGAACCTCGCGCTGGTCGCCGCCGCCCGCCGCGCCAACCCGCACCTGTTCCTCGTCGCCCGGCAGAACACCCGCGCCAGCGAGCCGCTGTTCGCGGCGCTGGACGCCGACCTCGTCGTCGTGCCCGCCGAGGTCGTCGCGCACGAGGTGCTCGCCCACCTCGGCAGCCCGGTGCTCCTGCACTTCCTCAAGGAGGTGCCCCGGCGCGACGAGGCGTGGGCCGAGGACGTCGTGGGCCGGCTCGAGGCGAGGTGCGGCCGGGTGCCCCTGATGACCTGGGAGGTGGCGCTCACCGCCGAGCGCGCCGGCGCCCTGCAGCCGTGGCTGGGCACCGGGGAGGCGCGGCTGGGCGACTTGCTGCGTAGCTCCGACGACCGCGAGCGGCCCATCGCCGCCGTCCCGCTCGTCGTCGTCCGGGGCGAGGAGCGCCTGGTCACCCCGCCCGACGACCTCGTGCTCGCCCCCGGGGACGCCCTGCTGCTCGCCGGGCTGCCGGGCGCGCGGCAGGACCTCGAGAACGTCCTGGTGGACGAGGCGACGCGGGAGTACGTCGTCCACGGCCGCGAGGTGCCCTCGGGGTGGCTGTGGCGCACCCTCGCCAAGGAACGGGCGGGGGCGCGGGAGGGCTGAGGCTCAGCGCCCGGCGGTCAGCACGGTCGCGAGGCTGTCGAGCGCACCGGGCACCAGGCCGTAGTACGCGTTCACGCCGCGCTTCTCGCGGGTCAGGATGCCGGCGTCCACGAGCACCTTGAGGTGGTGGGAGACCGTCGGTTGGCTGAGCTCGACGACGTCGGTGAGGTCGCAGACGCACATCTCGCCCGCCTGGTCCCGGGCGATGAGGGAGAGCAGGCGCAGGCGGGTCGGGTCGGCGATGGCCTTGAGGATCGCGGCCAGCTCGACGGCGCCCGCCTCGCCGAGGGGCTCGCGGGCGATCGGGGCGCAGCACTGGTCCGCCAGCGGCAGCGGAGCGCGGGACGTCATGCGCACATCGTACCGAAACATCGACCGCCATCGATATTGACGGACATCGATGGCGCCTGTCACAGTTTCCATCGACGGATATCGATGGAGGAATCATGGCGACGACGGAAGAAGTCCGCGAACAGGTCCGCCGGCACTACGCCGCGGCCGCGCGCCGGGCGGGGCAGGGTGTGGCGTCCGGCTGCGGCTGCGAGGGGGCGGGCGGCGAGGGATGCTGCGGCGAGACAGCGGGGGACGAGCGTTTCGGGCTGCCGCTCTACGACGCGACCAGCGCCGCGACTGTCCCGCTCGAGGCGCGGCTGGCCTCCCTCGGCTGCGGCAACCCGGTCGCCGTCGCCGAGCTCAATTCCGGCGAGCGGGTGCTCGACCTCGGCTCGGGCGGCGGCATCGACGTCCTGCTCTCGGCCCGGCGGGTGGGACCGACCGGCTTCGCCTACGGCGTGGACATGACCCCGGAGATGCTCGAGCTGGCCCGCGCGAACGCGACGCGCGCCGGCGCCACCAACGTCGAGTTCCTCGCCGGCACCATCGAGGACGTGCCGCTGGCGGACGGCGTCGTCGACGTCGTCATCTCCAACTGCGTGGTCAACCTCTCGACCGACAAGCCGGTGGTGCTGGCGGAGATGTTCCGGGTGCTGGCGCCGGGCGGGCGGATCGGCATCAGCGACGTCGTCGCGGAGGACCGTCTCGCTGCGGCCGAGCGGGCCGAGCGCGGGTCGTACGTCGGCTGCGTGGCGGGCGCCCTCTCCCGCACCGAGTACCTGCAGGGGCTGGCGGCGGCCGGCTTCACCGACGGCGAGGTGACCTTCACCCATCAGGTCACAGAGGGGATGCACGCGGCCGTCGTCCGCGCCCGCAAGCCCCACGACGCGCCGGCGACCGAGGCCGGCGGGAGGGGAGCGGCGTGATGGACCTGTGGCTGCAGCTGCACGAGTACCGCGCCGCCGACCTCGTCCGGGAGGCGGAGGACGCCCACCGGCGGCGGGCGCTGCCTCGCGCGCCCCGCCGGACAGGCGCGGGGGTCCTGCTGGCCTGGCTGGCGCCCCGGCTGGCGCGGCTGGAGGGGCCGCCGCGGTCGGGAGCGGAGACTCCGCGTCAGGCGGTGGCGGAGGGGACGCGCCGGCGGGCCGCCGGGCGCGGGACGAGCGTGCCCTGCCCGGCCTGCTGATCGCAGCCCTGCGCGGCCGACGGCGCCCTACCCGGCCCCGGGCCGCGGCGTGGTCTGCTGCACCGCCCAGCGGTTGCCGTCGGGGTCGGCGAAGAACACGAACGACCCCCAGGGGAAGTCCTGGATCTCGCTGACCTCGACGCCGCGCCCGGCCAGCTCCTCGCGCGCGGCCTCGATGTCGGTCACCACCATCTGCAGGCCCTCCACCGAGCCCGGGGCCATCGAGGTCATCCCGGTGCCGATGGCGATGGAGGCGGGGGAGCCGGGCGGGGTGAGCTGGACGAAGCGCACCCCGCCGCCCACCTCGTGGTCGTGGTCGAGGACGAAGCCGGCCTTCTCCGTGTAGAAGGCCTTGGCCCGGTCGACGTCGGAGACGGGCACCTGGACGAGCTCGAGGCGGAAGTCCATGCCGCCGGACGGTACCCGGGCGCCGTCGGCCCGGGAAGGGAAACGGCGTCCGTCCGGCGGCCTTTGCTACCAGTCGGTCGGCTTCCCCGGCGTGCGGACCCAGACGTCGAAGAAGTGGCCGAGGTCCTGCCCGGCGACCTCCTCGGCCAGCGCCTCGAAGTCGGCGGTCGAGGCGGTGCCGTCGTCGTGCCGGGCCACCCACTGCTTCGCGAGCGCGAAGAACGCCTCGTCGCCGATCTTGGTGCGCAGCGCGTGCAGCGTCGCCGCGCCCCGGTCGTAGACCGCGTCGGCGAACAGGTGCTCCGCCCCGGGATCGGCGACGACGACGTCCCAGAACTCGTCGTCGGCCGGGACGGCCATGACGGCGTCGAACTCCGCCTGCGCGGTCGTGGTGCCGCGGTGCTCGCGCCACAGGTGCGCGGCGTAGGTGGCCCAGCCCTCGTTGAGCCAGATGTCCGCCCAGCGCTGCGGGCTCACCGCGTTGCCGGTCTAGGAGTGGGCCAGCTCGTGGGCGGCGGTGCCCTCCCCGGCCACCCGGGAGAAGAGCGAGCGGGTCTGGGTCTCCAGCGCGTAGCCCACCGAGTCGTCGTCGACGATCGCGCCGTACGCCGCGAACGGGTAGGGGCCGAAGACGCCCTCGAAGTACTCGAGCATCTCCCCGGTCAGCGCGAGGGTGGTGGCGGTGGTGGCGGCGCTGTTGCGGGCCAGGTCCCGGTCGACGGCATCGAGCACGGGCACGCCGTTCGGCGCGGTGTACGCGTTCAGCACGTAGTTCCCCACCGAGGCGGTGGCGAGGTAGGCGGCCATCGCGTCGGGCGCCTCCCAGGACCACGTGGTCCACCCGCCCGCCGTCGTGGAGCCCCGGAGGACGCCGTTGGCCACCGCCACCAGCCCCTCGGGCACGGTGACGTCGAAGCTGTAGGTCGCCTTGTCGGTGGGATGGTGGTTGACGGGGAACCAGGTGGCGGCGCCGTCCGGCTCGCTCGCCACCATCGCGCCGTCGCGGGTGGTGACCCAGCCGTACAGGGCGCCCTCGATGTCGGTGGGGCGGGTGGTGGTGCCGCCGTAGGTGACGACGACGCGGACGTCGTCGCCGGCCTTGAGCTTGGGGCGCGGGGTGATGACGAGCTCGTTCGGGTGCCCGTTGACCGACGCGTCCGCCGGCTGGGCGAAGCGGGCCGGCTTGCCGTCGACGGTGACGGCGGTCGCGGTCAGCCCGCGCAGGTCCAGGCTGAACTCGTCGAGGTCGGCCGTGGCCGTGAGGTCCAGCGTCGCCGTCCCCTCCAGGTGGCCCTCCAGCGGGGCCGGCGCCGGAGCGGGCGGGGTGTAGCGCAGGGCGAGGTCGTAGTGGGCGACGTCGATCCCGCCGTTGCCGGCGAGCGGGAAGTACGGGTCGCCGGCGCCCGCGCCGCCGGTCGCGTAGCGCGGCTCGCCCGGGCGCCCCGGGGCGGCGGTGGCGGCCGGCGCGAGCGCAAGCCCGGCCGCCGCGACGGTCGCGCCGAGGACGAGCAGCGGGCGGGCGGGTCTGCCGCCCGCCGAGCGTGATGTGGTCATGCGATCCCCCAGGAGCACGGGCGGACGAGCGCCCGCCGAGAGGCACCATCTTGGCGGGGGCGGGCGCCGCGGGCCCGGCATTTCGCCGAGGTTCATCCGCGTCTCGTCCTGGGTGTGCGCCGTCTTGCAGGGCGCCGTCCTGCGGGCGTGCGTCGTCCTGCGGGCGTGCGTCGTCCTGCCGGGCGTGCGCCGCGGCCGGGTGCCCGCCCGGGGACGACGAAGCCCCTGCTCCGTGGGAGCAGGGGCTTGAGTGGTCCTGAGAGCGGGTGACGGGAATCGAACCCGCGCCGTCAGCTTGGGAAGCTGAAGTTCTACCATTGAACTACACCCGCGTGCGCCGGAGCGCGTCGCCACTATACCTATCCGGGCGGGGTGCGTGGAAACCGTTCCGGCCCCGAGGTGCTCACCCGGCCCATGAGATGCGCCACGGCGCGCCCGGACGCGGCGACGGAGCGGGTGGACGAGAGGCGTCCGGGCCCGGTGGCACAATCGCAGCGTGCTGCTCTCCGACCGTGACATCCGCGTGCAGATCGACGCCGGGCGGGTCGTCCTCGACCCCTTCGAGCCGGACATGATCCAGCCCGCCAGCCTCGACGTGCGCCTGGACCGGTACTTCCGGCTCTTCGACAACCACAAGTACCCGGTCATCGACCCCTCCCAGGACCAGCCGGAGCTCACCCGCCTCGTCGACGCCGGACCCGACACCCCGCTCGTGCTCCACCCCGGCGAGTTCGTGCTCGGCGCGACCTACGAGTCGGTGACCCTGCCCGACGACATCGCGGCCCGGCTCGAGGGCAAGTCGTCCCTCGGCCGCCTGGGTCTGCTCACCCACTCCACCGCCGGGTTCATCGACCCCGGCTTCACCGGGCACGTCACCCTCGAGCTGTCCAACACCGCGACGATGCCGATCATGCTCTGGCCCGGGATGAAGATCGGCCAGCTGTGCTTCTTCCAGCTCTCCTCCGCGGCCGAGGCGCCCTACGGCTCCGGCGCCCGCGGCTCGCGGTACCAGGGCCAGCGCGGCCCGACCGCCTCGCGCTCCTACCTGAACTTCACCCGCACGACCATCGAGTAGGCGAGAGATGCCGGACCTGACGCCCCTGGACCGCGCGCTGGCGACGGCGCACCACGTCCTCGTCCTCGCCGAGGACATCGACCCCGGCGAGCTCGAGGCCCTCGCGGTCTCGCGCAGCGTCGAGGCCGGCTGGGCCGGCCCGGCCGAGCTGCAGCTCCTCCCCGGCGTGGTCCTCACCGGGCCGTGGGGCGTCGACGACGACCTGCGCGCCGCGTTCGACCTGCCCGCGTGGGCCCAGCAGGCCTACGTCCTGCTCGCCCCGGTCCAGCGCGGCGGCCCCCTGCCGGCCGAGCTGAGCGGCGTCGACCCGGTGCTCGACGCCTTTCCGGGCGGGGTGCCCGAGGGCATCGAGTCCGAGGCGATCGGCCACCTCCGCGCCTTCGCCCGCCGGCTGCGCGGCGCCCTGCGCCTGGCCGGGACCGGCGCCGTCGTCGTCGCCGACCCCGACGCCGCCATCGACCTCACCGTCCTCGCGCCGGTCTGGCTCGAGCACGACGCCGGCCTCGAGGTCCTGCGCCCGGTGCTGCCCGGGCTGCGCTCGGCGCTGGACGACATCCCCGCCGAGCTCGTCGAGAACGAGCTCGAGGGGTACATGCTCCTCGCCGACCTCGGCGAGGGCAGCCTGCTGGAGATCCACGTCACCGGCCTCGAGCAGGTCCCCCTGGTGCTGCGCGGGACGGCGTGGGCCGCCGACGGCGTCGTCTCCTACGAGATCCGGTGGCGCCCGGCCCGCCCCGACCTGGCCTACAGCGGCCGCCCGCCGCTGGGCGTCCGCCAGGAGCGGACCCGGGCGGCCGGGCTCATCGAGGCGGCCGCGGCGGCGCTGCACGCCGTCGTGGGCGGGGAGGTCTGCGACGACGACGGCTTCCTCGTCGACCCGGAGGACCTCACGCGCTAGCCGGGGCGCGGTGCGCCCCGCGCCACGCCAGCCACAGCACCGGCACGACGACGGCCCCGCCCAGCGTGGCCAGTGCGGGAAAGCCCAGCACCGCCATGAGCGGGCCCGACACCAGGGCGCCGAGGGCGGCGGCGGCGTTCATGGCCGTGTCGCCCAGGCCCTGCACGAGCGGTCGCGTCGGAGCCGGGACCGACTGCGACAGCAGCGTGGACGCCGGCACCGTCACCACCGACCAGCCCAGCCCGAGCAGCGTCAGCGCGACCGCCACCGCCACCGTCGAGTCCGCCCCCACCGCGCCGACGACGGCCGCCGCGGCCAGGACGCCCTGGCCGACGACGATGACGGGCACCCGGCCGAACCGGTCCGCCGCGGCGCCGACCACGGGGGCGAGGGCGAACATGCCGAGCACGTGCAGGCTGATGGTCAGGCCGATGACGGTCACGCCGTCGCCCTGGTGACTCAGGTGCACCGGCGTCATGGTCATCACCGAGACCATCGAGACGTGCGCGAGCACCAGCGCCAGCAGGGCGAACCGGCCCGCCGGGGCGGCGCGGACCAGCCGCAGCGCCGCGCCGAGCCCGGCGGACCGATGGCGGGCGGCGGGCCCGGGCTCGGCGGCGGTGTGGCGCTGGGCCAGACGCAGCGGGTCCGGCCGCAGCCCGGCGAGGACCACCGCGCCGGTGACCGCGAGCAGCGCCGCGGCCAGGACGAAGGCGCCGGACAGCGGCGGCAGGCCCGTCCGGGCGGCCAGCGCCTCGCCGGGGGCGCCCATGTTGGGCCCGAGCACCGCCCCGAACGTCCCCACCCACACCACGAGGGCGAGGCTGCGGGCCCGGTGCGCGGGCACGGCCAGGTCCGTGGCGGCGAACCGGGCCTGCAGCTGGGCGGCCGCGCCGCCGCCCATGGCGAGCATGCCCAGGACGAGCAGCGGCACCGACACCGTCACCGCCGCGAGCACGAGCAGCCCCGCCCCGGCCGCCGCGAGCCACCAGCCCAGGGCCAGGGCCCGGCCGCGCCCGTGCCGGGCGGCCAGGGCGGCCAGCGGCAGGGAGAGCAGGGCGGCGCCCACGGTGGTGCCGGCACGGGCGACGCCGGCCCAGGTCTCCGAGTGCGCCACCTCGGCGGCCAGGAGGACGCCCACCGACGGCGCCGCGCCGACCCCGAGGGACCCGAGCACCTGGCCGACCAGCAGCGTGGTCCGGGTGCGCCGGCGCACCGCCGCGACCTCGGGCAGCGCGAGCCAGGACCCCGGCTCCGCCGCGGCGCCCACCTCAGCGCTCCTGGCCGCGGCGCACCCCGGCGAGCAGCAGCTGGGCGACGTCGAGGACCTCGACGTCGTCGCCGTTGGCCGCCGCGCCGTCGGAGAGCATCGTGGTGCAGAACGGGCAGGCCGTGGCCACGGCCGTGGCGCCGGTGGCCGCGGCCTCCCGGGCCCGCGCGGCGTTGACGCGCGTGCCGATCTTCTCCTCCATCCACACCCGCGCGCCCCCGCCGCCGCAGCACATGGCGGTCTCGCCGGAGCGCGGCATCTCCGTCACCTCGAGCTCGGGGAGCGCGCCGAGCAGCTCGCGCGGCGGGGCGTAGACCTGGTTGTGCCGCCCCAGGTAGCACGGGTCGTGGTAGGTGACCGGGCGGGCCTCCCCGGCGGGCGGGGCCACCGGGGTGAGGCGCCCCTCGCGCACCAGCCGGTTGAGCAGCTGGGTGTGGTGGACGACCTCGTAGTGCCCGCCGAGCTGGGGGTACTCCCGGGCGAGGGTGTTGAAGCAGTGCGCGCAGGTGACGACGATGCGCGTGGCGCCCGCCTCCGCGAGGGTCTCGACGTTCTGGGCGGCGAGCATCTGGAAGAGCAGCTCGTTGCCGGCGCGGCGGGCGGGGTCGCCGGTGCAGGACTCGCCGTCGCCGAGGACGGCGAAGCGCACCCCGGCGGTGTGCAGCAGCTCGGCGACGGCGCGGGTGGTGCGCCGCGCGCGGTCCTCGAACGCCCCGGCGCAGCCGACCCAGAACAGGTAGTCCACCTCGGCCGCCGACTCGACGTCGGCGCCGACCACGGGCACCTCGAAGTCGAGGCCCTTGGCCCACTCCAGCCGCTTGCGCGCGGCCATCCCCCACGGGTTGCCCTTGGACTCGAGCTTCTTGAACATCGGCCCCAGCTCGGCCGGGAAGGCCGAGGCCATGAGCACCTCGTGGCGGCGCAGGTCGAGGATGTGGTCGACGTGCTCGATGTCCACCGGGCACTGGTGCACGCAGGCCCCGCAGGTGGTGCACGACCACAGCACGTCGGGGTCGACGACGTCGGGGACCAGGGCGGTGGGCGCGGCGGCGACGCCGGCGGGCCCGGTCGCGCCGGCCGCGGCGAGGGCGCCGAGCACGTCGCCGGTGTGCGGGACGAACCCGTCGGCCCCGGCGAGGGAGGCGGCGGACAGCTCCTCGGGGGAGAGCGGGGCGGCCCCTCCGGCCGCACGCAGGAACGGCGCGGTGGCGGCGGCGTGGTCGCGCAGCGCCAGGGTGAACAGCTTGGGGGAGAGGGGCTTGCCGGTGTTCCACGCCGGGCACTGGTCCTGGCAGCGGCCGCACTCGGTGCAGGTGGAGAAGTCCAGCAGGCCCTTCCAGGTGAAGTCGCCGATGGTGCCCACGCCCAGGGTGGCGTCCTCGGGCAGGTCCTCGAGCGCGGCGACGTCGAGCGGCCGGCCGTCCACCCGGAGGGGCTCCAGCGGGCCCAGGGCGGGGCCGCCGCCGGGCTCGCGGCGGGCGAAGACGTTGACGACGGCGAGGAAGCGGTGCCAGGCCACGCCCATGGTCGGCTGCAGGCCGATGACCACCAGCCAGGCCATCGACACGACGATCTTCACGGCGGCGACCACGGTGATGGCGTCGGCCAGCGCCGCCGGGGACGCGCCCGCGAAGAGCTGACCCAGCCACGCGGTGAGCGGGAAGTGCACCGCGGTGGCGAACCGCGCCAGGCCCGCGTCGGTGGCGTAGTAGGCGTACTCCAGCCCGCGCAGCGCCAGCACGCACAGCACGACGACGAGGATCACCGCCTCGACGACGTAGGCCTGCCAGCGGGTCGAGCCGAAGAAGCGGGACCGGCGGCGCGCGAGGAGGTCGGCGCCGGCGCGCGGCTGGCGGCGCTGGCGCACGGCGATCAGCACCACGATGCCGGCCAGGCTCAGCCACGCGATGACCTCGACGAGCCACTCCCACGGGGCCAGGTGCCCGATCAGCGGCAGGGCGAAGGCCGGGTCGAGGAGCTGGCCGTAGCCGGTGACGAGGGTGAGGAAGAGCAGCGGGAAGGCGACCATGACCGCCCAGTGCGCCGCCCGCACCGCGGGCCGGCCACGGAAGTGCCCGTGACCGAGGATCTCCCGCACGGTCGTCCACGCGCGGGCGCCGGCGGGGGAGAGCCGACCCGGCGCCGGACGCCCGAGTCCCACCTGCCGGACGATCGCGACGACGCCCCGGGTGAGAAGCGCCACTCCCGCCGCCGTGGCGAGGACGACGAGGACGACGGAGACGGTCTGCAGCACTTCGGGTCCTCCTGCGCGGTCCTGGGCGCCATCACGGTACCGCCGCCCCGCCCGGGACCCGTCCGACGACATGTCCGGACGCCACGGATTGGCCGCCGTCGCCGTCGGGAAGTAGTTGGGCCGATACGACCGTCGGCCGCCGCCTTGTTATGCTGAGGCCGAACCCCATCCCTGCCACCGGCACGTGGCTGCCCCGCACGTTCACGCGCCCGGCGGATGTCCTTCTGGAGCCTGCCCGAACGACCCGACGGAGCCGCCGTGCTGCAACTGCTGATGATCCACGCCGTGGCGGCCCTGCTCGCGCCGGCGATCGTCGGCAGGTTCGGGCGTCGGGCGTTCCTCGCCCTCGCCGCCGCCCCGGCGGCGGCCGCCGTGTGGGCGGCCACGCAGACCAGCCAGGTCCTCGCCGGGAACTACCCGGTGCAGGAGGTCGGCTGGGTCCCCTCGCTGAGCCTCGACCTGGCCTTCCGGCTCGACGTCCTCGCGTGGCTCATGGTCCTGGTCGTCGGCGGCGTCGGGGCCCTGGTGCTGGTCTACTGCGCCGCGTACTTCTCGCCGAGCGCCACCGCGCTGGGCCGCTTCGCCGGGGTGTTCGTCGCCTTCGCCGGCGCCATGCTCGGCCTCGTCACCACGGACAACTCCCTCGCGCTGTACGTGTTCTGGGAGCTGACGACGATCTTCTCGTTCCTGCTCATCGGCCACTACCACGAGCGGCAGGTCTCCCGCCGGGCCGCGATGCAGGCGATCATCGTCACCACCTTCGGCGGCCTCGCCATGCTCGCCGGCGTCATCATGCTCGGCGAGGTCGACGGCGGCTCCTACCGCATCAGCGCGCTGATCGACTCCGCGGCCGCCGGGCACCTCGGCAACGGGGCGCCCCCGGCCCTGGTGCCCGTCGCCGTCCTCCTCGTGCTCCTCGGCGCCCTGAGCAAGTCCGCCCAGATCCCGTTCCACTTCTGGCTGCCCGCCGCCATGGCCGCGCCCACCCCGGTCAGCGCCTACCTGCACGCCGCCGCCATGGTCAAGGCCGGCGTGTACCTCGTGGCGCGGTTCGCCCCCGGTTTCGCCGGCCTGCCCGTCTGGCAGTGGACGGTGCTCACCCTCGGGCTGGGCAGCATGCTCCTGGGCGGCTACCGCGCCCTGCGCCAGCACGACCTCAAGCTCCTCCTGGCCTTCGGGACCGTCTCCCAGCTGGGCCTCATCATCGTGCTCGTCGGCTACGGCACCGCCGCCGTCACCCTGGCCGGCCTGGCCATGCTCGCCGCGCACGCGCTGTTCAAGGCCACCCTCTTCCTCGTCGTCGGCATCATCGACTGGTCCGTCGGCACCCGTGACCTGCGCGAGCTGTCCGGGCTGGCCCGGCGCACGCCCGTGCTCGCCGGCGCCGCCGCGCTGGCCACCGCCTCGATGGCCGGCATCCCCCCGCTGGCGGGCTACGTCGCCAAGGAGGGGGCCCTGGAGGCCCTCTCCCACGGCGGCACCTCGCTGGACTGGGCGGTGTTCGCCGTCGTCGCGGTCGGCTCGGCGCTCACGGTCGCCTACTCGCTGCGGTTCTGGTGGGGCGCGTTCGGGACCAAGCCCGGCATCGAGGTGCCGATGACGCAGCGCACCTCTCGGCTCATCATGGCCGCGCCTGTCGTGCTCGCGGTGCTCAGCCTCGTCGTCGGGCTCACCCCGGGGCTGAGCGACAAGGCCTACGCGCCCTTCGCCGCGACGCTGCCCGGCCCGCCGGGGCACCTGACCCTGTGGGGCGGGTTCGGGCCGGCCTTCCTCGCCACCGTGGCGATCCTCGCCGTCGGCGTGGCGATGTTCGTCGCCCGGCGCGGGGTCGAGCGGGTGCAGGACGCGGTGTGGGAGGTCACCGGCGCCAAGGACCACTACCGGAGCCTGCTGCGCGGCCTGGACAACCTTGCCGCCGACGTCACCGCCGTGACCCAGCGCGGGTCCCTGCCCGCCTACCTCTCGATCATCCTCATCGCCGTGGTCGCCACCGCCGGCGGCGCCGGGCTGGTCCTCGGGGACACCTGGCCGGACCGGCTGCGGCTGTGGGACAGCCCCATGCAGGGCACGGTGGCCCTCGTCATCGCCGTCGCGGCGCTGCTCGTCGCCCGGGCGCGGCGCCGGCTCAAGGCCGTGCTGCTGCTGGGGGTCTCCGGCTACGGCGTGGCCCTGCTCTTCGAGCTGCACGGCGCCCCGGACCTGGCCCTCACCCAGGTGCTCGTCGAGACCGTCACGCTCGTCGTGTTCGTCCTCGTGCTGCGCCGGCTGCCCGCGTACTTCTCCAACCGGCCGTTGGCCGCCTCGCGCTGGTGGCGCGCCATCCTCGGCGCCGTCGTCGGGATCACCGTGGCGGTGCTGGGGGTGCTGGCCGCCGGGGCCCGCATCCACGTCCCGGTCTCGGTGGACTTCCCCGAGGAGGCCTACCAGTTCGGGTACGGCAAGAACATCGTCAACGTCACCCTCGTCGACATCCGCGCCTGGGACACCATGGGCGAGATCTCGGTGGTCGTCGTGGCCGCCACCGGTGTCGCGTCCCTGATCTTCCTGCGCGCCCGCACCGGCCGGATCGACCGGGCGGCGCGGCTGGCCGAGGCCCGCGAGCGGCACCAGGTCTGGGGCGGCGGGCAGCCCGACCCGGCCGCCCGGCTGCGTCGCCCGCCCGGATCGGACACCCCGGCGGAGGGGATCCGCGTGCCCGGCCGCGGGCGCACCTGGCTGACCGGAGGGATGACCCTGGCCCCGCAGCGCCGGTCGGTGATCTTCGAGATCGGCACCCGGCTGGTCTTCCACACCATGCTCGTCTTCTCGGTGTTCCTGCTCTTCTCCGGTCACAACGCCCCCGGCGGCGGGTTCGCCGGCGGCCTGATCGCCGGGATCGCGCTGATCGTGCGCTACCTCGCCGGCGGTCGCTACGAGCTCGGCGAGGCCGCCCCCGTCCACCCCGGTGTGCTGCTCGGCTCCGGCCTGTTCCTCTCCGCCGGCTGGGGCCTGGTCTCGCTGCTGTTCGGCCGCACGGTGCTGGAGAGCACCATCGTCGACCTCCACCTGCCGATCTTCGGCGACGTGCACCTGGCCACCGCCCTGTTCTTCGACATCGGCGTCTACCTCGTCGTCATCGGGCTGGTGCTGGACATCCTGCGCTCCCTCGGCGCCGAGGTGGACCGCCAGGGCGAGCTCGAGGGCCACCAGGCCCCGGACATCGCCTTCGACGACCCCCGTCAGGCGCCCGACGACGCCCTGCCGGGCGCGGACGTCCGCGCCGACGCCCTGCCCGCCGCGGACGCCCGCGGCGCCGACCGCCCCGGAGGTGACCGATGATCGAGATGGCCCCCTCGCTGGTGCTCGTCGTGCTCGTGGCGGTGCTCGTCGCCACCGGCGTGTACCTCCTGCTCGAGCGCTCGCTCTCGCGCATCATCATCGGCGTCGCGCTGATCTCCAACGGCGTCAACGTGCTCATGCTGGTCGCCGGCGGCCGTGCCGGCGGCGCGCCGATCCTCGGCGAGACCGCTCCCGAGGACATGTCGGACCCGCTGCCCCAGGCGATGGTGCTCACCGCGATCGTCATCACCCTGGGCATGACGGCGTTCCTGCTCGCCATGGCCTACCGGTCCTGGCAGCTCAACGGCCACGACGAGGTCCAGGACGACCTCGAGGACCGGCGCATCGCCCGGCGCGCGGCCCGCGACGAGCTCTCCGAGCGTGCCACCGACGACGCCGGGACCACCCTGGCCCAGGACGCGGCGATCGCCCGCGACGAGACCTCCACCGCCGAGGAGGACTCGCTCGAGCACGCCCCCCACGGCCACCACCCGCCCGCCCTCGCGGCGGACGACAAGGAGATCCGATGAGCTGGCTCGTCGCCCTCCCCGTCGCCCTGCCGCTCGTCGGCGCCGGCTTCGCGCTGGCGCTGGCCCGCTACCGCCGCCTCCAGGGCATCGTCTCGGTCACCACCCTGTCGCTGGTGCTCGCCGTCGCCGTCGTCCTCCTCGTGCAGGTCAACAGCGGGCCGATCGTCCTCGACGTCGGCAACTGGGCCGCCCCGGTGGGCATCGCGCTCGTGGCGGACCGGCTCGCCGCGCTCATGCTCGTCATCTCGGTCACCGTCACCCTCGCCGTCCTCGTCTACTCCCTGGCGCAGGGCCTGGCCGACGGCGACCGGGGGGCGCCGCTGGCGATCTACCACCCGACGTTCCTGGTGCTCTCCGCCGGGGTGTCCAACGCCTTCCTCGCCGGCGACCTGTTCAACCTCTACGTCGGCTTCGAGATCCTCCTCGCGGCGAGCTTCGTGCTCATCACCCTCTCGGGCACCCGCGAGCGGGTGCGCTCGGGCACCATCTACGTCGTCGTCTCCCTGGTCAGCTCGGTGGTCTTCCTCACCGCGCTGGCGCTGATCTACGCCGCCACCGGCACGATGAACATGGCGCAGCTGGCGATCCGCCTGCCCGAGCTCGGGCCCGGCACGCAGCTGGTCCTGCAGCTCATGCTGCTCGTCGCGTTCGGGATCAAGGCCGCGATCTTCCCGCTGTCGGCCTGGCTGCCGGACTCCTACCCGACGGCGCCCGCCCCGGTCACCGCCGTGTTCGCCGGCCTGCTGACCAAGGTCGGGGTCTACGCGATCATCCGCACCCAGGTGCTGCTCTTCCCCGACGGGCGCCTGGACACCCTGCTCATGTGGGTGGCGCTGGCGACGATGCTCGTGGGCATCCTCGGCGCGGTGGCGCAGGAGGACATCAAGCGGCTGCTGTCCTTCACGCTGGTCAGCCACATCGGCTACATGATCTGGGGCATCGCCACGGCCACCGCTGCCGGGCTCTCCGCCGCGATCTTCTACGTCGCCCACCACATCACCGTCCAGACCACGCTGTTCCTCGTCGCCGGGCTCATCGAGCGGCGCGGCGGGACGACGTCCCTGGTGCGCCTGGGCTCCCTCGCCCGCCTGGCGCCGCTGCTCGCCGTGCTGTTCTTCATCCCGGCCATGAACCTCGCCGGCATCCCGCCGATGACCGGCTTCCTGGGCAAGACCGGCCTCATCGAGGCCGCCGCCCAGGAGGGCTCGGCGATGTCCTGGGCGCTCATCGCCGGCGGGCTCGTCACCTCCCTGCTCACCCTGTACGCCATCACCAAGACCTGGAACATGGCGTTCTGGCAGGAGGCCCCCGAGCCCCTGCCGGAGACGACGACGCCGCGGGCGATGGTCGGCTCCGCCGGCGCCCTCGTCGTCTTCTCCCTGGTGCTGGCCGCCCTGGCCGGCCCGCTGTACCACTACACCGACCAGGCCGCCGCCGACCTGCGCGCCCGCACCCCCTACGTCAGCGCCGTCCTGCCCGAGGGCGGCCGCGGGACCGGGCAGTCCTCCGACGTCGCCGAGCAGGGCGGCCGCGGGCCGGCCGAGGAACCGACGGAGGCCGCGACCCAGGCCGCGACGGGAGGTGCGCGATGAGCCCGAGCTCGCGCCGGCGCCGCTGGCCCCACGCGTCCTGGGGCATGCTCGTCTGGCTCACCGCGGTGTGGGTGCTGCTGTGGGGGGACATCACCCTCGCCAACGCCGTCGCCGGCCTGGCCGTGGCGCTGCTGGTCACCACCGTCGCCCCGCTCCCGCACGCCCCGTTCGACGGGCGGTTCCGGCCCTGGGGCGTGGTGCGCCTCGTGGTCCGCTTCGCCTGGGACGTCGTCGTCGCCTCCGCGCAGATCTCGTGGATGGCCCTGCGGGGGCGCCAGCCCCAGGGCGCCGTCATCCGGGTGCGGCTGCGCGGGCACTCCGACACCTACCTCGCCACCACGGCCGGCATGACGTCCCTCGTGCCAGGCTCGATCGTGGTCGACGCGCACCGGCTCACCGGCACCTTGTACATCCACGTCTTCGACGTCCCCCTCGCCGGCGGGCTCGAGGCGGCGCACCGCACCGTCCTGGCGCAGGAGGAGCGCATCCTGCGAGCCTTCGCCTCCGACGACCAGCTGGTCGACGCCGGGTACGTGCCCGGGGCCTCGCCCCGCGCCGGGCGCCTGCCGGCCGGCGCCCCGGGCGTCCAGGAGGGAACGCGATGACCGTCGTCTACACCTTCTGCACCGTCGTGCTCGGCCTGGCGCTGATCATCGCGCTGCTGCGCATGGAGCGCGGCCCCAGCATGCTCGACCGGGTCGTGGCGCTGGACGTCGTCACCGCCGCGGTGCTCGGCTCCATCGCCGTCATCACCGCCCGCACCGACCGGACCGACCTGGTGCCGGTGCTCGTGGTGCTCTCGATCGTCGGGTTCGTCGGCTCCGTGGTGATCGCGCGGTTCGTCGCCGTCGAGCGGGCCGAGGACGCCCGGATCCTCACCCAGGAGGAGGTGCGCCAGGTGCTCGCCCAGCAGAACGCCATCGACGACGAGGCCGAGCCGGTCCACGACCCCGACGCGGCCCGCGCCCGGGAGGCCGGCATCGACCCCGGCGGCTCCGACGGGCCCGTGCTGGGCCTGGAGGTCGAGCCCGAGGCCCCGCCGCGCGACGGCGAGATGGGTGAGGGCGCGCGGGGGGCGGACCGATGAGCTGGACGACCGTCGCCGACGTCGTGGGGGCCGTGTGCCTGGTCGCGGGCTCCGTCCTGACCCTGGTGACCGCGCTGGCGGTGAACATCTTCCGCGACCTGCTCTCCCGCATGCACGCGGCCACCAAGCCCCAGGTGCTCGGCCTGGTGCTCATGATGGCCGGGGTCGCACTCATCGTGCGGAACCCGGTGGTGGACTGGACCCTCGTCCTCGTGGTCGCCTTCCAGCTCATCACCGCGCCGATCTCGGCCCACATGGTGGGCCGGGCCGGGTACCGCACGGGCAAGGTGGACTCCTCGCGGCTCGTCGTCGACGAGCTCACCGCGGACCTCGAGGCCTCCCAGCGCCAGGCACGTGAGGAGCAGGCCGCGGCGGACGGCGACGGCGAGCGGTAGGCGTCTCAGGACCCGCCGGCCGCCTTCGCCCGCATCTGCGCCTCGCTCTGCCGCACCGCCTCGGGGACGTTGTCGAAGTCGGTGAGCTCGGCGACCTGGCGCACCTCGATGACCATCTCCGGCCCGTACTCCTCGTTCGGCTCGAAGGGCACCCGGCGGGCCCACTCGACCGCCTCCTCCCGGCTGGCGACCTGGATCATCCAGAATCCCGCGAGCAGCTCCTTGGTCTCGGTGAACGGCCCGTCGGAGACGTGCACGCCGTTGGTGTCGTGGATCACCCGGGCGCCGGTCGCGCTGGCCAGCAGGCCCTCGGCGACGAGCAGCGCCCCGGCGTCCGACAGCTCACGGTTGTAGCGGTCCATCGCCTCGAACATCTCCGGCGAGGGCATCTGGTCCGGGGGTGCGTCGCCCTTGAGCAGCAGCATGAAACGCATGGTCGTCCTCCTTCGCGGTGCGGAGGCCCTCGTGGCCTCCACCCCAGCGTCGAACGGGCGGCGGGCGGATCGACAGGGCGCACCCGCCCCCGATCGGGCATGATCGGACCCGGGCGCACACGCCCGGACACGTCACGAGGGAGAGAGCCGGATGGACATCGGCCAGAGGGTGGTCACGACGGGCGCGCTGCTCGTGTCGGGTCTGGTGGCCCGCAAGGTGCTGGACGTGGGCTGGAAGGCCGTCACCGGCCACCAGCCCCCGCAGGACCCCGACGACCCGGGCGTGAAGATGTGGGAGGTCGTCATCTTCGCCGCCCTCTCCGGCGCGCTCGTGGGCCTCACGCGCCAGCTCGCCATGCGCGGCGTGGCCAAGCGGTTCAGCGGCCCTGCGGCCAAGGAGGCCCAGCAGAAGGCGTCCTGAGCGCTCGTACTGACGCCGCCGCGCCTGGTTCGGTGCTGGTGCTGGTGCTGGTGCTGACTGCGGTGCGCAGGCAGGGCACGCGTCCTGGCGCCTGCGGGTCGATGTTAGGCTCGGCCTCGAACGACAGGGGAGCGCCGCAACGGCGCTGAGAGTGCGGACAGCCGCAGACCCTCGAACCTGCACCGGTTAGCACCGGCGAAGGAAGTCGGGAACATCTCTCCCTGCCGTCGCAGCCGCGGCGCGCGGGGCGGCGGCGGGCCCTCCTGAGGTAGAGGAGAGCCTTGACCAGCACCACCGCCACGAACAGACCCGCCGGGCACGGACCCCGGGCGGCGACACGCCCCCGAGGACGCCGGCGGGCCGCCGCGGCCCTCGCCGGCGCCGCCCTCGTCCTGGCCGGCTGCAGCCTCACCGGCGGCGGCGAGCCGTCCGGCGGCGGCTCCGGCAGCAGCGCGGGCACCCTCACCGTGGTCACCCACGACTCCTTCCACCTCAGCCAGCCGCTCCTGGACAAGTTCACCGAGGACACCGGCTACCAGCTGAAGTTCGTCGCGCCCGGCGACGCCGGCGCCCTGGTCAACCAGCTGATCCTCACCAAGGACTCCCCGCTGGGCGACGTCGTCTACGGCATCGACAACTCCTTCGCCGCCCGCGCCGTCGACGCCGGCGTCCTCGAGCCCTACACCTCGGACGCCCTGCCCGCCTCGGCGAAGCAGTACGCCGACGGCGGCTCCCTCACCCCGGTGGACATGGGCGACGTGTGCATCAACGTCGACCACCAGTGGTTCACCGAGCACGGCGTGCCCGAGCCGGCGAACCTTGAGGACCTGGCCAAGCCGGCCTACAAGGACCTCCTCGTGGTGACCAACCCCGCCACGTCCTCGCCCGGGCTGGCCTTCCTGCTCGCCACCGTCGGCGCCTACGGCCCGGACGGCTTCGAGGGCTACTGGCAGCGCCTGCGGGACAACGGGGTCAAGGTCGTCGACGGCTGGTCGGACGCCTACTATGTCGACTTCTCCGGCTCCGAGGGCGCCGGCCCACGCCCGCTCGTGCTCTCCTACGCCTCCTCCCCGGCCGCGGAGGTGCCCGCCGACGGCTCCGCCCCGCGCACCGGGGCGCTGCTCGACACCTGCTTCCGCCAGGTGGAGTACGCCGGGGTCATCGCCGGGACGGCCCACGCCGACGGCGCGGAGAAGTTCGTCGACTTCCTGCTCTCCCCGGAGGTCCAGGCGGACATCCCCGGGCAGATGTACATGTACCCCGTCGACGACACCGTGCACCTGCCCGAGGCCTGGGCCGCCCACGCCCCGCTGGCCGACAAGCCGTACACCGTCGACCCCAAGGACGTCAGCGCCCACCGCGAGGAGTGGATCGACGCCTGGACGCGGGTCGTGATCGGCTGATGACCCAGACCGCCCCGCCCCGCCCGGCCGGGCCGGCGCCCGGCCCGACGCGGGTCACGCCGGCGCCGCCGCCCGCACGCCGGGCCG
>NZ_VUKF01000055.1 GCF_009193185.1 Georgenia thermotolerans | reverse complement strand
CGGGGCCGGGGCGGACGGGGCCGCGGTCGCCGGGGCCGGGGCGGACGGGGCCGCCGGGGCCGGAGCGGTGGGGGCGGCGACGGGCGCGCCGGTCACCGCGGGGCGCGCGCCGGTGGTGAGCTGGTGCTCGAGCCGGTCCAGCCGGGCACCGTAGCCGGCCTGCCCGCCGTCCGCGCCGGGCAGGAGGATCCGCGCGCACAGCAGCTCCAGCTGCAGCCGCGGGGAGGTCGCGCCGGTCATCTCGGTGAGGGCGTCGTTGACGAGGTCGGCGGCGCGGGAGACCTGGGCCGGGCCGAGGGCCTGGGCCTGGGCGCGCATGCGGTCGAGCTGGTCGGCCGGCACCCCGCGCAGCGCGGCGGCGGCGTGCTCGCCGGCCATGGCGATGACCACGAGGTCGCGCAGGCGCTGCAGGAGGTCCTCGACGAACCGGCGCGGGTCGTGCCCGGTGCCGATGACGCGGTCGACCACCCGGAACAGGCTGGCGCCGTCGCGGGCGGCGATGGCGTCGACGACGTCGTCGAGCAGCGCGGCGTCGGTGTAGCCGAGCAGGGCCACCGCGCGGTCGTAGTCCAGGGCTCCGTCCTGGGCCCCGGCGATGAGCTGGTCGAGGACGGAGAGAGTGTCGCGCACCGAACCACCTCCGGCGCGCACCACCATCGGCAGCACCCCGCCGCCGACCTGGACCTCCTCGGCGGCGCACAGCTGCTCGAGGTAGGCCAGCAGGCTCTCCGGCGGGACGAGCCGGAAGGGGTAGTGGTGGGTGCGGGAGCGGATCGTGCCGATGACCTTGTCCGGCTCGGTCGTCGCGAAGATGAACTTCACGTGCTCCGGCGGCTCCTCGACGAGCTTGAGCAGGGCGTTGAAGCCCTGCGGCGTGACCATGTGGGCCTCGTCGAGGATGAAGATCTTGTACCGGTCGCGGGCGGGCGCGAAGCTGGCGCGCTCGCGCAGTTCGCGGGCGTCGTCGACGCCGTTGTGGCTTGCGGCGTCGATCTCGACGACGTCGAGAGAGCCCGAGCCGCCGCGGGCGAGCTCGACGCAGGACGGGCAGGTGCCGCACGGGGTGTCGGTGGGGCCCTGGGCGCAGTTGAGGCAGCGGGCCAGGATGCGGGCTGACGTCGTCTTGCCGCAGCCGCGGGGGCCGGAGAAGAGATAGGCGTGGGTGACCCGGTCCGCACGCAGCGCCGCCATGAGCGGCTCGGTCACGTGCTCCTGACCGATGACCTCCTGGAAGGTCTCCGGCCGGTAGCGGCGGTACAGGGCTGTTGTCACGACACTGACCCTAGCTGGGGGCACCGACACGCATCAGGGACGCCGGTCGGGCCGGTGGAGAAGATGTGAGGGACCCCCCGTGCACCCGCCAGAGCTCACCTACCCTTGCTGCCTTCCGGCCCTGGGGGAGTTCGGCAAGATGACGCCGCACGGGGGGTCGCGGACCAGTCTAACGGACGCGGCGGGAGCCGGGGCAAGGCGGATCCCCGCCGGCGGTCGGGCAACCCCTGGTGGCACCGCTTCGCCCAGGTGAGCCGGCAGGAGCAAGCCGGCACGGGCACGCCCCGCCGGTGGCACACGGCCAGGAATCGTCCGGCCGGCGTCCGCGAGTCCGGCCCGGGTGAGCAAGAGCACCCTGTGGGCGGCGGTCTGGTGGTCGAGGGAGTCGTGGGCGTCGGGTATCCTCAAATCTCGAAAGTCTGCCGCGAGGCCGTCTTTCCCAGGAGGATTCGCCTAGTGGCCTATGGCGCACGCTTGGAAAGCGTGTTGGGTGCAAGCCCTCGGGGGTTCGAATCCCCCATCCTCCGCCGGACCTGATGCCGGAACGCATCTGACAGCCCGGGCCCTCCCGCGAGGGCCCGGGCTTCGTCGTTCCCGGCCCTCGCACGACGGCGCGTGCCCGCCGTCCGCGCCACCCGCCCGGCTCGGCAAACCGCCGCCGGCTCGGCAAACCGCCGCCCGGCTCGGCAAAACCCGCCGGCCCTTCCCCGCCCGCCGAGGCCCTCCCAGCGCCTCGTCGCGGTGACGAACGCGGCGGCGATATGAGACGGACGACGACCGATGGCACCGTGCGCCGACTCACCCCGCTGCGGACTCCGTGTCGTCCACAACCCTCCCCACCGCCCTGGGCTGGGGCTTTACCACAGCGGGACGCACCCCAGCGGTCCCGCCACGCGCCCGTGACTCGTCGCACACGGCGAAGGGGGTAGACCGTCCAGATCACGGTTCGTTATCGTTTCGTGACATTCCCGGGTGGCACTCACGAAATCTGTGTGATAACCGCCCCGCCCCGTCCTTAAAGGGCCCACCAACCTGTGGAGGTTCAACTAGATGTCGTGTCGTGCCGCTTCCGAGTCCCGGACGCCACAGACCCGACGTGAGATCCGCGAAGCCGAGCGCCGCCAGCGGCGCCAGCGCCTCGTCCAGGCCTTCGTGAGCACGTCCCCCCTGCCCGGCAGCGCGAGCTCCACGGTGAGCGTCGACTCCAAGACCGTCGCTCAGATGGTGGCCCAGGGCCACGCGACGCCCGCCGCCGACGCCGTCGCCACCGAGGTTCTCGCCCTCGCCACCGGCCCCCGCCGCCGCGAGCTGCGTGACGGCGCCCCGCAGCGCCGCCGCCCCCGCGCCCTGGTCGCGGGCGGCCTGGCCGCCCTGGCGATCCTCACCCCCGTGGTCGGCACCTCCGGCCTCACGGACGGTGCGGTCGCGGCGACCGGGCAGACCGAGCCCAACGCCCTCGCCGCGCTCGACGTCGCCGACACCGAGCAGGCGAACACCCCCGAGTCCCTGCGCGAGGACCCCGCCGCCGCCTCGCGGGCCGCGGAGCGCCAGGCGCTGGAGGAGGCCCAGAAGGCGGCCGAGGCTGCGGCCGCCGAGCAGGCCCGCCAGGCCGCCGAGGCCGCCGCCGCGGAAGAGGCCCGCCAGGCCGCCGAGGCCGCCGCCGCCGAGGAGGCCCGCAAGGCCGCCGAGGCCGCCAACCGTGTGGTCGCACCGATCGACGGCCCGATCTCGCTCAGTTCGACCTACGGGCCCCGCAACGACCCGCTGGGCCGCGGCTCCGCCTACTCCTTCCACCTCGGCCAGGACATCCCCGCCGCGCGCAACACCCCGATTCGCGCCGCCGCCGCGGGCACCGTCATCCACGCCGGCGCCGGGATCGACGGACGCTCGAGCAACCTGATCATCATCCAGCACAACATCAACGGCCAGACCTTCTACACCTGGTACGTCCACATGTACGACGACGGCGTGTACGTCACCCCCGGCCAGCAGGTCGCGGCGGGCGACGTCATCGGCGGGGTGGGCTCCAACGGCAACTCCACCGGACCGCACCTGCACTTCGAGGTCCACGACGCCGCCAACAACACCATGGACCCCCTCCCCTGGCTGCAGCAGCACGGCGCCGTCTGACCCTCGGCGCCCCCCGCACGGCAACGGCCCCCGCATCGCGTTCCCCGCGATCCGGGGGCCGCCGTCGTCCCCGCTCGTTCGGCCCCGCTGGGGCCGTGGGGCCGCCGAAGCCGGCGGCACGCACCTCCGACCCGGCGGCGGACGCAGGTTGCGCACATCCCGTGACCAAAACGTGATAAACGACCGCCAGTGCGAGTAACGTCACACCCGCTCGCCGCACCCTTCCATACGGCGAGCCTCCGGCCGGAACGCCGAGCCCTGCCGCCGGCCGGGGCCCATGGACGCGCGGCAGGGACGGGGGACCCAACGTTTTTCGGTCCTGGCGACAGGGCCTGGGGTGAAGTGCGGCGACGCAGCCCACCGGGTGTTCTCCCACCCGAACCCGACAGCTCACCTCGCAGGCGGCGGGAGAGGCACCTCATGACGAGCTGCAGTACCGGCGCGCCCAGAACATCGACACGCCGACCTTCCATGTCCGTTTTTGCCGCGCCGAGCGCCACCGGAACGGCCGCCCGGCGGGGCCTCGCCGCGCTGATGGCCTCGGGCCTCGTCGTCGCCGCCGCGGCCACCGCGGCCTCCGCCGACCCGGCACCGCGCCGGGTCGACACCGGCACCCCGCCGAAGGCCGCCGTCGGGGCGCTGACCACCCCGACGGTCAAGGTGCCTGCCGAGGTCACCTGGAGCGTGGCGAGCATCGACGCCGTCGCCACCCCGCCGCCTCCGCCCGAGCCGGAGCCGGCCGCCGTGGTCACGCGGAACGCACCGGCCGCGTCCCGATCGGGCGAGCGCCCGGCAGTGCGTTCCGCCACCCGCCCGGCCGCCGCGCCGGCCCCGGCCGGTACGGCGAGAGCCGCCTCGGCCGCCCCGGCCCCGGCCCCCGCGCCGGCGCCACCGCCGGCGGCGTCCGCGAGCGCCGTCGTCAACATCGCCCGGCAGTACCTCGGGACGCCGTACGCCTACGGCGGCAACAGCCCCGGCGGCTTCGACTGCTCCGGGTTCACGCAGTACGTCTTCGCCCAGGTCGGGATCTCCCTGCCCCGCTCCTCGAGCCAGCAGCGCTACGCGGGGACCGTGGTCTCCGCGGCCGAGGCCCGTCCGGGCGATCTCGTGTGGGGCCCGGGCCACGTGGGCATCTACACGGGCAACGGCAACCACATCGCGGCCCGCAACCCCGGCACCCCGCTGGCCGAGGGGCCGATCTACATGGCCAACCCGGTGTTCATCCGAGTGGGCTGACGCGTCCCGGGGACCGGCCCGCGCAGCGCGGCGGGCCGGCCCCGGGCCACGCCGCCAGGCGCGGCCGCCGCGGGCCGGCGGCGGCCCACCCGGCGACGCCTTCCACGCCGAGGCGACGGCGCTCACCTGGTCGGACAGGCTCAGCACCTAAGATCGTGGCCGTGATGTTCAAGGCCGTGGGCGACGGGCGCCCCTATCCGGAGCACGGGCTCACCACCCCCCGGGACTGGGCCGGCATCCCGCCGCGGCAGGTCCGGCTGGACCAGCTGGTCACCACCAAGAGCCAGCTCGACCTGCGCTCGTTGCTGTCCTCGGACTCGACCTTCTACGGCGACCTGTTCGCCCACGTCGTCTCGTGGCGCGGCACCCTCTACCTGGAGGACGGCCTGCACCGGGCGCTGCGCGCGGCCCTGCAGCAGCGCCTCATCCTCCACGCCCGGATCCTCGAGCTCGACGAGGCGGGGCGCCCGGTCGAGGCGTCCTGACTCCACTACCGTGAGCGCTGTGACACCCACAGCCACCGACGAGACCGCGCGGCAGCAGGCACTGCGCCGCCGCCGCCTGCAGCAGCGCCAGACCGTCATCTTCGGCGCCCTCATCACGGTGCTGCTCGTGGTCGGACTGGTCGCGGGGCTCATGTGGGCCGGGGCGGTGCCCGCGCCGTTCAAACGCTCGTTCTCCAGCGCCAGCCCGACCGAGCAGCAGATCGTCACGCCGTGCCCGCCGGAGGGCGCCACCCCGGTGGCCTTCTCCGAGGTCCTGGCCAACGTCTTCAACGGCACCGACCGCGGCGGGCTCGCCGGCGAGACCGGCCAGGCGCTCGGCCAGCTCGGCGTGGTGGTCAACCAGCAGGCGAACTGGCCCCAGGGCGCCTACACCGGGGCGGTGCAGATCGTCGTCGGTCCGCTCGGCGTCACCGCCGGGTACTCCCTGGCGCGGATCTTCCCCGGCGCCGTCGTCAGCCTCGACTCCTCGCGTGGCGACGAGAGCGTGGACGTCGTGCTGGGCGAGAAGTACGACAAGATGCTCGCCCCCGACCAGATCGCCGCGCTCGACCCGGCCGCGCCGTTGGAAGCGCCGGCGGGCTGCACGCCTGTCGAGGCGCCCACGCAGGCGCCCGCCTGACCCTCCGCGCTCCCTGAAAAAGAGCAGAGTGGCGTCGCGGCGACGCCCGCAACGCCACTCTGGCCCCGGCGGGAGCCGTGGCCCGTGCTCAGCGGTCCGAGCCGTGGCGCGCTCAGCGGTCCCGGTGCAGCGCGCCGTCCTCCAGCTCGGTGCCGGCGGGCGCCGAGGCTGGGCTGGCCGACTCCTGGACCGTGCCGCGGGCCCGGGCGATCTGGCGCATGACGTGGTAGACGACGAGCGCCGCCGCGGAGCCGAGCGCGATGCCCTCGAAACGCATGTCGCCGACCACCCAGGTGAAGTTGGCGATGCCGATGACCAGGGCGATGGCGGCGGTGTTGAGGTTGACCGGGTCGGAGAAGTCCACCCGGTTCTGGACCCAGATGCGCACGCCGAGCATGCCGATCATGCCGTAGAGGACGGTCGCCGCCCCACCGAGCACGCCCGCCGGGATGGTGTTGACGACCTCGCCGAACTTCGGCGAGAGGCTCAGCAGCAGCGCCACCAGGCCGGCGACGAGATAGGCCGCCGAGGAGTAGACGCGGGTGGCCGCCATGACGCCGATGTTCTCGGCGTAGGTGGTGGTGCCGGAGCCGCCGCCGGACCCGGCGAGGACGGTGGAGACGCCGTCGGCGAAGAGGGCGCGGCCGGTGACAGCGTCGAGGTCCTTGCCGGTCATGGCGCTGACGGACTTCACGTGGCCGACGTTCTCGGCGATGAGGACGAGGACCACGGGCAGGAACAGGCCCAGCGTGGCGGGCTCGAAGTGCGGGGCGGTGAAGTGCGGCAGGCCGACCCAGGGCGCCGCGGCGACCTTCTCGAAGGTCACCTCGCCGCGCAGCGTCGCCGTGGCGTACCCGATCAGTACGCCCAGCAGGATCGACAGGCGGCCGAGCAGCCCCCGGAACAGGACCGTGACCAGCACGATGCCCGCGATGGTGACGATCGCCGTGACCGGGGCCTTCTGGACGTTGTTCCAGGCGGCGGGGGCGAGGTTGAACCCGATCAGCGCCACGATGGTGCCGGTCACCGCCGGCGGCATGACGATGTCGATCCACTTCGCGCCGCCGAAGTGGACCACCAGCCCGACGAGGGCGAGCAGCACGCCGACCGACACGATGCCGCCGAGCGCGGAGGCATGGCCGAACAGCTTGGTGGCGGCGGCGATCGGGGCGATGAACGCGAAGCTCGAGCCGAGGTAGCTGGGCACGCGGCCGGCCGTGATGACGAGGAAGAGCAGCGTGCCGATCGCGGAGAAGAACAGCGTCGTCGCCGGCGGGAAGCCGGTGATGAGCGGGACGAGGAACGTCGCGCCGAACATGGCGACGACGTGCTGGGCGCCGATGCCGATGGTGCTGGGCCAGCTCAGCCGCTCGTCGGGCGCGACCACCTCGCCCGCGCCCAGGTGCCGGCCGTCGCCGTGCAGCTTCCATCGCAGGAAGTTCTTGCGTGTCGCGTCCATGACGCCTCCCGATGCTCGTGGTTCCCCGCGCCCTCAGTTGCTGGGGCCACGGCTCGGGTGGTCAGGATAACCCGCCAGAGCGAGGGGCACGTTCCCGTGTCACGCTGGCCGGAAGGAGGGAGGCGAAGTCCGATGGCGAGCCCGCCCCCAGGTCCCGGCGATCGCGAGCCCGACGAGGCCGCCGCGCTGCCCGACGACGCCACCCCGGTGCCCGCCGACGCCCCGGTCCCCGGCGACCACGCGCCCCCGCCGGGGGCCGCCGCGGTGCCCGACGCGGCGCCGCTGGACCCGGTGGCCGTCGCGGCGCTCGCCCTGGGGCTGCTCGGCGTCGTCCCGCTCGTGGGTATCGCCGCGATCGGGTGCGGGCACCTCGCGCTCCGCCGTGCCAGCCCGGCCGGGCACGGACGGGCCATGGCGGGTCTGGCGCCCGGGCACGCCCCGGAGGGCCGGGGCCTGGCGCTCGCCGGCCTCGTCCTCGGGTACGCGCTGACGGCGCTGTGGGTGGTGCTCGCGGTGCTGCTGCTCGCCCGGGGGTGACCGCGGGCGCGCCTGGGGCCCGCCGAAGGGAGGGCAACCTGGCCCGGGACGCCGCCGAGCGGGGTGACCGCCCGGCCGGGTTACCCTTCGGTCCCGTGAAGCCCTTCCTGCTCCTGGCCACGCGGCCGGAGGACGCCGCGGCGGACAGCGAGTACGAGGCGTTCCTGCGCTACGGCGGGCTCGAGGAGCGCGAGCTGGTGCGCATCCGCCTCGACGCCGCCCCGCTGCCACCCATCGAGCTCAGCGACTACTCGGGCATCTTCGTCGGCGGAAGCCCGTACACCGGCTCCATCCCCCTCGAGCACAAAAGCGACACCCAGCGCCGGGTGGAGGCGGACCTCGCCGGGCTGCTCGACGTCGTCGTCGCCGAGGACTTCCCGTTCCTGGGCGCCTGCTACGGCGTCGGCACGCTCGGGCGCCACCAGGGCGCCCTCATCGACGGCACGTACGCCGAGGAGATCAGCGCGCCCGCGATCGAGCTGACCGAGGCCGGGCGGGCGGACCCGCTGCTCGCCGACCTGCCGCCGGCGTTCCGGGCGTTCGTCGGCCACAAGGAGGCGATGACCTCCCTGCCCGAGGGCGCGGTGCTGCTGGCCACCTCCGTCACCTGCCCGGTGCAGATGTTCCGGGTGCGGCAGAACCTGTACGGCACCCAGTTCCACCCCGAGCTGGACGTGCCCGGGCTGCTCGAGCGCATCCGCATCTACCGCGACGCCGGCTACTTCCCGCCCGGCGAGCAGGCCCGGGTCGAGAAGATGGCCCGCACCGCCGCCGTCGACGGCACTCCCAACCGGATCCTGCGCAGCTTCGTCGAGCGGTACGCCCACGACTGACCCGTCCGCGACCTCTCGGCCGCCGGGCCGATGAGGCAGCGGGCGCGCACCCCGCACGCACCTCAGCGGCAGCAGCCGCGCAGGTGAGACGCCTGCCCGACGCCGCTGCCGGAGCGGGGCCCATGTGCCAATCTGTGCGGATGACCGACGCCGAAGTTCACGTCCTCACCCGCCGGATGGTGGCGACCACCCTGCCCACCGAGCACGGCACCTTCCAGATGATCGGCTACGACGGCGCCGGCGGCCTCGGCCACGTGGCGCTCGTGCTCGGCGACGTCGCCGCGGACACCCTCGACGACCTCGCGCCGCTGGTGCGGGTGCACTCCGAGTGCCTCACCGGCGACGCGCTCGGCTCGCGGCGCTGCGACTGCGGCGAGCAGCTCGACGCCGCCCTGCGCGAGATCGCCCGCGAGGGCCGGGGCGTGGTCATCTACATGCGCGGCCACGAGGGACGCGGCATCGGCCTGCTCGCCAAGCTGCACGCCTACGCGCTGCAGGACGAGGGCGTGGACACCGTCGACGCGAACCTCCGGCTCGGCTACCCCGCCGACGCCCGCGAGTACGACGACGCCGCGGCCATCCTGCGCGACCTGGGCATCAGCCGCGTCCGGCTGCTCTCCTCCAACCCGGACAAGGCCACCAAGCTCACCGACCTCGGCGTCGAGGTCGTCTCCCGCCAGGCCCTGCCGGTGGCCGACCGGCCGGAGAACGCCTTCTACCTCACCACCAAGCGGGTGCGGATGGGCCACGACAGCCTGGCCGCTGCCCCCGAGGTGTGGTCCGAGCTGGTCGCCGGACGGGTCCCCGCCGCCGCGGTGGCCGGTCTGGACACCGTGCTGCTCGACCGCTACGGCCCGCTGGTCGCCGCCGGGTCCCGCCTCACCATCGCCCAGCTGGGCCAGAGCGCCGACGGCTTCATCGCCGCGCGCAGCGGGGACGCGGAGTTCGTCACCGGCGCCGACGACCGGGAGCACCTGCACCGGCTGCGCGCGCTGGTCGACGCCGTCGTCGTGGGGGCCTCCACCGTGGTCGCCGACGACCCCCGGCTGACCGTGCGCGCCGTCCCCGGCGTCTCGCCCGTGCGGGTGCTGCTCGACCCCAGCGCCCGCGTGCCCGCCGGCAGCCGGGTGCTCACCGAGGCCGACGCCGCGACCCTGTGGTGCGTCGGGCCTGACGCCGCCGTGCCGGCGGGCCTGGCCGGCCACGTCGAGGTGGTGCGCCTGCCCGTCGGTCCCGAGGGGTTCGCCCCGGCCGCCGTGCTGGGCGAGCTGCACCGGCGCGGGCTGGGGCGGGTGCTGGTCGAGGGCGGCGGGCGGACGGTCTCGTCCTTCCTCGCCGCGGGCCTGCTCGACCGGCTCTTCCTCACCACGGCGCCGCTGCTCATCGGCGACGGCGTGCCGGGCATCCGCTTCGCCGGCTCCGACCGCCTCGCCGACGCGCTGGCGGCCCCGGTGCGCCGGTTCGTGCTCGGGCCGGACATCTGCACGGAGTTCGACCTGTCGGCGGCGTCGGCCTGAGCTGCCGCCGCCTCACCCCAGCGCGCCGAGGACCTGCGCGGCGGTGAGGTCCCAGCCGGGCAGGCCGGTTCGGCGGGTCCGGGCGGCGTGCGCCCAGGCGTCGCGCAGCGCCGGAGTGGTCAGCCAGGCGCGCAGCGTGGCCGCCAGTGCCGCCGGCTCCCCGGGCGGCACGGCCCGCCCGGGGGCCGCGCCACCCGCCTCCGCACCGGCCGCCAGGGCCTCGACCGCCCCCGTGCCGGCCCCGACGACGGCGGGCACCCCGTGCGCCAGCGCCTCGAGCACCACCAGCCCGAAGGTCTCCGTGCGCGAGGGCAGCACGAGCAGGTCCGCCGCCGCCCACTCCGCCTCGAGCGCGGCCCCGACCTTCGGCCCGGTCACCGTGGCGCGGCCCGTCAGGCCCGCGGCGGCGATCTCGGCCTCGACCGCGGCGGCGTAGTCCGGATCGGCGTCGATGGGCCCCACCAGGCGGGCCGTCCAGTCCAGGTCGCGCACCGCGGAGAGCGCACGGACCAGGGTGCGCTGGTCCTTCGTCGGCGTCAGCGCCGCAAGCGCGAGCAGCCGCGGGGGGCGCGAGCCGGCGGCGAGGGGCGCGCGCCGCGCGCCCGGCGGGGCCACCCGCGCCGCCACGCCGTGGCGCCGGGCGACGTCAGCCGCCGCCACGGCGCTGGGGCACACCACCGCCGATGCGGCCTGGAGCGCGGCGCGCTCGGCCCGGGCGCGGCGCTCCCGTTCCGCCGTCGGGAGGCCGACCTCGGCCGAGGGCAGCATGTGCAGCAGCACGGCCACCGTGCGTCCGGCCGCCACCGCGGCGCCGACCTGCTCCGGGGCGGCGCACGCGACGATGGCGTCGGCGAGCGTGACCGGGGCGTCGAGCGCGGCGGCCAGGGCGGCGCGGTCCTCCGCCGTGGGCTCGGGCCACCGGCCCGGCACGGCCCGGACCTCCACCCGCACCCCGCGCTCGCGCAGCGCCGCGACGAGCTCGCGGTTGTAGGTGTTGCCCCCGCTGGGACCCGGGGCGGCCCAGGTCACCAGCGCCGGCGCCGGCGGTCCCGACGCCGGCAGGGACGCGGACGCGGGCACTAGAGCAGGTCGAGGGTGTAGCTCGCCCAGGCGTCCGGGTGCTCACGCAGGGTGACCTCGAGCTGGGAGTAGATCCCCACGGGCAGCTTGACCGCCACCCGCTCGGCCACCAGGCGGGCGAGGGCCTCGGTGGTGGTGAGCACGCCGCTCAGCTCGGGATGGGCGTCGAGGTTGGTGTAGTCGAGGTCCGCCAGCGCGTCGCGCAGCAGCCCGTTGGCCTCCCCGATGTCCATGACGATGGCCTCCGGGCCGAGCTCGGCGCGCGAGATCGCCATCTCGACGACGAACGTGGCCCCGTGGAGCTGCTGGGCGGGCCCGAACGCCGGGTGGGGCAGGGAGTGGGCCACCATGATGTGGTCGCGGACGGTGAGGCGGAACATCAGTCTCCTTCGGGGTAGGTGACCACCTGGCACAGCGCCGTCGGGTCGTCGGCCAGGGCGGCCATGGTCGCGGGCAGCTCGGCGAACGGGGCCCGCCCGGTGAGGAAGGCGTCGAAGGCCGGGTCGGCGAGCAGCCGCAGCGCCAGCGCCAGCCGGTCCACCGGCGTGCGGCGGGCCCGGCGGGCGGCGGCGACGGCGCCCACCTGGCTGGCGCGGATGCTCAGCCGCCGGGCGTGGAAGCCGCCGCCCAGCGGCACCCGCGGGGCACGGGTGCCGTACCAGGACATCTCGACGAGCTCGCCCTCCTCGCCGAGCAGCTCCAGGCCCCGGGCCAGCCCGGCCTCGCTGGCGGAGCAGTGCACGACGAGGTCGCACTCCCCCGCGGCGTCGTCCGGGTGGCGCCAGGTCACGCCGAGGGCGTCGGCCAGGGCGGCGCGGGCGGGGTTGACGTCGACGAGCTCGAGCCGGTCGAGCGGGAACGTGCGCAGCAGCGCCGCCACCGACCCGCCGACCATGCCGGCGCCGACGACGGCGACCCGGTCCCCCAGCCGGGGCGCGGCGTCCCACAGCGCGTTGACGGCCGTCTCCACGGTGCCGGCGAGGACGGCGCGGTCGGAGGGGACGTCGTCGGGCACCGGGACCAGCGCGGGAACGGGCACGACGTAGCGGTCCTGGTGGGGGTGGAGGCAGAACACCCGGCGGCCGACCAGGTCGGCGGGGCCGGCCTCGACGACGCCGACGCTGAGGTAGCCGTACTTGACCGGGCCGGGCAGGTCGCCGGCCTGGAACGGGGCCCGCATGGTGGCGGCGACCTCGGGCGGGACCTCGCCGCGGTGGACGAGCAGCTCGGTCCCCCGGCTGACGCCCGAGCGCAGCGCGCGCACCAGGGCCTCGCCGGGCCCGGGCTCGCGCGCGGGCTCGGCGCGCAGCTCCCCCTTCCGGGGCGCGGTCGTCCAGTACGCGGTCCACATGGGCCCGATTCTGTCGTGCCGGGGCGGCGGCGCCACCCGGTACGGCGAGCGGCCCGCCCGACCGGGGCGACGGCGCCGCCCGGCCACGCGCCCCGATACGGTGGGACGAGCCGACCAAGGAGTGCCGCATGGACCTGCCCGCCGAGCTGCCCGGGGAGCTGCTGGGGGTGCGCGCGATCGCGTTCGACGTCGACGGCACCCTGGCGGGCGCCGACCACCGGGTCAGCCCGCGGTCGCTGCGGGCGCTGGCGGCGCTGGACGAGGCCGGCATCGCGCCGATCATCGTCACCGGCCGCATCGTGGGCGCGGCCACCGAGATCCTCGCCGGCGCGGGCGTCGACGGGTTCGCCATCGCCTCCAACGGCGCCGTCGCCGTCGACACCCGGCTGGCCGAGCCGCTGCACACCGCGGTGATGACGGCCGCCGACGTCGAGGCGGTCGTGGCGTTCGGCCTCGCGGCCGGCGTCGAGCCCCTGGTGTTCACCGCCACCGACATGGTGGTGGCCGAGGGCAGCATCGCCTACCCCTACCTCGTCGACGTCCACCCGGACGAGGTGACCCGGATGGTCCCGCTGGCCGACCTGCCCTGCGAGGGCGTCACCAAGGCGATGCTCTTCGGCGCCGCCGAGCGCCTGGACGAGATCGACGCCGCCGTGCGCGCGGCGTTCCCGCGGGTGGTGCGCTCGATGGACAACGTCTTCGAGCTCGGCCCGGCCGGGGCGGACAAGTGGGTGGCGCTGCGCGCCATCCTCCGCCGCCTCGACGTCGCCCCCGAGCACGTCGCGGGCCTGGGCGACGGCGAGAACGACGTGCCGTGGCTGGGCCAGGTGGGCTGGCCGGTCGCCATGGCCAACGCCCGCCCGCCGGTCAAGGCCGTGGCCCGCCTGGAGATCGGCCACCACGGCGAGGACGCCGCCGCGGCCTTCGTCGAGGCGCTGCTGCACGCCCGGGCCCGGGCCGCCCGGGGCGCGGCGTGAGCGGGCCGAGCCCGGAGGTCCGGCGGGCCCGCGGCGCCGTCGCGGCCGTCTTCCTCACCAACGGCGCGCTGTTCGCCAACCTCATCCCGCGCTACCCGCAGATTAAGGCCGATCTGGAGCTGAGCAACGCCGCCTACGGCACCGCGCTGGCCGCCTTCCCGGCCGGCGCGCTGGTGGCCGGGCTGCTCGCCGGGGCGCTCATCGCCCGGTTCCGCTCCGCCCGGGTCGCGACGCTGGGCATCGTGGTCCTCGCCGTCGCGCTGCTCGGGGTGTCGGTGGCGCCCACGGCGCTCGCCCTCGCCGTCGTCCTCTTCGTCGGCGGCGGGGTCGACGCCGTCGTCGACGTCGCGCAGAACGCCCACGGGCTGCGGGTGCAGCGCCTCTACCGCCGCTCGATCGTGAACTCCTTCCACGGCCTGTGGAGCGTGGGCGCGGTGGCCGGTGGCCTCATGGGCGCCGCGGCCGCCGGGCTCGCGGTGCCCCTGCCGCTGCACCTGGGCGTCTCCGCGGCGCTGTTCAGCGCCGTCGCGCTCGTGGCCGCGCGGTTCCTGCTGCCGGGCCCGGAGGACGCCGAGCGCCAGCCCGTCCCCGGCGGGCCCGACGGCGCCCGCGGCGGTCGGCGCCGGATCTCGGGGACGACGGCGCTCAGTCTCGCCGTCCTCGGCGTCCTGGCGATCTGCGGGGCGCTGGTGGAGGACGCCGGCAGCTCCTGGGCGGCGGTGTACCTCTCCGGCTCGCTGGGCGCCGACGCGGCGACCGCCGGGCTGGGGTTCGTGGCGCTGTCGGTGGCGATGACGGTCGGGCGGCTCACCGGCGACCGCGTCGTCGACCGCTTCGGCCAGGCCGCGGTCGGCCGGGCGGGCGGCGTGGCCGTGGCGGTGGGCATGGGCCTGGCCCTCGCCGTGCCGAGCGTGGGCACCACCCTGGCCGGGTTCGCCCTCGCCGGCCTCGGGGTGGCCACCCTCGTCCCCGGCGCCATGGCCGCCGCCGACGAGCTGCCCGGGCTGCCCACCGGGGCCGGGCTGACGGTGGTGAGCTGGCTGCTGCGCATCGGCTTCCTGCTCTCCCCGCCGCTGGTGGGCCTCGTGGCCGACGCCGCCGGGCTGCGCGTGGGCCTGCTCACCGTGGTGCTCGCCGGGGTCGGGATGGTGCTGCTGGGCGGTCACCTCGCGCCGCGCCGTCCGCCGGCGCACCTGTAGACGGACGCCGGCCAGGCCCTGCCCGGTGGCGACACCACGCCGCGCGGCGTGTGCTCCCGCCCGGCGCCAGCATCACGGCACGCCGCGGACGGGAGGCGGCGAACGGCCCGGACCTGGGACTTCCCAGGACCGGGCCGTTCGCGCTGGCGGTAGCGGTGGGATTTGAACCCACGGAGGCTGTTAACCTCACACGCTTTCGAGGCGTGCTCCTTAGGCCGCTCGGACACGCTACCTCGCCGAGTGATGCTACCTGCCGGTCGGCGGGCCTCCCAAACCGGCGCCGCGTGCCGTGGGTCACGCCCTCAACGCGGGCGCCGCATCGCCACCCGGCGCGAGAGCGCGGCGAAGCGGTCCGCCGTCGTCGCGAGCAGCTCGAGGTCGCGGTGGACGGCCCGCGCGATGAGCAGGTCGGCCACGGCGGGGTTCTTCGGCAGCAGCGGCCCGTGGAGGTAGGAGCCGATGACGTTGCGGTGCACGGCGCCCTCGGTGCCATCGCCCCCGTTGTTGCCCGCCCCGCGCACCACCGTGGCGAACGGGCGCACGCCGTCGCCGAGGAAGGTCTGGCCGCTGTGGTTCTCGTACCCGACGACCTCGCCGAGATCGGGGTGGCGCACCACCACGTTGCCGATGAGCCGTTTGGGCCCGGCGCGGGTCTCGAGGTCGAGCAGGCCCAGGCCCTCGATGACGCGGCCCTCCCCGGTGCGGAAGAACCGGCCGAAGAGCTGGTACATCCCGCAGATCATGAGCATCGGCACGCCCCGCTCGGCCAGGTCGGCCAGCCGCGGCCCCAGCGCGTGGAGGTCGGCGTGGATGCGGTCCTGGCCGGAGTCCTGCCCGCCGCCGCCGACGAGGAGGTCGGCGTCGTCGGGGAAGGCGTCACCCGGGTTGTACTCGGTGATCTCCGCCGGGTAGCCGTGCCACTCCAGCCGCCGGGCCAGGGTGAGGACGTTGCCGCGGTCGCCATAGACGTTCATGTCCCGGGCGTAGAGCCAGACCACCCGCACGGACCGGGTCACGCGATCGCCTCGACCCGGGTCATCGCGCCGAGCCGACGGCGCAGCGCCAGCATCGCCGTGTAGGTGCAGTACACCCGCATCGGCCGCTCACCGCTCGCCTCGAGCAGGTGGTGCAGGGCCTTGGACAGGTCGCTGGTCACGTGGCCGACCCGGACGTCGTCGTACGCCAGGCGCAGCGCCATGTCGAAGGCGCGGATCCCGGTGACCTCCTGCACGCCCTCCGCGCGCAGGCTGGCGAAGTCGACGTCCCACAGCCAGCTGGTGTCGCGGCCGTCGGCGTGCTGGTCGTTGATCGCGATCATCGTGGCGTGGCCGGCGGCGGGGAAGGAGCGCAGGCTCAGCCGGAACCCGCCGGGGTTCTTCACCAGCACCAGCTCTAGCGGGCGGCCGCCGACGAGCAGCCGCTCCCCCCGCCCGAACGCCGGGGTGACCTCCCCGAGCGCCTCGACGAGCCGCGGCGCGGGGGCGCCGTCGCCGGCGATGACCCGGGCCAGCTCGAGCGCCGCGGCGGCGTTGGCGAGGTTGTGCACCCCGCGCACGTGCAACCGGGTGCGGTAGGTCGCGCCGCCGACGGTGAAGGAGGCCGCGGGGTCCACCTGCCCGTCCCCGCTGTCGTCGAAGTCGTCCAGCGTCACGTCGGCGGCCTGGTCGGGGCTGGCCACGGCCGGGACGGCGCCGTAGAGGTCGTCGTCGGAGGGGAAGGTGGGGCGCACCTTCCGGCTCAGGCCGAAGTACCGGGCCCGGGTGGTGGCGGGCAGGTGCTCGGCGACGTGGGCGACGCGCGGGTCCTCCCGGTTGAGCACCACGGTGTCGGAGGTGGCGTCGGCGATGTGCTCGAGCAGCCGCGCGGTGGTGTCGATCTCCCCGAACCGGTCGAGCTGGTCGCGCATGACGTTGAGCAGCAGGGTGTAGCGGGGCGCGACCTCCTGGACGAAGCGGGTGCCGTGCGCCTCGTCGAGCTCGAGGACGGCGACGTCGGCGTCGAGCCGGCCGTGCCGGTCGACAGCGCCGAGCAGCGCCGCGACGACGCCGCGGGAGTAGTTGCTGCCGGTGCGGTTGGTGAACACCCGCAGGCCCTGGCTCTCGAGGAGCTCGGTGACCATCTTCGTCGTGGTCGTCTTGCCGTTGGTGCCGCTGATCACCGCGACCCCGCGCGGCAGCTGCGCGAGCGTGCGGCCCATGAAGCCGGGGTCGAGCCTCTCGACGACGAGGCCGGGCAGCGCCGTGCCCCCGCCGCGCAGCCGGGCGACCGAGCGCACCGCCTTGCCCAGCACCACGGCGTACCGGCTCATCGTTCACCCCGCGGCCCTCGGGGACGTCGGACCCTGCCCATTGTTGACACAGCGGCCCGCCCCGCGCACGCCCCGCGTGGCGGCGGCGGGGGACGTCGGCGGCGCCCCCATCTCTCCCCCCTTCAGCCGCCGCCCCGCCCGGACGTACCGTGGAAAGCCCTGACGAGGACGCGGGAGGACACCATGAGCGAGACGGCGATCGCGGGGTACGACTACGGCCGGGTCGGCCCCTCACCGGTGGGCAAGGACGACCTGGAGGCCCTCAAGGCGGCGGTGCTCTTCGGGCCCGAGGACGAGGCCGCCCTGCGGCGGGCGGGCGAGGTGCTGGGCGACCAGGTCGAGGCGATCCTCGACGTCTGGTACGCCTTCGTCGGCGCCAACCCCCAGCTCGTCGCGGCCTTCGCGGGACCCGAGGGCGAGCCGGTCACCACCTACCTCGACCGGGTGCGGCCGCGCTTCGGCCAGTGGATCAAGGACACCTGCCTGCGGCCCTACGACGAGGCCTGGCTCGCCTACCAGGAGGAGATCGCCGAGCGGCACACCCCGGCGAAGAAGAACAAGACCGACCACGCCCCCTCGATCGACCACGTGCCGCTGCGCTACCTCATCGCGCTGATCTCCCCCATCACCTCCACCGTGCGGGACTTCCTCGCCCGCGGCGACCGGCCCGCGGCGGAGGTCGACGCGATGCACGAGGCGTGGCGCAAGGCGGTCATCCTGCAGGTCGCGCTGTGGGCGCGGCCGTACGCCCCGCAGCTGTGGTGAGGGGCGTACGGCTCAGCGACCCGGTGAGGGGCGTACGGCTCAGCGGCCCGTGAGGGGCCGCCGCCTCAGCGGCCCAGCACGTGCTCGCCCACCTCGGCGCCGGCCGCGAAGCGGGCGAGGGAGAAGCCGGCGACGTCGTCGTCCGGGGTGCGCCCCTCGGCCAGGTCGGCGAGCACCGGCCCCATGAGGGCGGAGAACTTGAAGCCCTCGCCGCTGTCCCCGCACGCGACGACGACCCCGCCGGGCAGGGCGTCGATGACGAAGCGGCTGTCGGGCGACAGGGTCCACGAGCACACCTGCGCGTCCAGGGCCCGGGGCGCCAGCGCGGTGAGGTCGCGGCGCACCCGGGCCACGGTCTCCTCGACGAGCGCGGCGTCGGGCGTGCGGTCGGTGTCGCCGGGGAGCAGCTCGCGCAGGTGCCGGTCCAGGCCGAGCTTGTAGCCCCGCCCGGGGGTGGGCATGGCGTAGAGCCCGGGCTCGTCGTCGCGGGGGCCGTCGAAGAGGCACGGCAGGTCGTCCGCGGCGTGGGGGTGGGCGAGGTCGCCCACGTGGACGACCTGCTCCAGGCGCGGACGCAGCGGCAGGTCGACGCCGAGGCCGGCGAGCAGCGGGCCGGCGCCGGGCCCGGGGGCCAGGACCACCGTGTCGCCCTCGACCGTGGTGCCGTCCTCGCAGGCCACCGCCACGCCGCGGCTGGTCGTGGTCACCTCGCGGACGACGGCGCCGACGACCAGCTCGCCGCCGGCCGCCGCGAACAGCTCGGCCTGGGCGCGCAGCGACTCCGCGGCCAGCACCGGCCCGGCCTCGGCCTGCCACACGGCCGCCCGCCCGTCGGGGCGCAGCCCGGGGAAGACGCGGGCGACGTCGTCGGGCTCGACGACCTGGTGCGGGACGTCCTCGGCCGCGAGCGCGGCGGTGACGGCCGGGAGGGAGACGTCGTCGCGCCAGAGCAGCCCGCGGCGCAGGAAGACCTCGCGGCCGCTGCGGGCGGCGAGGCGCTCCATCGCCTCGACGCTGCGGCGGGCGAGGCGGACCCGCAGCGGGTCGGGGTGGGTCAGCCGCCACAGCCGGGTGGGCCCGGAGGAGGAGCTCAGCGGGTTGCCGACGCCGTACCGGTCCAGCAGGACGACGTCGTGCCCGCGCCCGGCCAGCTCGGCCGCCGCCGGCAGGCCCCAGGCTCCCGCTCCCACCACGATGCTGCGCATGCCGACGATCATAGGAGCGGCCCCGAGGGCGGGAACGTAGCCTGTCGGAGTGACCGGACGTGATCTTCCCGCGGCGCCGGCGACCGTCCCCACGCTCGACGACGTCCTCGGCGTCCTGGCCGGGCGCCGCCTGGCCGTGCTCACCGGCGCGGGCATCTCGACCGACTCCGGCATCCCGGACTACCGCGGGCCGGACTCCCCGCCGCGCAACCCGATGACCTACCAGCAGTTCGTCGGCGACGAGCGCTTCCGGCGCCACTACTGGGCCCGCAACCACGTGGGCTGGCGGCACATGCGCCGCACGGAGCCCAACGCCGGGCACCGGGCGCTGGCCCGGCTGGAGGCGGGCGGCGTCGTCGTCGGCGTCATCACCCAGAACGTCGATCTGCTGCACGAGGCCGCCGGGTCCCGGCGGGTGATCGACCTGCACGGGCACTACAACGAGGTGGTGTGCCTGAGCTGCGGCCGGGTGATCCCCCGGGCGCGCATGCACGAGCGGCTGACCGCGCTCAACCCCGGCTTCCTCGAGTCCGTCACCGAGGTGGCCGACGTCGAGATCGCGCCCGACGCCGACGCCGTCATCGAGTCGACCGAGGGCTTCCGGGTGGCGGCGTGCGAGGCGTGCGGCGGGATGCTCAAGCCGCACATCGTCTACTTCGGCGAGAACGTGCCGAAGCCGCGGGTCGCGGCGGCCTACGACCTCGTCGACGAGGGCGACGCGCTGCTCGTCGCGGGCTCCTCGCTGGCCGTGATGAGCGGGCTGCGCTTCGTCCGCCACGCCACCAAGACCGGCAAGCCGGTGGTCATCGTCAACCGCGGCGCCACCCGAGGCGACGAGCTGGCCACGGTCAAGCTCGAGGCGGGCACGTCCGAGACGCTCAGCGCGCTGGCGGAGGCGCTCGCCTGACGGGCCTCGACCACCCGGCTCAAACCACCCGCAACGGCAGCCACGAGAACCCGCTGCCCGGGTAGGCCGCGCGGACCGGCTCCTTGCCCGGCACCGGCGCGAGGTCGGTGGTGCCGGCGAGCAGCTCCTCGAGCAGCACCCGCAGCTCCAGCCGGGCCAGCGGGGCGCCGGGACAGACATGGACGCCGCGGCCGTAGAGCAGGTTGTCCGCGGGGTCGCGGTCGAGCCGGAACTCGTCGGGGTCGCCGAAGACGTCCTCGTCCCGGTTGGCCGAGGCCCACAGCACCATGACCCGCTCGCCCGCGGGGATCTCGCGCCCGGCGATGGTGACCGGCGCGGTGGTGCGGCGCCGGTTGGCGATGAGCGGGGCGTGCATGCGGAGGATCTCGTCGGTCGCGGCCTCGATGCGGCCGGTGTCCTCGCGCAGGAGGCCTTGGACCTCGGGGTTGGTGGCCAGGTAGTGGACGATGATGCCCACCGACGCGGCGATGGTGCCCAGCTCCCCCACCGTCCAGTTGCGCACGAGGGAGACGATCTCCTCGTCGGTGAGCGCCCGGCCGTCGGCGGTCTCGGCGAGCAGCCGGGTGGTGGTGTCGGCGGGCGCGGCCGGCCCGGCGGAGCGGCGCACCTCGAGCTGCTCGCGGATGTAGCCGTCGAACTCCACGGCGACGGCGGCCATCGCCGTCCGGTCCAGGGCGAGGGTGGCCTCCTGGTTCTTCAGGGTCCACTCGCGCAGCGGCTCACGCAGGCTCTCGGGCCAGCCCATGAAGCGGCACTGGACGTGGTTGGCGAAGTCGGCGGCGAGGTCCGCCATGAGCTCGACCTCCCCGCGGGGCAGCGCCGTGACGAGGTCGCGGGCGATCTCGCGGCAGGCCGGCTCGAACGCCGCCATCTCGGCCGGCGTGAAGTACCTGTCGTTGATCTCCCGGAACGGGGTGTGCTCGGGCGGGTCCATGCCGTTGGGCACCGACAGGTGGGTGGAGACGACGTTGGAGAAGGTGGCCGGGTCGTCGAGGATCCGCACGACGTCGGCGTGGCGGAAGACCGACCAGTTGCCGTACGGGCTGTGGGCCACCGGGCACCCGCGGCGCATGTCGTCGTAGGCGGCGATCTGGTCCCGCTGCACCTCCTCGGACCGCGGATCCCAGTCGATCTGCTGCTCCTGCTCGGTCATCGCTCTCGCCTCCCGCGGCCGGGACGGCTCGCCCGGCCCCTCTGCGATCATGACGAACCTCGGCCGTATCCACCACCTCAAAAGGTGTCGAAGCCCGCCTCCCCCTGCGGCTCCTCGACCGTGACGTCGACCCGGCTGACCTGCGCGGCGCGGGGCCCGTCGTTGAGCCAGCCGAGCATGCGGTCCACGGCCGCCGCGTCGCCCTCCACGACTACCTCGACGGTCCCGTCGTCACGGTTGATGGCGAAGCCGCTGAGGCCCAGCCGCTCCGCGACCGCCTGGCACGAGTAGCGGAAGCCCACCCCCTGGACCAGGCCGTGGACGATCGCGCGCCGTCGGATCACGGTCCCAGTGTGCCCGCGGCGCCGCGGGGCCGCGTCCTGGCGGTCAGTCGTCGGTCCAGTCGTCCTCGTCGTGACCGTGGTGGTGCCGGTGGTGCTCGTGATGGCGGCCGTAATCGTCGCCCTGCCACCGATCGTGGTGCCACGACTCGTGGTCGTCGCCTCCCCCAGCCCAGTGGACGCCGTCGGTGTCGCCGTCGGTGGCCCCTCGCTCGCCGCCGGTGTTCCCGTCGCGCCCGGACACCGCTCGCCCGGCGCCGTCACGCTCGGAGGTCGCCGTGGTCCCGCCCGGCTGGTCGAGCTCGGCAGCCCCCGCGAGAAGCGACTCGACAGGAGCGTGCAGCTCGACCGTCGCGGGTGCCGGGGCCGATGTCGTCGCGGCGCCGATGTCCCACCAGCCGGCCTGCTCCAGGGCCACGGCGCCGGCTCCGGCCACGGCTGCGAGTGTCGCGACGGCGAGGACGGTGCGGCTCTTCCTGCTCACGGCTCCCCCTCGAGCGTGACGGCGCGTTGCCCACCGCGCCCCAGCCCCGGGCGAGCGGCGCGGCAACGTCATGCTAAGCCTCGGTGGAGCGGGTCGCGCCAGCTCGGGGACGACCCCGGCGCTCCCGGCGGCGGGTTAGCGTCGTTCGCCGAAGAAGTCCCGGAGCAGCGCGGCGCTCTCCTCCTCGCGCACCCTGCCGACCACGTCGACCCTGTGGTTGAGCCGGGAGTCGCGCAGCACGTCGCGCACCGACCCGGCGGCGCCGGCCTTGGGGTCCCAGGCGCCGAGCACCACCCGGTCCAGGCGCGCGAGCACGATGGCGCCGGCGCACATCGTGCAGGGCTCGAGGGTGACGACCAGCGTGCAGCCCTCCAGCCGCCAGCTCCCGAGTGCGGCGGCGGCCTCGCGGATGGCGAGCACCTCGGCGTGGGCGGTGGGGTCGCCGTCGGCCTCTCGACGATTCTGTCCACGGCCGACGACGGCCCCGTTCGGGCCGAGGACGACGGCGCCCACGGGTACGTCGCCGGTGGTCACGGCCTGCTGGGCCAGGTGCAGCGCCTCCCCCATGGCGGCGTCGAGGGCGGGGTCGGCGGCGGCGCGGCCGGGAGGACGGGTGCGGGTCACCCGGTCATCATGTCAACCCCAGGGCCGGCACCGGCATGCGAGCCGGCGGAGGAGCCCCAGCCCGCCCCGCGCGCGTCGCTGGATCCCCCTCCACGGCTCGTTGCCGGTGGCGAAAGAGGCTGCGTGGGGGCTGGATCGGGCCCGGGGCCGACGCGTCCCGCACTGTGGACGATAGATTCAGGCCATGCGCCTGCACGTCGCGGACCACCCGCTGATCGCCCACAAGCTCACCGTCCTGCGCGACAAGACCACGGAGTCCCCGACCTTCCGGCTGCTCGTCGACGAGCTCGTCACGCTCCTGGCCTACGAGGCCACACGCGACGTGCGGGTGGAGCAGGTGCAGATCGAGACGCCCGTCGCGACCACCGTGGGCATCCACCTGGCCGCGCCGCGGCCCATCGTCGTGCCGATCCTGCGTGCCGGTCTGGGCATGCTCGAGGGCATGACGCGGCTGCTCCCGACCGCCGAGGTCGGCTTCCTCGGCATGCAGCGCGACGAGACCACCTATGAGGCGATCACGTACGCCAACCGGCTGCCCGAGGACCTCTCCGGGCGTCAGTGCTACGTCCTCGACCCGATGCTGGCGACCGGGCACACCCTCATCGCCGCGATCAACTACCTCTCGGAGAAGGGCGCGCGCGACGTCACCGCGATCTGCCTGCTCGCCGCGCCCGAGGGGCTCCAGACCCTGGACGAGGCGGTCGGGGAGCGCGGGGACGTGACCATCGTGACCGCCGCCGTCGACGAGCGGCTGAACGAGCACAAGTACATCGTCCCCGGGCTGGGTGACGCGGGCGACCGCCTCTACGGCGTCGTCTGACCGCCGGCCAGGCGGATGCACACCTGGGACCCCGCCCGGTACCTGACCTACGCCGACGAGCGGGGCCGGCCCTTCCTGGACCTGATCGCGCGCGTGGGCGCGGCGGACCCGCGGCTGGTGGTCGACCTCGGCTGCGGGCCGGCAAACCTCACCTCGCTGCTCGCGCGACGGTGGCCGGGAGCGGACGTCCTGGGGGTGGACTCCTCGCCCGACATGGTGGCGGCCGCGCGGGCCGGCGGCTCCGGGGTGCGGGTAGAGCTCGCTGACCTGCGGACCTGGGCGCCGCCCGCACCGATCGATGTGCTCGTCTCCAACGCGGCCCTGCAGTGGGTGCCTGGTCATCTCGAGCTGCTGCCCCGGCTGGTCGAGCACGTCGCTCCCGGCGGGTGGTTCGCGTTCCAGGTGCCGGGCAACTTCGCGGAGCCGAGCCATGCGATCTGTCGTCAGATGAGCAGCGAGGAACCGTACGCCGCTCATGTGCGGGGCGTCGCCGAGCCGGCCTCGCACGATGCCGTGGAATACCTGCGTCGCTTGCAGGACGTCGGCTGCGTGGTCGATGCCTGGGAGACGACCTATCTCCATGTGCTGACCGGCGAGGACCCGGTGTTCGCGTGGGTCAGCGGCACCGGGGCCCGCCCCACTCTGCAGGCCCTGCCAGACGAGCTGCGGCCGGGGTTCGAGGCGGAGCTCCGGCGCCGGCTGCGTGAGGCGTACCCGGCCGGGCCGAACGGAACGGTCCTGCCGTTCCGGCGGATCTTCGTCGTGGCCCGGGTGCCCTGAGCCCGGACGGCCGACGTCGCGCGGCCGGTGCATCGCCTGCTCCACACCCCTACCCCGGGTTGCGGCCCATCGACAGCTTTTCCGACTCGCCTCAGACGACTCACGCGGAACACTGCATATAAGTCGTCGCCGCCCTCCCGGTGAATCGATCAGTACGTGGGTGGGTCGAAGGTGTCGGGCGGGATGGGGATGGTGGTGCCGTCGATGTCGCGGCGGTAGGCGTGGCCGGAGGGGGTGCGCCATGCGAAGACGCCGGGGGTGGGCTGGCGGACCTGGAAGAGCCCGGTGGTCTTGAGCAGGTGGTCGCCGGTGCACATCGGTCCGAGGTTGTCCTCGCTGGTGGTCCCGCCCTGGGACCAGGGGTTGGTGTGGTCGAGCTGGCACTGCCAGGCCGGGGTCGGGCAACCCGGGCTGACGCAGGTGCGGTCGCGTTCGCGCACCCAGCGGGCCAGGTCGGCGGGCGGGCGGTAGCGGGTGCGGCCGACGTCGAGGACGGCGCCGGAGAGCGGGTCGGTGACCAGGCGCCGCCAGGTCCCGCCGGCGGCCAGGACCCGGGCCAGCTCCGGGTCGATCGGCCCGTACCCGACCAGCTCGGGGGCCTGGGCCAGCGGGGGCCGGTCGAACGCCGCAACCGGCCCGCCGCCGGCGTCGTCTGCGCCGGTGGCCGAGCTCGCCGACGTGCCGGCGGCGGCGCCGCCGGGGCCGGCCGGCACGCTCTGCCCCGCCGCGTCCGCGGCGTCGGCGGGCGGGAGGAGCAGGTCGATGGGCACGCTCACGCGCACCTCGGTGCGGAAGATGCCCGGGTCGCCCAGCCGCATGCCGCGGCGTTGGCGCATGAGCAGGCGCAGCGGCGGCAGCTCCGCCTCGGCCGGTCTCGCCCACGGCGGCGGAGCGCCGCCCGGTGGCCCCGCGCCCGGCCCGCGGCCCACGCCACCACCCCCGCCCGCACCGGATGGCCCGGTGTCGGGCGGTCCCCCATCGGGCGGTCCCCCATCGGCCGGTCCGGCGCCGGCCGGTCGCGCCGCGGCAGGGGCGGGAGCGCCGTCCGGCGGGCCGGCCTCGGGCGGGTCGCCCTCGGCTGGCGAGACGGCCCGGGCCGTGCCGGCGTCCGATGTCGCGGCCGTGCCGGCGTCGACATCGCCATCGGCATCGGCACCGGCATCGGCATCGGCATCGGCAAGGTCGTCCGGGTGGTTCCGGGCGTCGTCGTCCCCGTCCTTCGCCTCGCCGGCGTCGCCGGCCGCGTCGCCGTCGCACGCCTCGGGGTCGGGCGCCAGGTGGTCGGTGGGGTCGTGGCGCGGGCAGGTGCAGTGCCCGCCCGGCGGGCCGGCGACCCCGGGGCGTGTCAGATGGTCTGTGTAAGTGGCGGTTCCTAGATGCTGGCGCTCACGCGCCGGCGTGAGGAGGCCACCGTGATCCTGACGAACCCGACCGGAAACGCCGCCCTGGACGGCCCTGCGGGGCC